>NZ_JBIVGA010000006.1:0-390132 GCF_044748405.1 Pseudomonas sp. NPDC089996 | reverse complement strand
GCCGCCTGGCCAGGCTAGCCTTTGGCTTATTGAGGCACCAGGCAGACTGGAAGCCAGAGGTGTACACCGGAGGTGCCAAACTCGCCAGCTAGAGCGGGATGGGCTGCTGCGCAGCCCACTTGAGGGTCCGATGTTGCGCCCAAACACTTGGAAGAAGTTTCAAGTGCGATGCTTCACGCCTGAAGGCAACGGAAAACGCTGGGAGGCTGGCTCCTCAAAGAAATTGCCTCCTGCCATAGAATCTCCCACGGGGAATGCAAAACACCCTGTGGGAGCGGGTTTACCCGCGAAGAGGCCGGCACTGTCAACCCGGGATCTGAAACCTGTGGGCAAAGTACTCGCGGAAAAACTCCACCGCCACCCGCACCTTGGCCGACCCGGCCAACGGCGCGGTATACACCGCCCAGATATCGGCACTCTGCCGATACCCCTCCAGCACCTGCACCAGCCGGCCATCGGCCAGGCTGTCGTGCACATCCCACCATGAGCGCAGCACGATCCCACGCCCATCCAGGCACCACTGGTGCACCACTTCGCCGTGGTTGCTCGACAACGCCCCGGTGACCCGCACACTTTCCTCGCCCGCAGGCCCCTCCAGGTGCCAGAGCCCAAACGGGTGGTCACGTTCCTTGATCACCAGGCAGTCATGGCTGGCCAGCTCTGCCAGGCTCTTCGGCGTGCCACGCCGGGCAAGATAGTCCGGCGCGGCACAGAGCACCCGCCAGTTGCGTGCCAGGCGCTTGGCGATCAGGTTCGGGGCAATCTGGTCGCCCACGCGGATATCCAGATCGACGCCCTCGGCCACCAGGTCCACCAGGCGGTCATGCACGTCCAGACGAATGTCCAGCCGCGGGTAGCGCGCCGCCAGCTCCGACAACGCCGGCGCGACCATCCGCCGGCCCAGGCCCAGGCTGCTGGCGATGCGCAACTGCCCGGCCGGCTCACGCTGGCCGGCGTCCAGGTCATCGCCCATGCGCTGCAGTGCCTCGAAAATCTGCTGCGCCCAGCGGTACACCCGCTCGCCCTCCTCGCTCACCGTCACCCGCCGGGTAGTGCGGTGCAGCAGGCGCACACCAAGGTCCGCTTCGAGCAGGCGGATGCGCTTGCTGACGAATGCCGCCGACATGCCGCGGGCTTCGGCCACCGCCGCAAAGCTCGCGCGGCGGGCCACCTGGAGGAAAATATCGAGGTCGTCGAGGTTTGGCAGATTATTCACGATACGTGCACCAACAATGCATGATCTGGAAGATTATCTATACAAAGAACCCTTATAGCATGGCCATATCAGTTACCCAGACACAAGGTGTGGCCATGACCAAGACCAAGACTTTCAAGATCGCCGCCATCCCCGGCGACGGCATCGGTAATGAAGTACTCCCGGAAGGTATCCGCGTGCTCGAAGCCGCCGCCCGCAAGCATGGCCTGGATCTGCAGTTCGAGTTCTTCGAATGGGCCAGCTGCGACTACTACCTGGCCCACGGCAAGATGATGCCGGACGACTGGTTCGACCAGCTCAAGGGCTTCGACGCCTTGTACTTCGGTGCCGTCGGCTGGCCCGACAAGGTGCCTGACCACATTTCCCTGTGGGGCTCGCTGCTCAAGTTCCGCCGCGACTTCGACCAGTACGTGAACATCCGCCCGGTGCGCCTGTTCCCTGGCGTGCCCTGCCCGCTGGCCGGCAAGCAGCCTGGCGATATCGACTTCGTGGTGGTGCGGGAAAACACCGAAGGCGAGTACTCGTCGTTGGGCGGGCGAATGTTCGAAGGCACTGCCAACGAATTCGTCCTGCAGGAATCGGTGTTCACTCGCCGTGGCGTCGACCGTATCCTCGAATATGCCTTCGAACTCGCGCACAATCGCCCGCGCCAGCACGTGACCTCGGCCACCAAGTCCAACGGCATGGCCGTGAGCATGCCTTACTGGGACGAGCGCACCGCAGCCGTGGCTGCGCACTACCCGGAGATCACCTGGGACAAGCAGCACATCGACATCCTCTGCGCGCGTTTTGTGCTGCAACCGGAGCGCTTCGACGTGGTGGTGGCTTCCAACCTGTTCGGCGACATCCTCTCCGACCTCGGGCCGGCCTGCACCGGCACCATCGGCATCGCACCGTCGGCCAACCTCAACCCCGAGCGCACGTTCCCGTCGTTGTTCGAGCCGGTGCATGGCTCGGCGCCGGACATCTTCGGCAAGAACATCGCCAACCCGATCGGCATGATCTGGTCGGGTGCGCTGATGCTCGAGTTCCTCGGCAAGGAAACGGCTGACAACCGCTACCAGGCGGCCCACGATGACATCCTGCAGGCCATAGAGGCGGTCATCGGCAAAGGCGCGACCACCCCTGACATGGGCGGCAGCCGCTCGACCCAGGCGGTCGGCCAGGCCATTGTCGATGCGCTGAATGCCGCCTGACTGTCACATTTCGGTCACGCCACCGTCGTAATCTGCCGGGCAACTCTATGCCAAAGGTTGCCCGGCATGCTCCGCCAGCTGCTCCTGCTGCTACCCCTGCTGACTCTGACGGCCCAGGCCGAACCCGTGTACTTGCGCGTGCAGGGCTCCAACACCATTGGCGCTGCGTTGCTGCCGGCCTTGGTGCAAGCGCAGTTGCGCGAGCAGCAAGCGACGGACATCGAGCAATGGCCAGGCGCGGTGGCCAACGAAGTCGTGATCAAGGCCCGCGATGCACAAGGCCAGGCATTGCATATCGACATTGCCGCCCACGGTTCGAGCACTGGTTTTGCCGCATTGGGCCAGGGCAAGGCCGACCTGGCTGCAGCCTCACGCCCCATCAGCGATGCCGAGGTGCACCAGCTCAAAGCCCTCGGCGACCTGCGCTCGGCCAGTGCCGAACAAGTCATCGGCCTGGATGGCGTGGCCGTCATCGTCCACCCTGAAAACCCGCTGCTTCAGCTAACCACCCGGCAACTGGCGCAGGTCTTCTCCGGGCAGATCCAGCGCTGGGAGCAACTGGGCGTGGCCGGCGGCGCTATTCACCTGTATGCACGTGATGACCGCTCCGGTACCTATGAAACCTTCAAGGCACTGGTGCTGGAACCGCATCAGGGCGAGCTGGCCAGGCAGGCGCAGCGCTTTGAGTCCAGCGAACAACTGGCCGAGCGGGTCGGCGCTGATCGTCACGCCATCGGTTTCAGCAGCCTGTCAGCGGTGCACGGAGCCAAGGTGCTGGCAGTGGCCGAGGGCGATGCACCGGCCATGCTGCCAGACCGCCCGCTGGTCGCCAGCGAGGACTACCCGCTGTCACGGCGGCTGTACTTCTACCTGCCGGCCAACGCCAGACCCCAGGCCAGAGCACTCGCCGATTTCGCCCAGAGCCCGGCCGGCCAGGCCATTGTCGCCGAACAGGGCTTTGTCTCGCAGCAGGTCAAGGCGCAACCGGTAGCAGCGCAGGCCGACATGCCGCCGCGCTATCGCGCTCTGGCCCGGCAGGCACAACGCCTGAGCGTCAACTTCCGCTTCCAGGAAGGCAGCGCCAACCTCGACAACAAGGCCCTGCGCGATGTGCAGCGGGTCGCCGACTACCTGCGCCAGGCCGGCAAGCTGCAGAGCAAGGCGGTACTGGTGGGCTTTGGCGACCCCAAGGAAACGCCAGGCCGTGCTGCCCTGCTGTCGCGCCTGCGCGCCCAGGCCGTGCGCCGCGAGCTGGCACGCGATGGCGTCGAGGTGCTGGAGGTGACCGGCATGGGCGATGAGTTGCCCGTCGCCGGCAATGATCTGGAGCAAGGGCGCTTGCGTAACCGGCGGGTGGAAGTTTGGGTTTATTGACAGGCAACGAAATGTAACAGCTCACCATTCGGCATCACCGGCAAACGGGTCTAGGCTCAAGCTCATGTGATACCGGGCCCCTCTGACGGCTGCCGAGCCGTGATGTCGGATCACTGTTGCGATCTTCACCTGGCAACGTCGACATTCAAGGAGGGGCTCATGACAGCTCTGCAGACATTTCTCACCTCCCCGTTTCTTGGCACCAGCACCTGGTTGTGGCTGGTGTTCATGGCCATCGTCATCGGTTTGCTGGTGCTCGACCTGGGTGTGCTGCACCGCCAGGACCGCGAGATCGAAATGCGCGAGAGCCTGCTGCTGTATTCGGGCTATTTCAGCGTCGGTGTGCTGTTTGGCCTGTGGGTCTGGCATGAACTGGGCGCGCAGTCGGCGCTGGAGTTCTACACCGGTTTCCTGGTCGAGCAGTCATTGTCGATGGACAACGTGTTCGTCATGGCGATGATCTTCGGTTTCTTCGCCATCCCCCGCCGCTACCAGCACCGCGTGCTGTTCTGGGGCATTCTCGGCGTGGTGTTCCTGCGTGCGATCATGATCGGCGTCGGTGCGGCGCTGGTGCAGAATTTTGCCTGGGTGCTCTACCTGTTCGGCGCCTTCCTGCTGTTCACCGGGGTGAAGATGGCCTTGTCGAAGGAGGACAGCCACCCCGACCTTGCCAACAACCCGATCTTGAAATTCGTCCGCCGACACATGCGCGTGACCGACCAGATCCACGGCTCTCACTTCTTCGTGCGCTTGACGCCGCCCGGCGAAAGCAAGGCCCTGCGCTACGCCACGCCGCTGTTCCTGGCCCTGGTGCTGATCGAGCTGGCGGACCTTGTGTTCGCCGTCGACAGCGTGCCGGCGATCTTTGCCATCACCCAGGACCCGTTCATCGTCTACACCTCGAACATCTTCGCCATCCTGGGGTTGCGCTCGCTGTACTTTGCGCTGTCGGCGCTGATGCACCGGTTCGTTTATCTCAAGTATGCGCTGGCGCTGGTGCTGATCTTCATTGGCTGCAAGATCTTCTACCACGGCATGGTGGGCAAGGTGCCGGCGTTGCTGTCGTTGGGGGTGACGTTCGGGTTGTTGCTGGGTGGAGTGGTGGTTTCGTTGATCAAGACGCGGGGGGAGAAGGCGGTGGTGGACGGTACGGCGTTGGAAAAGACGCCGGACGGGAACGAGAAGGCTGAGAAAGAGGAAGACCCGCAGTTGCGGGTCTAAAGGTGCATTTTTAATTTTTTGCTAGCTTGATCAACAGAAAAACAAGTAGCAACCACCATGAACCAACAATTGTCATCCAGGAAGAAAAAACGAGTTTACGTTTAATCGCAGATGGGAATTTTTTTATCTCATCAATACTAACAACCCCAATCCGGGCATGGAACCCAGGAAAAGTAAGAGCTGCGCAAACTCCACAGACGATCATCCACCGCGCGCGATAGCTACCCGTACCCAACTGTATTTTAATTTGCTCTAGATAAGCGCTGCTACGTATGGAGCGGTTTACGACTTCAAACTCGCGGGAGAAAGCGACGCTCGCGCAGACACTGAGACCAATCACTAAGAATGCAAAAGGTGTTATTGCGAAGGCCAACTGAAGATTTAGTGACCACGCATTCATATCAATCACTGCGTGATTCATAGATCTTTTCTCCTATGAACTCACCGGCACTTTCACCTGCCCACGCGCCAAAATATGAACCTGCGCCAACCAAAACGATCCCGCATGCTGGTGTCCCGATGCCTACAGTGAAAACAGCACATGCTGATAGAGCCGCGCCACCAATCAAGGCGCCACCAGCCACACCTCCCAACGTACCGCCTGCAAAGCTGCCAGCTTCCTTGATACGAACACGTTCACACTCTTCAGTTTCACCTGCACGGCATACCTCTTCAACCTTCAAATACGAGGAAGCCCCGCCCACCCCCAACGCAGCATGCCCGCCCCACTTAAGATACTTGCCAAGCTTCGCCACCTTATCCAAATGCGTCGCATAGCCCGGAATCTGCCCCGGCCCGCCCGCTTTCGACCAATGATGCACAAGGCTTTTGGTCGAAATATTCAAACTCTTCTTCAGCCGTTCATAGCTCCCAAGATTGAGCTTTTTGTTGAGAAACGCCGCTTTCAGCTGCCCGTCGAGCTGCTGCAATAACTGCCGCCGCTCAGCAAAGAAACCCGGGCTGTTCAGATGGCCATGGCGCAAAAACTCACTTTGATGCAGATGCTCGATCTTGCTCAGTGTCCCGCTAACTTGCTTCAGCCCTTGATCGAGCATGTCCTTGCCCACCCCCATCGATTGGCTGGCATCACCGAGCAACCCCGCTATCTCGGCCTGGTGCTGCATCATGAAATCCGACTCGGCAATATCAAGCGCTGCCAGTGCCCGCCGCGCATGCTCTGCGGCCGCCATCAGCTGGGCTTCCTCGCGAGTGCACGCATTACCGTTGTCCGGATCACCGATCACGAAGATCTCCCCGCCCTTGAACCCTTGCTCGAAGGTGGGGTTGAGCCGCTGCAGGCGTGAGATCGGCAGGGTGCCGTCGTGCCCCTGCAACTGCAGCAGCACCTGCGCGAACGACATGTGCCGGGGCACCACATAGAACCCCGGTTCCAGCGAACCAGGCATGGCTGTCATCGCAGATTGCACAAAGTGCTCAGTGTGAGCCTCAGACACTTGTACGGCTGGC
The DNA here is from genome assembly GCF_044748405.1 of Pseudomonas sp. NPDC089996. NCBI lineage: Bacteria > Pseudomonadati > Pseudomonadota > Gammaproteobacteria > Pseudomonadales > Pseudomonadaceae > Pseudomonas > Pseudomonas sp. NPDC089996. The sequence continues at coordinate 383,658 of NZ_JBIVGA010000006.1, read as the reverse complement.
CTGGCCTGCCTCGATGGCGGTGCCTGATTCAGCGGTGCAACCACCCGGTTGCTGCCAGGCGAACAGGCACAGACGACCAGCGCACCATCCATCGCCACCCGTCTGCCGGAAGAGATGAAAAACGCCACCCCTTCGGCCACCATCCCTTCCTGCCCACAAAGCGGACACTCCGTAGTGGGGTCGCCTTCCCTGACTACCTCGCGCCCATCGGACGTGTACCCGGTACCGGTGGCGATGCAAACGGCGCCAGTGGTCGTGATATCACCATCGACCGCCTGGCCTCTGCCATCAAGATTGACCCGCATCGGCATTACTCCCTGTGCATTTATCAGGTTTGAAACCTAACAGCTGCCAAGGGGGTTCTAGTGCCTGGAGTGGAAAATCAGACGTTTCCTACAGAGTTAGTAAAATTAGCTTTCAATAACAGTCTGACGAATATTCCGTATCCGGTTAGTGGAAACTTCCTACAGCAAAAATTGAATCTCCCGACTTTATAGCGTTGCCACTCTTGACCAGCATGCACACTCCCCCTGAAGGAGTGCCCCATGCAAAAACTTCCGATACCTGACCTCTCCCACTTACGCGTCAGTCCTAAGCTGATTGCTGCCGTTGCCCTACCGGTGATCGCCGTGGGCGTCTGCGCCGTGCTGTTCAATGCGGTGTTGTTCTACAACGAAGCGGGCCAGATGACCCATGTACGGACGATCTTCGGCGAGGAAAAAGTAGTCGAGGAAGTGGGCTACGCCACCAAGTGGTTCGGCCGCAGCACCGCCTGGCGGCGGACCATCGGTGTTCAGTCGGCCCTGCAAGTGGACAGCCTGGAAGACAACCGCAGCGGGCACCCTTCGATAACCATCGAAAACCTGCCCATCGTGTTCCTGGGCAACGTCGACGCCAAGGCCGAATTCAGTACCCAGTTCCGCCTGCCATCGGGCGAGGCGTTTCTGAAGATCGCCCAGGAATACCGCACGCCGGACAATTTCCTGCAGCGCGCCCTGTTGCCAGCGGTCAAGGAAACCTTGCAGGCCACAGCTTCCATGATGAGTGCTGACGATTACTACGCCGGTAATCGCAGCCACTTTGGCGCCGAGTTCGAAAACCAGTTGCGCAACGGGCTGTACCTGACCAGCCGCAAGGAAATCCGTGTGCAGCGTGACAACTACCCCGCACAGACCGCGATCCTGCAGTCCGGCACCGAGCAAGGCAGTTTCGGCGATAACAGCGCGACCCGCTTCGTCATCGAGAAGCGGCTCGACAAGGACGGCCAGGAGCTACGCAAGCAGCAGCAATTTCGCCTGTTCGGTGTCGAGTTGGTCGATGCCCGGGTGACCCATATCGACCCCAACCCCCAATACCAGCAACGCATGGTGCGCGTGCAGCAAGCGCTGGCCGAACTGGCGGTGGCGCGGCAGAACCGGCTCAAGGAAGAGGAAGAGAAGCAGCTGGTGTCGGCCCGTGGCGCCAAAGACGTCGAGGCCAAGCGCCAGGAAAGCCTGCGCCAGCAGATCGAGCGCACCACCGCAGCCGAAACCGAAAAGCAGCTCACCCTTATCAACGCCGAGCGGGAAAAGCGCCGCGCCGAAATCGACAAGCAGACCGCCGAACTGCTGCGCGACAAAGCCCGGGTCAACGCCGAAGCCACCAGGATCACCGCCGATGCCGAGGCCCACGCCCGTGAGGCTTCGCTCAAGGCGGACGGGGCTTTGCAGACCAAGCTGGAGGCGCTGGTGCAGATCAACCGGGTCTGGGCCGAAGCCGCAGCACGGGCCCCCGTACCCAGCGTGATGATGGGGGGCTCGGACGCGGGTGTGGGGCGTCAGGACGAGATGAGCAAGTTGATGACGGTGCTGGCCACCAAGGCGGCCAAGGATCTGATGGTTGATCTCAAAACCCAGTAACCATGCTCCGGCCTATTCGCGGGCAAGCCCGCTCCCAGAATGGAGTCGCCTTCATAGCCTGCGCTTTACCTGTGGGAGCGGGCTTGCCCGCGAATAGGCCGGAGCAGGCTTGCATCACCTTGCGCTGCGCAACATCTCGACCGGCACATACTTGCCGATCTCGTACTTGCCAATCGCCGCCCGATGCACCTCATCCGGCCCATCCGCCAGGCGCAGGGTGCGTTGCATGGCGTACATGTAGGCCAGCGGGAAGTCACCACTCACCCCTGCCCCGCCGTGCATCTGGATCGCCCGGTCGATCACCTTCAACGCCACGTTCGGCGCCACGACCTTGATCTGTGCAATCTCGCTGCGTGCGACCTTGTTGCCGACCGTGTCCATCATGTACGCCGCTTTCAGCGTCAGCAGGCGTGCCATGTCGATCTCCATACGCGAATCGGCAATCTTGTCGACGTTACCGCCAAGGCGCGCCAATGGCTTGCCGAAAGCGGTCCGCTCGACAGAGCGCCTGCACATCAACTCCAGTGCCCGCTCGGCCATGCCGATCGAACGCATGCAATGGTGAATGCGGCCCGGGCCCAGCCGGCCCTGGGCGATCTCGAAACCACGACCCTCCCCGAGGACCACGTTTTCATACGGTACCCGCACGTTCTCGAACAGGACTTCGGCATGGCCATGTGGCGCATCGTCATAACCGAATACCGGCAATGGGCGGACGATCTTCACCCCCGCTGCATCGGTCGGTACCAGCACCATCGAGTGCTGCTGATGACGCGGCCCTTCGGGGTTCGACAGGCCCATGAAGATCATCACCTTGCAACGCGGGTCGCAGGCGCCGGAGGTCCACCACTTGCGGCCGTTGATGACCCACTCGTCACCGTCACGCACGGCGGTGGCCGCCATGTTGGTGGCGTCCGAAGACGCAACGTCCGGTTCGGTCATGGCAAATGCCGAACGGATCTCACCGCGTAGCAGGGGCTCCAGCCATTGGCGCTTTTGCACCTCGCTGCCGTAGCGCACCAGCACCTCCATGTTGCCGGTGTCCGGCGCCGAGCAGTTGAACGGCTCCGGCCCCAGCAGCGAGCGGCCCATGATCTCGGCCAGCGGTGCGTACTCCAGGTTGCTCAGGCCCGCGCCGTATTCGGATTCCGGCAGGAACAGGTTCCACAGACCCTCAGCCCGGGCCTTGGCCTTGAGTTCTTCCATGATCGCGGTGGGCTGCCAGCGGTCCCCCTCGGCGACCTGGCGCTCGAACACCGGTTCGGCGGGGTAGACATAGGCGTCCATGAATGCGCTGACGCGCTCTCGCAGTGCCTGGACCTTGGGCGAATAGGCGAAATCCATCGGGTTTACCTTCACGGTTCGAAGTACATGGGCAGAGCCTAGAGCAGCCGGCCTCGATCTACCTAGTCTATTTTCCGCGTGTATAAACATTCATAACCGATATATGATCGACCCATAATTCCAACAAAGAGCGGCGCCATGAACCTCAGCAAGGTCGACCTCAACCTGTTCATCGTCTTCGACGCAATCTACACCGAAGCCAACCTGACCCGCGCCGGGCAGATCGTCGGCATCACCCAGCCGGCAGTGTCCAATGCCTTGTCGCGGCTGCGCGAAACCTTCAACGACCCGCTGTTCGTGCGCACCGCCCAGGGCATGGTGCCCACCCCCATGGCGCAGAACATCATCGGCCCGGTGCGCAACGCCCTGGCACTGCTGCGTACTTCGGTGCAGGAAAGCCGCATCTTCAACCCGCAGCAGGCCAACAAGACCTTCCGCATCAGCATGACCGACCTCACCGAGGCGGTGATTTTGCCGCCGCTGTTCCAGCGACTGCGGCGCCTGGCTCCGGCGGTGCTGATCGAAAGCTTCCTGTGCAAGCGTCGCGAAACCACCAAGGAACTGGCCGCCGGGCGCCTGGATTTCGCCGTCGACGCGCCGCTGAACACCGACCCGCAGGTACGCCACGTCAAACTGATGCAGGACCGCTACGTCTGCGCCCTGCGCCAGGGCCACCCGCTGGCGGATGCCAAGCTGACCTTGGACAACTACCTGAGCATGACCCACATCCATATTTCCAGCCGCCGCAACGGGCTGGGTTACGTCGACCTGGCACTGGGCAAGATGGGCGTGCAGCGCAAGGTCGCGTTGCGCTCCCAGCATTACCTGATGGCTTCGCAGGTGTTGCAGCAGACCGACATGGCCATGACCGTGCCCGAGCGTTTTGCCCGCCGTCACCAGTTGCGCTTCCAGCCGCTGCCGGTGGAGGTGCCACCGCTCGAAACTCACCTGTACTGGCATGAGAGCACTGACCAGGACCCGGCCAACCGCTGGATGCGCGAGCAGATCATCGAATTGTGCGAACGCGTGGTGGCTGAAGAAGAACGGACGCTGGAGCTCGCGTGACGCTATTCGACAGCATCTGATTTTACAGCGGAGTCAAAGATCGATATTTCTATTCTTTCTTGATCTGCCTATAGAGAAAAATATTCTCAAAAACACGCGTTCGCGAAGCACAAAGGGCAAATTCATTTTCACCTCTGCGGGTACGCTTGATGCAACGATTGCCGACTCCACGGCAACATTGCACGGACCCGCCCCATGCCTAGCGCTCCGCTCTATTTCGACTACGCCGCCACCACTCCGGTCGATGACCGGGTCATCGAAACCATGCTCACCTGCCTCGGTCGCCAGGTCAATTTCGGCAACCCCGCGTCCAGTGGTCACGCCTACGGCCAGGCCGCTCGCGAGGTCGTCGAGCAGGCCCGTCGGCAAGTAGCCGAGCGGGTCGGCGCGCGGGCTGACGACATCGTCTGGACATCGGGCGCCACCGAGTCCAACAACCTGGCACTCAAAGGCATCGCCCAGGGCATGGCCCAGCCGGGCCACCTGATCACCAGCCAGCTGGAGCACAAGGCCGTGCTCGACACCGTCAACGAGCTGGAGCGCCAGGGCTGGGCCGTCACTCGCCTGGCGCCGGACGCCAGCGGCCTGATCCAGCCGTACGCCGTGCAGTCAGCCCTGCGCGCCGACACGCGCCTGGTGTCGCTGATGGCCGTCAACAACGAACTGGGCACCGTCACCGACTTCGCTGCCATTGGCGAACGTCTTCGCGCCCATGGGGCGCTGCTGCATGTGGACGCGGCCCAGGCGGTCGGCAAGCTTGCCATCGACCTGCAGGCGATGGCGGTGGACCTGATGTCGTTTTCGGCGCACAAGGTGTACGGGCCAAAAGGCATTGGCGCGCTGTATGTCGGGCCCCGCGCCCGTGAGCGGATGCGTGCGCAGATTCACGGCGGTGGGCATGAGCAAGGGCTGCGCTCGGGGACCTTGCCGACGCATCAGATCGTTGGCATGGGCAGTGCCTTTGCCTTGGCCGGTGAGCCAGGTGACAGCGAGTACCAGCGTATCGAGCAACTGACCAGGCGCTTGCGTGAAGGGTTGCTGGCCTTGCCAGGCGTCAGCCTCAATGGCTGTGCCACGCAGCGCATTCCTCACACCTTGAACCTGTGTATCGAGGCCAACGGTTTCAACAGCATGGCCTTGGCCAGTGAACTGGCGCTGTCGACCACTTCGGCATGCAATTCGGCGAGCAATGCGGCTTCGCATGTGCTGTTGGCGCTGGGCCTGGATGAAGCGCGGGCGCGCAAGAGTGTGCGGGTAAGTGTCGGGCGTTTTACCAGCCAGGACGAAGTAGAGGCGGCAATCGCTGTGTTCGGGCGGGCCTTGACGGCGGCTTCGGGGGCCCTGTGGTAGGGCTGGGGTGCATGCCTCAAGAACACCCCACCCCCCTTACCCTCAAAGGAAGGTAAACACCGTCGAAGCCGGCAGGCGCGACTTGCTCAGCCCGGCATTGAAGTCGGCTTCACTGCGGTAGCCCAGGCTCAACACCACCACGCTGCTGTAGCCCTGCTCACGCAGCCCCAGTTCGGCATCCAGCAGCTTGCTGTCGAACCCTTCGATCGGCGTGGCATCCAGGCCGTGGGCGGCGGCGCCGAGCAGTGCGGTACCCAAGGCCAGGTAGGTCTGCTTCTCCATCCAGTGCTGCAGGTCCTTCTGCTCGAAACGGTGCAGGTCGACATAGCCGCGACGGGTCTGGTTCTGCCCCGCCCGCGCCTGCTCGTCACGGAAACGGCCATCAGCCTGCTCCTGATCAAGCACCGCATTCAGATGCGCCTCGGTCATGTCGGTGCGGGTGCAGAACACGATCACGTGCGACGCGTCGAGAATCTTCGGCGTGTTGTAGGCAAAACCGCCAGCGGTTGCCTTGGCCAGGCGGGCCTTGCCTTCGGCGCTGTCGGCGACGATGAAATGCCAAGGCTGCGAGTTGACCGAGGACGGGCTGTGGCGCAGCTGTTCAAGCAACCCATCGACCGTGGCCTGGGGGATCTTGCGAGAGGCATCGTAGGCCTTGGTGGTGTAACGGCGCTTGGCCAGGGAGACGGTATCCATGCTGCAACTCCAATGAACGAAACGGGATGTGTCGCGCATCTTATCTTTCCTGCAAATAAGAAAAACCGGCAGAATGCAGCAACACTTTCACCCCTGGAGTGAAAATGCTCCGCTTTACCGACCTGGAACTGTTCGTGCGCAGCAGCGCACTGGGCAGCTTCACCGCCGCCGCCCATGAGGCCGGCCTGCTGCCTGGGCAGGTGGCTGCCGCGATCAAGCGTCTGGAACGCGACCTCGACGCGCGCCTGTTCGCCCGCACCACCCGCAGCCTGCGCCTGACCGCCGAGGGCGAACTGTACCTGCCCACCGCCCAGCGTGTGCTGGAGGCCCTGCGCCAGGGCCATGAGCAGCTTCACGCCAGCCACAGTACCCTGCGTGGGGTGCTGCAGGTGTCTGCACCTTCCGACATTGGCCGCAACCTGTTGCTGCCCTGGCTCAGCGCCTTTCGCCGCGAGCACCCGGCATTGAGCCTGCGCTTCTTTCTTTCCGACCAGATGGCCGACTTCAGCCGTGACCCGGTGGACATCGCCATCCGCTATGGCCTCAACCAGGATGCCAACTACATCGCCCTGCCGCTGGCGCCCTGGAACCGCCGGGTAGTGGTGGCTTCCCCTGGCTACCTGGCCCGCCACGGCCGCCCCCGCACGCCCGATGAACTGCTGCAGCACGACTGCCTGCTGTACCTGCAGCACAACCGCGTGTACGACAAGTGGCAGCTCGGCAACCGCACCGTGCAGGTACGCGGGCCGCTGGTCAGCGACGATGCCGATGTGGTGCGGCGCTGGGCCCTGGAAGGCGAAGGCATTGTCTACAAGTCGTGGCTGGACGTCAGCGCCAACATCGCCGCCGGCGAGCTGGAAATTTTGCTGCCGGAGCATCAAGGCGAAGCCACGCCAGTGACGCTGGTGTGCCCGCACCGCAAGCAACTGTCGCCTGCGGTGACGCAACTGCATCTGTGGCTGCGCGAGCGTTTTGCCGCGCTGCAGCCTGCACAATTGTTCTAAACCCGCCTGCACAACTGGGGTAAGGTGAACTGCCCTACCCTTCAGCAGCCGCAATGCCATGAGCAACTGGATCGACCTCAAGCAAGACGCCGACACCGGCATCGAGTCGGTCCGTGCGCATTTTGTCGGCCACGCCTACGACCCGCACTGGCACGACAGCTTTCTGGTCGGCATCACCGAGCAGGGCGTGCAGCAGTTCAACTGCCGTCGAGTGCGCCACCAGAGCACCGCCGGCCAGGTCTTCCTGCTTGAACCGGGCGACCTTCACGACGGCCACGCACCGACGGCCGAAGGCTTCACCTATTCGACCCTGTACCTTGAGCCGAACTGGCTGGACAGCGAACTGCGGGCGCTGTTCGAGCAGGCGCCCGGCGACAGCCTGCCGAGCTTCGCCGACACCTTGTGCCACGACCAACGCCTGGCCCGCGCCACCGCCCTGGCGTTCCAGGCGGTGCATGGCCAAGAGCTGCGCATCGTACGCCAGACGGCCATGGACACCCTGCTGGCCACCCTGACCCACCACCTGCACTGGCGCAAGCGCCTGAACCCCGACCCGCGCCTGCCGCTGACGGCACAGCGGGCGCGTGACTTCCTGCATGCCCATTTCGACCAGGACATTGGCCTGGAACAGGTGGCACTCGCTTGCGGTGTCGACCGCTTCCGCCTGACCCGGGCCTTCAAGGCTGCCTTCGGCCTGGCGCCGCATGCCTACCTGATCCAGCTGCGGCTGTCCCGCGCCCGGCGCCTGCTCGCCCTCGGCCAAACTCCTGCCGCGGTAGCCATGGCCCTGGGCTTTGCCGACCAGAGCCACCTGGGGCGCTGGTTCCGTCGCGCCTATCGGCTTACCCCGGCCGATTACCGTCGCCGCTGCTCAAACCTTCCAGACTGACGCTTGTTCAGCTGCAAGCATGGGGCTCTGATCAATCGGAGCCGTCTACCATGTCGCAATCGTTGTTGCCCTTCATCCTCTTCGCCCTTGTCTCGAGTATCAGCCCGGGGCCGACCAACCTGCTGATCCTCGCCCATGGCGCCCGACAAGGCTTGCGCGCGAGCCTGGCACCGGTGCTGGCGGCCTGCGCTGCGGCGGCGGCGATCGTATGGCTGGTCGGCCTGGGGCTGGGTGAGGCACTGGTGCGTCATCCGTTGGCCCGTCAGGCAATGAGCTGGGCCGGTGTGTTGTGGTTGAGCTGGCTGGCCTGGCGTATGTTGCGCAGTGCCGGCGAGCCGCTGGATAGCGCGGGCGGCAAGCCGTTCGGCGCAGCCAGCGCAGCGTCGTTGCAGGTGGTCAACCCGAAGGTGTGGATGATGGCGGTGGCGGTGATCGGCGTGTTTGCAGCGCCGTCGTTGCCGGTGTGGCAGCTGGCATTGGTGTTCTTGCTGATTGCCGTGCCGTGCATGGGGCTGTGGGCGGCGCTGGGGGCTGGCAGTGCGCGCTGGTTGCAGGCGCCGGGGCGGTTGCTGTGGTTCAACCGGGGGTTGGCAGGGTTGCTGCTGGTGTCGGCCTGGGCTGCGGTTTTGAGCTGAATTTGAGGTTGCCAGTACTGGCCTCTTCGCGGGCAAGCCCGCTCCTACAAGGTATGCGCGTTACCTGGAGCGGGTTTACCCGCGAAGAGGCCGGTGCAGGCAATCAGTGATTCAAGGCCTCGCGGAACCGTCGGGTACTGGCCACCGCCAGCAGCAGGCCGACCACTGCCACGCTGCCGCCCACCAGGCCGATATCCGCCACGCCCATCTGGCTGCTGACGATACTGCCCAGCAATGCCCCGCCACCGATGCCGATGTTGTAGATGCCGGAGAACAACGCCATGGCCACATCGGTGGCATCGGACGCCAGCTTCAAGGTCTTGGACTGCAGCGCCAGGCTGAAACTGAGGATCGCCACGCCCCAGAAGATGCTCAATGCCGCGAACACATAGAAGTTGCCGGACAGCGGCAACAGCAACAGCAGGCAAGCCGCCAACACGCCGATCGAACCCACCAGGAAACCGTGCGGGAAGCGCTCGCTGTAACGGCTGAACAGCAGCGAGCCGAACACGCCAGCGCCACCGAACAACAGCAGCAACAGCGTGGTGCGCTCGCCGCCGATCTGCGCCACGTGCAGGGCAAATGGCTCGATGTAGCTGTAGGCAGTGAATTGCGCAGTGATCACCAGGGTCACCAAGAGGTAGGTGATCACCAGCGCCGGGCGCTTGAACAGGATTGGCAGGCTGCGCAGCGAACCGGAGTTCTGGCTGGGCAGCAACGGCAGCGACTTCATCAGGCACAGCATGGTCGCCAGCGCAACGCCGGCAATGCTCAGGAACGTGATGCGCCACCCCAACGCTTCGCCCACCACACGCCCGAGTGGAATGCCCAGCACCATCGCCAGGGTCGTGCCCGTCGCCAGCAACCCAAGCGCCTTGGCCTGCTGGCCCGGCGGCGCCACGCGCACTGCCAGTGACGCTGTGATGGCCCAGAACACGGCATGGGCCAGGGCGATGCCGATGCGGCTGACCAGCAGCATGGCAAAACTCTGCGACAACCACGACAGCAGGTGGCTGAGGATGAACACCAGGAACACGAACAGCAGCAGGCGCCGGCGTTCGATGTTACGGGTGAGCAGCATCATCGGCAGCGAAGCCAGCGCCACCACCCAGGCATAGATGGTCAGCATCAGGCCGACCTGCGCGGTGGTCATGTCGAAGCTGCTGCCGATGTCACTGAGCAGCGCCACCGGGACGAACTCGGTGGTGTTGAAGATGAAGGCCGCCAAGGCCAGGGCGATCACGCTCAGCCAGCTGCCGCCATCCGCGCTCGGCGGCAGGTGGGTGGGAATGGGTCCGTTCATGGGCAGGAATCTGTTCTCCGCAGGCAAGGCGCAAGGACGCGCATCAGGGGCCAAGTATCGGCCGCGCTGAGGCACGGGTTTGTTATTGGAAGGATTGCCCGCATGGTACGCGTCAAGTCTGGCCCTCACAACCACGAAAGGGCCAGGCCAGGCTGACGCCAGCTTCAGCCCTGCAGGGTTGCCATATCGATCACGAAGCGATACTTCACATCGCCCGCGATCATGCGCTCATAGGCCTGGTTGATGTTACGGATGTCGAGCATCTCGATGTCGCAACGGATGTCATGGGCGGCGCAGAAATCCAGCACTTCCTGGGTTTCGGCAATACCGCCGATGAGCGAACCGGCCAGCACCCGACGCTTGAGCACCAGATTGGCCGCATGCACGGCCGGGTCGATCGGCTCGATCAGGCCGACCAGGATGTGCACGCCGTCGAACTTCAGGGTTTCCAGGTACGGGTTCAGGTCGTGCTGCACCGGAATGGTGTCGAGGAGGAAGTCGAAACGGCCAGCGGCGGCACGCATCTGCTCGCCATCGGTGGACACGATCACATGGTCGGCGCCCTGCCGACGCGCTTCCTCGGCCTTGGCCTGGGAGCGGGTGAACAGGGTCACTTCGGCGCCAAGGGCCTTGGCCAGCTTGATACCCATGTGGCCCAGGCCACCCATGCCGAGGATACCGACCTTGTGGCCGGGGCCGACGCCATGGTGCTTGAGCGGCGAGTAGGTGGTGATGCCCGCGCAAAGGATCGGCGCCGCGCTGGGCAGGTCCATGCCAGCGGGGATGCGCACCACGAAGTGCTCGCTGACCACGATGCTGCTGGAGTATCCGCCCATCGTGTTGCTGCCGTCGACCCGGTCCGGGGTGGCGTAGGTCATTGTAGGGCCTTCCAGGCAGTACTGCTCCAGGTGCTTGGCGCAGGCTTCGCAGTGGCGGCACGAGTCGACCATGCAGCCGACACCGACCAGGTCGCCGACCTTATGCGAAGTGACCTGGTCACCCACGGCGGTGACCCGACCGATGATCTCGTGGCCAGGCATCAGCGGGTACACGGCAATGCCCCACTCGTTGCGTGCCTGGTGGATGTCGGAGTGGCACACGCCGCAGTAGAGGATGTCGATGGCGACATCGTCCGGGCGCGGAGCGCGGCGCTCGAAGGTCATCGGGGCCAAGGGGCTGGTCGGGGTCTGGGCGGCGTAGCCGATGGCGGTGTACATGGGGGACCTCACAGGGAAGTGAAACGATTCAGGCCGCGCATTCTGCTCGCCATCGCCCTGCTCCGCCCACGGCTGATTCTCCGGCATCCATGCCTGATCCTCCGAACCTGCCATTTGCCACCTGGCGCCGGCTGGCCAATCTGCGATCATGCCACTGTCTGATTCTCTGCCCTGGTTCATCATGCAACTGACCCGCCACGTCGATGCCAATGCCCCGCTGTGTTCGTTGATCCGCAGCCTGGCCACCCGCCCGGGTTTCGTGCCCACGCACCTGCCCCAGGTGCAGGTACTGAGCTGGGACCACTACGTGGCCAGCAGCCCGCAGATCTACGAGCCGAGCCTGATGATCCTGGCCCAGGGCAGCAAACTGGCGCGGCTGGGCCCGCGCACCCTGGAGTACGGCGCCGGGCATTACCTGGTGCAGGCGCTGTCGGTACCGTTCATGTGCGAGACCTTTGCCACCCGCGATGAGCCGCTGCTGGGCGTGGCAGTGGACATCGACCGCGGCGTGCTTGGCGAACTGGTACAGAGCATGGACCTGGCCCCCGACCCGGCGGTGCAGGCACAGACACCACAGTCGATGACTTCGGCGGCACTCGACGCCCCCATGCGTGGGTCCGTGGAACGCCTGCTGCACTGCCTGCAGGACCCCGTGGACGCCAAGGTGCTGGGCCCGGCGCGCATTCGCGAAGTGTTGTACACCGCCCTGCGCGGCCCCCAGGCGGGCGTGTTGCGGGCGCTGGTCGAACAGCAGGGGCATTTTGCCCGCATCGGCGCCGCCCTCAGCTACCTGCGCGAGCATTACGCCGAACCGCTGAGTGTCGAGGCGCTGGCGGCCTGCGCCAACATGAGCGTGTCGACCTTCCATGAGCGCTTCAAGCGCTGCACCGACATGGCGCCGATGCAGTACCTCAAGCGCCTGCGCCTGCTCAAGGCGCAGCAGATGCTGATCGGCGAGGGGCTGGGCGTGGCGCAGGCGGCGCATCGGGTGGGTTACCAGAGCACCTCGCAGTTCAGCCGCGAATACAAGCGCCAGTTTGCCCGCAGCCCGGGGGATGAACTGCCCTACCAGAGCCTGCCGGTCTGAACAGGCACGAGCGCCCTGGCTGGCGCTAATCTGTCAAAGGCCACTGTGCCAATGGCCAGTAACGCCCCTTGCGCGATTCGTACAGGGTGAAATTCCTGGCGCTGAGGTGGAACTCGGGCATCACGGTCGCCTCCGGGGCCTGCCCGCGAAAGTCCCGCGACAAGGTGAGGTGCGGACGGTAGTCACGGGCCTGCCCATCGAACCCCATTGGCAACAACGCCTGCTGCAGGGCATAGACCAACTGGCGCAAGGCGGCGGGCGTTTCCTCTGGTTCCAGCACCAGCACCTTGGCGCGCTGCCAGGTTTTCAGCTGGTCCAGCAGCAGGCGCAACGGCGCACCCGGCCGCGCCAGGTTGTCCACCGCCGCGCAGATTGCCGGCACCTGGGCCGCATCCACATCACCGAGAAACAGCAAGGTCAGGTGGAAGTTGTCACTGGGCACCGGCTTGCCGCTGCGCAGGGTCAGGCCGCGCCGCCACTGGCTGATCGCACGGCGCTGGGCGTCGCTGACAGGCAAGGCGAAGAACAACCGTTTGAAGGGTGCGCCACTCGGGCGAATGTCCTGGACCATGTGAACTCCATCACGTGAAACGATTGCGCACGACGCGGGGCCTTACACCAAGGTCGGCCCACATTGACGTAACAATATGTACAAACTCCCACCTCGATTGTTTATGCTGGCGAGCTTATGCCATGGCGCATGGCCATTTTTCGACAAGTAACCGTCCATGAAAATTGCACTCGTATTGATCTTTGTCCTCTCGATCGCCTATGTTCACCTGCGCGGTCGGGTGCGCCACAAGCTGACCCGTCAGCTGGGCGACCACTCCAGCTTCCTGGCCCCGGTCAACAGCTTCCTGTACCTGTTCTCGAAGCACCCGGCCAAGCCCTACCTGCCGGTCGAGGCCTTCCCGGAATTGCAGCCGCTCATGGACCACTGGCAGGAGATTCGTGTCGAAGGCCAGCAGTTGCTGCACGTGGGCGAAATCAAGAAGTCCGACAATTATGACGACGTCGGTTTCAATTCGTTCTTCAAGACCGGCTGGAAGCGCTTTTACCTCAAGTGGTACGGCGAAAGCCACCCGTCTGCGATGACCCTGTGCCCGCGCACCACCGAGTTGCTGCAAGGCATCGGTACGGTCAAGGCGGCGATGTTCGCCACCCTGCCACCAGGCGCCAAGCTGGTCCGTCACCGTGACCCATATGCCGGCTCGTACCGCTTCCACCTCGGCCTGGACACGCCGAACGATGACGGTTGCTACATCGATGTGGACGGTGAAAAGTATTCCTGGCGCGACGGCGAGGGCGTGGTCTTCGACGAGACCTACATCCACTACGCGGCCAACACCACCGAACACAACCGCATCATCCTGTTCTGCGACATCGAGCGCCCGCTGAAGTATCGCTGGGCCACCGCCTTCAACCGCTGGTTCAGCCGCAACGTCATGGCCGCCGCCGCAGCGCCCAACGACGCAGGCGACAAGACCGGTGGCATCAACCGCCTGTTCACCCGCATCTACAAGATTCGCGAGCGTGGCAAGGCGCTGAAAAAGCGCAACCGCATGCGCTACTACCTGGAGAAGTGGCTGGTGGTCGCGGCCTTGGTGCTGGTCTTCGTCTACATCTGAAGCCTTTCCTGCAGCCTATCGCCGGCAACCGGCGACAGGCGGAATTTCGACTAGCCTGAAAGCTCCTCCCGCAAACCTCCCAAGGTGAAGACGATGAGCATGATGGACTGGGACGCCTACCGTAAGCAGTTGATGGCCGGCATCGGCGATCTCAAGCAATTGTCCCCCGACACCGTGGCCGGCTACATGACCGCCAGCGGTGCGGGTGCCAAGACCAACCACCTGGACGCCAAGACCCGCGAACTGATCTCTTTGGCCGTAGCGGTTACCACCCGCTGCGACGGATGCATCGCCGTGCACTCGCAGCAGGCCGTCAAGCAAGGTGCTACCCGCGAGGAGATCGCCGAGGCGCTGGGTGTGGCCGTGGCGATGAATGCCGGGGCCGCGCTGGTCTACTCGGCCCGCGCCATGGACGCCGTGGGCAAGGCCAACGGCTGAAGCCAGACGGCGTCGCCGCCCTTGCGCGACGGCGCCGCGCCACCCAGACTTGGCGGTCTAGCCACTGCAGGTACCGCCATGATCCACATCCGCCCCATGACGCCCGACGACTTCGAGCGTTTCTGGCCAACCTTCCAGGCCATCGTACAGGCCCGCGAAACCTACGCCTTCGACCCGGCACTGAGCGTCGAGCAGGCCCGCCAGCTGTGGCTGCAACTGCCGCTGCGCACGCTGGTGGCCGAAGAAGATGGCGAACTGCTCGGTTCCTACTACCTCAAGGCCAACGCCGCAGGCCCCGGCGCGCACGTCGGCAACTGCGGCTACATGGTCTGCGAAGCCGCCCGTGGCCGTGGCGTGGCCCGGCTGATGTGCGAGCACTCGCAGAAGCTGGCACGCCAGGAGGGCTTCCTGGCGCTGCAGTTCAATTCGGTGGTGGCGAGCAACGAAGCGGCCGTGGCGCTATGGACCAAGCTGGGCTTCGAGACCGTTGGCCGCCTGCCCAAGGCCTATCGCCATGCCCGCCTGGGGCTGGTCGACTGCCTGGTGATGTACAAATGGCTGGCCGATGAGCCGGTGGTGGAGAAGCCCGCCCTGCTGATAGGGCGCAAGAACATCGAGGCACGGGTGTCACGCCGCCGCGGGCGCTGATACGCGCATTTGACGCGCCTGCCATTCGATGGTCAGATGCGCGCCAGTTTCAGGTGTCCTGCGCCGCCGTGCGCAGGGTGAAACGGGAAGCCGGTGCGTCGTGGTCCACGACAAGTCCGGCGCTGCCCCCGCAACGGTAAGCGAGCGATGCCTTCGACACACCACTGTGCGCCAGCATGGGAAGGTGAAGGCCTCACGACCCTCGCAAGCCCGGAGACCGGCCTGAAGCGTCACTTGGCAACCCGCGGTGGGCGGGCGCAGGCCGGTATCCGCGTGCGCCTGCGTACGGGGTGCGCCTTTGCGTGTTTTCCACCGGGATCCATTCATTCCTGCAGCAGTGGAACGACATGTCCCGATTCATCAAGCTTCATCCCCTGGCGGCCTGCCTGGCCGTTACCCTGCCAGCCCTGGCCGACGAACCCATACTGAACCTGCCCTCCACGGCCATCACCGATAGCCGCGACCCACAACGTGTCGACCTGGCCACGCCGGGCGAGGCTGGTTCACGCTTGAACCTCAGCGCCCTGGAAACCCCGGCCAGCACCAGCAGCATCAGTGCCGCCCAGATCGAGCAGCGCAACAACTTCACCGTGCAGGATGCCGTGACCCGCTCGCCCGGCATCACCTTCATCGGCAACCCCGGTGATGGCGGCACGGGCCTGTCGGCACGTGGCTTCACCGGCCACGGCTCGGTGATGACCCTGTTCGACGGCGCGCGCCTGTATACCGGGGCCGGCACCCAGACGTTCCCGGTCGACCCGTGGATGGTGGAGCAGATCGACGTGATCCGCGGCCCGGCGTCGGTGCTGCACGGCGAAGGTGCCACCGGCGCGGTGGTCAACGTGATCCCGAAAAAACCGTTCGTGGGCGACATCCACAATCGCCTGCGGCTTGGCTACGGTTCGTGGGACCGCCAGCAGCTTGGCCTGGACAGCGGCGGCAGCCTCAGCGAACGCCTGAGCTACCGCCTGACCCTCAACCAGCAGGCCGGCAACGGCTGGGTCGACCGCACCGACTCGCGCAGCCTGGCCCTGAGCGCGGCGCTGCGCTTTGATGCCAACGACGACCTGAGCTTCACCCTCGCCCACGAACGCGGCGACGCCCAACCGGCCAATTATTACGGCACACCGCTGATCGACGGCCACTACCGCAGCAGCCTGCGCAAGAAGAACTACAACATCCAGAACGATGTGCAGCGCTATCACGACGAGTGGACCCGCCTGAGCACCGACTGGACGATCAGCGATCAGCTCAGCGCCAGCAACCAGCTGTACTACATCAAGAGCCGCCGCCACTGGCGCAACGCCGAGAACTACAGCTGGGACGCCGACCGCGAGCAGCTGGAGCGCCAGAGCTACCTGGAGATCAGGCACAACCAGGAGCAGATCGGCGACCGCCAGACCTTCACCTTCGACCACAGCCTGTTCGGGCTGGCCAGCAAGACGCTGGTCGGTGTCGAATACAACAAGGTGCGTTTCAACGTCGACAGCAACCGGCCCTACAACGACGTGGGTGGCGACTACATCGACCCGTGGCAGCCGACCCCGGGCTGGTTCCACAGCGAGTCGCCGACCCGCCCACAGACGTTGTCCACCACACACACCTTCGCGCTGTTCGCCGAAAACCGCCTGCAGCTCAGCGAACGCCTGTCGCTGGTCAGCGGCGTGCGCCGCGACCAGAACCACATCGACCGCGACAACCTGGTCGACGGCAGCCACAGTGACCGCAGCCTGCAAGGCGGCAACTGGCGCGCCGGGCTGGTGTTCGCGGTGAGCGACGACCTGTCGCTGTACGGTCAGTACTCCACCAGCGAGGACGGCGTGGACAACCTGGTCAGCCTCGCCTCGTCGCAGATGCACTACGACCTGACCGAGGCCAGGCAGACCGAGCTGGGCCTCAAGCAGCGCTTCTGGGAGGGCCGTGGCGAGTGGACGCTGGCGGCGTTCCATATCGTCAAGAAGAAGCTGCTGGTGGATGACCCTGTCACCCACGAGGCGCAGCAGGCCGGGCAGCAGACCTCCGATGGCCTGGAGGCGTCGCTGGAGCTGGCTCTGGGGCAGCAGTGGCAGGTGTCGGCCAATGCCTCGCTGGTGCGGGCGAAATACGATGACTTCGACGACGTGGTCGATGGCGCGGCCCAGGACCGTGCCGGCAACCGCCCGGCCAATGTGCCGCGGCGCGCGGCCAACCTGTGGCTGAGCAAGGGCTTCGGCCAGCAGGTGGAGGCCGGGATCGGCGCGCGGTATGTGGATGAGCGTTATGCCGACACGGCCAACAGCCAGCGTGCGCCGGGGTATACCGTGGTCGATGCCAACATTGGTTGGCAGGTGTTGCCGGATGTGCGTCTGGGGTTGCAGGTGAACAACCTGTTCGACCGGGAGTATGTGGCGTCGGTGTTCAGTGGCGAACAGTGGGTGATGGGAGCGCCGCGGTCGTACTTTGCCACCGTGGATTACAGCTTCTGAGCTGATGGCCTCTTCGCGGGACAAGCCCGCACAGGAGTACCTCTGACCTGGAAAGGGTGGTGAACCTGTAGGAGCGGGCTTGCCCGCGAAGAGGCCAGCACAGGCAACACAAAAACCACTATCAAAAACCAATAAAATAGTTATAAGATAACGTTTCATTTGACATTCATTCTTGCCTGCGACCTCCTCACATGACCAGCGCCTCAGCCACCCCCACCCTGCTCACCCAGCGCCTGCAGAGCATCGATGCCCTGCGCGGCCTGGTGATCCTGTTCATGCTGCTCGACCACGTGCGCGAAACCTTCTTCCTGCACCGCCAGGTCAGCGACCCGATGACCATCGATGTCACCGACCCGTCGCTGTTCGCCAGCCGCACCCTGGCCCACCTGTGCGCCCCGGTGTTCGTCCTGCTCACCGGCCTGTCGGCCTGGCTGTATGGCGAGAAGTACCAGGGCCGCCGCGATGTCTCGACGTTCCTGTTCAAGCGCGGACTGTTCCTGGTGGTGCTGGAGTTCACCCTGGTCAACTTCGCCTGGACCTTCCAGTTGCCGCCGAGCGTGGTCTACATGCAGGTGATCTGGGCCATCGGCGTGAGCATGATCGCCTTGTCGCTGCTGGTGTGGCTGCCGCGCCCTGCCCTGCTCGCCCTGGGCGCGCTGATCATCGCCGGCCATAACCTGCTCGATGGCCTGCACTTCGGTGTGGAATCGGCCCTGCACGTGCCGTGGGCGATCCTGCATGACCGGGGCTGGCTAGAGGTTTCCGATACCCTGCGCCTGCGCACTTCCTACCCGGTGCTGCCGTGGATCGGCGTGATTGCCTTGGGCTACGGCCTCGGCCCCTGGTTCGCCCGTGGCAGCGACGCCGGCGAGCGCCAGCACCGCCTGCTGATGGCCGGTGTCATCGCCCTGCTCGGTTTCATGGTGCTGCGCATCTACAACGGCTACGGCGAAGCGCCGTGGAGCAGCTACCCGACCGTCACCCAAACACTGATGAGCTTCTTCAACATCACCAAATACCCACCCTCGCTGCTGTTCCTGGCCCTGACCCTGGGCTGCGGCCTGCTGTTGCTGCGGGCATTCGAGCGCGCCGGACCCGCCCGCTGGATCAGCACGCTGGCGGTGTTCGGCGCGGCGCCGATGTTCTTCTACCTGCTGCACCTGTACGTGCTCAAGCTGCTGTACCTGGCCTGCGTGGCGCTGTTGGGCCTCAACCACGGCGACTACTTCGGCTTCGACGGCATTGGCGCGGTGTGGCTGAGCGCGGCACTGCTGGCTGCGGCGCTGTACCTGCCGGTGCGCGGCTTTGCCCGGCTCAAGGCGCGCCGGCGCGACATCGGCTGGCTGAAGTACTTCTGATCTGGCCTTTTGCCCGGCGGCCTGATGGTCTAACATGCGGCCCGCCGGTTTCCACCACGGA
This sequence comes from Pseudomonas sp. NPDC089996, assembly GCF_044748405.1. Taxonomy (NCBI): domain Bacteria; kingdom Pseudomonadati; phylum Pseudomonadota; class Gammaproteobacteria; order Pseudomonadales; family Pseudomonadaceae; genus Pseudomonas; species Pseudomonas sp. NPDC089996. The sequence goes on along the minus strand of NZ_JBIVGA010000006.1, from coordinate 364,572 downwards.
ATTAATAGGGAATCCCGGGCGCGCCCCAAGGCGTGCCAATCGGAACTGCCCCCGCAACTGTAGGTGCCGAGCCTGCTCCATCGATGCCACTGGATCAACCGATCCGGGAAGGCCGGAGCCGGGCGACGACGCACCAGTCAGGAGACCTGCCGGCAAACATTCACCAACCGGCGGGGTGTCCGGGATGGCCATCTGTGTTGCCCCTGCGCCAGCAGCGGCTCGGCGATGCCTGTCCGTGCGTTCCTCACCCGAACTGTCCGATAGGAGATCGCCCAGCATGCTGCCCCGTATCACCGCCTTGCTCACCGCCTTGAGCTTTACTGGCCTGGCCCAGGCCGACGCCACCCACTACCCGCTGACCGTCGACAACTGTGGCGTGCCGCAGACCTTTGCCCAGGCGCCGGAGCGCGCGGTCACCATCGGCCAGGCCGGCACCGAAATGCTCTACGCCCTGGGCCTGGGCGAAAAGCTGGCAGGCACCTCGCTGTGGTTCAACAACGTGCTGCCCGAGTACCAGGCGCTGAATGCCAAGGTACCGCGACTGGCCGACAACGACCCGAGCTTCGAGGCGGTGGTCGGCAAGCGCCCGCAACTGGTCGCGGTGCAGTTCGAATGGATGGTCGGCGCCCAGGGCGTGGCCGCCACCCGCGAGCAGTTCGCCGAGCTGAACATCCCCACCTACCTGCTGCCTTCGGACTGCGAAGGCAAGGACAACCTGGTCGGTGCCGACGGCACCCGGTTGCAAGCGTTCCAGGTCCAGAGCATCTACAAAAGCGTCAGCCAGCTGGCCGAGATCTTCGACGTGCAGGACCGTGGCGCCGCACTCAATGCCGACCTCAAGGCACGCCTGGAGAGCGCCAGGCAGCAACTGAACGGCAAGGATCTGGCCGATACCTCGGCACTGTTCTGGTTCTCCAGCGCCGATCTCGACATCGACCCCTACGTTGCCGGGCGCCAGGGCGTGGCCGACTTCATGCTGCGTACCCTGGGCGTGCGCAATGTGGTCGAGTCCACCGAAGAATGGCCGACCGTAGGCTGGGAAACCCTGGCAAAGGCCAACCCGACCTGGCTGATCATCGCGCGCATGGATCGCCGTCGCTTCCCTGCCGACGACTACCAGAAAAAGCTGGAATTCCTGCACAACGACCCGGTGACGAAGAACATGGATGCGGTAAAGAACAACCGCATCATCATCCTCGACGCCGACGCCATGCAGGCCGGCATTCGCCTGTTCCGTGGCCTGCAGACCTTGTCTGCGGCCTTCGCCAGCGGTAAAGCGGCGCCGTGATGAAAGCCCTGTCACACACCGCCCTGGCCCTGCTGGCTCTGCTGGCAGCCGTGCTGGCCGGCACCGCCATCGGCGAGACCAACCTGGCGCCGAGCGTGGTCTGCCAGGTGCTGGCCAACCACCTGTGGCAGGCCGGTTACCCGGTCGACCCGATCGATGCCGGCATCGTCTGGAACTACCGCCTGACCCGCTCGCTGGTCGCTGCCGCCTGCGGTGCAGGGCTGGCGACTTGTGGGGTGATCCTGCAGGCGTTGCTGCGCAACCCGCTGGCCGAACCTTACCTGCTGGGCCTTTCCGCCGGCGCCTCGACCGGCGCGGTGCTGGTCGGCCTGCTGGGGCTGGGCAGCTTCGCCCTGAGCATGTCTGGCGGCGCCTTCGTCGGTGCCTTGGCAGCATTCGCCCTGGTGCTGGTGCTGGCCCGTGCGGCCGGGCCGGACAGCAACAATGCCCAGGTGATCCTCGCCGGCATCGCCGGCTCGCAGTTGTTCAACGCCCTCACCGCCTTCCTCATCACCAAGTCGGCCACCGCCGAGCAGGCCCGGGGCATCCTGTTCTGGCTGCTGGGCAACCTCAGCGGCGTGCGCTGGCCGTCGGTGTGGCTGGCCGTGCCGGTGGCGTTGTTCGGGCTGGTGGTGTGCCTGTGGCACCGTCGGGCGCTGGATGCCTTCACGTTCGGCGCCGACTCTGCGGCGTCGCTGGGGATTGCCGTGCGCCGCAGCCAGCTGCTGCTGATCAGCTGCGCGGCGCTGGTGACGGCGGTGATGGTCTCGATCGTCGGTGCCATCGGCTTCGTCGGCCTGGTCATCCCGCATGCCCTGCGCCTGCTGCTGGGCCCTGGCCATAGCCGATTGCTGCCGGCCAGTGCCCTGGGCGGCGCCTTGTTCCTGATTGCCGCTGACATCCTGTCGCGCACACTGATCCCCGGCCAGGTGATCCCGGTGGGCGTGGTCACGGCGCTGCTCGGCGCGCCCGTATTCGCCCTGATCCTGGTCAGCCGACGGGGGCGCCCATGACGGTCATGAACAACGCGCGACTGGCGCCACTCGCGTGCCGCGGCCTGGGCCTGCAACTGTCGGGCAACACCGTGCTGTGCAACATCGAGCTCAACGTGGTGGCGGGTGAAACCCTGGCCATCGTCGGCCCCAACGGTTCAGGCAAATCGTCCCTGCTCAAGCTGCTGGCCGGCCTGCGCACACCGGGTACCGGCAGCGTTCAGCTGCTTGGCGAGCCACTGGCACGCCTGCCGCGCCGGCGTATCGCCCAAACCATTGCGCTGGTCGAGCAGCAGGCCGACACCCTGGATGCGATCAGCGTGTTCGATGCCGTTGCCCTTGGCCGCACACCGTGGCTGTCGGCGCTGGCCCCCTTTTCCCAGGCAGACCGCGCCATCGTCGAGCAGGCCCTGACCGACCTCGATGCCGAGCACCTGCGAGCACGCCTCTGGGGTTCGTTGTCCGGCGGCGAGCGCCAGCGCGTGCACATCGCCCGCGCCCTGGCCCAGCGGCCACAGGTGCTGCTGCTCGACGAGCCGACCAACCACCTCGACATCCAGCACCAGCTGAGCCTGCTGCAACAGGTTCAGGCACTGCCGGTGACCACCCTGGTGGCCCTGCACGACCTCAACCAAGCGCTGACCTGCGACCGCGTGGCAGTGCTCGACAAAGGCCACCTGGTCGCCCTCGGCAAGCCGCTGGATGTGCTCACTCCCGAGCGCCTGCTGAGCACCTTCGGCGTACACGCCCACTACCTCACCGACCCCTTCGACGGCGCGCGCATCCTGCGTTTTCGCGCCCCTTGAATGACAGGAAGTTCCCGCATGTTGTTGCGCCCCACTGCCGTGCTCGCCTTGCCTCTGGCAATCCTCTCCCCGTTCGCCCAGGCAGGTTCGGCCCAGTCACGAAGCAACGGCTTGGTCGAAGACAGCAGTTGGAACATCCTCAACCGCACCGTCTACGACCAGCGCGACTACAAACACGGCGGGCGCAACAGCGGCGCACGCAATGCCTACAAGCCGCGCAGCGAACGCAATGGCATGGCAGAAGAATGGGCCTACGGCCTGATGGGCACCTTTCAGTCCGGCTTCACTCAGGGCCTGATCGGCGTCGGCGTTGATGCCCACGCCTATCAGGGCGTGCAACTGGACAGTGGTGGCGGCCGTGCCGGCAAGGCGCGGCTGCTGGGCCTGGACAACGACGGCCATCCGAAGAACGAATACAGCCGGGGGGGCGCGGCGCTGAAGCTGCGGCTGTCCAACACCGTGCTGTCGTATGGCGAACAACGGGTGAAGACGCCGGTGTTCAGCTCCTCCGACAGCCGCCTGCTGCCGGAAACGGCCACGGGCCTGTTCCTTACCAGCAGCGAGATCGATACCCTCAAGCTGGTTGCCGGCCACTTCAACGAAAGCACCGACCGCAACGCATCCAGCCACGACCAGGGCTTCGTGGTGAACTACTCCGATGGCCGCCAGGGCAACAGCTTCGACCTCGCCGGCCTGGTGTGGAACCCTGGCGCCGCCTTCAGCGGCAGCCTGTACACCTCGCGCTACGAAGACAGCTGGAACCAGCACTACCTCGGCAGCACCCTCACCCATGCGCTGGACGACCGCCGCAGCCTGACCCTGGACCTCAACCTGTACCGCACCACCGACACCGGCAAGGCGCTGTCCGGGCGTATCGACAACACCACCTGGAGCCTGGTCTCGCGCTACAGCCAAGGCCCGCACAGTTTCAGCCTTGGCTGGCAGCAGGTGGATGGCAACACGCCGTTCGACTACGTCACCCGCGGCGCCATCTACATTGCCAACGCCGTGCAGATGTCCGACTTCAACGCCCCGAACGAGAAGTCATGGCAGGCACGCTACGACCTGAACATGGGCGGCTACGGCGTGCCAGGGCTGAGCCTGACCGCGTTGTATGTACGCGGCTTCGATATCGACGGCAGCCACGTCGACCCCAATGGCGGTTATGCCTACCTGGGGTATGGCAAGGGTGGCAAGCATTGGGAGCGCGACCTCGAGGCACGCTATGTGGTGCAGAGCGGCAAGGCCAAGGACACCACGTTCTCGTTGCGGCACAACGTGCACCGGGGCAATTCGGCGCAGGCGGAGCTGGATGGGGACCAGATCCGCCTGGCGGTGGAATGGCCGTTGTCAGGCGGTTTCTGAGATGAGCCAATGCTCCATATGCGTCGTGCGCCACACCGGGTCGTTTTCCACATCGATCACTGCAAAGCCCTGCCGCTCCCAGAAGCGGATCGCGCCGGGCAGGAACGGGTGGGTATGCAGGTACAGGCATTCCACGTCAGCGCAGCGGGCGTGCTCCCGCAAGGCGGCAAACAAAGCCGCTGCCAGGCCATGACGGCGGTATTCGGGCAGCACGAACAGGCGCACCACCTCGACTACGCGCTTGCCCTGGTAGTCGAGCTGGGCGAAACGGTGGTCGTAGGGGAGGTAACCGACACCTGCAATCAACCGGCCCTGGTCGCGGGCTTCGAGAAAATGGCCATTGCCTTCCAGGTAGGTCTCGGCGAAATGGGCCAGGTCCCTGGGCAACGGTGAATCGGCAAGCATCGGAAACAGCCCGCGGCGGGCATTGTCGATGAAGGCCACGACTTCGTTGATAACGTCATGCGCCGGCGGTTGGATGGTCCAGTGGGTCATGGGCTTGCAGACCTGTCTTGAGCGACCGGTTTTCTACCTCAATGACTGCTGGCTGGCAACCCGACACCGCTATAATCCCCTCTCTGCAAAACGCGCCCAAGGCCACCTCATGCCCCGCATCCAGAAGTTGCTGTTATCCCTGCTGTTGATCACCGCCCTCGCCGCCTGCGACCAGAAGCCCTCCCGAGAACAGCAGATTGTGGCCAACCTGCCGCTGCAGGAAGCCTACGACCACAACATCGAGCGCATGGCCACACTGCTCACCCGCACCCACCCGCAGCTCGATGAAGCCACGATCGGCAACGTCCTGCGCAAGCACCTCACCGTCGAGGACCAGCGCCAGGACCTGTTCAAGCTCTACAGTGAGAAGAACTTCAGCGATGCCGAGTTCGCCACCATTGTCGCCGCCACCCGCGACTCGGCCAAGGCCAAGGCGCTGGAAGAAACCGAGGAAGGCAAGCGCCTGAGCGACAAGCTCACCGGGCTGATGCGCGAAACGGCGCGGGACAAGCAGACCCAGGCATTGGCCGAGCAGCGCATGCAGCAGGTTGAAGAAGAGCTGGAGACCCTGGAAAAGCCGGGCAGCTGATTTCAAACCGATCGTTCACCCGGCTGCCGGGTCCAACGAACATCCTGCCTCTGGGAGACCGACCATGCCCCGCCTCGGCTTCGCCTGCATGTACCGCCACCCTCACCGCAGCCTGTCGGTGAAAGCGCTGGAGGCCATCGAGCGCACTTTCAACCCGCGCACCACTACGCTGCGCTGGCTGTCCAGCGCGACTCGGGAAGCGGCCCGGGCCAAGCTGCTGGAGCTGGTGCAGCACAATCTCGATGCGCAACTGCGCCTGCTGGCCTATGTCGGCGAACTGCCGCCGACGCTGCACATGGTGCGCCTGAGCAGTGATCTGCTGCCGCTCTACAGCCACCCCAGCGTCGCGCCGATCTATGGCGACGCCGAATTTCAGGCCCTGATGACAGAACGCTTCGCGGCCATCGGCACCTTGGCCCAGGAGCAGGACATCCGCCTGTCATTCCACCCCGGCCAGTACTGCGTGCTCGGCTCGGACCGCCCTGAGGTGGTGGAAAACAGCCTGGCCGAATTCGAGTCTCACGCCGACATGATCCGCATGATGGGCTTCGGCCAGCGCTTTCAGGACTTCAAGTGCAATGTGCATATCGCCGGGCGCCTTGGCGCTGCCGGTGTGCGCCAGGTGTGGCCAAGGTTGTCGCAGGTGGCGCGCAACGTGATCACCTTCGAGAACGACGAAAAGACCTATGGCGTCGACGACTGCCTGGCACTGGCCGACCTTGCGCCGGTAGTGCTGGATATTCACCACTGCTGGATCCACGAGGGTGACTACATCAGCCCGCACGACCCGCGCGTGGCACGGGTCATCGACAGTTGGCGCGGAGTGCGGCCGACCATGCACTATTCACAGCCGCCGGAGAGTTTGATGGCGCTGGGCTTCGACGCTGACTGCAAGCTGACCATCCCGGCGTTGCTGGAGAAGGTGAACAAGCGTGACCTGTATGCGCACAGCGCGCAGATGTGGAACGACTGGACCAACCGCTACGCCCTGCAGTTTGTCGATCGTTTCGACATCATGTTCGAGGCCAAGGACAAGAACCTGGCGACCTGGGACTACTACCGGCGCTATGTCGAACCGGCGAACTGAGTTCTCCTGTTCCGGCCTTCGCGGGCAAGCCCGCTCCCACAGGGACAACATTGCCCTCGAGTGATGCGCAGTATCTGTATGCGGGCTTGCCCGCGAAGAGGCCGGAACAGACCGCTTGCAGTTCAAAAAAGATGAACTTAACTATTGTTTCAAGACTTGTCATAAATCTGTCGTGTTTCAGTCATAGGATTGACCCCAACCTGACATTTTCCCTCTTCATGGATGAGCGTCTCATGCGTCGTGTGGTTTTCAATCAGAAAGGTGGCGTCGGCAAATCGAGCATCGCCTGCAACCTTGCCGCGGCCAGCGCCGCCGAAGGCTATCGCACATTACTGGTCGACCTGGACCCGCAGGCCAATGCCACCTACTACCTCACCGGGCTGACCGACGACGCCATCCCCGCCGGCATCGCCGACTTCTTCCGCCAGACCCTCTCGCCAGTGACCGCCTCAGGCAAGAAGCACCGCGTGGCGATCACCGAAACCCGCTACGACAACCTGCACCTGGTGACCGCCAGCCCCGACCTCAGCGATCTGCAGAGCAAGCTGGAGAGCAAGTTCAAGATCAACAAGCTGCGCAAGCTGCTGGTGGAGCTGGGCGAGGACTACGAGCGGATCTACATCGACACCCCGCCCGCGCTGAACTTCTACACCTTCAGCGCCCTGGTGGCCGCCGAACGCCTGCTGATTCCGTTCGACTGCGACAGCTTCTCGCGCCACGCGCTGCTGAGCGTCATGGCCGAGGTCGAGGACCTGCGCCAGGACCACAACCCGGCGCTGCAGGTGGAAGGCGTGGTGGTCAACCAGTTCGCCGGGCGCACCGCGCTGCACCAGACCCTGGTCGAACAGTTGCGCAATGAAGGCTTGCCGGTGCTGCCGGTGTACCTCAGCAGCTCGATCAAGATGCGCGAATCGCACCAGGTTTCGGTACCGCTGGTGCACATGGCGCCACGCCACAAACTGGCGCAGGAATTCGTCGAGCTGTTGGACGTGCTCGAACGCGCGGCCTGAACTGCGACAACCCTGTGGGAGCGGCCTTGCGTCGCGATTGGGCTGCAAAGCAGCCCCCAGACGCTGCACTCAAAAGACTACCCTGCCGTTCGTCCGGGTGATAGATTCGCCGCCATGAACCTCACCCGGCACACCCGCACGCTGACTGCCTGGACGCTCTACGCCAGCGTCCTGTTCAGCCTGTTGCTGTGCGGCCTGCACCACGGCCAGATGGGCGGGCTGCGCCTGGCCGGGCTGGAAGGCGGTTACTGCTCGATCAACAGCGAGCATGGCGTGGCCATCGACCTCGACAGTGCCGGTGGCGACTCGCACATGGCGCAGCTCGACTGCCCGGTGTGCTCCTCGTTCGGCCTGGCCGTGCCGCTCGCCAGCGGCGGTTGGTGGTTCGGCCCAGCACAAACCGCTGCCACCTCGCCCATCGTCGTGCGCAGCTGGGCGCAACCGCCGCCCCGTTACCAACGCCCTGCCCTCACGCCCCGCGCGCCCCCTGCCCACACCCCCGCAGCCCTCGATCATTTCGCCTGACGTCAGCCGGGTGCGCCTGCCTGCGTGCTCGCCGTCAGCCATGACCTTTGCGTGGAAGACCCAACAACATGTTCCGCAATACCTCCCTGGTGCTCCTCATGGGCACCTGCACCTTCGCCTGGGCGGATGATGCCGTCGAACTCAGCGCCACCACCGTCGATGGCGACCGCGATGCACCCTCCGGCGTGCAACTGGACGAGCCGATCCACACCGGCTCGCGACTAGGCCTCACAGCACGGGAAACACCGGCCTCGGTCAGCGTATCGGACCGGCGCATCATTGAAGAACGTGGCGCCAAGGACAGCCAGGATGTGATCAACGCCATGACCGGCGTCAACGCCTCGGCCAACCCCGGCTACGGCGGCTTCGTCAGCTACCGCGGCTTTACCCAGAACCAGGTCAGCCAGCTCTACAACGGCATCAACCTCGGCTACAGCAGCGCCACGCGGCCGGTGGATGCCTGGATGCTGGACCGCGTCGAGCTGCTTGGCGGGCCCTCCTCCTTCCTGCATGGCGCAGGGGCCGTGGGCGGCTCGATCAACTACATCACCAAGACCGCCAGCCGCGACCAGCAGATCATCGATGGCCGCGTGCGCTACGGCAGTTACGACGACTCGGAAGTGGCCTTCGGCATCAATCAGGCCCTGGCCAGCAACCCGGCCGATGCCCGTCACTTCATGCGCCTGGACTTCAGCCATACCGACGGCAACGGCTACATCGACCGCAACCAGCGCAAGACCGACAGCCTGGCGTTTTCCCTGCTCAGCGACCTGGCCCCCGACCTGACCCATACCCTGGCGCTGGAGTACCAGGAGGACCGCGAAGACAGCCCGTACTGGGGCGCACCGATCCTGCCGGGGCGCAGCACCATGAAGATCGACAACAGCCGCCGCTTCGAGAACTACAACGTCGGCGACGGGCGCTACGAGCAGCGGGTGCGCTGGCTGCGCTCGATGCTCGATTACCAGGTCAACGACAGCACCAGCGTGCACAACACCCTGTACCACTACAGCGCCCAGCGCGATTACCGCAATGTCGAGCGCTACAGCTACACCAGCGGCGGCAATGTGCAGCGTGCCAGCCCCTACCTGCAGCGCCACGAACAGAGCGTGCTGGGTGACCGCATCGAACTGCGCCATGACAATCAGCTGTTCGGCCTGGCCAGCCAGTGGTCGCTGGGCCTGGACTACTCGCACATGCGCCAGAGCGTGTACCCGACCTCCGGAAGCTGGACCGATGTGGTCGACCCGGACCACTTCGAACCAGGCAGCTTCTACGACATCCCCGGAGTGAATGCCGGGCTGACCAAGCAGCGCCGGCATGTCACCAGCAACCGTGCGGTGTTCGCCGAGAACCGCCTGCAACTGACCGAACGCCTGGCCTTGCTCACGGCCCTGCGTTACGACTACCTGGACATGGAGGTGACCAACTACGGCGCGGTGACACCGACTTCGCCCGCGTTCTTCGAACGGCGCTGGGAGCCGCTGTCCGGGCGCATCGGCCTGACCTACGCACTGACACCCTCGGCCAGCGTCTACGCCCAGTACAGCACCGCCGCCGACCTGCCAGCCGGTTCGCTGGCGGCGGCCACCTACGCCAACGTCGCCACCTTCGACCTGTCCAAGGGCGAACAATGGGAAGTGGGCAGCAAGTTCGATTTCCTCGAGGGGCGCGGCGCGGCGACCGTGGCCCTGTACCAGATCGTGCGCAAGGACTTTGCCGTGCGCGATTCGAGCAACCCCAACCTGACCGTCCAGGCCGGGCAGCAGACGTCACGTGGCATCGAGCTGTCCGGGCGGCTGCAGGTCACGCCCAAGCTGCTGGCCGAGGGCAACTATGCCTATGTCGACGCGCAGTACGATGCGTTCAACGAAGCGGTCAACGGTGTGTCGGTATCGCGCAAGGGCAACAACCCGGTCAACGTGCCGGCCAATGTCGCCAACCTGTGGCTGACCTATAGCTTGACCTCGGCCTGGTCGGCGGGAGTGGATGCACGCTATGTCGGTTCGGTGTACGCCGACAATGCCAACACCCTGAAGGCACCGGCCTATAACTTGTTCGGCACCTTTGCCCGCTATCGGCTGGATGAACACACCACGATCACCGGCCGGGTGCGCAACCTGACCGATGAGGTGTATGCCAAGCAGGCTTACGGGCTGCAGTACTACATGGGGGCACCGCGCACGTTCGAGGTGGCGCTGGACCTGCGCTTCTGACGGTCAAGTGTGTTCCGGCGGTCAAAACGGATATCCCGATGTCGTCCTGAACGAAGCAGCCCACTGTTCTACCCGGTCTACTGGCCCTGACAACAACGATGGCGCGCCCTGAGCGCGCCACATTCATTCAGGCTGCCGATGGAAACCGGAGAGCTTCCGTATGTCTGCATCGCATGAGGTATCCCCCGCCACCCTGCGCAGGGTCATTGCCGCCTCGGCCATCGGCAACTTCGTCGAATGGTTCGACTTCGCGGTCTATGGCTTCCTTGCCACGCTGATCGCCAGCCAGTTCTTCGCCAGCGAAGATGCCAGTGTCGCCCTGCTCAAGACCTTCGCCGTGTTTGCCGTGGCTTTCGCCTTGCGCCCCCTCGGCGGCATCGTGTTCGGCGCGCTCGGCGACCGCCTTGGGCGCAAGCGCATCCTGTCGCTGACCATCCTGCTGATGGCCGGCTCCACCACCTTGATCGGCCTGCTGCCGACCTACGCCAGCATCGGCCTTGCCGCCCCTGCACTGCTGACCCTGGCGCGTTGCCTGCAGGGCTTCTCGGCCGGTGGCGAGTATGCCGGCGCCTGCGCCTACCTGATGGAACATGCGCCGCAGAACAAGCGTGCGTTCTATGGCAGCTTCGTGCCAGTGTCGACCTTCTCTGCCTTTGCTTGCGCCGCAGTGATCGCCTATGGCCTGGAAGCCAGCCTGTCGGCAGAGGCGATGGCAGCCTGGGGTTGGCGCATCCCGTTCCTGGTGGCAGCGCCGTTGGGGCTGGTGGGCCTGTTTCTGCGCTGGCGCATGGAGGAAACCCCGGCGTTCCGCGAAGCCATCGCCCAGGGCAAGGCACATGATCATTCGCCGCTCAAGGAGACCCTGCGCAACCACGGCCGTGCGATTCGCAACCTGGGCATGTTCATCTCGCTGACCGCGCTGTCGTTCTACATGTTCACCACCTACTTCGCCACCTACCTGCAACTGGTCGGCAACCTGACCCGTGCCCAGTCGCTGCTGGTGACCACCGTGGCGTTGCTGTTCGCTGCCGTCGGCTGCCCGCTGGCCGGGGCCTTCTCGGACCGGGTCGGGCGGCGCAAGACCATTGGCTTTACCTGCCTGTGGGTGATGGTCTGTGTGTTCCCGGCCTACTGGCTGGCCAGCTCCGGTTCGATGTCGGGAGCGCTGCTGGGCGTGATCCTGCTGGCGGTGGGAGCGCTGTGCAGTGGCGTGGTGACGGCGGCGTTGCTATCGGAAAGCTTCCCGACCCGCACCCGCTATACCGCTTCGGCGATCACCTACAACGTGGCCTACACTCTGTTTGGCGGGACTGCGCCGCTGGTGGCGACCTGGCTGATCGGGCAGACCGGCAGCAGCCTGGCACCGGCGTTCTACCTGGTGGTGATTGCGCTGGTGGCGCTGGCAGGCGGGTTGGCGCTGCCGGAGACATCGCGGATATCGTTGCATGATGAAGCGGGGGGCGATGAGAGCCCTGTGGTCCGTGCTTCGCGTTGAGATCGCTGGGGCCGCTCTGCGGCCCATCGCAGGCAAGCCAGCTCCCACACGTACAGCATCTGCCTCAAGCACGGCGCTGTACCTGTAGGAGCTGGCTTGCCTGCGATGGGCTGCGAAGCAGCCCCGGCAATCTCAATCCTCTTCGCGCCTGTATGCCCATTGATACAAGGCCGGCAACACCAGCAAGGTCAGCGCCGTCGAAGACAGAATCCCGCCAATCACCACCGTCGCCAGCGGCCGCTGCACCTCGGCCCCGGTCCCTGTGGCCAGGGCCATCGGAATGAACCCCAACGACGCCACCAATGCAGTCATCAGCACCGGCCGCAGGCGCGTCAACGCGCCCTCCTCGACCGCCGCACGCAAACTGCGCCCTTCTTCACGCAGGTTACGGATAAAGGCAATCATCACCAGGCCATTGAGCACCGCCACGCCCGACAAGGCAATAAAGCCCACCCCTGCTGAAATCGACAGCGGGATATCCCGCAGCCACAGCGCCAGCACCCCGCCGGTCAAGGCAAATGGAATCCCGGTGAACACCAGCAGGCCATCCCTGAGATTGTTGAACATCATCAGCAGTAATGCCATCACCAGCAGCAGCGCCACCGGCACCACCACCCGCAGGCGTTCGCCCGCCGACTGCAATTGCTCGAACTGGCCGCCCCAACGGGTCCAGTAGCCCGGCGGGATCTGCACCTGCTCACGCAGCGTCTGCGCGGCCTGCTCGACGAACGAGCCCAGGTCGCGCCCACGCACGTTGGCGCTGACCACCACCACGCGCTTGCCATCCTCGCGGCTGACCTGGTTAGGCCCCAGCTGCAGGTTCAACGTGGCCACCTGCGACAGCGGGATGAAGCCGATCTGTGCGGTACCGGCTGCGGCGCTGGCGGGTACCGGAATCAGCAGGCTACCCAGGCCATCGACATCTGTACGCAGGGTTTCCGGCAGCCGCACCACCATGTCGAAACGGCGATCGCCTTCATACAACGTGCCCGCCGTGCGCCCACCGACTGCAATGGCAATGGCGTCCTGCACGTCCCCCACATTCAGGCCGTGGCGCGCGGCCTTGTCGCGGTCGATGTCGATGGTCAGCACCGGCAGGCCGGTGGTCTGCTCGACCTTCACTTCCGAAGCGCCTGGCACTTGCTGCAAGCGGCTGGCGATCTGCGCAGCGGTACGGTTGAGCACGTCCATGTCATCCCCGAACACCTTCACCGCCACATCGCTGCGCACGCCGGAAATCAGCTCGTTGAAGCGCAGCTGGATCGGCTGCGACAGCTCGTGGTTACTGCCCGGCACGCTGGCGGCTGCGCGCTGCACCTCGGCAATCAGCACCTCGCGTGGCTTGCCCGGATCACCCCACTGCGCCTGCGGGCGCAGCATCACATAGGCATCGGAGATGTTCGGCGGCATCGGGTCGGAAGCGATCTCGGCGGTGCCGGTACGGGCGAAGACCCGCTCCACTTCCGGCACCTGGGCGATGATCGCCCGCTCCAGGCGCTGCTGCATGTCCACCGACTGCGACAGGCTGGTGCCTGGCACGCGCAGCGCCTGCAAGGCGAAGTCGCCTTCGCTGAGGCTGGGGATGAACTCGCTGCCCATGCGGCTGGCCATGACTCCGGACAGCAGCACCAGCCCGGCGGCGGCAGTGAACGCCAGCCTGCGCCGCCCCAGCACCCACCCGAGCACCGGGGCATAGCGCTGGCGAGCGGTGCGCATGATCACACCTTCTTCTTCCTTGACCTTGCCGGTGACGAACAGCGCGATGGCCGCAGGCACGAACGTCACCGAAAGGATCATGGCACCCAGCAGTGCCATCACCACGGTGAACGCCATCGGATGGAACATCTTGCCTTCGACCCCTGTCAGGGCAAAGATCGGCAGGTACACCACCATGATGATCAACTGCCCGTAGATCAGCGGCCGACGCGCCTCGCGGGCGGCAGCGAACACTTCGTGGAAGCGTTCGGCACGGGTCAGCATGCGGCCGTGACGCTGCTGGGCATGGGCCAGGCGGCGGATGGCGTTTTCGACGATCACCACCGCGCCATCGACGATGATGCCGAAGTCCAGGGCGCCGAGGCTCATCAGGTTGGCACTGACCTTGTTGCTGAACATCCCGGTGAAGGTAAACAGCATCGACAGCGGGATGACCATGGCCGTGATCAGTGCGGCGCGTATGTTGCCGAGGAACAGGAACAGCACGGCAATCACCAGGATGGCGCCTTCGACCAGGTTCTTCTTCACCGTGGCAATGGCTTTTTCCACCAGGTGGGTGCGGTCGTAGACCGTCACCGCGACCACGCCTCTGGGCAGGTTGCGGTTGATCTCGGCAAGCTTGGCCGCCACCGCCTGGGACACCGTCCGGCTGTTTTCACCGATCAGCATGAACACCGTGCCCAGCACCACTTCGCGGCCGTTCTCGGTGGCCGCGCCGGAGCGCAGCTCTTCGCCCAGGCCAACCTGGGCGACATGGCTGACGCGGATCGGCGTGCCATCGACGCTGGAGATGACGATGTTGGCAATGTCCTCGGCCGAGGCCACCTGCCCCGGCGCGCGGATCAGCAACTGTTCGCCATTGCGCTCGATGTAGCCGGCACCGACGTTGCCATTGTTGCGCTCCAGCGCCGCGACCAGGTCGTTGAGGGTGAGCTTGTAGGCCGCCAGGCGCTTGGGCTCGGGCGCAATCAGGTACTGCTTGGCATGGCCGCCGATGCTGTTGACCTCGGCGACGCCGGGCACGTTGCGCAGTTGCGGTTTGATGATCCAGTCCTGGATCACCCGCAGGTCGGTCAGCGTGTAGGGCGTACCGTCATCCTTGAGTGCGCCCGGCTCGGCCTCCACGGTCCACAGGAAGATTTCCCCCAACCCCGTGGAAATCGGGCCCATGCTGGCCTCGATGCCTTCGGGCAACTGCTCGCGGGCCACCTGCAGGCGCTCGTTGACCAGCTGACGGGCGAAGAAGACATCGGTGCCATCGTCGAAGATTACCGTGACCTGGGACAGGCCCGAGCGCGACAGCGAGCGGGTCTGCTTGAGGCCCGGCAGGCCGGCCATGGCCGTCTCGATGGCGAAGGTGATGCGCTGCTCGGTCTCCAGCGGCGAATAACCGGGCGCGGCCGTGTTGATCTGCACCTGGACGTTGGTGATATCAGGCACAGCATCGATCGGCAGCTTCTGATAGCTGTGAATACCCACGGCAGCCATCAGCAGCACGGCAAGCATCACCACCAGGCGCTGCTCGATGGCGAATTGGATCAGGCGTTCGAACATGCAAGCGTCCCCGCGATCAATGGCTGTGCTCGGCAGAAGCCTTGCCGAGCTCGGACTTGAGGACGAAGCTGCCAGCGGCAGCCACCTGGGTGCCGGCTGCCAGGCCTGCGGTGATCTCCACCTGGCCAGCCTCACGGCGGCCGGTCTTCACCGGGCGGGCCTCGAAACCTTCGTCGGTGCGGGCGAACACCACGGTCTGCTGCTCCCAGTTCTGCAAGGCGCTCTCGGGCACGACCACGGCGGCATTGAAGCGCTCGACATCGACCGCAACGTTGACGAACAGTCCGGGGCGCCAGGCACCGTCGGGGTTGGCCAGGGTGGCGCGGACTGTGGCGGCGCGGTTCTGTTCCCCGAGCAGGCTGCCGACGTAATTGACCTTGCCCTGGACTTCGGCGCCAAGGTCCGGCGCGCTGACGGTCACGCTGCGCCCCGTGGTGACCCGGGCCAGGTCGCGCGGTGCGACTGCGAAGGTGGCCCAGACCCGGCTCAGGTCGGACAGGGTAAAGGCATTGCTGGTTTCGTCGACCACTTCGCCCACGGTGAGGTGCTTTTCCACCACCACAGCATCGAAGGGGGCACGCAGCTCATAGCGGTTTCCGGCACCGGCGGGGCCCACTGCGGCCACCTTTTGTCGGGCATTGGCCAGTGCGATCTCGGCCTCTTGCAAGGCCTGGCGTGCCTGCAGGTAGTCCTGCTCGGCGCTGATGCGCTCCTGCCACAGCTGCTGCTCGCGCTGGAGGGTCAGGCGCGCCAGTTCGAGGCGGCGCTGGGCGGCCTGCTGCTCGCTGCGCAGGTCGGAGATCTGCTGGCTGGCGATCACTGCCAGCACCTGGCCGCGCTTGACCGCCTGGCCGAGCTCGGCCTGCACCGCTTCGACTACCCCCGGTACCCGTGGCACCACATGGGCCGTGCGATCTTCGTCGAAGCGGATTTCGCCGGGGAAGCTGATGGCGGTGCCGAGCTCGCGAGGGGCGGCGGCCGCCAGCTGAATGCCAGCCGACTCGATCTGAGCGGTCGACAGGTGCAGTGCGCCTTCCTTTTCCTCGTGCTGTTCGTCGCCATCGTTGCCGTGGCCGTGGCCATCGTCGCCATGCGCGTCATGGCCGGCCTCGCCGTTGCTGGCCTGGCCAAGGTTGCCGGTCCAGGCCAGGCCACCCACGCCGAGAACGGCAAGGGCAGCGACCAGGAGAGCGAGTTTGCGGGGGTTAGTCATTGTTGCTCCTGCTGTTCGGTTTTGTGCTCAGGCCCTCAAGGTCGCCGTAGATCCGCTCGACCTGCGCTCGTGCATCGGTTGCCGCTGCCAGCGCCTCGAGGTACAGCCCGCGCGCGTCGATCAGCGTGCGCTGGGCATCGAGCACGTCGAGGAAGGCGAACTTGCCCATTTCGAAGCCACGGGTTGCGGTGTCCACGGCCTGCTGCGCCGACGGCAGGATGGTGCGGTCGTAGGCCTGCACCTCCTGCATCGCTGTTCGCCACTGATCGATGGCGCTGCGGGTTTCGCTGCGCAGGCGCAGTTCGACCGCATTGCGCAGGTCGCGGGCCTGGTCGGCACGGCGTGCGGCGGCCAGTACGTTGCCCTGATTGCGGTCGAACAATGGCAAGGGCATTGACAGGCCGACCACATTGACCCGTTCGCGCGCTTCGCGGCTGTACTGGCTGCCGACGCTAACGGTGAGGTTGGGAATGCGCAGGGCCTTTTCCGAGCCCAACGACGCTTCGCCGCGCTCGACCTGGGCGGCTGCCAGGCGCCATTCGGCGGTCTGTTCGACCTGGTCGAGCAAGGTGTCGGCTGAAGGGGCCTGGCCGGGTGACAGGTGCTCTGCCTGCAGCAGGTCGAAGGTCGCCAGCGGGCTGCCGGTCAAGCGTGCCAGCGTCTGATAGGCCACCGTGCGTTGGGTTTCGGCGCGACGTTCCTCGGCCTGGGCCTGGGCCAGCTGCACCTGCGCGCGGGTGGCTTCCACCGGCGATGACTGGCCCGCGCCGACCCGCCCCTGCACCACCCGCAAGCCGCGTTCGGTCAGCGCCCGCGACTGCTGCGCCAGTTCCACCGCAGTCTGCGCACGCAGGGCCGCGTGATAGGCCTGGACCACATCGGCACGCAGGCCGTTGCGCTGGCGCTCGAGGTCCAGCTGGGCAATGGCCTGACCGGCGCCGGCCACCGCGATCCGCGCACCGCGCTTGCCGCCCAGCTCCAGTGGCTGGCTGAGGGTCACGGTGCTGGTGCTGGTGTCGCGGCGGGTGTCTTCCATTTCCCAGGCCAGTTCCGGGTTGGGGATCAACCCGGCCTGGCGCCGCTCGCCTTCGGCGATGCCGATTTCGCGAGCGGCTGCGGCCAGTTCGGGGTTGCTGGCAAAGGCGGCGCTCAGCGCCTCGGGCAGGCTCATGCCCTGCCCGGCCTGGGCGCTGGCGGTGGCTGCCAGCAACAGGCTGAGCAAGGCGATCTTGCGGGGGGTAGGCAATTCGGGCGTCCTCGTCGGCGAGCGTTGGCGAGGAACTGTAGGGACAGGCGGTTATCAGGGCGGTGGCGTGAACATTACAATTCTGTCATCCGCCTGCGGCGACAAATCAGTCCGGTAATCGCCCACTTTGCCCCCCTGCGACACCTGAGCCAATTGACGCAATTAACCACCCAGTACAAACATAGAGGTATTCAACAACAACAAAGCGATGCCCGTCATGAAGCCCCTCATTCTTGTGCTCAACGGTCCCAATCTGAACATGCTGGGCACCCGCGAGCCCTCCCAGTATGGTCATGAAACCCTCGCCGACCTGGCCCAGGGTTGCGCCGACACGGCCCACGCCCAAGGCCTGGAAATCGAATTCCGCCAGACCAACCACGAAGGCGAACTGATCGACTGGGTCCACGCCGCCCGCGGTCGCTGCGCCGGTATCGTGATCAACCCCGGTGCCTGGACACACACCTCGGTCGCCATTCGCGACGCCCTGGTGGCCAGCGAACTGCCGGTCATCGAAGTGCACCTGTCCAACGTGCACAAGCGCGAGCCGTTCCGCCACCTGTCGTTCATCTCGTCGATTGCCGTCGGCGTGATCTGCGGCCTGGGCAGCCACGGCTACCGCATGGCCCTGAGCCACTTTGCCGAAATGCTCCGGGAGCCGCGCGCATGAGCCAGCCAGCCATCCTTGCCGGCCTGATCGGCCGTGGCATCCAGCTGTCGCGCACCCCTGCCCTGCACGAGCACGAGGGCGACGCCCAGCAGCTGCGCTACCTCTACCGCCTGATCGACGCCGACCAGTTGCAGCTCGAAGACAGCGCCCTGGCGCAGCTGCTCGATGCCGCCCAGCACACCGGTTTTACCGGGCTCAATATCACCTACCCGTTCAAGCAGGCGATCCTGCCGCTGCTCGATGAGCTGTCGGACGAGGCACGGGGGATTGGCGCCGTGAACACCGTGGTGCTCAAGGACGGCAAGCGGGTGGGCCACAACACCGACTGCCTGGGTTTTGCCGAAGGCCTGCGCCGTGGCCTGCCGGACGTGCCGCGCCGGCGCGTGGTGCAGATGGGCGCTGGCGGCGCCGGCTCGGCGGTGGCACATGCGCTACTGAGCGAAGGGGTCGAGCAACTGGTGCTGTTCGAAGTGGATGCGGCGCGCGCCCAGGCGCTGGTCGACAACCTCAATGGCCATTTCGGTGTCGGCCGGGCACTGCTGGGAACGGACCTTGCTGGGGAAGTGGCCGAGGCGGATGGCCTGGTCAATACCACGCCGGTCGGCATGGCCAAACTGCCCGGTACGCCACTGCCGGTGACGTATCTGCACCCACGCTTGTGGGTGGCTGAGATCATCTATTTCCCGTTGCAGACCGAACTGCTCAAAGCAGCACGGGAACTGGGTTGCCGCACGCTGGATGGCAGCAACATGGCGGTGTTCCAGGCGGTGAAGGCGTTCGAGCTGTTCAGTGGCAGGCAGGCGGATGCCGAGCGGATGCAGGCGCATTTCGCAAGCTTCTCCTGATAGACCGCACCGCCTTCTTCGCGGGTAAACCCGCTCCCACAGGAGCACCACAGCCCTCGTGTCTGTGAAGGGCCTGTGGGAGCGGGTCTACCCGCGAAGAAGGCAACACCGATCTACCCTTTCTCATCCAGCAACGCCTGTATGACTTTCTCCTGTCCGGCATAGTCGCCCTCACCAAAGTGCACATGCCGCACCTGGCCCTGGCGATCGACAAAGTAATGCGCCGGCCAGAACTGATTGCCCCAGGCATTCCACACCTGGTGATCATTATCCACCGCCACCGGGTAGCTGATGCCCAGGCTGGCCACCTTGCTCTTCAACTGCCCCACGTCATTTTCGTAGTCATACTCCGGCGTGTGCACGCCCACCACCACCAATCCCTGGTCGGCATAGCGCCGCGCCCAGTCGTTGACATGCGGCAGGCTGCGCTGGCAATTGATGCAGTCCCAGGTCCAGAAGTCCACCAGCACCACTTTGCCCTTAAGCGCCTGACTGTCCAGCGGCGCCGAGTTGAGCCATTGGCTGGCCCCGGACAACGCCGGCATGGCGCCGTAGCTGTCGCGGGCCATCAATTGCCCACCCGCCAGGCCCAGGCCAGCCAGCGCCAAGGCCACGCCCCCCACTTTCAGCAGCAGCCGGCGATCAATTGTCATGGCAACCGCTCGTGGCGTAGGTGCGATACTCGACGCTCTCATGCTGGCCTTTGGAGTTGATGTAATCCATACGCGTGTTGACCGGGCCACAGGCACTGCTCTGGTCATCCTTCACCGACAGCACCCGCTTCACATCCAGCTGGTCACCGTAACGGTACTGCATGACGCTGGCGTCGTTCATCGAGGTGGAGCTGGCGTTGGCAGCAACGGCACCGAAGCTGAGCACGGCGAACAGGCTGGCGCTGGCGATAGTCTTGAAGTTCATGGCATCTCTCCTTGGCAACACTTTCGGGATGGGGATCTATGCTCCCCGGTCGAGAGCCATTTCAGCCTTGCCAGGTATCCCGCATGTGTCACCTCGGCCTGTGATCTGCTTCCTCCTGTATCTGTACACAGTGCAGATACACTGCAATACAAAACCCCACAGGCAAGCAGCAACGCGCTCGGTACACTGCCCCCACTCCCCTTGAACAGGAACGCCGCGAATGGAACATGTCGATCACATTCTGATCGTCGACGACGACCGTGAGATCCGCGAACTGGTCGGCAACTACCTGAAGAAGAACGGCCTGCGCACCAGCATCGTCGCCGACGGCCGGCAGATGCGCGCCTTCCTCGAAGCCAACAGCGTCGACCTGATCGTCCTCGACATCATGATGCCCGGCGACGACGGCCTGCTGCTGTGCCGCGAACTGCGTGCCGGCAAGCACCGCAACACACCGGTATTGATGCTGACGGCGCGCAACGACGAGACCGACCGCATCATCGGCCTGGAAATGGGCGCCGACGACTACCTGACCAAGCCGTTCTCTGCCCGCGAACTGCTGGCCCGCATCAATGCCGTACTGCGCCGCACACGCATGCTGCCGCCGAACCTGACCATCAGCGAAAGCAGCCGGCTGCTCGCCTTCGGCCAGTGGCGCCTGGACACCACTGCCCGCCACCTGCTCGACAACGAAGGCACTCTGGTGGCCCTGAGCGGCGCCGAATACCGCCTGCTGCGGGTGTTCCTCGACCACCCGCAGCGGGTCCTGAGCCGCGAGCAGCTGCTGAACCTGACCCAGGGCCGCGAAGCGGACATCTTCGACCGCTCCATCGACCTGCTGGTCAGCCGCCTGCGCCAGCGCCTGGGCGATGACGCCCGCGAACCCAGCTGCATCAAGACCGTGCGCAGTGAGGGCTATGTGTTCTCGCTGGCCGTGCAACTGATCGAGTCACCGTCATGAAGTGGCCCCACACCCTCGCCTCGCGCCTGGCGCTGATTTTCTTCACAGGGCTGGTGCTGGCCTACGGTCTGTCGTTCAGCCTGCAAGCGTACGAACGCTACATCAGCAGCCGCTCGATGATGCTCAGCAACCTGGAGCTGGACGTCGCCACCTCGGTCGCCATCCTCGACCGCCTGCCCGCTGCCGAGCGCGCCGCCTGGCTGCCGCGCCTGGAGCGGCGCACCTACCGTTACCGGCTGGACGCAGGCCTGGTCGGTAAAGCGATGCCGAGCGACGACCCGCCCATGGCCGCCGAATCGATCGTCAAGGCCATTGGCAGCCAGTACCGCCTGACCTTTCTGGAGATTCCCGGCCCGAATGCGCACTTCCAGACTCACCTGCGCCTGGCCGATGGTGCACCGCTGACCATCGATGTCACGCCGGCTCCCGTGCCGGTGGCGCGCTGGCTTCCACTGGTATTGCTGATCCAGCTGGCCGTGTTGCTGTTGTGCACCTGGCTGGCCGTGCGCCTGGCCATCGGGCCGCTGACCCGGCTGGCCCAGGCGGTGGATGACCTCGACCCGGACAAGCCCGGCGTGCTGCTGGATGAAAGCGGCCCGCGCGAGGTGAAGTATGCCGCCGTGGCGTTCAATGCCTTGCAGGCACGCATCGCCGCCTACCTGAAAGAGCGCATGCAATTGCTGGCAGCCATTTCCCACGACCTGCAAACCCCGATCACACGCATGAAACTGCGGGTCGAAGTAATGGACGACGGCGTCGAGAAGGACAAGCTCTGGCATGACCTGGACGCCATGGAACACCTGGTTCGCGAAGGCGTGGCGTATGCCCGCAGCATGGACATCAACACCGAGGTGCCCTGCCGTATCAACCTCGACGCCTTCCTCGACAGCGTGGTGTTCGACTATCAGGACAGCGGCGCCCAGGTGGAGCGGCACGGCATTACCGGCAGTCTGCTGGAAACACGCCCGCATGCATTGCGCCGGGTACTGGTCAACCTGGTTGACAATGCCCTGAAATTTGCCGGCAAGGCCCAGCTGGAGGTCAGCCGCGAGCACGGCAGAACCCTGATCCGCATACTGGATGACGGGCCGGGCATCCCCCCCGAAGAACTGGACGAAGTGCTCAAGCCGTTCTACCGCGTCGAAAGCTCGCGCAACCGCAGTACCGGCGGCACTGGCCTGGGCCTGGCCATCGCTCATCAGCTGATCCAGGCCATGGGCGGCCGGCTGACCCTGAGCAACCGCAACAGTGGCGGGCTGTGTGTGCAGATCGAGCTGAATGCCTGAATGCCCGGCGCAGGCCTGAAGGGCCTGCGCTACACAGTGATACACAATGACCTGATCGCCGACACACTGCAGATACCCCACCCCAGCACACTCCCGGTCACACAACGACACCTCGGGAGACCCACCGATGAAAGCCCTCACCGTGCCCTCCGGCTGGAAGCTGTTCGCCACCCTCGCCGGCCTGACCCTGCTGATGACCGCATTGGTCCTGGCCGCCCAGCCACTCGGTTCGGACGGCCTGCGCAGCGCCATCCGTGCCACGGCACGCAGTTCCTTTGCCCTGTTCGTGCTGACGTTCCTGGCCTCGTCCCTGGTGGCCTTCCTGCCAGGGCCCGGCAGCCGACGCGTCCTCCGTGAACGGCGCTACCTGGGCCTGGCCTTTGCTTTCTCGCACACCGTGCACGGCCTGCTGATCTACCGCTACGCCCAGCAGTTCCCCGAACTGTTCTGGGCGGGGCGCACCGCTACTTCCAGCTTGCCGGGCAGCATTGGCTACCTGTTCCTCCTGCTGCTCACCCTGACTTCGTTCAAGGCCCCGATGCGCCTGCTTGGCAGCCGCGCCTGGAAGGCCTTGCACAGCACCGGCATGTGGGTCCTGGCAGCAGTGTTCTGCCTGTCGTTCTACAAGCGCATCCCCATGGGGGGCTGGTATCCGCTGGCCTTCGCCGTGATGTTCGCTGCCGTTGCCCTGAAGCTGACCGCCAAGCTGGCCAGCTACCAGCGCCGCGTCACGACAGCACCTTCCACCTCTTCACTTTCCTGAATCGAGATGACCGACATGACTACATTGACCCGTTCCCTGCACACGTTCGACCGTTTCGGCAGCTGGAGCGCCGACCTGCCCTTGCGGCTTTTCCTGGCCTGGGAATTCTTCGAGTCAGGGCTGGAGAAGTTCAACGGCAGCAACTGGTTCGCGGATATCCAGGCAAACTTCCCGTTTCCCTTCGACCTGTTGCCTGCGCAGCTGAATTGGCAGCTGTCGATGTGGGCAGAATTGCTCCTGCCACTGCTGCTGTTACTGGGCCTGGGCACGCGCCTGGCAGCGGCCGGGTTGATGGTGGTGACCGTGGTGGCGATTGCCGCAGTGCACTGGCCCGCGCACTGGTCCAGCCTTGCGGAACTGGCTCAGGGCTACGCCATCACCGACCAGGGCTACGGCAACTTCAAGCTGCCGCTGATCTACCTGGTGGCGCTGTTGCCCTTGCTGCTCAAAGGCGCCGGGCGCCTGAGCCTGGATCACTGGCTCAAGGCCCGGCTGCTGCGCTGATCAGTCTTCCAGGGGCTTGGGCGGGGCAGCAGGCTTGGCGGGTTTGGCCGGTTTGCTGTCCTTGGCCTTGGGTTCAGGTACAGCCGCCACAGGTTCTGGCGCAGTCGCTGCTTTTTCACTGGCAGGCAGCTCATCGACGGCTTTAAAGATCGCCTGCGTGTCCATCTTCTCCCCCGACTCATCATCCTTGAGCACGTGGCGCTCACCATCCATGCCGACCAGTATCACCTTGGTACCCTTGCTGGCGCCCAGCTTGAGTTCGCGGATCAAGGCCATGGTGGTCTGCTGCTCGAGGTTCTTGTCTTCTCGCTTGCCCATCATCTGGGCGACGCTGTACAGCACCAGCTTGCGCTCCTTGAACTTCGCCTGGGTGGCCGGGTCCTTGAGCGCATCGTTCAGGCCGCGCAAGGTCGGGTCGGCGCTGCTGGGCGCTATGATTACCAAGGGCCTGGCCTTGCCTACTTCCTTGGCCAGCGGCGCATCGCTGTCGGCAGCGAACAGTGGACCGGCTACAGCGAGCAAGGTGGCAAGGGTCAGTGACCGGACGAGCATGCGTATCTCCTTATTCTCTCGATAGAACCAAAGACTACGGATCAGGGAGAAAGATCCGGCCTGCGAGCCTAAACCAGCCGGGCAGGCTCGCGCTTGAGCCAAAGGTAACAGCCGGTTTCCGGGGCAAACCCAGAAACATCCTACAGCCAAAGCTACTTGTTTCCGTGCTGTGAGCATAGTCCAAGACCTTGGCGGCAGCGCCTGCCTTAATGGCCCTGGGGCGGATCCAACGGCTCCAGATGGTCACCCATGGCCTGACGTGTGAGCCTCAGCAGCAATGCCCGCCGTGCCACCTCGCGCTCGACCTGCACATGCTTCATCTCTTCTAGATAACGCCCTTCGGGCATGCCCTCGACGGCATTCATCAACGCCTCGACCCGGGAATGGAAGGCGCTATCAAGCGACTCGAAGCGAGCCGCATTGGCCTGCAGCAGGTGCTCGCACCAGAAGTCACGGCCGACCAGGGCCTGGCTGAGGCGCTCAGGCGTCTCGTGAGCCAGCACGTCGTCTCGTGCCTCGTCGATACGCGCCTGATCCAGCCCGGCAACCTCGGCAAACAACATGTCGCTGGGTTGGGCAGGCAAGGCCAGCGGTACCCGCAGGCCAACCCGGTACGCCAGCACCACCTCGATCTGGTCCGGGTCGGCCCCTTCAGCTCGTCGGGCTTCATAGTCGCGTTGGGCGATCCGGTCGACTTCATCCAGACGCCACAACTGACGAGCAAGACGCATGAATGCCGCCTGCTCTCCCCCGATTGCGGCGTCGACCCGCGCACGCCAAACCAGCATGCGCAACTCCAGGCCGCTGAATGCCAGCGAGGCGCTGTCCTGGCAAGTCACCGGCAGGCTGGCCTGAGCGAACAGCTCCTGGCGCAGGGTATCGTGCTCGCACATTGCCCTGAGCATGGTGAAAACCCGGGTGGCCAAGGCCTGACCACGCTGCTGATATTCAGCGGTTTGCAAGAGGCGGCCGAGCAGACTGATGAAATCCTGGCAGCCTTCGTGGATCTCGATCTCGTCCCACATCGACGACTGATCGGTACGTTCGAGGCTGTCCGCAGCGTCCAGCCAACGCTGACGGACGCCGCTCGAGTCGCTGGGCTGCTCTTCGTCGACAATCCAGCCATGCTCCTGCATGAACGCGCGCAACCTTGCCGTATTGGCGTCATCCAGCGGGTTGCCGTCCAGGCGTATGTTACGGCTGACCCAGGCCGGAGCCCGATAGAAGTCACCCGGTAGGCTGGCGATGCGGTTATCCCGAAGATCGGCCAGCACCAACTGGAAGTTGGCCAGCACCCCCCTGGGCAGCGATTCCAGACCGGTGGCACGCAGGTGCAGACGCCGCAGCCGTGACAGGCCTTGCACCGACAAAGCGCGCCCCAGTGGATTGAAAGACAGATTCAAGTATTGAAGGTGCGTACACCGTGCCAATTGGCGGGCTTGCGCATCATCGAGCACGATCTGGTTGCCGAACAGGTCCATTTCCCGCAGCAGGCTGAGGTGCCCAAGGCCAGACGGCAACCGGGCCAGGCGATTACCGGCAAGTTCCAGGATGCGTACGGCCGGGAAGGCATGCAAGAACCCGTTCGGCACATCGCTGATGCCCACGGCCACCATCGAAAGCTCGCGCACATGGGCGAAACTCACGCTCTCGGGAAGGTCCGGCAAGCTGGACAAGGCAAGATCGCGGATGGTCAGCCGATAGGCAATCGGCAGCCCACCGCGGACCCTGGGCGAAATGCGCTGCCAGCAATCAAGCAAGCCCTCGGCTAAGCTGCGCCTGTCAACCCGTTCCTGGCGCGACCCGGCCAATGCACACCAGTTGTTCAGGTTGCTGTGCAACGCTGCCAGCTGCGCCTGAAGGCGCGATACCTCGTCCTCGACCTGCCGCCCTATCTGGCGAACCTGTGCCAGCCAGGCTTCGATCTGCGCCTCATCGAAGCTTGGGTAAACCGAGCGAACCATGGCGTAAAGTGCCTGAGCCCGTCCATGCCCGCGGCCACTGAGCGGATAGCCCAGACGCCCGCCATCGAGGCGCTGTGGCAGCCGGAACCAACCCTGTGCAGGGGCTTGGCCCAGCAGATGACCCAGCTGCGACCTGCGCGCCCCTGCCAGGGTGGCCAACCGCACTCGCAGGTTGGCCGCGAAAGGCTGGCCCACATCCATGATGCCCCGCTGCGCCTCGTCATAGGCGAAGGCCATGACCTCGAACAGTTCGCCAGGCCCCGCCAACAAGTGCCCCTGCGCGTCAAACAACTGGAACTGCCCATCAGCATGCACGAGGTCGACGACCTTGCCGGCCTCTTGCGTCCCGGCCTGCGCAAGCAGCGGCCCTTGCCTCGAGCCCTCGAACAGGCGCCAGCTCGCCCCTTGCGACGCACCCGGCAAGCCTTCGCTCAAGCCCAGAGCAAGCCGCGCCAGGTCGGCAGTCTGCGGGGCGTCCAGGTATAGACCTTCGAGCGCCCTGACCAGGCGAATCTGGCCAACCCTGGCACGGGCGGCCAAGGCCAGGCGCAGCGGTACGCGCTGTTGTGCGTCCAGGGCGGTGCGTTCGGCAAGCGTGGCATCATGCAACAGCGCGCGTGCCGCCAACTCGTGCAAACCCGGAAACTGCCGACGCAGCAACAACGAGGCCGGGGTCGGTTCCGGCTGTGCGGCTTCGTACAGCCCTTGGAACAGCGCCCGCCGGCGCAGCGTCGCCAGTTCGGCGAGCCCGGCGTCATCCAGGGTCGAACCTGCCGCCATGTCCAGCAGCTTCATCAGCGCTTCGCGATCGCCGGTGTTGCGCCCCTCGCGCAGCCCTTCGCTCAGCACCTGCAGGCGACGGTCGATGGCAAAGCGCGTCACACTGTCGAGCAACTGGGCATCGGGGGCTTGCCCATAAACATGCAACGCACGCAACTGGCTGGCGTCCAGGTCGTGGGTGAGCATCGCCGAGTCAATCTGCTGGTCGTCGAGTTGGCCGAAAACACCCCCCAGGCGCCGGAACAGCCGTGGCGTGCTCGCCCACTGCGCCGGCTGCTCGCTCCACAGCCGCCAGGCACCCGCGCCGTTATGGCAGAGCCTGGGACCGTAACCGGAGCGCGCGCGCAGGTACCAATGGCCATCGTCCGTGTGTTGTTCGACCGAGTAATGATGCCCCTCCATCTCGACCCAGGCATGGTCCCCATGACGATAAATGCCCGCCTCGTCACGCACCGCCTGCACCCCAGGCGCGGCGCTACGATACGGCGCGGGGTCGTCGTGCCACAGGCATTGCCTGCCATCGCCGAGCCGTGCCGGCACCAAACTGTCGACCCACTTCGAACGCGCCCAGAGCGTGCGTACGCCTTGAACGCCCGCCGCAGTGGCGGCTACCAAGGCGACATCGGTGGCGACATTGACCAGTTGCTCGAGCGCCTCGGCACTGTCCCCCTCGTGCCAAGCCTCGATACCGTGGAACACTTCGCCCAGGATCTGCCAGGCGGTCAGCGCCAGCATTCCCAGGCCCAGCGCCGGCACGAACAGCCCAGCCAGGGTCAGTAACGTCCAGCCTTCGGCGGTCAGCCGCTGCGCGTGGGCCTGGCGTACCTCATGATCGACGGCCGCGGTGGCCATCGCGATCATGCCGGCATCGTCCTTGATTTGCCTGACCCTGGCCTGCGCCAGTGCATCGAACAGCGGCGTCGGGCAGGTGTGCAGGCGTTCTTCGAGGTCAGCGTTGGCCAGGTCCGAAAGCCCGTCGTAGCATGCCGCGACGGCGCTGAAGAACGCCTGGCTGTCGCGACGGCGAACGAACCGCGCGAAAAAGCGCTGGTAGGCTGGCGTGCGTAACCGCTTGCCCAAGGCGTTGGCGAAACGGCGCAGGTCGGCGAACGCCTGCCACGGTGCGTACGGGTCGCCCGGGATGTGC
Organism: Pseudomonas sp. NPDC089996; assembly: GCF_044748405.1. Taxonomy (NCBI): domain Bacteria; kingdom Pseudomonadati; phylum Pseudomonadota; class Gammaproteobacteria; order Pseudomonadales; family Pseudomonadaceae; genus Pseudomonas; species Pseudomonas sp. NPDC089996. The sequence continues at coordinate 336,588 of NZ_JBIVGA010000006.1, read as the reverse complement.
ACCAGCACCCGGCTGCTGGAGGTGTACACGGGGCTGTAGGTTTCGTCGCGAACATCGAGCACGAGTATCTGCTGCATCTGGCAGCCCAACAGGTTCAAGTACTTGGCCTGCACCGGTCGCCCCTCCAGGGTGAGCGGCTGATGCAACCCGCAAAGGTTTACCAGCAACTGGTGCTCCACTTCGTTCAATGCCCCTTTGATCAAGCCGACATGGGCATCGGCGAGCATGCTGTAACGGTGAGCGCGAGCGAACAGCGAGAGCACCTGCAAACGCTGTTCACCGGTGCCGTTCTCGGTAGGCCCAGGCGGCTGCAAGCAGGCATCCAGATGCCTTTGGTACTGACCGCCAATGTCCAGTTCCCGGCAGATCGCGGCAAAGCGCGCGGCACTGGGCAGCTTGCGTGTAGGGTCATCCGGATCGATCAGGCGGTTGCCTGCCAGTTCCCCGTCACTGCTGGCCTCGAGTTGGGTGAAGTTGCCAAGCGCCGCCTCCAGCAAAGGAATCTGCCGGTAGACCGCCTCGGTGACTGGATAGCCGATTGGCTGGGACGTCACCACCGGTTCACGGTGCCCCCAGCGCAGTTGCAGGCGCGTGACGTCATGACCGGCACCGCAGGCCTGATCCATCGCCAGTTGTAATCTTGGCTGGGCGAATGCCTCCAGGCTGCTGATAGTGGCAAGCACCGCCTTGGCCCGCTGGGTGAAATACAGGCTCAGGCTCATGGCGTCGCCAAGCCAGCGCAGTTGCTGCAGACTGGCGCCATGCAGCCAGCTGGGCAAACGGTCGGCCAGCAGCCGGTCCTGCAAGGCCTGGTCCGCGGTTTCAGTGTGGCCGTCAGGGTTATCGTTAAAGCTGTGCATTGCCGCCTCTCCCGCCTATGAAAAACGGCAGGCTAGCGTCAGCGCTTCGGGCGGCTGTGGTGACCGCTTAACACCCGGTCAGAACAGTGGCAGTTGTTGGTCGATCAAGCTGGCAAAATCATCACCGACCATCGGCAGGATGCCGTCGGCCACGGGCTGCAACTGGCGGCTGAGGTAGTGCTCGTAGTCGATCGGCGCCTGCAGGTTCTCAAGGGGCTCCGGGCCGCAGGTGGTGATCAGGTAGCTGATCCAGCCGCCCCGCTGATACTGCCGTGGGCGGCCGATACGGCTGTTATAGTCGTCGGCGAGGCGCGCGGCACGCACGTGTGGCGGCACGTTGCGCTGGTAGTCGGCCAGCGGCCGGCGCAGGCGCTTGCGGTAGACCAGCAGCTCATCGAGCTCGCCCGCCAGGGTCTGGCGCACGTACTCGCGCAGGTAATCGCGATAGGGCTGGCCACGGAAGATCCGCCCGTACAGCTCCTGCTGAAAACGCCGGGCCAATGGCGACCAGTCGGTGCGCACCGACTCCAGGCCCTTGTAGACCACCTCCTCGCTGCCATCGGCGCGCTGCACCAGGCCGGCATAACGCTTCTTGCTGCCCTCGTCGGTCCCGCGGATGGTCGGCATCAGGAAACGCCGATAATGGACTTCGTACTGCAGCTCCATCGCGCATTTCAGGTTCAGAGTGATGCGCAGGTGCTCGCGCCACCAGTGGTTGACCTGCGCCACCAGCTCATGGCCAATCCGGGCAGCGTCCTCTTCGCCATGGGCGCCCTTGAGCCAGACGAAGGTCGAGTCGGTGTCGCCATAGATCACCTCGTAGCCCTGCGCCTCGATCAGTGCGCGGGTCTGGCGCATGATCTGATGGCCGCGCAGGGTGATCGACGAGGCCAGGCGCGGGTCGAAAAAACGGCAGCCACTGGAGCCAAGCACGCCGTAGAAGGCATTCATGATGATCTTCAGCGCTTGCGACAGCGGTGCGTTGCCCTCACGCTTGGCCGCCTCCCGGCCCTGCCATACGCGCTCGACGATGGCCGGCAGGCAATGCTCGGTGCGCGAAAAACGCCCGCCGCGAAAGCCTTCCACCGAATGCGCGTCATCGGGCAGCCGCAGGCCTTCGACCAGGCCCACCGGGTCGATCAGGAAGGTGCGGATGATCGACGGGTACAGGCTCTTGTAGTCCAGCACCAGTACCGAGTCGTACAGCCCCGGGCGTGAATCCATGACAAAGCCACCGGGGCTGGCCTCGTCGGGGCGGCTGCCGAGGCTGGGCGCGACAAAACCCAAGCGGTGCATGTGCGGGATATAGAGGTGGCAGAATGCAGCCACCGAGCCGCCACTGCGGTCCACCGCCAGGCCGGTGACCGACGAGCGCTCCAACAGGAAGTCGAGCAGCCGGGTGTGGGCAAAGATACGGGTGACCAGCTCGCAATCCTTGAGGTTGTAGCGGGCGAGCGCGGGTTTGTCTTCGGCGAAGCGACGGTTGATCTCGTCCATGCGCTGATAGGGCGTATCGATGGCCTTGCCTTCGCCGAGCAGGGTCTGGGCGACGTTCTCCAGACTGAACGATGGGAAGCTCCAGGTCGCCGAGCGCAGCGCCTCGATGCCATCGATCAGCAGCCGCCCCGGGGCATCGGCGAAAACATGGCCACCGCCGGCATGGCTGCGCAAGGTCATCGGTGCACCGTTGCGCCCCAGTGCCAGCGGCACTTGCAGCGCCTTGGCGTGTTCGTGCAGCAGGCGCAGGTCGAACTGGATCAGGTTCCAGCCGATGATCGCATCCGGGTCATGCTCGGCCATCCACTGGTTGAGGCAGGTCAGCAGCTCGGCGCGATCAGCGCAGTAGCGCAGGTCGAAATCCACACCAGCGCCATCGCCATTGGCCGGTCCGAGCATGTACACCTGACGCTGGCCGCAGCCTTCCAGGGCGATGCTGTACAGCTCACCGCGCTCGCTGGTCTCGATGTCCAGCGATGCCAGGCGCAACGTCGGGCGGTAGCCCGGCAACGGCTTTAGCTGGGCCTCGCAGTACACGCCCTGCTCGTCCAGCTGGCCACTGAATTGCACCGGCGCGGTGATGAAGCGCTCCATCAGGTAGCGCTCCGGCGGGCGGATATCGGCCTCGAAGACGTCGATACCGGCCGTGCGCAGGCGCTGTTCCATCTGCATCAGCTGACGGTGCTGGCGGGTATAGAGGCCAAGCATCGGGCGCTGGTCGAAGTCTTTCAGGCGCAGCGGCTTGAGTTGCACGCCTTGCTCCTTGGCCAGCAAGACCTGCGCGTGCTCGGCCTGGGCCTGGGGGATGAATGCCACTGACTTCTGGGGAGCCAGGCGCAACAACCGAGGCCCGGCGTCGGTCGCCAGCCAGAACTCCACGCAGGTGCCTTCGGACGTGTCGTACCAATGCCGGGTCAGGACAAAGCCTTCTTCAGCCATACAGGTAGTCGATGTCCTTGTAGCCCAATGGGGGGACCCGGCTGAGCAGGAAGTCACGCAGCTTGTGCATCTGCCGTGCCTTGGGGCTGCTCTTGAGCCAGGTCATGTAGTAGCCGTCGCCGGTCGACACTGCATGCTTGAACGGCGTCACCAGGCGCCCGGCCGTGAGGTCGGCGCTGGCCAGCACCAGGTCGACCACGGAAATGCCCAGGCCCTGTTGTGCTGCCGAGATGCCCTGGTCGAGGGTATCGAACACCTGCCCCTGGTCGATGCTGATGTCCAGGGCATCCATGCGCGCCAGCCAGCGCCGCCAGTCACGGCGGTCCGGCGACGGGTGGAGGAATTCACACTGGCGCAGGTCGGCCAGCTCCGGCTGTGCTGGCGCCATGTAGTCCGGGTGGCATACCGGAATCAACCATTCATCGAACAGCTTGACGCTCTCGACATCGGCCGGGAAGCGGCCGTTGGCCAGGAGAATGGCGCAATCGTAGGGCTCGGAGTAGAAGTCCACCGAGTCGATGTCCATCCACACGCTCGACAGCTGCACGCTGCAGTTGTCTTCAAGCTTCTTGAAGCCGTCCAGCGCCCTCAGCAACCAGCGCACGGTCAGCGTCGAGGGGGCTTTCAAGCGCAGGCCATAGCGGTCCTGGCGCAGCAGCGCGCAGGCGTTCTCGATGATCTTGAAACCGACCTTCAGCTCCTGGGCCAGCAGCCGCCCATGCTCGGTAAGGCTCAACTTGGGGCCGCGCCGCTCGAACAGGTCGCAGCCGAACATGGATTCGAGGGTCTTGATGTGATGGCTGACCGCGCCCTGGGTCAGCGCCAGTTCTTCGGCGGCGCGGGTGAACGAGCCGTAGCGCGAGGCCACCTCGAAGGCACGCAGGGCGTGCAAAGCTTGAATCCGTTCCGACATGGCGCCCCCAGAGCATGAGTAAGACTAATAGTAGGTCATAGTTCCACGCGTTTTACAACGTGAAGAGCGTCTCAGAAAATGCAGGTAAATAACAAAGATAAGTCAACAACCTGCCTGCATATGACTGGAACGCTCTCTTACTTGAATCTCCTGGGGAAATCATGTTTACGGTTTATGGAAACTGCTATCGCCTGGATGCGCTAGAGCTGGCCGATGAACATGTACGGAACACTCAGCACTGGACGCACCGAACCATACAGCATTTTCGCAGCGTGCTCGCCAATCCCGACTTTCCGTGCCTGTTCGGGCGCAAGGCGGTAGCGGGCGCCTCCTGCCACATCCTCTTCGCCCGTGCCGAGCAACTGGCCGATGATATCGCCCAGGGCCTGGCCGAATATGTCCGCACCATTACCCCCGTACCGATCAAGCAACGCATCGGCAGCCCACTGGTGGTGTTTCTCGAAACCGCCGCCGACAGCAGCCTGGCCGAGCAACAGGCGCTGGCCTGGAAGGTACTGCGCGGGGTTCATGCCCGTGATCCCCATCCGTGGCCGCAGGCCATCCCCACCGACCCGCACGATAACGCCTGGTCGTTCTGCTACGCGGGCATGCCGCTGTTCATCAACATGAACTTCCCCGGCCACCAGCAGATGAAAAGCCGCAACCTGGGCCCGCACATCACGTTCGTCATCAACCCAAGGGAAAACTTCGACGAAGTGGCCAACGCCAGTACCGAAAGCGGGCAACGCATCCGCGCCCGCATCCGTGATCGTGTGCGCCATTACAACGACGGGGTCATGCCCGAAACCCTGGGCTTCTTCGGCCAGGATGACAACTTCGAATGGAAGCAGTACCAACTGCAGGAAGCAGGCTCGCTCAATCCGTCGCGCTGCCCCTTTCATGCCCACGCCCATGCGACACCCGACACTCTGATCGAGAACTGACCGTGAATACCGCACTGACACTGACTTACGCACTCACCGTCCTGCTGTTGATCGCCACCCCCGGCCCGGTGGTAGCCCTCATCGTCAACACGGCCGCAGCCTCCGGCTCGCGCAAGGCCATGTTCACCGCCGTCGGCACCAATTGGGCCTCGCTGGTGCTGATCGGCGCCGCCGCCTGGGTCATCCTCACCAGCGCGGCCATCGACAAGGCCTGGCTCAGCGCCATGAGCCTGCTGGGATGCCTGTTCATCGGCTACATCGCCGTGGGCACCTTGCGCGAGTGCCTGCAGGCGCCGGCCGTCGACGAGGCCGAGATGCAACCGGCCAAGGCCGGGCGCGGCGGCCTGTGGCAAGGCTTCATGGTGGGCATTTCCAACCCGAAGGACATTATCTTCTTCATCGCCTTCTTCCCGCAGTTCATCCAGATCACCGAATCGTTCGGCAAGAGCATGGTGGTGCTGTCGCTGTTGTGGGTGCTGATCGATTTCGCCGTGCTCAGCCTGTACATCTTCGCCATCGGCAAGATCACCTCGCAGCGCAGCAACCGCATGATTTCCCTGGCCTCGGGGGTGGTTCTGCTGCTGATCGCCGCTGGTGGCCTGGCCTATAACCTCAAAGAGCTGGTGGGCTGAAGGCCCTGCGCCACCGCAACGCCAGCCGCCAAGGAGCGCCCATGACGCCGTCCGTAACCGCCACGCACGTTCCGGGCCTCGCTTCGCCACTGCACCAGGACTACCAGCGCTTTCTGCTGCTGGGTAACCGCCGCGCACCACACACCCTGCATGTGCACGAGAGCGGCTACCGCTCCGGCACCATCAACACCGATGCCCTTGGCCTGCGCTACAGCCATTGCGCCGGCAAGCGCTTCTCGGCCGCCGAACGCGGCGGCGCACCCCGTGTCAACCTGCTGGTCGGCGGCTCGACCGCCCTGGGCATCGGCGCCAGCTCCGATGAGCATACGGTGGCCTCGCACCTGTCGATGCTCACCGGTGAGGTCTGGCTGAGCCTGGCAGGCTGTGGGCTCAATGCCAGCCAGGAACTTCTGCTGTTCCTGACCCACCAGCACCGTTTCGGCGAAGTCGGCCACGTGGTGCTGCTCAGCGGCCTGAACACCTTGGCCCACGAGGCCCTCGGCGAAGTCCTGGCCGGCCCCCATGACCCACAACAGGCCAAGGCTCACCTGGCATACCTGAACAGCTTCAACGAGGGCATGCCGCCACTGGGCCCGGCCCGCCGGGCGTCGCTGTGGCAGCGACTGGGCCAGGCACTGGCACCGCGGCGCAACGACCCAGCGCCCAACTGGCAGCTGTGCGCCCCGGAAAAGCGCCTGGCGCGAGCGGCCGACAGCATCGGCCGCACGTTGCGCCAATGGGAGCGGATGCTGGCTGACAGCCATGCGACCCTGACGTTCATCCTCCAGCCCCTGCTGCCCTGGTGCCGGGAAACCCTGCCAGCAGGTGAACAGGCGATGCTGGCCGCCCTGGAGCAGCAGCCGGGCAATTTCGATCGCCTGCTCGACGGCGCTTTCGACAGCCAACTGCACATGGCCTTCTTCCGCCGCATCAAGAGCCAGGCCGACCCTGTGCCCTGCTACGACATGAACAGCATGCTCAGCAGTTCGCCGGTCTTTGGTGCCGATCTATTCGTCGACCGCCTGCACTTGAATGACCTGGGCAACAATGCCCTGGCCAAGGTGATCACCGCTAAACTGGGGCTGGCCCAGGAACGACGCGCGCAGCGCAAGGTCACACCCCTCAAGCTCGTCTGAGAGTCGACCGCCGGGGTTTCGGTTTCAGCCCGCGCTTGGCTAGAATACCCCGTCGTTCCGATTCGCCCGAGGCGTATGCGCAGTTGTGATCAATCATCAAGTCGCCCACCCTTACCTGCCCGCCAGCCGGCCCGGTCCATTGCACGGGGCGCGCCTGTGAGCCGCATCGCATTGGCATCGGCACTCTTCATCGCGCTGGCTCCGGTTGCGGCAAACGCGCTTGAAATACGCATCGACCCACACGCCGACCTGCTGTATCGCCAGGCACTGCCGCTGCTGGAGCAGGCCGACAATCAAGACGACGACAGCACTCTGCGCACCGCCATGGGCGGCGATCCTGAGCTCTATCGCCAAGGCCAGGCCATGGCGCGCACGCTGCCGACGGCCGTGGCATTGCTGAAAAAGTCGGTGGAACTCGGCCACCCCGTGGCCCAATATCGCCTGGCGCTGTACTACACGACCTACCTGCCCGCAGCACAGATTCCCGATGCCGCTTGCCCGTTGCTGGAGGCCAGCCTCAAGCAAGGTTTTGCACCGCCGGCGACGGCGATTGCCACCTGGTGCCACCCCTACAATGCCAGCCCGGCCTACCGCGAGGCCCTCGAAGCGATCCCCAGCATGGCCACCCTTTATGCGCCGTACTACCCACAGCCGGCCGCACAACTGGCCTGCAGCCGCAGCCACGCGCAGGGGTTGCAGATGCAGTGGGGGCGTCAGCGCGACTACCAGGCAGAGGTCTACCGGCTGCTGGCTGGCCTTGATCCGCAGCAGCGCCAGGCACTGTTGCAGAAGGCCGTAGACATCAATGGCTGCGTGGCTGCCCAGCGCCGGTTGACCAGCCAGCGCTAGGTTTTTTCCTGCACCAGCAAGATCGTTCAAGCCACCCGCCCCACGGCTCTGTCATGCTGCCCTACCCCGCAAAATGTGTCGCAGCCATCATGTCCAGCAGTCCCGCCGTCGCCCGCCAAGCTTTCCTGCACGGCGCCATCGCCATCCTGCCGCTGTCTCTGGCAGTCGCCCCCTGGGGCCTGCTCGCCGGCTCCATGGCCATTGAGGCCAACCTCAGCGCCTGGCAAGGCCAGGGCCTGTCAGCGATCGTATTCGCCGGTGCCGCACAACTGGTGGCCATCGGCATGCTCAAGGGCGGTGCCAACCTGCTGTCGATCCTGCTCACCACCCTGCTGCTGACCTCCCAGCACCTGCTCTATGGCCTTTCGATGCGCCCGGTGCTGTCGAACCAACCCCTGCGCTGGAGGCTGGGCCTGGGCTTTTTACTGACCGACGAGTTCTTCGCCCTCACCAGCCATTACGACCAGCAGCAATTCAACCGCTGGTACGCACTTGGGGTGGGCTTGACCTTCTACGTCGCCTGGAACCTGTTCACCCTGGCCGGCATCGTGCTGGGCCAGAACATCCCGCACCTCGACCAGCTCGGCCTGGACTTCTCCATCGTCGCCACCTTCGTCGCGCTGATCGCACCCCTGGTGCGCAACCTCGCCACCGTGGTGTGCGTGGCGGTGTCGTTGTTCTGCTCGGTGCTGTTCAGTTACTGGCACTGGGAAACCGCCCTGGTCGCCGCCGGCCTGCTGGGCATGGCCGCTGGTTTTGTCTGTCAGAAATTCACCGGAGGCCGCCCATGACCTGGCTGCTGATCTTCGCCATGGGCGCCGTGGTATTCCTCAACCGCTATGCCTTCCTTGAGCCGCGCCTGCCCCTGCGCCTGAGTTCCAACGCCCGGCAGTTTCTCGGCTTTGCCGTGCCCGGCATGCTCACCGCGATCTGCGGGCCGATCATTTTCCTGCCCGGCCACCAGCTCGACCTGAGCCCGCTTAACCCCTACCTGCTTGGCGCATTGGTGGCCGTTGCGCTGGTGCTGTTGACCCGCAGCGTGTTGCTGAGCATGCTGGTGAGCATGTTGATCTTCTTCCTGCTGCTCAGCTGGCTGGCATGAGCACGCCCCTGCGCGAACAGACCCACCTCTGGCAGGCGCCGGCCCTCGGCGACGTCGAGATGCTACATGCGCGCTACTTCCAGCAGCGCTTCGCCCCACATGTGCATGAGGGTTATGTATTCACTGTGATCGAGTCGGGCGCACAACGCTTCTGGCACCGCGGCAGCGAGCACCTGGCGCCGGTCGGCAGCATGGTGCTGATCAACCCGGACGAACTGCACACCGGCGCCACCGCCCACGAAGCCGGCTGGCGCTACCGCGGCTTCTATCCGGAGCATGAACGGGTCACCGGGGTGCTGGACGAACTGGAACTGGGCAGGCATGGCATGCCGCGCTTCAAGGACAGCGTGATCCAGGACCAGGCCCTGGCCCAGGGCTTCAGCCAGCTGCACCAGCTGTCGGAAGCCGGCGCCAGCGCCCTGGAGCAGCAGACCGCCTGGCGCCAGGCGGTGCTGGCGCTGGTGCAGCGCCACGGTCACTGCCCCGAACCCACCTCTCCCGGCAACGAACCGCTGGCGGTAGCGCGTGCGAGAGAGCTGCTGGAAAGCCAATTGGCAGACCCGCCGTCACTCGAGGCCTTGGCCGCAGCGGTCAATCTTTCGCCGTTCCACTTTGCACGGGTGTTCCGCCAGGCCACCGGCCTGCCGCCGCATGCCTGGCTGAAGCAGCGGCGGTTGGCGAGGGCCAGGGAGTTTCTGAAAAGCGGATTGGCTGCCTCTGACGTGGCGTTCGCCTTGGGGTTTGCTGACCAGAGTCATTTGAGTCGGCAGTTCAAGCAGGCTTATGGCGTGACGCCGGGAGCCTATCGCAGCGCCTGTCTGCATGGCTGACATCTGCGACGCCAGGTCTCAGGCAAGCCTCCCAGCCACTGCTACACTGACAGGGCTGAATGGAGGAATCCACCATGTCCGAAAGAGAGCTCACCACCCTGATATCGCTGATGAACCAGCGCCAAGCCTGCCTGAGCAGTGCCTGCAAGGAAATTGCCGACTGGATCGACCGCCAGGGCGATGTGCCCGCTGCGGGCAAGATCCGCGCCAGCCTCAAAGCGCTGGAGGCCGATGAGGCACAGGTCCGCAAGACCTTGACCTCACTGACCCTCGAAAGGCCGCTGCCACGCTTCCGTAGCTGAAGCGCGCAGCACAATGAAGAAGGGCCGCTTATGCGGCCCTTTTTGTCTGTCAGTGGTCCATGTGCATGTGGTCATGCCCACCGCCAGCCTCGGCGTTGAGCGGGCGCACTGCGGCCTGCACCTGGACGGTTTCCTTGGTGCCCTTGGCATCTTCGATGGTCAGGGTCAGCGGTACCTCGTCGCCTTCCTTCACCTGTTGAGTCAGGCCCATCAGCATCACATGGTAGCCGTTAGGGTCCAGGCTCACCGCTTTGCCCGCTGGCAGTTCTACGGCCTTCACTTCCTTCATGCCCATCACGTCGCCGTTCATGGTCATCTCGTGCACCTGCACGGTCTTGGCCACTGGCGAAGCCACGCCGACCAGCTTGCTGTCGGTGCTGGCAGTCAGGGTCATGAAGGCGCCGGTCGACGGCTGGTGCGGCACGCTGGCGCGTACCCAGGCCTCGCTCACGGTGGTCTGCGCCAGGGCTGGCAGAGCCAGGCCCATCAGTACCAGGGCGGCCAGGCCGCGCTTGATCGGTTGCATCGACATTCAGCAGATCTCCATCAGGGTAGCCAGGTCTTCAGCGCATTCCTTGGCATTCAGCGAATGGCCCAGGCTCAGGCGCAGGGTGCCACGTGTATCGTAGACGTAACTGGTGGACGAGTGAGAGATGGTGTAGGTGTCACCGGCCGGGACCTTCTCGTAGAACACCTTGAATTCCTTGGCCACCGCGGCGATTTCTTCCGGAGTACCGGTCAGGGCGGTGAACGACGGGTCGAAGGCCTTGACGTAGGCATCGAGCACTTCCGGGGTGTCGCGCTCCGGGTCCAGGGTGATGAACACCACCTCGAAGATCTCGCGATCACGGCCCCTGAGCAGCTTCTTGATCTGTGCTGCACGCGCCAGCGTGGTGGGGCAGACGGCCGGACACTGGGTGAAACCGAAGAAGATCATCGGCATGCTGCCGTAGAAGCTCGACAGGGTGCGGACGTTGCCTTGAGGGTCCTTGAGGCTGAACTTGCGGCCAAGGATTTCGTTGCTCATGTTCTTGCCGTACTTGAACTCGAGCCCCCGGGCCGGGTTGCAGCCTGCCAGCAGGCCGAGCCCGAGAACGCCCATCCCGGCGACAACCGCGCGCCGGGTAAACTGATCATTCATTGAACCATCCTTTACAGGGAAGGTGCCGGCCCTCGGGATGGGCCAGCCGAAAACCGGGGCATTCTGGCATGACACCCCATGGGCTTCTACCCGATCAAGGCGGTGATGGCCCGCAGCCCTTTAAACACGGGCTGCGGCCTGTTGTCGCAGGGGTTGAAACCGTAACACTTTGTTGCTATGCCTTGACCCTAAAGAACAACTGCCTCTAACAACTCTGGTAGTACTACGCGATCAATGTGGGAGCGGCCTTGTGTCGCGAAAGGGCCGCAAAGCGGCCCCAGCGATATCAGCTTCGACGCTGAAATCCTGGGGCCTTGCGCAGCCCTTTCGCGACGCAAGGCCGCTCCCACAACAAAGCCGCACCAATAGCTGGATCAGTAGTAGGCGTTTTCTTTCTGGGTGTGGTCAGTCACGTCGCGCACGCCCTTGAGCTCGGGAATACGCTCGAGCAGAGTCCGCTCGATGCCTTCCTTGAGGGTCACGTCGGCCTGGCCACAGCCCTGGCAACCACCGCCAAACTGCAGCACGGCGATGCCGTCGTCCACCACATCCACCAGGCTCACTTGGCCGCCGTGGCTGGCCAGACCCGGGTTGATCTCGGTCTGCAGGTAGTAGTTGATACGCTCGTTGATCGGGCTGTCCTCGTTGACCATCGGCACCTTGGCGTTCGGCGCCTTGATGGTCAGCTGGCCGCCCATGCGGTCGGTGGCATAGTCGACCAGCGCGTCTTCCAGGAACGGCACGCTGACCGCATCGAGGTAGGCGGTGAAACTCTTCAGCCCGACCGGTTCGTCGTCGGGCTTCTCTTCACCCGGCTTGCAGTAGGCAATGCACGTCTCTGCGTACTGGGTGCCCGGCTGGGTGATGAAAATACGGATGCCAATGCCAGGCGTGTTCTGCTTGGACAGCAGATCGGCCAGGTAATCATGGGCGGCGTCAGTAATGGTTATAGCGCTCATGGAAGTTCCTCACAGACTTGCGGCCAAGTGTACGCCAACCTGGCCTTTGTACAAAGTCCTAGTATTTGACTCGGGAAAGCGCGAAATCGTGAGTTTGCTCCCGTGGCACCGCCAGCCAGGCCTGCATCCGCTGGTACAGACCGCGCTCCAGCCATTGGTAGCTGAACCACGACATTAGTCCAATGGACGGTACGCACAGGGCGAACACCAGGTACGGGTTCAGGTGCAGGCGCTGGCTGACGAACCAGCCGGCGTAGAGTACCAGCACATGGACCAGGTACACCGAGTAGGAACAGTCGCCCAGCGCCTTGAGCAGGCGGTTGCCCTTGAAGTACGGCTCCAGGGCGATGAACGCCAGCACGATCATGGCGCTTGGTACGCCCCAGTGCAGCAGGCGCTGCGAAGCGTCCAGGTGATAGATCGCATAGGCGGCCACGCCCAGTACGGCCAGGGGCAGCCACAGGCCCTCGCGGATCAGGCCACGGCGATGGATCACGCCCAGACCGATACCCAACAGGAACTCGTAGATGATGTCGTTGTTGTAGAAGCGGCTGAGCACACCCATGCGGCCCAGCACTTCACCGACCAGCAACAGCGCGGCAGTCACCAGCAGCAGCTGATGGCGCTGGCGGACCAGGAAAGTCAGGCCAAACAGCAGATAGAAGAACATCTCGAAATTCAGCGTCCAGCCCACGTTGAGGGTCGGGTACAGCCCGTAGCCCCCGGGGTTCTCCGCAGGGATGAACAGCAGCGACAGCAACAGGTGATGCCAGTTGAACGCCTGGTGCGGCATCCATTGGCTGAACGCCAGCAGCAGCGCCGCCATCAGCGCGGTGTAGAACCAGTAGGCAGGGACGATACGCAGGGCCCGGTTGAGCAGGAACTGGCGCGGTTCGATGGGTTTGTCGCGGGTCGACAGGTAGATGACCAGCCCACTGATCACGAAGAAAATGTCGACGCCCACGGCGCCACGGTCAGTGAGCAGTTGGCCAATGGGGCCGGTGGCATGGAAGTCGAAGAAGATCTGCATGAAATGGTGACAGACCACCACCCAGGCGGCGAACGCCCGCAGTGCCTGAAGCGAATACAGCATGGAATACCCTGCGATTGCCGGTGCATTGAGGCCCGGGGCTGCGCAGCAGCGCCCGGACCACCCATGAATTCCGACCGTAACGTATTCGCAAAGGTCAACCGACCCGATCAGAGGTTCTCGTAGCGGTTCATGTCCAGCACCCCCGCCTCGACCGGCTGGGTCTCCTTGATAAAGCTGCTGAGGTCGTGGAAGTAGCGCCAGAACTCCGGGTGACTACGACGCACGCCCCAGCGCATGACAATGCGCTCGAACTTCGCCGGGTCATCCTTGGCGTACTCCATGTCCTCGACGAACTCCGGCACATCCTTGGCCGGGATGTTGAAGATGAAGTTCGGGTAGCTGCTGAGCACGCCCGGGTACAGAGTGAGGGTGTCCAGCCCCGGCTGGTAGCGGTGCGCCTCACCGAGCAGGAACGCCACGTTGCTGTGCGCGCGGTTGCGCAGCAGGCTGTAGACCTGGCGCTGGCCGCCCTCGCCTTCGATGCGCAGCATGGTCGCCTCCGGCAGCTGGCCGATCACTTTCAGGCCCGCAGCCGGGCGCGACACCAGGCGGCTGAGCGACTGCTCGACATCGCGGAACTCCTCGGTCATCTGCGGCCGCGAGCAGTACGCGCCCGTACACCGGTTGATCGGATCGGGCGCGGCGTTCAGGCTGCCGGTGCGCTGCAACAGCTTCAGGCCGAAGTCGCGCTTGGGGTCGCGCGGGTCGAGCTTGATACCGCTGGGCGTGTCGGTGTCGATGTCCTCGTAGTCCAACCACATCTTCACCTTGCCGCTGTTCTGGTACCAGCTGCCGAGGATCTCGCCGCGCTGGTCGGCCGGCATCAGGCGCAGGAAGTTGACCTCGGCGCCGTTGCGGATCAGGTCGAAGTACAGCCGCGTCTGCAACTGGTGCGAGACATTGCCGTACACATCGAAGTTGACCGCCAGCTGGTAATAGGTGCGCTCCAGCAACGGGTAGTCGAAAAGCCACACGGTCAGCGGCACATCGCCGACCAGGCCCTTGGTCACCGCAGCACTGTCGAAGTGGCGGAAGATACTCAGCAGCGCGTTGTCATTCCCTGCCCAAAGGGTCGACCAGCCCGGCGCGGGCATTTCGGCATAGGCTTCACGGCGCAGATTTTCGTACTCGTTGCGCTTGTCGCGGTAGGCATGCCACAGGTTCAGCACGCTGCCGACATCGTCTATCTGGCCCGGCATGGCCAACAGCGGCGTGGCTTCGCCGCGGTACTTGGCATCGGTGACGTAGCGGTCGAAGGCCGGCTCCTGGAACAGCGCCCAGAAGTTGTCGCGGATCACGTCGGTGGCGATCTGCCCGCGGCACACCGGGCCACGGATGAACGTGCGCACGAAGTATTCGGCGTTATCCAGCATGAACTGGTAGCGCGCCACCGCAGGGATCGCCTCGAAGGTTTCGAACGGGTTGGCCCGGTGGCGCGGGCCATAGCCAGGCAACGCGGTGGCATGCCAGTCGCCGGCGTAGAACAGTTGCTTCACGCGCTTGAGCTTCTGCGGCCCCATCGGGTAGGTGATGTGGGTCTTGTGCACGATCACGCCCTGCACCGGGATCAGCCGGTAATAGAAGTCGGTGCCCGGCGGGTCGTTGGGGCGGCGCGTGGCGATGATGTCGGCCGGTTTGCCGCTTGGCGTGCGCGAACGTACCCACTGGAAGAAGTGGCCCGGCTCGCCACCGACGAAGTAGATGTGCGCCAGGAACAGGTGCTCGTAGAGCCAGCGGCCGACCAGTGCCTCGGTGGAACCCGGACGGTTGAGCAGCTCTTCCCAGTCGGCAATCTGCCTGGCCTCCGCCGCGCTCGGCTGGATCGGCTGGTACTCGACCGGCGCGCCGGCATCCAGCCAGCGGCGCATCGTGTCGTATTCCTTGTCGGTCAGGCCCGTGACCGCCAGCGGCATGCCCTCCTTGGGGTGGGCGCCGGCATAGGCGTCGAACTCATGGGGCAACGGGCACATGTTGTTGCGGTCGAGCCCCAGCACGATCTCGTCGGGCAGCTTGGCGTTTGGCGTGAGCGGGGTCTTGTGCCCCAATTCGAGCATGCGCGCCATCAGCGCCGCCTGGCTGCCCTGGTTGTCGAGCACCGAGTAGAAGCCCTTCCTGCGCCAATCGTCTTCACTGTGGGCGTCGTAGAACAACCGCGTGGGGGGCACGGCCTTGCTGCGTTCGCCCTGGTACACCGGGACCTTGGTGGCACCGCGCACCGCGCCTTCGGGGCTTTCCAGCTTGAGCTGGCAGGCGGCGTCGTTGCAGGCGTGGCAGGCCACGCATTTCTCGGTGAAGATCGGCTGGATATCCCGGGTGTAGGAAATGACCGGGCTCGACTGGGGGGCTTGTCCGAACGCCACGCTGCTGATGAGCAAGGCGAAGACGCTGACAAGAATACGCTGCACCATGTGCGGAAAGTCCTGGGTATTGAAAGCCATCACGATTTGCCTGGTCGTCCTTGGGTGCTCTGTTTGCGTAACGCCCGCCCAACATGAGCGAAATTCATGCAAATGGGCAATGCGCCTAAAAACCGCGCAGCTTTGTTATGATTCGGCACCTTCTGATATTTGCCCGACCAGGTAGTTCCTATGTCCGACCGCAGCGCTCGTCTCCAAGCACTCCAGCACGCACTCAAAGAGCGCATTCTGATCCTCGACGGCGGCATGGGTACTATGATCCAAAGCTACCGCCTCGAGGAACACGACTATCGTGGCACGCGCTTCGCCGATTGGCCAAGCGACGTGAAAGGCAACAACGACCTGCTGCTGCTCAGCCGCCCGGACGTGATCGCCGCAATCGAGAAAGCCTACCTGGATGCCGGCGCCGATATCCTCGAAACCAACACCTTCAACGCCACGCAGATTTCCCAGGCCGACTACGGCATGGAATCGTTGGTGTACGAGCTGAACGTCGAAGGCGCGCGCATCGCCCGCCAGGTAGCCGATGCCAAGACCCTGGAAACCCCGCACAAGCCGCGCTTCGTTGCCGGCGTGCTCGGCCCCACCAGCCGCACCTGTTCGATCTCCCCGGACGTCAACGACCCTGGCTACCGTAACGTCACCTTCGACGCGTTGGTGGAGAATTACATCGAGGCCACCCGTGGCCTGATCGAGGGCGGCGCCGACCTGATCCTGATCGAGACCATTTTCGACACCCTCAACGCAAAGGCGGCGATCTTCGCCGTGCAGCAAGTGTTCGAGGAAGACGCCATCGAGCTGCCGATCATGATCTCCGGCACCATCACCGACGCCTCCGGCCGTACCCTGTCGGGCCAGACCACCGAAGCATTCTGGAACTCGGTGCGCCACGCCAAGCCGATTTCCGTGGGCCTGAACTGCGCTCTCGGCGCCAAGGACCTGCGCCCGTACCTGGAAGAGCTGGCGACCAAGGCCGACACCCACGTGTCCGCCCACCCCAACGCCGGCCTGCCGAACGCCTTCGGCGAGTATGACGAGACTCCGGCCGAGATGGCCGCAGTGGTCGAAGAGTTCGCCGCCAGCGGCTTCCTCAACATCATCGGCGGTTGCTGCGGCACCACCCCAGGCCACATTCAGGCCATCGCCGAGGCCGTGGCCAAGTACAAGCCACGCGAAATTCCGGAGATCGCCAAGGCCTGCCGCCTTTCGGGCCTTGAGCCGTTCACCATCGACCGCCAGTCGCTGTTCGTCAACGTCGGTGAGCGCACCAACATCACCGGTTCCGCCAAATTCGCCCGGCTGATCCGCGAAGAGAACTACACCGAAGCCCTGGAAGTCGCCCTGCAGCAGGTCGAGGCCGGCGCCCAGGTGATCGACATCAACATGGACGAAGGGATGCTCGACTCCCAGGCTGCCATGGTCCGCTTCCTCAACCTGATCGCCGGCGAGCCGGACATCTCCCGCGTGCCGATCATGATCGACTCGTCGAAGTGGGAAGTGATCGAGGCGGGCCTCAAGTGCATCCAGGGCAAGGGCATCGTCAACTCGATCTCCATGAAGGAAGGTGTCGAGCAGTTCAAGCACCATGCCCGCCTGTGCAAACGCTATGGCGCTGCCGTGGTGGTGATGGCGTTCGACGAGGTCGGCCAGGCCGACACCGCCGCGCGCAAGAAGGAAATCTGCCAGCGCAGCTACGACATTCTGGTCAACGAGGTCGGCTTCCCGCCGGAAGACATCATATTCGACCCGAACATCTTCGCCGTTGCCACCGGCATCGAAGAGCACAACAACTACGCCGTCGACTTCATCGAGGCCTGCGCCTACATCCGCGATCACCTGCCTCATGCACTGAGCTCCGGCGGCGTGTCCAACGTGTCGTTCTCGTTCCGCGGCAACAACCCGGTGCGCGAGGCAATCCACTCGGTATTCCTTTACCACGCGATCCAGAACGGCCTGACCATGGGTATCGTCAACGCCGGCCAGCTGGAGATCTACGACGAGATCCCGGCCGCCCTGCGCGAAAAGGTCGAGGACGTGGTGCTCAACCGCACACCGCACGGCACCGACGCCCTGCTGGCGATTGCCGACGACTACAAGGGCGGTGGCGCGACCAGGGAAGTGGAAAACGAAGAGTGGCGTTCGCTGCCGGTTGAAAAACGCCTGGAGCACGCGCTGGTCAAGGGCATCACCGCGTTCATCGTCGAAGACACCGAAGAATGCCGCCAGCAGTGCGCACGCCCCATCGAGGTCATCGAAGGCCCGCTGATGAACGGCATGAACGTGGTGGGTGACCTGTTCGGCGCCGGCAAGATGTTCCTGCCGCAGGTGGTCAAGTCGGCCCGGGTGATGAAGCAGGCCGTGGCCCACCTCATCCCGTTCATCGAAGCCGAGAAAGGCGACAAGCCAGAAGCCAAGGGCAAGATCCTCATGGCCACGGTCAAGGGCGACGTGCACGACATCGGCAAGAACATCGTGGGCGTGGTGCTGGGCTGCAATGGTTACGACATCGTCGACCTTGGCGTGATGGTGCCGGCCGAGAAGATCCTGCAGACCGCCCGTGAACAGAAGTGCGACATCATCGGCCTGTCCGGCCTGATTACGCCGTCGCTGGACGAGATGGTCCACGTCGCCCGCGAAATGCAGCGCCAGGACTTCCACCTGCCGCTGATGATCGGTGGCGCCACCACCTCCAAGGCGCACACCGCAGTCAAGATCGAACCGAAGTACAGCAACGATGCGGTCATCTACGTGACCGACGCCTCACGTGCGGTCGGCGTGGCCACCCAGTTACTGTCGAAGGAACTCAAGCCTGGCTTCGTCGAGAAAACCCGCCTGGATTACGTGGAAGTACGCGAGCGCACCGCCAACCGCAGCGCCCGCACCGAGCGCCTGAGCTACGACAAGGCCATCGCTGCCAAACCTCAATATGACTGGGCCGGCTACCAGCCCGCGGTGCCGTCATTCACTGGTGTCAAGGTGCTGGAAGACATCGACCTGCGAACCTTGGCCGAGTACATCGACTGGACCCCGTTCTTCATCTCCTGGGACCTGGCTGGCAAGTTCCCGCGCATCCTCACCGACGAAGTGGTCGGCGAAGCCGCCACCGCGCTGTACAAGGATGCCCGCGAGATGCTCGACAAGCTGATCGACGAGAAGCTGATCAGCGCCCGCGCGGTGTTCGGCTTCTGGCCAGCCAACCAGGTTGCCGATGACGACATCGAGGTCTACGGCGAGAACGGCCAGGCGCTGGCCACCCTGCACCACCTGCGCCAGCAGACCATCAAGCCCGACGGCAAACCGAACCTGTCGCTGGCCGACTTCGTCGCGCCGAAAGACAGCGGCGTCACTGACTACGTCGGCGGCTTCATCACCACCGCCGGCATCGGTGCCGAAGAAGTGGCCAAGGCGTATCAAGACAAAGGCGACGACTACAGCTCGATCATGGTCAAGGCCCTGGCAGACCGCCTGGCCGAGGCCTGTGCCGAGTGGCTGCACGAGCAGGTGCGCAAGGAGCACTGGGGCTATGCCCGCGACGAGCACCTGGACAACGAGGCGCTGATCAAGGAGCAGTACAGCGGTATTCGCCCTGCCCCGGGCTACCCGGCCTGCCCGGACCACACCGAGAAGGAAACCCTGTTCCGCCTGCTCGATGGCAGTGCCATCGGCGAAACCGGGCCGAGCGGCGTGTTCCTCACCGAGCACTTCGCGATGTTCCCGGCGGCGGCGGTCAGCGGCTGGTACTTCGCCCACCCGCAGGCGCAGTACTTTGCCGTGGGCAAGGTCGACAAGGATCAGATCGAGCGTTACAGCGCGCGCAAAGGCCAGGACATCAGCGTCAGCGAGCGCTGGTTGGCGCCGAACCTGGGTTACGACAGCTAAGACCGCCGAGGCCGCTTTGCGGCCCTTTCGCGACACAAGGCCGCTCCTACAGAAATCGCATTCCTCTGTAGGAGCGGCCTTGTGTCGCGAAAGGGCTGCACAGCAGCCCCAAAGGCCACCTACACTGTCCCTGATTGCCTCTGAATCCTCAGGAGCCACCATGGACGATCCCCGCCAGGGCAAGCCTCCGACCTTCTGGCAGATGCTGCACAGCGTCCTCGCCGCCGCCTTCGGTGTGCAGAGCGGCAAGAACCGCGCCCGCGACTTCACCCACGGCAAGGCCAGCCACTTCATCGTGCTGGGTACGCTGTTCACGCTGGTATTCATTGCCGTGCTGATCGGCCTGGTACAACTGGCCCTGCACCTCACCGCCCACTAAAAAACGAAAACGCCTGCGGGATTCCCTCCCGCAGGCGTACTGGCTGCATCACGGTCTTGAGTTTCAAGTCACTGGTGGCTGACCCAATACACGGCAGTGACCACCACCAGCACGATCAGGCAGAGGATCGCCCAGGCATCGACACTGCTGTCAGCTTTGCGGACTTTGGTAGAGTTTCCCATTGCATTGCCTCTTGTAGTGGTTATGGGAATGCACTTCACCACCAGCAGTTAAGACGAGCAATGCCCTTCTCTCAAGCAGGGTCTTTCAATAATCGACAGGTGACGCAAGAAAGGGATACTGATAGCTCGACGGCCGCCCTTCGGCGCTGTAATGCTGAAAATCGACGCCGTAATCATCGCGTTCCATCAGTTTCAGCCAACGCCGTGCCTTGGCCTGGTCGATCGACTGCAGCACCGGCAGAATGTGCTCGCGCTTGCCGTCGCGATTCACCTCCAACCCTTGGGCATCGTCGTGCAGCAGCACCATGGCCCAGCCGCCAAGCGTGGTGTGCCCGCCCATCAGCACGCCAAGGCGCCCGTCGATGCGGGCGCGCAGGGCGTCAGGCGAGCTGTTGACGGCACTGAACACCACATCGCGCCCAGGCTTGCGCCCGGCTTCGTCGAACGCCTGCATCGCACCCAGGGCCATCTGGTCGTTAGCCGCCCACACCAGCCGGGTCTTCGGGTAGCGCTGCAGCAATTGCTGCGCCTGCTGATAGGCGCGCTCACGATTCCAGGCGCCATACACGACCTGGCGCAGGCGTACCTGGGGGAAGTCGGCCAATGCCTGGCGCATGCCATCTTCGCGTAGCTGCGAAGCCGGGGTGGTCTTGACCCCGGCGAAGGCCACCAGGTCGATCGGCTCATTGCCGCGTGGCAGCAAGGCGACCATCTCGTGCAGCATGCGAAAGCCCGCCTGCTTGTCATTCGCAGTCAGGGTGCCGAGTACCTGCCCGTACCTGTCGGGCTGGGCCTGGATGCTTCTGGCCTGGTTGGCCGTGAGGCCGTTGTTGACCAGGAACAGCTTGACCCCGGTGCCCTGGGACAGGCGGATGATCTCCGGCGCCACGTACTGTTCATTGACCAGCACCAGGTAGTCCGGCCGTTGCGAGCCCTTGAGAATTGACCGGGCCTGGCTCATCGCCAGTGCAGCATCACGCTCGCTGTATTCCACGCGCAAGGTCATGCCGAGCTCATCGGCGGCGGCTTGCATGAACCGCGAATAGCTGGCCCAGAATGTTTCGTTGGACTGACCAGGATTGAGAAAGACCACCGAAGCGGCCTGAGCGGACGCTGCCAGCGGCAGGCTCAGGCACAGGCTTTGGCAAAGCGCCTTGAGCATGCGGAAACACCTTATGAAACAATCCATCGAGTATAAACCCGTGGCACTCCCGGGTAACAAATGCCAGTCAGTCTCACTTAGTTCGTTTGGTTCTTTTCATATGCAAAAACATCACTTTAGCGCATAAACCCAACCTGCTATCGTTCCCCCGCTCCGAACCGGAGTGCGCGGCCGTGCGCGCGAATAGCTGCATGCAGCCTGAGACAGGACTTTTATGTACGTATACGACGAGTACGATCAGCGGATCATCGAGGACCGCGTCAAGCAGTTCCGTGATCAGACCCGCCGCTACCTGGCCGGTGAGCTGAGCGAAGAAGAATTCCGCCCTCTGCGCCTGCAGAACGGCCTCTATATCCAACGTTTCGCGCCGATGCTGCGTGTCGCCGTGCCGTACGGCCAGCTGAACGCCACCCAGGTTCGCACCCTGGCCAAGATCGCCCGCGACTACGACAAGGGCTACGCCCACATTTCCACCCGCCAGAACGTGCAGTACAACTGGCCGGCGCTGGAAGACATCCCGGACATCCTCGCCGAGCTGGCCACCGTGCAGATGCACGCGATCCAGACCAGCGGCAACTGCCTGCGCAACACCACCACCGACCAGTTCGCCGGCGTTGCCGCGGATGAAGTCGTCGACCCGCGTCCATGGTGTGAAATCGTTCGTCAGTGGACCACCTTCCACCCGGAATTCGCCTACCTGCCGCGCAAATTCAAGATTGCCATCAACGGCTCGAAAGAAGACCGCGCCGCCATCGAAGTGCACGACATCGGCCTGGAGCCGGTGCGCAATGCTGCTGGCGAACTGGGCTTCCGCGTGCTGGTCGGCGGTGGCCTGGGCCGTACCCCGGTGGTCGGTTCGTTCATCAACGAGTTCCTGCCATGGCAGGACCTGATCAGCTACCTCGACGCCATCCTGCGCGTGTACAACCGTTACGGTCGCCGTGACAACAAGTACAAGGCTCGGATCAAGATCCTGGTGAAGGCGCTAACCCCGGAAGTGTTCGCCGAGAAGGTCGAAGCCGAAATGGCCCACCTGCGTGGCGGCAGCACCACCCTGACCGAAGAAGAAGTACAACGCGTCTCGCGCCACTTCGTCGACCCGCAGTACCTGGCCCTCGACAATGTCGACTACAGCGCCCAGGACGCCGAATTCCCAGGTTTCGCCCGCTGGCGCTCGCGCAACACCCGCGCCCACAAGCGCCCTGGCTATGTCTCGGTCACCCTGTCGCTCAAACCGACCGGCGTTGCCCCTGGCGACCTGACCGACAAGCAGCTGGACGCCGTGGCAGACCTTGCCGAGCGTTACAGCTTCGGCTTCCTGCGTACCTCCCACGAGCAGAACATCATCCTGGCCGACGTCGAGCAGCGCCAGCTGCACGCGCTGTGGATGGAACTGCGCGAGGGCGGCTTTGCCACGCCGAACATCGGCCTGCTGACCGACATCATCTGCTGCCCGGGCGGTGACTACTGCTCGCTGGCCAACGCCAAGTCGATCCCGATCGCCGAATCCATCCAGCGCCGTTTCGACGACCTGGACTACCTGTTCGACATAGGCGAGATCGACCTGAACATCTCTGGCTGCATGAACGCCTGCGGCCACCACCACGTCGGCCACATCGGCATCCTCGGGGTGGACAAGAAGGGCGAGGAGTTCTACCAGGTATCGCTGGGCGGCAATGCCGCACGCGACGCAAGCCTGGGCAAGATCCTCGGCCCGTCCTTCGCCCAGGATGCCATGGCCGATGTGATCGAGAAGCTGATCGCCGTGTACGTCGAACAACGTACCGAGGAAGAGCGTTTCATCGACACCTACCAGCGTATCGGCATCGACCCCTTCAAGGAACGCGTCTATGCAGCGAATCATTAAGAACAACCAGATCGTCGACGAAACCTGGCACCTGTTGCCCAAGGACTTCTCGTTCGACGAGCTGAGCAACTGCGACGACTATATCGTCCCGCTGCAGATGTGGCGCGACCATGCCCACGTGCTCAAGGCCCGCGACGGCGGCCTGGGCGTGTGGCTGGACAGCGACCAGGAAGCGGAAGAGATCGGCGACGACGTGCAGCACTTCCAGGTCATCGCCCTGAACTTCCCGGCCTTCACTGACGGGCGCAGCTATTCCAATGCGCGCCTGCTGCGTGACCGCTACGGCTACAAGGGCGAGCTGCGCGCCATCGGCGACGTGCTGCGCGACCAGCTGTTCTTCATGGCCCGCTGCGGCTTCGATGCGTTTGCCATCCGTGCCGACAAGGACCCGGAAGACGCGCTGCAGAGCTTGAATGACTTCTCGGTGACCTACCAGGGCGCCACCGACGAGCCACTGCCGCTATTCCGCCGCCGCTGATCGTCATTGTTTCATCGACAAGGCCCACCCTATGGTGGGCCTTGTGCATTCTGCGGCGTTTACGGGTTGCGTCGTATGGCCTGGTCGGTCAGGCGTCGAATCAACGCTTGCTCGGCTGCCGTACGAGCCTGCGCCACCGCGTCTACCTGATCGCGATAGGTTTGGTCTGGCAGGGTGGCGGCCTGCTCCAGCAATCCCTCCAGACGCTCATGAAATGGCGCATCACTGGCCTCGAACTGCCCTGGATAACGCTCATGCAGGTAGTCGACCCAGATATCCCGCTGGGCCAACGAAGCACTGACTGCCGCAGGCGTCTGCGCCGCTTCGACCTGCCTGGCGGCTTGGCCCAGGTGGAAAATCTCCACGCCGCTGAAGCGCGCGTGATACATGTGTGACGGTTGCCCCGGCAGATGCAGTTGCCTGGCCAGGCCCACACGATACGCCAGCAGGACTTCGACATCATCGACCAGGGCATGGGGGTCGCGCCTGCGCACGGTATCGATATGCGCCAAAGCGATCCGGTCGACCTGGTCCAATCGGAACAGCTCACGCCCCAATCGCACCAAGGGCGCCTCGGCCTCGGCCAGAGACAAGCCAGCCGTGCGTTGAACCGATAACAAGCGCACCTCCAGCGTGCTGAGCAACAGCAACAGCTGATCGGCACAGCCCCGTTCGGCGTTGGCTTGTTGCAACAGTGCCTGGCGTATCTCGCCATGCCGTTCGCAGGCTTCGACGATGCGCCATACCCGGCGCCGAAGTTCTCCGGGCTGGCGGTCGTACTCCGCAGACGCGGCGAGGTCGCGCAGGAAACGTATCAGCCCATCGGCGCCAGGCTCTTCGGCCAGGTTGTTCCACTGCGCCAGGCGCTGCTCGCGCTCGAACACCGACAAGCCCTCAAGCCATCGCCCCGGTTGCCGTTGCTGTTGTTGGGCATGCTGACGGCGTGGCAGCACCCGCTCGGCCAGGTTCGGCAGCCATCGCCGCAAACGCAGGCGGGCAGCTTCGGAGAGCGGGTTGTCGTGCAGCACGACGCGCTCGGGCCGCATGGCGATCAAGCGGGCCGCCTCCTCACTCAGCTCGCCGATACGATTGCCCCGCAAGTCCAGGTGTTCGAGCAATGGATGCTCGAGCAACGCCATGGGTACCTCGGCCAACGCGGTGCCGCGCAACGATACCTGGCGCAACGGCAACAGGGTTTGCAGTGCGGGCGCGCTGCCAAGCGGGTTTTGCGCCAGATCCAGCACCCTTAGGTCGGCAAGACTGGCCAGGCGTCGCACACCAGCACTGCCTATCACGATACGATTGTTGCCCAGGAGCAACTCGGTAAGGCGCGGCAAGTGTTCCAAGGCTTCAGGAATGCCCAACAGGCGATTGTCACGCAGGTCAAGGTGCCTGACGTTGGTGAAGCCACGCAGAAAGCCCGGATTGACCTCGGCCAAGTCCATGCCGCGCAAGCTCAGGCGGCTGACATGGCTGAAATCGGCTTGGGCGGGCAATGTCGGCAATTCACCGATCCGCTCGTTTTCCAGGATCAGTTGATGACTGCCGTTGGGGTCACGCAGCTGGCGCCGCCAACTGGCACGGATGCGCTCGCACACCCGTTGGCGGCGTTCACCCCGGAACAGCCCGCCTACGCCATGGCGCCAGGTATCCAGTGTATCGGCAAGTTCGCCCCACTGCCCCTGCAGGTTGTTGTAGTGCTCCCAAGGGTCTACGCCCATCGCCCGTAGTTCCTCCAACTGGTTGTGCAGCTGGGACGGGGTGATCGTGGGGAACAGTTGGCGATAACCGCCGATGAGCCCGCGCTGGGCGCCGGCGCCACGGCCACTGAGCGGATAGCCCAACCGGCCATCGCCCAGGCGAGCCGGTGGCCGCACCCACTGCCCGGTATCTGCCAGGCCGATGCAGGCGCCGGCATGCTCACGGTGGGTCGCCGCCCTGGCAGCCAGGCCTTTGGCCAGTTGCGACACCGACAGGCCGGCATCGCCGAGTACACGCCGCTGCTGTTCATCCAGCAAACCATAGAGGGTGTGCAGCAAGCCATTGTTGGCCGTCGCGACCGGCGTGCCGTCGTTGTAGCCCTGGAAACCTGTGTTCGTGCTGACCAGCGTTCGCGTATGCGTGCCGCCGCCCGCACCGTAACTGGCCAGCAGCGCGCCTTGGGCATCGCCCTCGCGCAACTCGACGCGTGTGTGTTCAGGCCAGGGCGCCCAGTCAACGAGCATGCCCAATGCCAGCAGTGAGGTGTCGGCGTTGCCGGCCTGGGGTTGCAGCAGCCCGGCACAAGCACGGTCTATTCGGCTTTCGCGCAAGCTCCAGCGAGCATCCTCGGCCACACTCAAGGGTACGCGGCGGCCCTCGCGCAGCACGCCCAGGGCCACGCCATCGGCACGCTCGGTCAGTTCCTTGGCGGCGCGCCGGGTCAGCCCCGGAAAGTCACGCAGCAACACCGATGCTTCCGGCGGCAATGCCGCCTGGCTGTCGGCGAACACCGATTCGAAAGCAGCACCTCGCAGCCTTGGGTAACGCTCGTGCAGCTCATGGCGCTGCCAGGCGTCGAGCAAGCGGGCGGGCGGTGGCATGTCCTCCAGGTGCAGACGACGCAGACGATCGGCATCCAGGCCAGTTATCGTCAACAGGTCGTTGACCATGCTTTGCGGGGCATCCTGCAGGGGAATGCCCAAGCGGCGAAACAGCGTTGCACTGTCTGGCCATTCCTGTGGCAACTCCAGCTCATGGCGCCACATCCCGGCACCGTTGTGGCTCATCCGTGGCGCATAACCTTGCGGGCGTTGCGGGTGACGGATACGCAACCCTCCGCCGCCGGGCGGCTGTTCAATCAGGAACGTGCCGGCATGGGTACCGAGCCGCTCCCCCTCAGGGTGCCGGGTGCGCTGGCCGATACCCGTCTCGCTGCTCTCGATCTGATACCCAGGCAACTGGGCGCTGCACAGTTTCAACTGCCCGGTTTTGGTACGCACAGGCAACAGGTCGTCGACCGCTGCAAAGCGCTCGATGCCATGGCCCACGCCCACCGGCACGCCGGTGAGCGCCAGGTTGCCGGCGACACTGAACAGGTGCTGCAACGCCGCCTCCCGGTCACCCACGCGCCAGTCGGCGTAGCCTTCGTAGATGTCGTCGACCAGTTGCAAAGCACCTATCGCTGCCATTGGCCAAGCCAGGGCACTGACATAAAAGCTGGCCATTCCCAGCAGATCGACACCGACCGATAGGTAGAACATCAGGCGCCGGGTTCGCTCGGCGCTGTCCACTTGCGCAGTTGGCACCGCCAGCACGCGGGCGTCTTCGATGCAGTTGTCCAGCTGGGCTTGCGCCAGGAATTCGAACAAGGAGCCCGGCACCAACTGGGTACGGCCGTCCAGTAGCAACGGCTCGCTGCCCTCGGTGGCCTGCTGTAGCGCGCTCAGACGTTGCTGAAACGCAGCACGGTCAGCCTGGCGAATGAAGCGATCGAAGAAGGCTGCGTATTCGTTGCCTCGCAGGCGCCGGCCAAGCGCTTCGAACAACTGCGCCCAGGAAGCATGCCAGCGCAGCGGCCCATCCGGGTCACCGGGGACCCAACACAACACGCCCTCAACAACGTCGCCCGTGCTACTCGAATGACTGATTTCGAATGCCACCACGCCTTGAACCTGCCGCCCAAGCAGACGCAAGCTGTGGGGCTGCAGCGCAGGCGAGTCGAGACCCGCACCACCGATGGCCAGAAACTGCTCATAGCAACGTCGGTCGAGCTGCCCCTGCAGCCCCGCCAGGTGAACAGCAACCAGCAGGCTGGCCTGGTGGTACTCCGCCAGCTCCTTGCGGATCGTCACGCCCGCCTCGCCCGCGGGCTCGAGTATCGCCTTGAGCTCTGCCTGGTATTGCCCACCCAGGTCGAGATTACGGCACAGCGTGGCAAACTGCCGAAGGTCCATGGCCATCGGCAGACCCTGCGGGTCCAGCAGGATGTTGCCTGGCAGCGGGCTGGCGCGGGTCGCTTCGGTTTCGGTGAAATTGTGCAGCGCTGCGACCAGTAGCGGATGCTCGAAGGTTTTGATGGCTGTGCCGCCGGGCACTCCCGGCATGAAGGGGTACAGCTGTACCGATGTGACCATGCGCACTTTGGCCAGGCGGCAATCGACCAGCAGGGAATGCTGCTCTTGCAATGCGCGGTCCAGGCGCACGCCTGCGAAGTCGTCCAGGGCAGGAATGCTGCCAAACAAGGCACTGACCTGGGCCTGGCGATTCTGTTGCAGGCGCAGGCTTTGCAACAGCGCCTGGCGCTCATGAGGCTGACAGGCGCCGAGCCAAGCGGGTACACGGCTGGCGATCAGGGCATCGATACTGTCGTCAGGGAAGGCAGAAGTCGCCATGATGTGTTCCTTGTGAAGAGAGGAACACCATCCCAGCAACTCTGCCTGATGCATGGCGGTAGTTATCGCTCACGCAGACCACGGTGCTCCGCCATCAGCCCGGCGCGGAGGGGATGAACAAGGGATTGCGATTGCCCTGTGTGCCTGGCTTTGCGGGTTGCATCGCCATTCGTGACTCCATGGCAAATGACCTTGGCCTCGCCTCACCTTAATCAATCGCCCGCAAACCCGCACACTGCTCCGCATTCAACGACCAGCCTACACTGAGGGATCCGGCTCGGTCCGGTTCACCTTGCACCTACCAGGAGCAGCCCCATGAGCATTCCACCCTTTGGCATCGGTACCTTCCGCCTTACCGGTCAGACCGTCATCGATTCGGTCAAGTCGGCCCTGGAACTGGGCTACCGGGCCATCGACACTGCACAGATCTACAAGAACGAAGCCGACGTCGGCCAGGCCATCGCCGAGAGCGGCGTGCCGCGCAGCGAGCTGTTCATCACCACCAAGATCTGGGTCGACAACTATGCTGCCGACAAGCTGATCCCAAGCCTGCACGACAGCCTGAAAAAACTGCGCACCGACTACGTCGACCTGCTGCTGATCCATTGGCCGGCCCCAGGCAACGGCGTCGAGCTGGCCGAATACATGCAAGCCCTGGCCGAAGCCAAGCAACAGGGCCTGACTCGCGAGATTGGCGTATCCAACTTCAACATCGAGCTGACCAGGCAAGCCATCGGCGTGGTCGGCAAGGGCGGGATCGCCACCAACCAGATCGAGCTCAGCCCGTACCTGCAGAACAGCAAATTGACGGCGTTTCTCAAGGAACAGGGGATCACGGTCACCTCCTACATGACCCTGGCCTACGGCAAGGTGCTGACAGACCCGGTACTGACGGAGATCGCCGCCAAACATAAAGCCACCGTCGCTCAGGTCGCTCTGGCCTGGGCCCTGCAACTGGGTTACGCAGTGATCCCGTCCTCCACGAAACGCGAGAACCTGGCCAGCAACCTGCTCGCCCAGAACCTGCGCCTGGATGACGATGACATGGCGCGCATTGCCACGCTTGAACGCAATGGCCGCGAAGTCAGCCCGGCAAACCTGGCTCCGGCCTGGGACTGAGACACCCACGCGGGGCTGCCTTGCAGCCCCCATGGCCTTGATCAGAACCTCAGCCCCACGTTGATCATCCCCGCCGCCCCGCCCAGCACCACGAATTCGGCCGCTAGCGGCCCCCAGTGCACACCGAACGACGGAATGATCACCGGCGCCACGCCGAGGTGGTTGAGCGGGATCTTGTCGTCATAATCGCCCTTGTAGCCTTCGATCAAGCCCGCGCTCAGCTTGGCGTACACGGGATAGCGCTCATGCTCCCAGACCTTGCCCAGGTAGGCATAGTAAGAGCGCTGGTAGAAGGAGTTCTTGAAGGTCGCCACGCCCCATAGCAGGCTGTCGGTGTAAATGCGCTCGATGCCGAGCAGTTCCTGGTGGTTGTTGTGCTCCGGGTCGTGGGTCCAGTGCTTGGTATAGGCGCTGGTCTGCACGTACCAATAATCCCCCTCGCGCTCGCCTTCTTCGGCATTCGCGGCCAGACTCAGTGCCAGCAGCCCGATCGCTGCAATCGACGTCCTGTTCATGCTCGATGTCTCGCGGGACAATCCAGTGACACTAGCCGCGCCAGGTCAATCGCGCCATAGGGAACGCCCAAGGAGGAGTGATGCCGATTCGCCGTCTGCTGTTGTATGGGCAGCAGCCTGGCGGGCAGGAAGACTATGGCGTGAACCTGGGCAGCTTGAACCTGCGCGGTTCAACCGGGTCCATATCCGAGTTCAGGCGGGCGGTCACCCGGTCAGACCAGACCTTGTAAAAAAGCGCTATGCGCGAGCATTGGACTTGCTGCCAGATGCCATCGCCGTCAGTAACCGCGCCTATGTGTTCGATAACTCGGGCGAGAGCGCTACATGGCTGGCAGAAATCACAGAGGGTAGCGAGCTCGAGTACCGTGCCGAAGAAGTCCCTGACTGGTTCTTCGATGCCTATGTAGACGAAGTAGAGACCTGAGGGTTTGTTCCACTTCACGCAACAATGAAATGCCAACCCCACTGATTCTCGGGAACCCCGGCGAGTACTACGCTACTCCCTGTCAACCACTCCCGAGGAGCCACCCCGATGTCCCGCCCCCCGCTGCCTCCCTTTACCCGCGAAACCGCCATCCAGAAGGTCCGCCTCGCCGAAGACGGCTGGAACAGCCGCGATGCTGCCAAAGTAGCACTGGCCTATACCGTCGATACCGCCTGGCGTAACCGGGTCGAATTCCCCCGTGGCCGCGCCGAGGTCGAGGCGTTCCTGACCCGCAAGTGGAACCACGAACTCGAATACCGCCTGATCAAGGAACTGTGGGCCTTCAGCGGCAATCGTATCGCCGTGCGCTATGCCTACGAATACCACGACGACAGCGGCCAGTGGTTCCGCGCCTATGGCAACGAGAACTGGGAATTCGCCGAGGATGGCCTGATGCAAAACCGTTTTTCCAGCATCAACGAACACCCTATCGCCGAAGCAGAGCGCAAGTTCCACTGGCCGCTCGGCCGGCGGCCGGACGATCACCCGGGCCTGAGCGATCTGGGCCTCTGATCAGCCCACAGGCAAGCTGACCTTGACCTCCAGCCCGCCGCCCGGGCGATTGGCCAAGGTCACGCTGCCACCCTGCTCCAGCACGATAGCGCGCACCGCCGGCAACCCAAGCCCAACGCCACCGGTGTCGCGGTTACGCGAACCTTCGATGCGGAAATAGGGCACAAAGACGTGCTCGTGCAATTCAGGCGCGATGCCCGGCCCGCGATCCAGCACGGTGATCTGCAGTTGCTCGGCAGTGACCGCCAGCCGCATCTCGGGCGCCAGGCCATACTTGATCGCGTTGTCTACCAAGTTCACCAGCACCCGCTTGATACCTATCGGCCGCCCGACGTAGACGCAGCGCCGCGGCGCGTCGAGCGCAACCTTGATACCCGCATCCTTGAAGTCTTCCACCACCGTTTGCAGCATCTCTGCCAGGTCGAACGCAGTGGTCTGCTCAAGCCTCGCATCGTCGCGAAAGAACGCCAGCGCGGCGTCGACCATGGCCTGCATTTCGTCGACATCCTTGAATAGTCGGGCCTGCAGTTCGCCGGCCTCGATGAACTCGCCGCGCAGGCGCATGCGCGTCAATGGCGCGCGCAGGTCGTGGGAGATCGCCGCCAGCATCTGGGTGCGGTCATTCACGAAGTGCTTGAGCTGCGCCTGGGTGCCATTGAAGGCGATGATGGCCTGGCGCAGGTCGTGGGGGCCGACCACCGGGATCGGCGGGGCATTGAAGTCCTTGCCAAAGCGCCGCGCGCCCTCGGCGAACCGTTCGAGCGGGCGGGCCAGATAGCGCGTGGCGAACAGCGCGACCAGCAGGCTCGACACCAGCATCAAGGCGAGGATGATCAGGTTGCGCGGCAGTTCGTCCAGGCCCCAGCTGCGATCCGTGGCGCGGTACAGCACCCAGCTCTGGTCACTCAGCTCGATCATCAGGGCGTAGCCGCGCGCCGGTGCGTACTCCGGCAGATCGGACGGTTCGAACGCCTGAATGCGTGCACCCGGCCGTTTCAGCAAGGCACGCAAGGTTGGCGTACCCTTGCGAAATTCGGCATCGACCAGCACCGGCACACCGGCTTCGTCGTGGCTGCGCAACCATTGCACGGTGTAAGAACCGTCCCCCGCCACGCTGGCGAGGCTGGCGCGCTGGGGGACCGGTGCGGCATCCAGGATGCGGGTCACGGCGGCGACCTTCTCGATCACCCCGCTTTCCAACAACGGCGGCTGCGCCCACACACTCAGCAACAGACTGAACAGCCCTTTGAGCAACAGCAGGATGAGCATCGCCGTGAGGGTGGTCAGGGCGATCCAGCGGGCGATGGTGATACGGGGCCGCGGCAGGGCCTTGCGCAGCGTGGCAAACAGGCTCATCGCCTGACCACGGTGGCGGTGAATTGATAGCCGGCATTGCGCAGGGTGCGGATCAGCGGCTCGGCGCCTGCCTCACCCTCCAGCTTGCGCCGCAGCCGGCTGACTTGCACATCGATGCTGCGGTCATAGGCCTCATAGGATTCGCCCCGGGCCAGGTCGAGCAATTGCTGGCGGCTGAGCACCCGCCGCGGATGCTCGGCAAATACCAGCAGCAGCTCGAATTCACCGTTGGACAGCGGAATCATGACCTGCTCTGGCGAGCGCAGCTCACGCCGCAGCACATCCAGTTGCCAGCCGGAAAACGTCAGCACCGTGCACGGGTTACTGGTCACATCGCCTGCCGCTTCGCTGACCCGGCGCAACACCGCCCGCACCCGCGCCAGCAGCTCGCGGGCGGCAAATGGCTTGGTCAGGTAATCGTCGGCCCCCAACTCCAGGCCGACCACGCGATCGCTCAGCTCGGCCATGGCCGTGAGCATGATCACCGCCACCTTGTGCTCGGCGCGCAAGCGCTGGCACAGCACCAGGCCGCTGTCGCCCGGCAGCATCACATCGAGAATCACCAGGTCAGGTACGCGCCTCTCCAGGGCTTGCCAAAGCCCTTTGCCATCGCGGGCTACATCGACCTCATAGCCGTGCTGACGGAGAAACTTCTGCAGCAGGTCGAGTACTTCAACATCATCGTCAACAATCAACAAATGGCTCACACAAAGGTACCGCGAACAAAGGCAATTACGGCCTACTGTAAGGCCATCCCCGGGCTGCCGTCATATATTTCAACCCGGAAACAAAGTGTCAGAGACGAGATAATCCGGACATTCCCAGGTAATTAATCCCCCGCAGCATCGGCGCCACTTCTTCACAGGAATGTGCCCCATGCCCACCCCTTCTGCTGCCTGGTTATCCGCCCGCAACACGGTCCTGGCGCTGTCACTGCTCACCGCCAGCGGCTGCAGCCAGCGCCCGCCGGCGAGCGCCTGCGGCCCTGTCGCCCATCAGCTCAGCGACCCGGCCGAACCTGCCAACCGCGCCGTGTTCGCCTTCAACCGCAGCGTCGACGACTACCTGCTGGCGCCGGTCGCCCGCGGCTATACCGCGTTGCCGAGCTTCGCCCAGCAAGGCGTGCACAACTTCGCCGCCAACTTCGCTGAGCCCAAGGTGTTCGTCAACGACCTGCTGCAAGGCAACGGTGAACGGGCGATGACCAGCCTGAGCCGCTTCATCTTCAACACCACCCTCGGTGTAGCAGGCCTGATCGATGTCTCCGGCAAGATGGGGCTTGCTCGCCATCAGTCGGACTTCGGCCAGACCTTCGGCGTGTGGAACATCGCCGATGGCCCGATCGTCGAACTGCCGCTGCTGGGCTCGCACAACCTGCGCGATGCGACTGGCCGGGTACTGAGCATGGCGCTGGACCCGTTCGGCGACAACAGCGATACCGTCCAGACCCTGAGCACCGTGGCCATGGCCGGTGGCGTGGTGGATGGCCGGGCACAGGCGTTGCCGCTGACCGACAAGCTGCGTACTCAGCCGGATTACTACCTGGCATTGCGCGATTACACCGCGCAAGAGCGTGCCAACCGGGTTGCCGAGGGCAAGCTCGGCGCGCCCGGCAAGCGCCCGGACCAATGCCAGGGAGGCAATACCGGTGAATGATGCCGTTTCACTGTTCCGCCGTGTTGTATGCGGGGCCGAGCAGTCTGTGCTGCTGCACGAACTCGAAGCCCGCGTCTCGGCGGATGGGCGCGAACTGATTGTCAGCCGTTATCGGGAACGCTATGGCAACGGTGGCGAGGCCCAGCGTCACGAAGTGCATCGCCGCGTACCGATCGCCGCATTGCTCAAATGGATGGCCAAGGAAGACACGACGCTCCAGCCATTCTGATGACGTTGCTCAGTGCGTCATCTTGCCCATTGCGGCCACACGTGGGCGCCGGGGCCTGGAGCGGGTGAATGCGCCATGATCAGGCATAACAGGCACAACCGCTGACTGCATGGCGGATCGTCGGGTTCTGCCGCTTGTGCCCGAGCGGGGCGATGAATGTCCGAATCGCGACAGTGAGTGCCTGTTCAGCGCGAGACAGGCATTGCCCGGCTGGATAACCTCCTTCGGGCAATGCCTTGCCATCACTCGAAAAAGAGCCTCGCTTATGACCACTCCTGCCGCCACCTTGGCCCCGCCCGCCACCGCTGCCGACCAACCCCAGGGCTTTCTGGTCCGCATCGTCGGCGCCGCCGCCTTTGCCCACTTGCTCAACGACCTCATCCAGGCCGTGCTGCCATCGATCTACCCGATGCTCAAGAGCGACTTTTCGTTAAGCTTTGCCCAGATTGGCTGGATCGCCCTGATCTACCAGGTAACCGCCTCGCTGCTGCAGCCCTGGGTCGGCATGTACACCGACAAGCGCCCGATGCCTTACCTGCTGCCGACCGGCATGCTGTTCACCCTGGTCGGCATCGCCCTGCTCGCCTTTGCCAACAGCTACGAGATGCTGCTGTTCGCTGCTGCCGTGGTGGGTATCGGTTCGGCGACCTTCCACCCGGAAGCCTCACGGGTGGCACGTATGGCCTCCGGCGGACGCTTCGGCACCGCGCAGTCGACCTTCCAGGTCGGCGGCAACACCGGCTCTGCGATCGGCCCCCTGCTGACCGCCGCGATCGTCATCCCCCACGGTCAGCCGGCCATCGCCTGGTTCATGCTGGCAGCAGCCCTGGCCATTTTCGTGTTGCTGCGCGTCACCGGCTGGACCATCCGCCACGGCCAGACGCAGCTCAAAGGCCTGGCCGGGCAACAGGCGCCTGGGCTTTCCAAAGGCGCCATGTGGCGCGCCGTGGGCGTGATCGCCGTGCTGATGTTTGCCAAGTTCGTCTACATCGCGTCGTTCACCAACTATTTCACCTTCTACCTGATCGAACACTTCGGCCTGAGCGTGCAGCAAAGCCAGCTGTACCTGTTCATATTCCTCGCCGCCGTGGCCTTGGGCACCTTTGCCGGCGGGCCGGTGGGTGACCGCATCGGGCGCAAGGCGGTGATCTGGATCTCCTTCCTCGGTGTGGCCCCCTTCGCCCTCGCGCTGCCCTACGCCAACCTGGCCTGGACCGCCGTGCTGGCAGTGGCCATCGGCCTGGTGATGTCGTCGGCCTTCGCCGCGCTGGTGGTGTACGCCCAGGAGGCAGTGCCTGGCCGCGTCGGCATGGTCTCGGGGGTGATGTTCGGCCTGATGTTCGGCATCAGCGGCATCGGCGCCGCCGGCCTTGGCAAACTGGCCGACCTGCATGGCATCGAGTGGGTGTACCAGGTGATCTCGTTCCTGCCGCTGCTGGGCCTGGCCACCGCGCTGCTGCCGGCGACTCGCTCGAAAGCACGGCCCACCCGCTGCTGCTAAGATGGCCGAGCTTGTCGGACTGCACGAGATCACCATGGTCAAACCCCAGCATGAGTTGCTGTTGGAAGTCGATGAATGGACCTGGGAGGTGGGCAGCCGGGCAACCGACTACCCGCCCGACTGGTACATCGCCCCCCATTCGCATGCAAAGCATCAGCTGATCTACGCCATCAAGGGGCTGATGCTGGTCGAGTCGCAAGCCGAGCGCTGGACCGTGCCGCCCAGCCGCGGCATCTGGATGCCCAGCGGCCAGGTGCATGCCATCCGCTGCGTCGGTGACGTGAAGATGCGCAGCGTGTTCGTGCGCACCGATGCGGCGGCTGAACTGCCACAACAGAGCAAGGCCATTAGCATATCGCCGCTGCTCAGCGAACTGATCAAGGCTTCGGTCGACTTCCTCGGGCCCTTTGTCGAGGACTCGCGCGAGGCGCGGATCATGCGCCTGATCCTCGACGAGATCTGCGTGTTGCCAACCCTGCCGCTGAAGCTGCTGCACCCCAGCGACAAACGCCTGCGGACCATCTGCACGGCCCTGCACGAGCGGCCGCACGACACCTCGACCGTGGCCGACTGGGGCGCGCACTTGGGTGTCGACGAGAAGACCATCCAGCGCCTGTTCCGCAAGGAAACCGGCATGACCTTCGGCCAGTGGCGACAGCAGGCGCGGCTGATGCAGGCGCTCGAGCGCATCGCCCTGGGCCAGCGCATCATCGATGTGGCGGGCACGCTGGGCTACGACAGCCCCAGTGCGTTCGCCAGCATGTTCAAGCGCCAGTTCGGCATCACGCCGAGCCAGTTCTTCAAGTGAGTTGTGCCCCGAACATTGCTACATAACGTTTCAGCGACGGGTGATTTCAATGTGACTGCCCCGCGCCTGCGCTTGAACCGCAGTTACCCGGCAAACCTCAGCAAAACCGGGCATCCAACGGGTATTTGATGTACATGAGTTGAAACAGCTAGCGGGCGGAATTGTAGGAAGTTTCTTCCAGTGCCTGTAGGTGGAATCGTATTAACAGCATTTTCCTGTATGAAACCTCAGTTTCCGTAGGATTTTGTGGCTGTTACGGTCCATTTTTCCTACAACGGCACGGATGCCCCATGGCACGAGAGAAACATGGATCAATACAATAAATCTGGCCTGGCCTTGCAGAAGAATTTACTGAATCTGCGCCGGGAGCGGGACAGCCTGAAGGCCCAGGGCAAGCATGAAGAGGCAGAGCGAATGGCGCGGGACATTGCACGGATAGAGGCCGTGGTGGCTGCGCTACCAGAGGGGGCGAAACCGCCGACGCTGCAGTAGGCATGCAAACGCCCCGGCGGTGCGGGGCATTTTTGCTCAACGTCAGGCGCAGCGCTTGAGTATGGTTCTGATCGGGCGCCGCACCCGCCGCTTCGATACAGCCTTTGGCTTGATCCAGCGGCAGGCGTCTATTTCGTTGCATGGGCGCGGTTTGGAAGCTGTCTTGCGAGCTTCGAACAGGTAATGGATCACCTTGTCCTCGCGGAATTCGGCGATATAGTGCAGCTCGTCGAACGCCAGGCCGGTTTCCTCGACCATCTCACGATGCGCAGCCTGCAAAGGCGTTTCATCACGCTCTACGGTACCGCCAGGCAGGTTCCACTTGGCGTTGCGCTTGCGCACGAACAGTACCTCGCCATCCTTGCGGTAGATCACCGTGGCGCGAAGCTTTATACCCTTGCGTCTGGCGGTAGCGGTGTCCATTGCCTTCATGCGCGCGATCCCATTCGGTGGGCGGGACAGGCGCCGTGCAAGGCGCCTGTCCCAACTCTAGGGTGGTAATGTTTCGATTGAATGACCATTACCGGCGCGTGATGGTTCAGATCGCCGCCTTGCGACGCGGTGCCCTGGCCCCTGCCCCCAGACAGGTCACGGCAAAGGCGATCACCAGCGCCGCCGTGCCCAGCAGGAAGATCAGTTGTTGGTTGGAGCCGTCTACAAGCAGGGCGATCAGCGCCGGGGTCACCGCCGCCGCGCCCATCAGGGTAATGCTGACCAGCGGCGTGAGCTTGCCGGTCGGGTCGTTGGTGGTGATCAGCGCCATGTAGTACGACAACGACAGCACCCAGCCAAAGTTGATCAACAGCAGCGCAACGAACAGCTGCACAGGCGTGCGGGTATGACCGGTGAGCATGGCAATGGAGATGAACACCGCCGCCAGTCCCACCGCGATCATCAGTTGGCGATTGACCCGCGCACCCAGCAGGCTTGGCAGCCCTGCCCCGGGCAGGCCACCGATGGCCGACAGGCCGAACGCCCAGCCGATGTCGACCCCGTCAATGCCCTGATCGCGCGCCAGCTGGTCGATGAAGCCCCACACGCAATAGATGGCGACCTGCATGAACAGCATGCCCAGCAGCGCCGTGCGCCCGGTACGCGCCGAGCCACCCTGGGCGGGCGAACCTTCGCCGTTTGCCAGCGACAGCATCGGGCGGTGTGGCAGCACCAGGCTGGCGCCGCAGATCAGCAAATACCACAGGCCGAATGCGCACAAGGCGGTCAGCGTTCCGCTCTGCGCGGCGAGCAGTGGCAACGCTGCCGAAAACAGCGAGTACTCCGGCGTCTGCAGCAGCAGCATCAAGCCGAACGAACGGTCCTGGTTGGGCAAACGGCCCAGCGTCGACACGGCATAGGCGTAAACCAGCCCCGCACAGGTGCCGGCCGCCAGGCGCACGGCCAGCAGCAACGTGTTGCTGCCGGCGAAGGCCGTGGCGATGCTCAAGGCCACGCACAGCGCGCCGCCCCACAGGCACAGGCTGCGCCCACCGTGGCGCTTCATCAGTATCGGGCACAGCAAGGTACCCAAGGTCATGCCGATCATTTCTACCGACACCACCCAGCCCTGCTGGTCGAGTGACAGGCTCAATTGCTCGGTGACCAAGCCCATGAAAATGGGTTGCACACCACAGACAATGAATGCAGTACAGGCAATGAAAATCAAGGCGGCACGCAGCAGCTTGGAATCATTGTTCATGAGAGGACTCCGACACGGCATTTGTTTTTATTGTGGTTGTCGACCTGCCCTGGAAAGCGCCGTGGCAGGCGCCATGGCGGGTCACGCGCTCATCCTGGGCGGTGTTCACAGGGTTTGAAAGTTAATTATCGGAATCGACTTCAGTGCACTTTTTAATGCCGGCCAACTTCCCATGCCTGTATCAAGAAACGCACTGTGGTCGATCCTGATAATTAATTTGTGAGGGCCGTGGATCCTCCCTACCGTATGACGCTGACCAAGCCTCGGAAAAAAAGGGCCCCAATCATGAACGACCGTGAGTTCATCAATGCCATCGATGCCGATGGCCAACCCCTGAACATTGCCGTGAACAACGGCCGCATCAGCCACATCGGCCCACAACGCGCCAGCATCGCCGCCCTTGAGACCATCGACCTCGAAGGCTTGCTGGTGCTGCCCGGCTTCGTCGACGGCCACATCCACCTGGACAAGAGCTTCGTCGGCGACCGCTGGCGCCCGCACCAGCCGGTCGCCAGCCTGCGCGAACGGCTGGCCGTGGAGAAGCGCGAGCTTGCCAGCGCCCCGCCGATCGTCGAGCGCGCCGACGCGCTGATTCGCCAGGCCGCCTCGTTCGGCACCCTGGCCATGCGCTGCCATGTCGACGTCGACGCCACCACCGGCCTGACCAACCTGCGCGCCATCCTTGAAGCCCGCGACAAGTGGAAGGACCTGATCGACATCGAGCTGGTGGCTTTCCCGCAGGCGGGCGTGGTGACCTGCCCCGGCACTGCCGAAGTGATGGAAGCCGCGGTGCGTGAAGGCGTGCAGGTGGTCGGCGGCATCGACCCGACTACCCTGGATGGCGACGCTGAAGCGCAGCTCGATATCGTTTTCGGCATTGCCGATCGGCATGGCGTGAAAGTCGACATCCACCTGCACGAACCGGGCGACATCTGCATCGCCCAGCTCAAGCGCATTGCCGCACGTACCGAAGCGCTGGGCATGCAAGGGCTGGTGGCGGTCAGCCACGCTTATGGACTGGGCGACGTCAGCGACGCGGTAGTCGACAGCACCGCTGAAGTACTGGCCCGTGCCGGCGTCTCGATCATGACCAATGCCCCCGGTGACCACGCCTTCCCGCCCGTGCTGCGCCTGCGTGCAGGTGGGGTGCGGGTGTTCACCGGCAACGACAACATCCAGGATGCCTGGTGGCCCTACGGCAACGGCGACATGCTGCAACGGGCGATGCTGGTCAGCTACCGCTCGGGCTTCAACACCGACGACGAACTGCGGGTGGCGCTGGAGATGGCGACCGAGGCCAGTGCCGGGGTGATGGGCAAGCGGGATTACGGGTTGATGGTGGGCAACGAAGCCAGCTTCGTGCTGTTCAAGGCGCCCAATGCGGCGGCGGCGGTGGCAGCGGCCATTCATGAACGGGTGATCGTGCGCCATGGGGCGTTCTGGGGCGGGCCTGCGCAGTTGCAGTTGAAGGCTGCGCAGTTTGCTGCAGAACTGCGTCGCTAGGGAGCTCCCCGGGGCCGCTTTGCGGCCCATCGCCGGCAAGCGCGGCTCCCACCTGGCCAGCGTACAACGTTCAAGGTGGGAGCCGCGCTTGCCGGCGATGGGCTGCAAAGCAGCCCCCTACAGACACATCAGGTGTCAGTTGTCCTGCCTGCAACGAACACCTAGCCACTAGCCTGATGAGCACAACATCAGGAGGCAGGGAACATGGATCGTCCCCATTCAGATCAATTGAGGCTTGGCCGATTTTCAGAAACCAGCCGCCTGTATCTGCTCACCAGCTCGACGTTGGGCAGGGCACATATCTTCAGTGAATTTCATTCGGCCCGACTGCTGGTGGAGCAGTTCCGTCTGGCGCAAGAGGAAGGCACAGCCCGGTCTTTAGCCTGGGTAGTGATGCCCGACCATTTTCACTGGCTCATCGAGCTCGGGCCACTGAGCTTGAGGCAACTGATGCGGAGAGTGAAGTCGCGAAGCACCATGATGATCAATCGGCACAAAGGGCGCAGCGGGCAGCTGTGGCAGAAGGGCTTTCATGACCGGGCGCTGCGCCGTGAAGAAGATGTTCAGGCAGTGGCGCGATACATTGTCATGAACCCGAAGCGAGCAGGCTTGGTCGAGAAGGTTGGCGACTATCCACACTGGGATGCAATCTGGCTCTAACTATCTTGATCAGGCAATGCGATACCCTGTGGGAGCCGCGCTTGTCGTGGCGACGAACCGCGGCGGTGGGCTGCGAAGCAGCCCCCATCACTCAGCCTCTGCCCGCAAGATGCCAATCAGAATCTCGGCCAGCTCCTGGACCATAGGATCCGCCGTAGGCCGATGAAATATCGCCGCCTCGAACACCCGGATCGGTTTGAACCCCTCCTCCGCCCCCAGCACCCGATGCCCGGCCGTCACCACCCGCGCCGGCAGCAGGCTGACACCCAGCCCATTGGCCACCGCTGCCTGGATACCCGCCAGGCTCGAACTGGTAAAACCGATGCGCCAGCTGCGGCCCATGGCCTCGACTGCACTGATCATGTCATCGCGGTACAAGCCCCGCGGCGGAAAGGTCACCAGCGGGATCGGGTCCTGGGCGAAGCTTGGGTACTGCGCGCTGTCGATCCACTCGATGCGCTCTGGCTGGCAGGCATTGGCCTCGCGGCTGTGACGCCGTTGCTTGACCAGCACCAGGTCCAGCTCGCCACGGTCGTAGGTGCTCATCAGGTCGCGGCTCAGGCCACCGGTGATCTCCAGCTTGACCGTCGGATTGAGCCGGTTGAACGCCGCCAGCGCCTGCATCGTCTTGCCCGCGACAAAATCGTCCGGCAGGCCGATACGCACCGTGACCGAAACCCCGCCCGACATCGCTTCGGTCAGCTGGCTGCTGACCGCCAGCAAGTGCCGCGCATAACGCAACAGGGTTTCACCGGCGTCGGTCGGGTGCACCTCGCGGTTGCTGCGGTCAAGCAGCTGGTGGCCGACCATTTCCTCCAGCCGGCGCACCTTCTGGCTGACCGTGGACTGGGTGGAATGCAGGCGCGCAGCAGCGGTAGTGAAGCTGCCGCAGTCGGCGACCATGACCACGGCGCGGAGCATGTCCAGATCGTAGATGGCGCGGTTGGGGTTGGTGCTGTCGGTCATGGGCTGAGGTCGGCTTTCGAATGGGGCTGCGTACATGATGCCTGAAGCTGAGCCAAGGGTAGGCGCTTATTGGCCGCGCAACCGATCCCATTGCTGCACAACCAAGGCTGCCGCACTCGCCAACCATAACAGCCAGGCGCAAGCCACCTGCCAATGGCTGAACACGGCCTGGGGCTGCCCCATGAAGAATGCGCTCGCCACCAGCGAGAGCAGCAGCGCCACACTGGCCACAGGCACTCGCACCAAAGCGGTCAGCCAGCGCGGCGCGCCCCACTTGCCCAGCGCGGTCATGCTGCCCAGCAGCAATGAGCCGACGATCAACAGAAACGGAATGCCGATCATGGCCATTGCCGGTTCGACTTCGCCGCCATCCTCACCTGGCACGTAGTAGCTTGCGTACCAGAGTTCCCGGCAGAGCATGTGGGTCAGAAAGATCACGGCGATGGGCGCGATCGGGAAGATCAGCACGCTGATGACGGGGTTGCGGGTGTTCAAGATGCTCATCCTTGGGCTTGGGTAACGATAGAGGGCATTCATTCGGCTGCGACACAGAATACACCCCTAACCACGCTCGAGTGCCGAAGCTGCTCGGGTATGCCCCGTATGGAAGACCTGATGAACAAACTGATCCTACCGGTAGCCATCTTCGTGAGCGTGATCATTGCGGGGAAAATGGCCGAGCATTTTTCATGGGTGTGGATGGCATCCCGTCAGCTGCAATATCCATCGCGCGCAGGGCAATCCAGAGCGCAACCACACCTTCGGTGTCATCCAGCGAACGCCCGGTAATCGCTTCGATCCTGCGCACTCTATAGACCAGGGTCTGCTTGTGCACGTTGAGTATCTGCGCCGATTTTTGCCACGACCTGTTCTGCTCGAGAAAGACCCGCAGCGTTTGGATAAGCTGGCTGCCATTGTCTGCGTCGTAGTCGACCAGGCTGCCAATCACCCGTCGGTACATCCTGCGCGCCTGCGCCAGATCGCTGGGCAGCCAGAAGGCTTCATCCAGTGCATGGGCATAGTCGACGACCGGCCGCGCGGGTGTCGTGTGCGCCAGGGCCAGGCGCGCCTCGCGCAGCGCTTCAGCCGCCCTGAGGCCCGTCTCCAGCGGGGCGCTGACACCCAGGCCAGTGCCCAATAGGTCCTGCAAGGGCTTGCAGGCTGCCGGGTCGGCCAACAGGATCACCAGCTCATCACCTGCCTGCCGCGCGAGCACTCTCAGGCCTTGCCGACTCAGCTCAAGCTGCCAGCTATCGGGAGCCGCTGCATCGAGCCGGGCCAACGCCAGGCGCGCGCCGGCCGGTGGACATTCAAGCTGTTCCAGGCGCTCAGCCGCAGCGCGTTCGCTCAACCTCGTGTTGACCAGGTCATCCACGAGCTCGGAGCCCAGGCGAAGCATTCGCTCATGCTCGCTCTGCACG
This sequence comes from Pseudomonas sp. NPDC089996, assembly GCF_044748405.1. Classification (NCBI taxonomy): domain Bacteria; kingdom Pseudomonadati; phylum Pseudomonadota; class Gammaproteobacteria; order Pseudomonadales; family Pseudomonadaceae; genus Pseudomonas; species Pseudomonas sp. NPDC089996. The sequence goes on along the minus strand of NZ_JBIVGA010000006.1, from coordinate 293,738 downwards.
CGCTCCAACTCGATCGCGAGCACCGATGCGATATGGTGCAGAATGCCGTAGTCGAGCAACTCGCCGCCCGTGGCAAGAATCGCGCACTCGGGGAGCGCCGGCAGTGCCATTACCAGCGCTTCGCGATCCCCGTCATGGCAACGGGTCAGGTCGTAGGTAAGGCGAGCGCGCATGGCGATCACCTTGCACCACTGCTCTGGCAGCTGCGGCAGCCCCTGTTCCCATGGCAGCAGGCTGCGCGTGTCGAACAGATAGAGCTCGGCCGCCACATCTGCGCAAAGCCTCGACAACAAGCCGTTCAGGCCCAAGTGCCGCAGCCCGATCCTTGCGCTTTCATACAGCCGCACCACAGCACGCCGGCGCTGGTCCTCTGTCTGCTGCCGTGCATCCAGAATGGCCTTGGTCACTGCCGAGAACGGCACCGAATAGTGAGTGGTCAGTACCGGGAAGCCGAGCAGCGATGCCTGGTCACAGAGTGCCGAGAGGTTGTCCGGCGCCTGCATGTTCTCGCCGATCATCACCCCGGCCACCTTGGCATCGGCAAGCCGCGTCACGTAAACCCGCTGCTGATCGGCATCACGGGGGATACCGATACCCGTGGTCATCAGCAAGTCGCCCTCCCCCAGCCATTCGCTGGGGTCGGACAACTCGCATACATGGGCCCATCGCAACGCTCGCTGCACGCCTTCTGCCCCCGTGAGCAACCGGGTACGCAGCGATGCATTGTCGATGATGCCCTGGATGCTGAAAGACATGGTAATGGACTGCCACACAGCGGATGCCGAAGCGCTCGGCGAGGCATCCACCCTAGCAGCGACGCCCATCGACCGTCGAGCCAGATAAGCGCCAGGGGCAGACAATTACGTCGCCATGCTCAGCGAGGCCGATTGCTGTAGCGAACGCCCTTTGGTTTCCGGTGCCCAAGCCAGGCAGACGAAGAACGCAAGGAGTGTTATGCCGGCACCAATCAGCAATGTGCCTTGCAGGCCAATGGACTCGATACCGATAGGCGTCAGGTACGTACCGGTGGCCGCACCGATACGGCTTATACCTACCGCTACGCCAACTGCGGTGGCGCGCACGGAGGTCGGGAACAATTCGTTGGGGTAGATCCACTCCAGGATGCTCGGCCCGCCAGAGACAAACGCATAGAACGCGAACGCAGCGATGATGAACCAGGCCGGGGCATCAGCCCACAGCGCAAGCGCGAACAGCGGAATTGCCATCAACGCGAACGGCACCAGCACCATGGGGCGGCGCCCCCAGGTCTCTACCAGCTTCAACGCCGGTATCACGCCAATAGCGAATAGAACGGCGATGAGCAACTCACCCAATGTGGACGCGTTAACCCCTTTGATACCTGCGGAAATCAAGATCATTCCACCGAAGGTATACAGCACGTACTGCGGAGTGATCTGGGCAAAGTAGAGCACGCCGCACATGATCGTGCGCTTGAGGTAGCCGCCTGACGAAATCATCTTCAAGTCTGCCAGCATGGAACGTGGACGCCCGCCATCATTGAGCTGATCAATGTCGTGCTGGGTGATTTTCACCGTTTTGCCATAGACCTGCTGAATGACCGCTTCTGCTTCCTTCACCCGCCCTTTGCTCGCCAGCCAGCGCGGTGACTCGGGAATGCCGCGACGCATGATCACCACGATCAGGCCGACAACGGCACCGCTGAACAGCATCCAGCGCCACAAGGAGTGGTCACCGCTGAATTTGACCACCAGATAGCCCACGACAAACGCCGTCATCGCACCCACCGACCAGGCCAGCCCAGACAGGCCAATCATGAAACCACGGCGCTTGGAAGGCGTGAACTCGGTAAGCAGAGAAGTAGCAATCGGGTAATCCGCGCCGACCGCGAGGCCAATGACGAATCGCAGCAGGATCAACTGCCAGGCATCAGTGACAAATGCACTCAGGCCACAGGCAATGATGAGAACCGTCAGATCCAGCGCGTACATGGTTTCGCGGCCGATCCGGTCGGTGACTGCACCGAACACTGTCGCGCCAAAGAAGATACCCAGCAACGAAGCGGCACCGATGAGCCCCGTCTCGACGGGCGTTGCCGGAATGTCCTGGGCGAAGCCAATGAGGGCAATGCCAATCAGGCTGAGGATGTAACCGTCCAGGAATGGGCCACCGCAGCACGCCAGCAGCAACTTGCGATGGAACTTGGAGACGGGCGAATTTTCGATGATATCGAACACGCTCATATAGCGACCTTTCTTATTGAAATTATGGGAGGTGCGAGGGCCGATCAGCCAACGATGAAATAGTGCTTGGTGACGGTTTTCTCGATCACCCAGACACCGGTTGTGTTCGGCGGGAAGTAAACCGCGTCACCCGCCTGGAAGTGGATGACCTCGCCTTCGTCAGGCGTGAAGCTGCCCTTGCCGCTGATGAAATAGCTGTACTCGGCCTGCAGCACCTGACGGCGCCAGCTACCTGGCGTGCACTCCCACACGCCCAGTGAGAAATGCGGGCTTTGCACGCCCTCATCCAGGGCAAGACGGGTCTGCGAAACCAGGTCACCCAAGGGTTGGGCGACCGGCCTCGGGGCTGAGAATGCAGTATCGGCAGTCAGGCGTTTGATGATTGGGGTCATGGTGTTGGCTCCTGTAGGGTCAGGCTTTGTCTTCAAGGCCGGCCGGGGCGAGCCCGGCCAGCAGGCGGTCAATGGCAGAGGGCCGCGCGCCGCTCATTTCCGCGCGCTCCTTGCGGAGCACGGCATTGCGCACGAGCGCGCCACCGAGGAAGCGGAACGGCTCTGGCGGGAAGGTCTTGCATCTGCGGCCGACCAGCGAGCAGGTGCTCCACTCGTCCTCGCTGCCGAGCACCAGGCTGGCGAGAATGCGGCCACCGAGGCGGCTGGGGCCGACGCCGTTGCCGCTCCAGCCGATGCCGTAATGAATGTTCTGGCTTTCAGCCAACGTGCCGAACACCGGCAGGCTGTCGTAGGTGCGATCGATCGGCCCTGACCAGGCACTGGCAATCCGGGTCGAGGCAAGGCTCGGGTAGGTGCGTCGAAAGTCAGCTTCCGTCAGCTCGATACTCTGCGGGTGCTTGCTGAAGGTGTTGTCTATGCGCGAGCCATAGGCCAGCGCGCCGGTACCCTTGCCAAAGGCAATGCGCCCGTCCTGGGTGGTGCGGTAGTAGTCCACCATCAGCTGCGAGTCGGTGATCGACTGCTGACCCGTCCAGCCCATCTGCTGCAGTTTCTCGGGAATCGGCTCGGTCACCACGATGGAGCTGTTGACGGGGACGATCAGCTTGGCGAGCTCTGCAATCGAAGCCGCCCAGGCATTGCTGGCCAATACCACGGAACTGGCGTTGACATGGCCTTTGCTGGCGCTCAGCCGTACCGTTTTCCCCGGCTCGATCCGGTTGACCGGGGTTTGTTCGAAAATGCGAACCCCCGCCGCCCTGGCCACCTTGCGCATGCCGCGCACCAGAGCACCTGGCTGCACGGTTGCGTTGCTGCGTTCAAATATGCCTGCAAGGTGAACATCGGAACCCGTGGCCGCCACCACGTCTTCCCTTGATACACGCTCGAAAGGCTGAACGCCAAGCCGTGCGCACAGGTCGAGTGTGCCGTTCCAGCTGTCGATGTGGGCGGGGGTTGTCGCCGTCCAGAGCCAGCCTTTGTTGGCAAAGTGCGCATCGATTGCATGCTGCTCGCAAAACTCGCCCAACTCGGCGATCGCCCGCTCGGCGGCATTGGCCAGGAACAGCGCTTGCTCCTCGCTGCAGAAGCTCAACAGCGAACCGATCTTCGGCCACCATGACATGACAAAGCCGCCATTGCGCCCCGATGCACCGCCGCCGCAGATGTCCTGCTCCAGCACGACGATGTCGAGGTGCGGGGTGCGTTCCTTGAGCGTGAGCGCCGTCCACAGGCCGACAAAGCCACCGCCGACGATAGCGACGTCGGCGTTGCATTCACCCTCAAGGGGCAGGGTGGGCTGCAGGTTTTCCTCCAGACTCTGCAGCCAGTGGCTGCGCGTCAGAGGGTGTGAGGGGTGCAGGCGCATGGGAGTGGTTCCACTGTGTTGTTTTTCACAGTTTCACCAGCGCTGAATCGCCCAACAATTGAGCGTTGCTAGGAATCGTGGCCTACACGTTCATACCATCGAACAAAGGCGTGGGGGCAGGCACCTACTGGATGTGCTTGAGCTTCTCAAGCATGGCGGCGCTGCCCTTGAGGTAGCTGGTAACCTCGCCGTCTTCCCGTTTGAACTTGATGCCCATCACTTTGTTATCCAGCCTTACCAGTTCGACCGATGCACGAATCACTTCATGCGGATGAGTGACCGTCGCCGGAGCCTTGCCTTTCTGGATGGAGACTTCGCTGATCGTCTGCTCGAAGACATTACGGTTGCCGTCATACGACCAGGCCGACTGCTGTACGACTTTTTGCATCGAGCTTTTATCGCTGACGATCAGGAAGTCGGTTGCTGAACCGTCTGCCTTGAGCAGCAACAGCGACAGCACTTGGGAGGTGCCGTCGTCGGCGTTGAAGTACCAGAGGCCGTACAGGTCGCTTTTCTGGTAGTTGGCAGTTGCGATCGCCGTTTCGCTGGGTGGTTTTCCGGCGCCCGTTGTGGAGCAGGCCGTCAGCACCAGCGGGGCCAGCAGTGCGATTGCTAGGGTGAGGTACTTTTTCATTTAATTCCTGGCGGCTTTTCCGAGGTGTGGGCATAGCGTTCTGACCACGACATAGTTGAAAGACTATCCAAATGTGTCGAAAAGTCAGAATTTTTACCTTCCTCGTAGTCTGATTCTGAAAGATACTGCTACCGCCTATTTTCCGTTGCGGCTGCCCTGCTGGCGCTCTAGTCTCGGCCTGTCACTGCACATCAGTGACTCGGCTTTGACAGGCCGTAACGGTATTAAGCATGCAGCTAACCCTTCATGGTGGCTGTGCGTGGGGCACGCTCGCGTGCGCCGGAACTTGCTTATTCCGCCGGTCTGTCAACCCATGTACAGCTGCCACCCTTCTGTTTGACAGCAGGCAGGTGGCGGCATCATTTAGAGGTAATAAGCGATGTTGAAGATGGTTCCCGAACCACCCCGCACTCCCCACTCCCTCGAAGACACCCTTATTCAAGCTGCGGACTACGCACTCTGTGCGCTGGCCATATCGCAGCAAGCCATGATGCTACAGCCAATGTCGTCCGCGGCGACATTGATGATGGCATCGACCCATGAACTTGAGTCGCTACGTGTGCTGCTTGAGGCGGCACTGATTCAGGTACAGATGCCAACCGAGCCGCGAACGCTGCACTGAGGCGAAACCATCTGCTGCCTGAGTTGGGCCTGAAACCAGAATGCCTGCGCCTTGCGCAGTACCTGTGGGAGCTGGCTTGCCTGCGATGAGGCCAGCCCGGGCAGCGGAGATTCAGAGTGGAAACCAATGACTACAGACGACTCCAAGTTCACCGTTGGCAAGACCATTTTTTTTCAGGGTGAAAACCAGACACATCCACTGTTTCGCATCGAAGCAGGTATCCCCTGCCGAAGTGCTCGGGAACAGTCCTCGGAACTGATGGGCTATGTGCGGGAACTGACCGTTATCGGGTTGATGGAAGAGAAACCGATGATGATCTGGGCGGCGCATTACCTGAGTGCATTGGCCAAGGCATTGATGGATGATGCTGAGCTGGGGATGGCAAACTGATTATCTTTTTGATGGGCGACATGAAAATGATCCAGTGTCGCCTACAGCCATTTTCAGTTGAAAAAGAAACCCCGCACGGGCGGGGTTTCAATTCAAATTCGCTTTACGGCCGCCTGATAAGCCTCATTATCCCGTCGCGCCCCGACACATAGGACTACAACGATTTCACTGCCTTGAATCCGATAGACGATGCGCACATCGCCTGTGCGTATCCGACGGCAGCCCGCGAGTGACCCACGAAGGGTTTTCCCCAGTTTCTCGGGTTCTCCTTCAGCCATACGCTCGCGCACTACTTTCAGGATTCTTCGAGCCTCCGCAGTACCGAGCTGCCTGAGGTCATCTTCTACTTGCGGGTGAAACTTGACACTCCAGACCATTGTGTTGGCTACCTGAAGCGAGCCTCCATGTCTTCGAGGCTCACTGTATTTTCGTCATTCAGGCTGAGCAAACGCTCAGATGCCAGACGATCGGCGCGCAAATCTTCGAGCTCATCTTGCATTGCTTGAAAGGCATCAACGCCGATAAGCACAGCGGCGGGCTCATTGTCCTTGAAAATCACCAGGTGGATAGCCTCTCCACTGGTGACTTCCTTCAATCGGGCGCCGAATGTTCTGGCCATCGTCGTAGCAGACACTGCCTGCTCAGCTCTGGCTAATAGGGATGTCATATGACTTTCCTCGTGACCTGCTTTCTTACTGGTTACTGGCTTAAAAAACGATCTGACACAGCACATAATACACAACATATTACGCACAACAACCCGCATCATCGCCTGACTGACAAAGGGTCTGGCTCTGCCGACCTACGCCTCGTCATCACCTGGAATCTGCCACGCACACCGCGCGTGGTGCGCTTTTCGGGCAGCGTCGACTTTTAGTGCCAGTCAGTTGCCTATCTTTCATGAACGGGCGATTGATCTGATAATGGGGCCAATTACAAGGGCCTCGCCATGCTGACCATCTCCAACACCGTGCATCTCCCGGATGCCGACATCGAACTGACCTACATCCGCGCGCAAGGCGCGGGTGGGCAGAACGTCAACAAGGTGTCCAGCGCCGTGCACCTGCGCTTCGACATCCCGGCCTCATCGCTGCCGGAGTTCTACAAGGAGCGGCTGCTGGCCCTGCGTGACAGCCGCATCACCGGCAACGGCGTGTTGATCATCAAGGCCCAGCAGTACCGCACCCAGGAGCAGAACCGTGCTGATGCACTGGCGCGCCTTGCCGAGTTGATCATCGCGGCAGGCAAGACCGAAAAGAAGCGCCGCCCCACCAAGCCGACCCTGGGCTCGAAAACCCGCCGCCTCGAAGGAAAAGCCAGGCGGGGGACTGTCAAGGCGGGCCGGGGCAAGGTGGATTTCTAGTACGGGTGATAGAACGTTGCTGACAGGTCAGCGACGCGTTGAACCGCGCGAGGGCCGCATCCCGCCTGCCCTTGCAGTGTTCCAGCATCAATCCCGGTAGCGTACCGGGTCATATCACTTTTACCGCCCGGCCAATGAACTTCACCGGACCGGTCGGCAGCCCGGTTGGCGAGCCACCTGCTTTCTCCAGCGTCAGCTCGAACAGCTGGTTGACCTCCAGCGGTGGCAGGCTCTGCAATGGCACGCGATAGGGTTCGCCTGGCTTGACCAGGCCCAGCGAAACCGGGGCGCGCCACTGCTCGCCCTTGGTCCAGAACTGCAAGGCCATCCCCTCGGGAACCGCATCCTGACCAAGCGGAATCAGCTCGATCATGCGATTGTCACTGGCCTGCACCACCCACCCAGGTGCCTGGCTGCTCGGCGCCACCAGCACCACCAGGTATCGCGTAGTGGGCGCAGGCGTGGTCAGCACGATAAACGCCAACAACAAGCTTGCAGCAAGCCCCGCGACACTCAACCCTTGCCAAAGGCCGAGGCGCTTCCACCAGTGGGTTCGCTGTTGAGTGACGGGCGCGGCCGCGTCGTCAAGGCTGCGCTGGATGCGGCCCCACAGGCGGCCGCTCGGTGGCTGCAGATCAGCCAGCGCAGTCAGCTCCAGCAGCCGGGCCTCCCAGGCATCCACGGCGGCACGTAATGCGGGGTCGGTACGCAGACGGTCGGCCAGCGCGGCGTGCTCCTCGAGCGACAAGGTGCCCAGCACATATTCCCCGGCGAGGCTGTCCAGTGCTTCGGATGAGTCCGGCTTCATTCCAGGCACTCCCGCAGCGCCTTGAGGCTGCGTTTGATCCAGGCCTTGACGGTGCCCAGTGGTGCGCCCAGCAAAACGGCGATCTCGGCATGGCTGCAGCCGTCCACATAGGCATGCAGGATGCAGCGCTGCGGTGCGGGCTGCAGTTGTTCAAGGCAACGGTAGATTTTCGCCGAGCCTGACCAGAGGTCAATGTCATCGAGCCCCCCCTGCATTGCAGGCGCCGCGTCGATATCGGCTGCGTCCAGCACGGTTTCACGGCGGGTATCGCGTATCGAGTTCAGCGCCAGGTGGCGGGTGATGCTGTAGATCCAGCCGCGTGCCGAGCCGCGCGCCGGATCGAAGCTGGCGGCGCGGGTCCAGATGCGGATGAACGCATCGTGGACGATGTCTTCTGCGGTGGCGTCGTCGCGGGCTATGCGCCGGGCAACGCCCAGCAGGCGCGCGCCTTCGTGATCGTAAAGTGCCTGCAAGGCTCGCCGGTCGCCCTGTGCACAGGCCTCCAGGCAGCGGTGGAAGTCGAATGGGGCGGCAGGTGAGTTCAACGTGTACGGCTTCCTTGAGTCAGGCAAGGGACCCCGGCGATCCAGCCGGGGGCTTGCCAACGAGCGTAGATCATCACGAGCAACGTGAACGCTCACGTACGCTTTACTTGGCTGTCCAGAACACATAGTCAGCCTGGTACTGGACGACCTGCCTGGCACCTTTGTTCTGCGCTGTGCAGTCGCCGGCCGGGGCCACGCCGCCGCGGGTGGCCAGGCGTTGGATATAGCTGACCCCCTGCATGGCGCCTTTGCCTTCGGCCGGGTTGGCCTTGACCAGTTGATAAGGTATGGAACCTTTGTCTGCCGGTGCCACGGCCAACTGCGTACCGGTCACTTTCGAACCATCCTGGGCCTGCCAGGTGGCGGGGGGGCCGAAGTAGTCGCCCACCTGTTTGCCGGCACGGTCCTTGAGCACTGCCTTGGGGCCAACGAAGGTCCATTCGGTCTGGCCTGGTGTGTTGGCGTTGTCGCGGCACTCGTAGGTGATCTCGCCGATGCCGACCGTTTCGAGCATGACGCGGTGGCCATCGGGGACCTTGACTGCATCTGGCAGCGCGGACCGGGCCTGGGTTGGCTGCAGCGCCAGGGTGAGGCAGCAGGCGAGCAGGCAGGCGGAGGGTTTGAGGTTCATGGGCAGTGCTCCTGACAGGTCAATTGGCTGGGCAGTCACAGACCACCCATTAGCACTACCCGCCAACGGCCACAATGGATGCACTGAATGCATCTCGCGCAAAACAAGGTTACAAAAGCGGCACTTCATAGCTCAGATAAAAGCGGTTTTCATCCACGTCACGCGTGAATGAGGACCGGTAGGTCGCATTGCGCCAGGTGATCCCCACGCCCGCTAACGGGCCGCCCTGGATCACGTACTTGATATCGGTATCGCGCTCCCATTCCTTGCCCGAGTCATGCCCCAGCACCTTGGCATTCTGGCCGTGGAAGTAGCGCGACATGAAACTCAACCCCGGTAGTCCGCTGGCGGCAAAGTCATAGTCGTAGCGCAGCTGCCAGGACCTCTCGTTCTGCTCCGAGAAATCGCCATACTGGGCGAAGTTGATCAGGTACGGGTCGGTGCCATCGAGGTACGGGAAGGCGCTGCCCCCGCTCATTTTCTGCAACCCCAGGCCAAAGGCATGGCCGGCGTGCTGGCGATAGGTGAGCATGCCGTTCAAGGCGCGGTTGTCGATCTTGCCGCCCGCCGCGCCGCCGGTGTCGTCGCTGATCGACAGCCGCAGGTCCAGCTCCAGCGCATCGCTGCCCACGGCCGTGCGCCCTTTCATGCCGATGAAGTGCTGCGCATAGACGTCGTCGAGCTTGCCGTAGTGGTAGCTGGTGGACCAGTGCTTGTTCCATTGGTAGTCCACCCCGCCCAGATAGAAATGATCGGCAGGTGCCGCCGTGCGGAAGCGACCGTTGCGGTTGTACAGCGCGATGCTGCCCTGGCCTGACTCGTTGCGCTGGCTGACTTCATCGAGCCGGCCAAGGGTCAGCGTGGTGTTGGCGAGATCGTTGGAAGTCAGTACCCCACCCTGGAACATCTGCGGGAACAGCCGCCCGTAGTTGGGCTGCACCGTCGGTAGTTTGGGCACCAAAGTGCCGACCTTCAACTCGCTCCTGGCCACCCGCACCTTCGCCGCGGCGCCCAGCCGCGAATAACTGTCGGCAGCCTGCCCATCTTCCTGCACCGGCAGCAGCCCGGTGCCGGCGCGGTCGCTGCTGGAGTCAAGCTTGATACCCAGCTTGCCCAGCATGTCCACGCCGAAGCCCACAGTGCCAGGGGTGTACCCCGAGCGATAGTCGAGCAGAAACCCCTGGGCCCACTCCTCGCTTTTCGAGCGCCCTGCCCCGTCGCGAAAATCGCGGTTCATGTAGAAGTTGCGCATCGACAAGGTGGCCTTGCCATCCTCGACGAATCCTTCGGCCACTGCCAGGCCACTGCAGCCGGCCAGCGTGGTGAAGAGGAAAACAGTGGTCTTATTGTTGTTGTACATGTGTTCTCCAGACGAACAATGCGGGCGCGAACGTGCTCCCGCTCGAGGGTCAGCAGCGCTCCAGAACCACGGCCACGCCCTGGCCGACACCCACGCAAAGGCTGACCACCGCGTAGCGTTGGTTGCGCTGGTGCAAGCTGCGCGCTGCGGTGAGCGCCAGGCGCGCGCCGGAAGCACCCAGGGGATGGCCCACGGCGATGGCCCCGCCGTGAGGGTTCACGCGTGGGTCGTCGAACGGCAGGCCCAAGGCTTTCAGGCAGGCCAGCACCTGGGCGGCGAAGGCTTCGTTGATTTCGATGAGATCGACCTGGTCGAGGGTCAGCTGGGCGCGTTGCAGGGCAGTGAGGATGGCCTGGTGCGGGCCGATACCCATGATCCTGGGCTCCACGCCAATGCTTGCGGAAGACAGGATTCTTGCCAGCGGCTTCACCCCGTGCCGCTCGCCCACCTGCCGGCTGCCGATCACCAGTGCGGCGGCGCCGTCATTGATACCGGACGCGTTGCCCGCCGTGACCACGCCACCCGGGAACAAGGCGGGCAAACGCGCCAGCGCCGCCACATCCGACTCTGGCCGTGGATGCTCGTCGGCATCGACCTCCAGCATCTCGCCCCTGCGCCCTGCTGGCACGGCAATGGGCATGACCTCGCCGGCGAAGAAACCGTCCCGCAACGCCGCCTGGTAGCGCGCCTGGGAGGCCGCGGCGTAGGCGTCGGCCTCCTCGCGGCTGATCTGCATCTGCGCGGCCAGGTTGTCGGCCGTCTCCGGCATGCTGTGATTGCCGTACTGGGCAATCAGCCGGCCATTGGGAAAGCGTACGCCGATGGTGCTGTCGAACAGCTCGACCGAACGGCTGAACGGCGTCGCCGACTTGTTCATCACGAACGGCGCCCTGGACATGCTCTCGACGCCGCCCGCCAGGTACAGGTCGCCCTCCCCGCAGGTGATCGCCCGGGCCGCGTCGATCACCGCCGACAGCCCGCTGGCGCACAGGCGGTTGACGGTAATGCCCGGGACCGAGCAAGGCAGTTTGGCCAGCAGCGCGGCATGGCGGGCGACGTTGCGGCTGTCCTCGCCGCTTTGGTTGGTGCAGCCGAGAATGACTTCATCGAGTGCGGAAAGTGGAAACCCGGAGGTTTCCATCACCTGCGCCAGCACCGCAGCAGCAAGGTCGTCGGGCCGCAACGGGGCAAGGCCGCCAGCATGGCGGCCGAACGGGCTGCGCAGCCCGGAATAGAGGTAGGCATCGAGCATGGTGGTTCTCTGGAAAAAGCCGTGCGCGGCGCCCATCCCAGGCGCCACGGCACGGAAAAAGGGTTGGGTTATCGGGCCGGGATCACGCCGTTGGCCTCAAGGCTGGCAATCGCCTCGGCATCGAAGCCGTGGCTCGCCAGCACCGTGCGGGTGTGTTCGCCCAGCTGTGGTGGCGAGTGGCGCAACGCAGGCGGTGTGCGCGACAACTTGATCGGCGAACCCAGGCCCTGGTAATCACCCTGGCGCCAGATCATCTGTCGATGCTGGGTATGCGGGTGATCGACCACGGCCTGGACATTGGCGATGGCGCCGCACGGCACGCCGCGCGCCATCAGCTGCTCGGCGAGCAGCAGGCCGTCGTGGTCGGCCAGCCTCTCCTCCAGCAACGCTTTGAGTGCATCGCGGTGGCGCAGACGCTGAGCGTTGTTGGCGAAGCGCGGGTCATCGGGCAACGTGCCGGCTTCGATGAACGCGCAGAGCTTGCGGAATTGTCCGTCGTTGCCGATGGCCAGGAACACCGGGACGCTCCCCGACTGGTAGCTGTCGTAAGGGCAGATGTTCGGGTGGGCATTTCCGGTGAGCCTGGGCAGCTTGCCCGAAGCCAGGTAGTTGGGCACATGCGGGTGCAACAGCGACATGCCGCAATCGTAGAGCGAGATATCGACGTGCTGCCCTTGGCCGCTATGGGTGCGTTCGGCCAGGGCTAGCAGCACGCCGGTCAGGGCGTTGAGACCGGTCACCAGGTCGACAACCGGCAAGCCGACGCGGGTCGGGCCGCTTTGCTCGTCGCCGTTCACGCTCATCAGGCCGGCCATGGCCTGGATCACCGCGTCGTAGCCTGGCAGCCCACCCAACGGCCCATCGGCGCCAAAGCCGGTGATGGAACAGTGGATCAGCCCTGGGAAGCGGGTTTTCAAGGTGTCGTAGCCCAGCCCCCAGCGCTCCAGGGTGCCAGGCTTGAAGTTCTCGACCAGGACGTCGGCATCTTCCAGCAGGCGAATCAGCACATCCTTGCCCTGGGCCACCGAGAGGTCCACGGCCAGGCTCAGCTTGTTGCGGTTGACGCCCTTGAAGTAGGCTGCCAGGTCGCCATCGAAGGGCGGGCCCCAGCCGCGGGTTTCGTCGCCGCTCAGCGGTTCCAGCTTGATCACCTCGGCGCCGTGGTCGGCCAGGGCCTGGGTGCAGTAGGGGCCGCCCAGCACGCGGCTGAGGTCGACGACCTTGATGCCGCCAAGGGCGCCAGTCTTGTTGTTCATGGTTCTGCGCTCCCGGATCAGCGACGTGGCAGCAACGACAGCGCCGCAGCGAGGTCGATGGCTTGTTCGGATGCAACCTGGGCCAGCACCTGAGCCTGCTCGGGCGTGTGCAGCGGTTGCAGCGGATCACTGGGCAGCAACTTGTGCTGGAGCACCAGATGGGCCAGGGCCAGGCGGCGGAAGTCGCCGATGCGCATCGCCTCCCAGGCCATGAAGATGGCCGTGGTGATGTGGTAAAGCGCGCTGCCGCTGTGGCGGACTTCTTCAGTACGATCGTGCGCTGCGACGTTGCGCATGCCTTGGCTGGCAGTGTGCAGAACCCGCTCGAACAAGGCCTTGGACGCGTCGGGCAATCCGGCTTCGGCCAACAAGCCTTGCAGATACTCGGTCAATGGCCCCAGGGCGCCCTCACGCACCGTGGCGCGGGCGATGTCCAGCGCCACGATGTTGCTGGTGCCTTCCCAGATCGAACCCAGGTGCGAATCGCGCACCAGCCTGGCGTCACTCCATTCCTCGATGTAGCCCACGCCGCCGCGCACCTCCATGGCATCGCCGGTGACCCTGCGGGCATCGCGGCAGGCGCGGAACTTCACCAGTGGCGTGAGGATGCGCACGCACTTCTGCGCCGCTTGCTCGCCGGCATCGGCCTTGGGCAGCAAGGTGGCGATCTGCATGAACATCGAACGGGCCTGCTCGGTCGGCAGCATGATCTTCAGCAACTGGCGCTGCATCAGTGGCATTTCGATCAGCGCCTTGCCAAACGCCCGGCGATGGCGGGCGATGTACAGGGCTTCGGTCAAGGCGCGTCGCATCATGCCGGCCGAACGCACGCCATTGGACAGCCGCGACATGTTGATCATGTCGGCCATCTGCTGGAAGCCGCGACCCTCCTGGCCCACCAGGTACGCGGTGGCGCCTTGCAGCTCGATCTCGCCGCTGGCCATGGAGCGGGTGCCGAGCTTGTCCTTCAGGCGAATGATCCGATAGGCATTGCGCGAGCCGTCGTCGAGCACCTTGGGCAGCAGGAACAGGCTGACGCCCTTGAGGCCCGGTTGATCGTTGGAGCGGGCAAGGACCATGGCCAGGTCGGCGTCGGCGTTGGAGCAGAACCACTTGTCGCCGTAGAGCTTCCAGGCCCCGTCATGCTTGCGCGCCTCGGTCACCGTGCCGGAGACGTCGGAGCCCGCCGCCTGCTCGGTCATGAACATGGCACCCTGGAACAGCGTTTCGAAGTTGGGGTCGGTCAGCGCCGGCAGGTAGCGCTGCACCAGGGCGTCATCGCCGAACTTGCGCAGGGTGCGGGTCAGCGAGTCGGTCATGCTCACCGGGCAGCACAGGCCGAATTCCGCCTGGACGAACAGGTAGGTGAGCGCGTACTTGATCAAGGGCGAGGAACGGTCCTCGACATGGCTCATGCGCGACAGGCCCAGCTCGCCGAAGGCCACACGCTCCAGGGCCACGTAGTCGGGATGCTTGAGGATGCTCTGCAGCGCTTCGCCTCGGCGGGTGCGCTGCTGCAGGGCAGGCGCGTTCTTGTCGGCGGACAGCGCCAGCTGGTCCAGCTCGCCACCGGCGCGGGCACCCAGGCGCTCCAGCGTCGGCCTCCAGCGGGCCAGCTCGGCCGCCGGGATGTACAGCTCGAGCAGCCGGCCCAGGCTGGCATCGGCATCGAACAGGTTGATGCCTGCGCTGTCGGGGATATTGCTCTCGGTGGTCGAGAGGCTTGGGTGTGCGGCGGTCATCGGGGACGTCCTGGTTGTTTTTGTTGTCCCCGATCCTAGGAATCGCTTCGATAACTATCCAATACAAAAAAAAGACCCTACGATAAAAAAAACAGATCGTAGGAGCTGGCGGATGGACCTCAAACACTTGCGCTACTTCATCGCCGTGGCCGAAGAGCTGCATTTCGGCCGCGCCGCCGCCCGCCTGTTCATCTCGCAACCGGCGCTGAGCTTCGACATCAAGAAACTCGAGGAACAGCTCGACACGCAGCTGTTCGTGCGCACCAACAAGTTCGTCAAACTGACCGGCGCTGGCGAAACCCTGCTGGCCGAAGCGCGCAACCTGCTGGTGCAGGTGGAACAGATGAAAGCCCTGACCAAGCGCTCGGCGGCCGGCTTCATCGGCCGTGTGCGCATCGGCTTCGTCAACTCGATGCTGCACCGTGGCCTGCCCCAGGCAGTCGAGCGTTTCCAGCAGAGCAACCCCGGCGTGGAAGTGGTGCTTATCGAGATGAACAGCGCCGAGCAGATGACTGCCATCCAGCGCGGGCAGATCGACCTGGGCTTCGTGCATGGCGGCATGACCTCGCCTGGCGTGGCGTCGGAGCTGGTCATCGCCGACCCGTTCGTCTGCTGCGTACCGGCCAGCCACCCGGCGGCCGGGCGCCGGAAAATCGACCTGGCAGACCTGCGCGACGAAGGCTTCATCCTCTTCCCTCGAGCAGTATCCCCGCATTACCACGACCTGATCGTGGCCCGCTGCGTGGGCGCGGGATTCAGCCCGATCATCCGCCACGAGGCACGGTTGTGGCAGACCATCGTGACCATGGTGAGCATGGGCATGGGCGTAGCGCTGGTCCCCAAGACCCTGTCCCAGGCCTGGCCGGACAACCTCTACTACGCCGAGATCGACCAAGCCGGGGCCCTATCGGAAACGCACGCCATCTACCCCGAGGCGGCACCGGCGGTGTCGCGGCAGGCCTTCCTCAAGACACTGCGGGAATACCTGCCGACCGTATGAAAGCTGGCACCGCTACGATAAGCAAATACATATGACACGATAATAATAAAAGAATATTTATTTCCAGTCTGGCTCCCTACACTCGCCGCTCAGCACTCGATCTTGAATTCATGCCTGCCTGATGGTCTGCCGTCATGTATTCACACCCAAACAACAATAATGAGATGAGTCCATGAGCATTACGACTGCCCCCGACCTGAAGACTCAGACAGCCAAGGCAAGGCGCGCTGGGCTTGCCTCTTTTATTGGCACTACCATCGAATGGTATGACTTCTATATCTACGGTTTTGCCGCTGCCCTGGTCTTTGGCAACGTATTCTTTCCTTCCGACCTCGATCCCGGCGTCGCCACGTTGCTGGCCTTCGTCACGTTGTGGTCAGGCTTCATTGCCCGCCCGATCGGCGGCCTGATATTCGGTCACATGGGTGACAAGATCGGCCGCAAGACCACCCTGGTCATCACGCTGGTGATGATGGGGATCGCCACCACCGGCATCGGCCTGCTGCCGTCGTATGAGTCCATCGGCATCTGGGCGCCGATAGGCCTGGTACTGTTGCGGGTCATCCAGGGCATTGCCGTGGGTGGCGAGTGGGGGGGTGCCATCCTCATCGCCAGCGAACATGCGCCCAAGGGCAAGGGCATCCTCTACGCCTCGTTCGCCCAGCAGGGCTCACCGACCGGGAACCTGCTGGCAACCTTGGTGTTTTTCGCCCTCAGCGCCATGCCCACGCCGGAGTTCATTTCCTATGGCTGGCGCATTCCATTCCTGCTCTCGGCCATGCTGGTGATAGTCGGCATGGTGATCCGGCTGAAGCTGGAAGAATCCGACGACATGAAGAAGCTCATCGCGCAGAAGAAGACCGTCAAGCTGCCAGTCGCCGAAGTGCTGCAGAAGCACTGGCGCCTGGTTCTGCTGGGCGCGCTGGTGCTGCCGGTGATCCACGTTACCTACTTCAAGACCACCTTCGCGCTGTCCTGGGCCAGCAAGACGCTTGGTTACACGCAGGATACCTTTCTCAGCATCATTGTCCTGGCGCTGATCGTGCAGTTCATCTTCCAGCCAGTTGGCGCACTGCTCGCCTCTCGCATCGACATGCGCAAGGCGGTGGCGATCATGCTCATCCCCGAACTGCTGTTCATGCCGATGATGTTCTACGCCGTTGAATCCAAGGTGTACTGGCTGGCTGCGGCCGGGATGTGCCTGGCGACCATTCCCCATGCGATGTTCTACGGTGCGGTCGGCGGCATGCTGGCCCGAGCGTTCCCCGCGCGCATCCGCTACACCGGGCTTTCGCTGGCTTACCAGCTATGCTCGCTGCTGATCGGTGGTGGCACGCCGGTGCTGGCGCAGTGGGTTCTCAACTCCACGGGTGGGATCTTCTGGGTGGCCGTGGCCTCTGCGCTGTACGCGGTGGTCTCGCTGGTGGCCTCGATCATGCTGATCAACCGCACCGGCATCCACGCCAAGGATCACTCGATGGCGGAGCAGGCCGACTCGCTGAATCTGGCAGGTGATGAACCGGCTCATGCGCCAGCCAACCAACCCGCCGGGCTGGGCGCACGCGCACCTGGCGCCATCTGACCGCTGCGCAAGTAGATATCAGGAAACACTATGGTTATGGATCATTCGACGGTAGGCAGGTCTGCACCTGTAACTTTGTCCGATGCCTATCGGGGTATTGGCATCGAAGTTATTGAACTCAATAATCCTCCGGTCAATGCGCTGAGTTCAGTTGTTAAAACCGCATTGAAACTGGCTTTTGATAAAGCACAACAAGATGCACAAACTTCAGCCATTGTCATCGTGGGTGACGGTAAGCACTTCTGTGGTGGCGCCGATATCAACGAGTTTGGCCAAGTTACCCGGCCGAGCCTTTCCGACCTGTGCCTGCATATCGAACGCAGCCACAAACCCGTGGTGGCCGCGATCAATGGCACCTGCCTGGGAGGCGGGCTGGAACTGGCCATGGCCTGCCATTACCGAGTTGCCGCGAACATTGCCAGGCTAGGCTTGCCGGAAGTGGAACTTGGTTTGATTCCAGGGGCCGGAGGCACCCAGCGAGCACCTCGGCTGATGGGCTGCGCTGCAGCATTGGAGTTGATCCTCGGGGCCAAGCCGATCACTGCCCAGGCGGCATTGGCCAGCCAACTGGTAGATCAGTTGGCTGATCAAGCCGACGTGCTCAAGGCTGCACTGCATGTCGCGCAGCGTCTGGCCGAGCAAAACGGCCTACCCCGCCGCAGCTGCGCCATGCCGGGGCTTGTCGACCCGGCGCCGGCCCGAGAGGCAATCGAGAAAGCGCGCACTGGGATGGCACGATCAAAGGGCCTGTTTGCGCCGCACCGGGCCCTGGATGCCATGGAGGCCGCTATCGAGTTGCCGTTCGAGGAAGGCCTGGCCGTGGAAAAAAGCCTGTTCGAGCAGTGCCGCCAAAGCCCCCAACGGGCTGGGCTGGTTCATATGTTCCTGGCCGAGCGCAAGGCCGCGAAAGGCCCCGAGCTGTCTCAGGCCCAAGCGTTGCCGATCAAGGTAGTGGGTGTGATCGGCGCAGGCACCATGGGTGCCGGTATCAGCCTGGCACTGCTCGATGCAGGCTATGAGGTGATCCTGGTCGAGCGTGAGCAAGCGTCCTTGAGGCGTGGCGTCGAGCGGATCCGCGACACCTACGACAAGCAGGTATTCAAGGGCAGAATCAGTGAGGCCAGCAAACAGGAACGTCTCTCCCGCCTGACCAGCACCGTCGAACTCAGCCACCTCAAGCCAACGCAGCTGGTGATCGAGGCCGTGTTCGAAGACCTTGCAGTCAAGCAGCAGTTGTTCCGCCAGCTCGGTGAGATCTGCAGCGCAAACACGATTCTCGCCACCAATACCTCGTACCTGAACGTCAACGAGATCGCGCGCGTGGCCGTCAATCCGACGCGTGTCATCGGCCTCCACTTCTTCTCGCCGGCCAACATCATGAAGCTGGTGGAGATCATCGTTGCCGAGCAGACCCATGCCTCGACCACCGCCACGGCCTTCGCCCTCGCAGCCAAGCTACGCAAGACACCGGTACGCGCCGGGGTGTGCGATGGCTTCATCGGCAACCGCATGCTTGCGGTGTACCGCGAGGCCGCCGACCTGACGGTGCTCGACGGTGCTTCGCCGTACCAGGTGGACCAGGCAATCAAGGCATTCGGCTTCGCCATGGGGCCGTTTGAAGTGATGGACCTGGCTGGCGGTGACATTGCCTGGGCAACTCGCCAGCGCCGGGCAGCGCTGCGCGACCCACGGCTGCGCCTGTCGGGGGTGTCGGACGCGCTGTGCGAGCAGGGTTGGTTCGGGCAAAAGACCGGCAAAGGTTACTACCTGCATGAGCCTGGCTCCCCGGCGCGCCCCAATCCGCAGGTCGAGCGCATCGTCGAACAGATGCGCCAGGCTTCAGGCATAACGCCCATGGCGTTTTCCGACACAGACATCACCGAACGCTACCTGATGGCGATGATCAACGAAGGGGCCAACGTTCTCAAAGACCACATCGCCCTGCGCCCATCGGATATCGATGTGGTGCTGGTCAATGGCTACGGTTTCCCTCGGCATCTCGGCGGGCCCATGTATCACGCCGACCAGCTAGGGCTCCCGGCCGTGCTGAGCAAGCTCGAACACTACGCCGAGCGTGATCCGCTTTTCTGGCAGCCTTCGCCGCTGATTGCCAAGTTGGTCCTTGAGGGGCGTACGTTTCAGGAACTGAACGACCAGCTCATTGATCCAGGTAATTGAATGCCTTTGATGGAACGCCCTGAGCCCCCTCTGCGAGTTTGATCCAGGGCCCGCACACATGCACTCGACCCGATTCGCAATGCGTGCTTCAGCGGACAGGGAGGAGCCAGTGAAATCAGGCTCCTTCACTGTGCTGATCATCAGAAGATCGAAACAGGGTACTCAGTGGTGACCACGATCTCGTTGATGTCACCGCCCCGGTCCGAACTGCGGTACATCGCATTTCGCACGCGGAAACTCAAATCCTTGGCGGGGCCTGACTGCACCACGTATCGCACGTCGATGTCGCGTTCCCAGGCTTTGCCATCACGGCCGGTGGCGGTCGTGAAATCAGTGCCGCGCAGGTAGCGCGTCATGAACGTCAGGCCTGGCACACCATAAGGTGCAGCATCCAGGGTGTAACGCACCTGCCAGGATTTTTCACCTTCGTAGTTGAAGTCCGAATACTGGCTGGAGTTGGCCACGTAGATCGCACTGTTGCCCTCCACGCCATAGCGGAAATCCCCGGTACCGTGCACCTGCTGATGCGCCAGCATGAAGGTGTGCGCGCCAGTCTTGTAGGACGCGGCAAGGCTCCAGATCCGGTTGTCCAACTCCCCTCCCAGTTCATCACCCTGACTTCGGGTGGCGTAGAGGTTGGCGTCGAACTTGAGCGCCTGTGCTCCGTTCAATGGCAAGGTCCAGATCAGCCCGCCGTAGTTCTTGCGCCAGTAGTCCTGCACATCCGAGTGGTAAAGACTCGCCTGGACGTTGGAACTGAAATCCTAGACCATGCCCCCGGTCCATTCACCCATCGTAAAATCGTTTAAATGCAGCCCATTGCCTTGTGCTGCTTGCGAAGTTGCGCAGGGGAGATCGAAAAGCGCTTTTTGAAACTTTTGCAAAAGTGAGTGCTGTCGGAAAAGCCACACTCGTAAGCGATCTGGGCCACTGATCGATCGGTGTTCTGCACGAGCCAGTGGGTATGGTCGAGCCTGAGCTCACGCCAAAAGGCCGAAGGGGAAACCTTGAGGTGCTGGTCGAATGCCTTGGTGAGTTGCTTCTCGGTAGCACCGATCAAACGCGCCAGAGCGCTGATGCTGAGGTGCTCGTACATACGCTCACGCATCACCGTAACGGCCTGGACGATACGGCGGTCCGTGCAGTTGAGTGCCAGCTCTTCCAGAGGGTGTAACTGGGTCGTGGTGATCTTCAGCTGAGTACTGTTCGCGACCAGATACTGGATGGCTTTTTGCGCCCGAGACTGCCCACAGTGGCGCAACACGATTTCGCGGGCTGCCTCCACGGCAGCGATTCCACCCGGGCAGGTCAACACATCGCCATCGCGGACCAGGGGCAGCCCCTCGATAGGGCGAACGTTGGGGTAACGCTTCTGCAGTACCTGTTCGAGGGAAAAATGTACCGCGCAGCGTTTGCCATCCAACAGCCCCGCCTCGGCCAGCACGAAAGATCCCGTGCATAGCCCGATCAGTTTCACGCCGTGGGAATGGGCCAGACGAAGGTAATCCAGGAGCTCCACAGGAACCCCTTTCTTCGAATGGATCGGTCCCCCGACCACCGCGAGGTAGTCATAGGCGCGAGGGTCGCACAGCAACGACTGCGGCTCTACCCGATATCCACAGCTTGAAGGGATGGCGTCCCAGGAATGGGACAGCAGCGTCCACTGGCAATAAATCTGCCTGCCGAAGTCGGCTTCGTCGGCGGCATGACGAAGGCAGTCGGTAAACAGAGCCAGCGGTGAGAGGGTGAAATCCGGTGTGACCATGATCCCTACCTTGAGGGCCGGGTCGACCTGGGGCACCTCTTTGCGCGGGCTGATGAGGGCCTCCAGAGATTCCGTGTGTGCAAGTGACATGGCCACCTCGAAAGGGAGAAAAATACCGATATTCTTCCTTTTTTCACTATAACCGCGGTGACTGTCAAGTCTAATCTGAGCGCCATCCACACGGCAGACGAGCAGACAAGATGAACAATAAAGCCTCTGCAAACAATGATGATGTGATCAACCTGCGTTTATACCCGGACGTTCCGCTAAAGCTTGAAAGAATGGACTCACATCACAGCATCCAAACAAAAGTGTTGCACCTCAAGTCGGCCAATACCTAGCCCCTACTGAGTTACATCTTTTGCACCGACCAGGCTGCAGCGCTATCTGCTGCTGGACAAGAACTGCCTTCAACAAAATAAATAACTCACGAGGTGGCGTAATGGGTGCTGATTCATTGCATCTGGAAGACAATGTCTTCGATTCCAGATTTGAGCGCTTTCAAAGAAAAGTTACAACGTGCGCTGCGGGTGGCAAGCTCTGTGATGGATGGATTCTTGCGGTCATCGGCATTGCACTTCCCCTGAGCACGACCGGCCTTGGCGTTTCTGCAACCCTGGAGGCCCTGATTGGCTCAGCCTCCTTGATCGGCCTGTTCATCGGCGGCCTGTTGTTTGGTTGGGTGACGGACAAGATTGGCCGGAAGAAAATGTTCCTCGCCACCCTCGCCACCTTCCTGATTTGCTCGGTGCTGCAGTTCGTCGTCACTGATCCTCTACAGTTGTTTTTGCTTCGCGTACTACTCGGGCTGGCGGTGGGTGCCGATTACGCAGTGGCGGGCGCATTCGTCGCTGAGTTCAACAGCAAAGAGCGCCGTGGACCCGGCCTCGCAGGGCTATTGATCTGGTGGTATATCGGGTTCACGGTTGCCGCGACCCTGTCGATCCTGGCAATCAATGCTATGCCTGACCAGCCGGATCTGTGGCGCTACATACTGGCCAGCAGCTTCCTGCCGGCAGCCGTGATGCTTGTTCTGCGCGTCGGCCTTCCCGAGTCCCCGCGCTGGCTGCTGAGCAAAGGTAGAGAAGCCGAAGCGCGTGAAGTTGCGGAGCATTACCTGGATCCTGTAACTCGTGCGGATCTATTCAAAGAGAAGATAAATTCCCTGAGCTATGGCGCGCTGTTTTCCTCGCGTTATATCAAGAAGACGATCCTCACCAGCGTGTTCTGGATGGCACAGATCACGCCGTTCTTTGCGATCTACATCTTCATGCCGAAGATCCTTCAGGCGATCAATTTCGGTTCGAACTCGAAGCTGGGAGAAATTCTTCTGTATGTTTTCCTGCTGATCGGCTGCCTGGTCGGTGTCTCACTGATCAACCGCCTGGGCCGTCGGAAGCTGCTCATCACCACCTTCGTTGGCCAGGTGATTCCACTGCTGATTCTGGGTATCTGGCCCGACAGTCACTCTGTCGTGTTGATCGTTCTGTGCTTTGGGATCTTCGCCTTCTTCCATGCGGCGGGCAGCACGCTGCAGATGCTCTACCCGAGCGAGATCTTCCCTACTGAGATCCGGGCAACTGGCGTCGGCTTTGCTGCAGGGATGAGCCGGCTTGGCGCAGCAGTGGGCACCTTCTTGTTGCCCATCGGCCTGGCCAACTGGGGATCAGGAAGCGTGATGCTCATCGGTGCGGCAGTCAGCGCCGTTGGGCTGCTCGTGGCCTTCGCCTGGGCTCCCGAGACCAAAGGCCTGGAGCTTTCACAGACCACCAAATAATCCCTGCACCGCGTCATTGCTCAATGGCGCGGAGGCTTCAACTACCAAAAACAATTCTCCAAGTGGAGTCAGGTCATGGCTATCGTCAAAAACAATGATCGCACGTTCAAACTGGGCATGCATTCGTACTCGCTGCACCTTAGCGGCTGCGGCGAAAGCTGGGGCTTCGAAGGCAATTACGCCTTCGAGAGAACCATCGACATCTTCAAGTTGATGGAACTCGCTGCGCAATGGCGGCTGGATGTGCTGCACATCACCCTCGTCGACCTGGATAACAATGTCAGTGACGAAAACCTGCGCAAAGTCAAAGCAGCAGCCCTGCAACACAACCTTGAACTTGAGCTGAATGTTTCCTTCAACGCCCCAAGCGATCCACGTGTCAATGCGTCGGTCGAGCAAGCCTTGAACATCGCCAATGCCATTGGCGCCAAGCTGGTGAAGTTCAGCCTGGACATCAGACGCGCCTCTCCCATTTACGGCTCAACCCTTCGCTCGGATGTGGTTCTACAACTTGCTGAACGCATCCGCGAGTTCCAAAAGAATATCCCGCTGATCGAGCAGTACGGCCTGAAGATCGCCCTCGAAAACCACTGCGACCTGTTTGCCGACGAGGTCATCTGGATCGTGGAACAACTGCACCACCCACTGATTGGCGCCTGCCTGGACACCATGAACTCCCTGGTGCTCGGGGAAGGTGTGGAGGAATGTGTTCGCAAGCTGGCCCCCTATGCCTACTGCGTACACTTCTGCGATCTGAAAATCGTCGTCGACCCCAACGGTACCCATTCGATTGGCACTGCCGTCGGGCAGGGCGACAACGACTGCGTGAAGATCATGCAGGCGCTGAGGGCAAATGCCCCTGAGGCACTGGATACCATCATTTTCGAGGTCGAACTGCCCCTGTCTGGCTATTCCATCGAAGAGGGCCGCGAGCTGGAACTGAAGGCCGCCAGAGACAGCATCGACTACCTGCACAACACGCTCAATGTCGGACTGAAGCGCTGATCGCACCCTCGCCCACGAAGTGAGTTGGTTCCTTCACGGCCTCTTGCTTCGTGGCATAACCGTCGCTATGTACGCTTTTATATCGAAAAGCCAGCGTTTTTAACCCAATGATGATCTGGGTTGCGCATTACCTGAGTGCGTTGGCCAAGTCACTGATGGATGATGCACCAGGCGCAACAGCCAGAGAAACTGCTCGCAGTGATGCATTCCCACACGTTCCGAAATACGTCCTTCCCGTTATATCGATTGCTTGAGTGCCAAGCGAACAATCGAGTGCAACCCTCTTCGGTTGAGGGGGCACAACTTGGGGGGCACGATCGTGAAGGGTTATTGGCTGATCTTGGGTGAAGAGATCACGAGCACTGAGGCTCAAGAGCAATACGCACGTCTGTGGCGACCCATCGCCGAACAATACAGGGCCGTCCTGAAACCACTGGATGTTTCCGCGCTGAAAGAGGCCGGTAACGCTCGTCGCCTACTCGCAGTCGAGTTCGACTCACTCGCCACAGCGCATGCCTGCTACAACGACCCAGCCTACGCTGAAGCCCTGGTTTACGCCGTACGCGCATCCAGCCGGCAGCTTCTGATCATCGAGGGCAACCTCGCCTGACAGCCTTCTCCACCTACCGCATTCACAATCAATAACAAGGAAGAACGCGTATGGAAAAGCAACTGACTGCTCTCGCTCTCGCCTTGGCGCTCAGCTCGACAGCCAACGCCACGGAGCTGACAGTGATCTCGTATGGCGGGGTCAGCAAGACCGTCCAGACCGAGGTTTTCTACCAGCCATTTGAAGCCGCCCACCAAGCCAAGCTCATCGCGGGTGAATACAACGGTGAAATGGCCCGGATCAAGGCGATGGTCGACACCAACAGCGTCAACTGGGATGTCGTCCAGGTCGAATCTGACAAACTTGTGCGTGGGTGTGATGAAGGGCTGTTCGAACCGCTGGATACGCAACGGATCGGCAAGGCTGCTGATTTCGTTCCCGGGACACTCTTGGAATGCGGTGCCGGATTGCTGGTCTGGTCGATGACCATGGCCTACAACGCCGACACGCTCAAGGACGCACCACAAGGATGGGCGGATTTCTGGAACGTCACCAAGTACCCAGGAAAGCGCGCCTTGCAGCGAGGCGCCAAATTCACCCTCGAAGCAGCACTGCTTGCCGATGGCGTACCTCAAGACCAGGTGTACCAGATTTTGGCTACCCCGGAAGGCGTTGACCGGGCGTTCAGCAAGCTGGATGAACTCAAACCCAATATTCAATGGTGGGAAGCCGGGGCGCAGCCGATGCAATACCTGGCCGCGAAAGATGTAGTCATGACCACTGCGTTCAATGGACGCATCTTCGCCGCAGAGCAGTCTGGCGCTCACATCAAACCGGTTTGGGGAGGGAGCATTCATGCGATTGATTACTGGGCCATTCCTCGCGGCAGCAAGAACAAGGCACTTGCTGAAGCATTCATTGCCTCGACCCTCACGCCAGAGGCGCAGAAGCTCCACTCGACGAAACTTGGGTATGGATCGGTCAACGTGCACACTGCCGCGTTGCTCGACAAAGGCATCGCTGCTCAGTTGAACACTGCGCCTCAGAACATCAAGCAGTCGCTGGCCTTCGATAACGAGTTCTGGATCAACCATGGCGAAGAGCTGGAGGCGCGCTTCAACGCTTGGATAGCAAGAGGCTGAGCTCGGGGCAACCGCGATCGACAGGCAATCACCTCGATTGGAGGCCAAAGAAGGCCAGCCCAGTCATACGGCACTCGGTCGCAACAAACGGTTGGGGGGGAGCCCGGCGCAGTCTGACGCCGGGCTGAGTGACATCAGAAAGGCTTGGTAGGCAGGTATTTGCCGTCCAGGGTGATCACAGCGCGATGGCCACCGTCCGGGTCTTCGACTTTCTTGATATCCAGCTTGAAGTTGATGGCGCTGATGATGCCGTCACCGAACTTCTCGTGAACCAGTGCTTTGAGGGTAGTGCCGTACACCGACATCATCTCGTAGAAGCGGTAGATGGTCGGGTCGCTCGGCACACCGTCGAAGAAGCTGCCCCGAATTGGCATCGACTGCAGCAGAGTGACTTGATCAGCATCAAGGTCAAGCTTTTCGCCTACCACCTTGGCGGCGCTTTCAGGCAGCGGGTGCTGACCAAGCAAGGCTGCAGTGACGAAGGCTTCGGACAGGCCGGTGCCATCAACGATTTCTGCGAAGGAAAGATCCTTGCGAGCCTTGGCCAGGATGATGATTTCGGTCAGTTCCTGGCGAGCGGTGCGAGTAGCTTGAGTCTGGATCATGGTGAATCTCCTGGGTAGATAAAGGTGCAGGTACAGGTTTCAGGCAACGTGCCTGGCTTGTTGGGAAACGGCGTGAACTTCAGGGTTTTCGGCGAGAGACACGAAGGTGCCGGTGCTGCCATCAAAGGCATCGATACGCCCGGTTTCGATGTCATAGATCCAGCAATGCAACGTGACGCGCCCTTCTTCGAGCGCCAGGCGAACGGATGGGTGGGTCTGGATGTTGGCCAGTTGCGCGATGACGTTTTCGCGCACCATGGAAGCGACTTTGCTGGGTTTATCGAGGTGTTGACGGGCTTCGTTAACCACCTTGGCCGAGTCGGCGTAACGCAACCAACCGGCTACAGCAGGCATGTGATCCAGGCAGTTGCAGGTTGCGATAGCGGTCATCGCCCCGCAGTCCGAGTGACCGCAGATCACGATGTCTGCGACGTTGAGTCCGGCCACCGCGTATTCGACCGAGGCCGAAACGCCCCCAGGCTCCGGGCCATACGACGGCACGATGTTGCCGGCGTTGCGAATTACAAACAGATCGCCTGGCTCGCGCTGAGTCACCAGTTCAGGCACCAGTCGGCTGTCTGAACAGGAGATGAACAGCGCCTTCGGGCTCTGCTGATTGGCCAGGTCCTTGAACAGTTTGACCCGCTCAGGAAAGGCGTTTTGCTGGAATTTCAGAAAACCGTCGATGATCGCTTTCATGGTTGCTGTCTCAATGTCGCTGGGTGTGAGACAAAGATTAAGTAACACATGGCATAAGGTAAAAGTCTCATTTATTATGAGTTGGATCAGATAATCTTATGAGTCAACTTATGCTCGCTCGACACATCCAGTATTTCCTGGCGGTTGCGGAACATCTCAGTTTCACGAAGGCTGCAGCGGCTCTGCATGTCTCTCAGCCGGCCCTTTCGCAGCAAGTAAGGCAGCTGGAAGAGAGTCTTGGAGCCCAATTATTCGACCGCTCAGGGCGCACGACGCGGCTGACAGACGCAGGCGATGTCTACCTTCGCTATGCACGCCGGGCGTATCAGGCGTTGCGGGAAGCTAAAAGCGCTATTCATGACGTGAGCGACCTCAGCCGTGGCTCATTGCGCATTGCCGTAACGCCGACATTCACCACCTATCTGGTGGGGCCGCTGATCGAGGCATTTCACTCCAGGCATCCCAACATCACCGTCAACCTGAAAGAGATCTCCCAGGAGCGCATCGAGGAATTGCTTTTGGCAGGAGAACTGGACGTAGGAATCGCGTTCGATGAAATAAATACACCGGACATTGAAGCCGTCCCCTTGCTGAACGAAACGCTCGCGCTAGTGGTGAACCGAAAACACCGCTTGGCCGAGGAGCGGGCAATAACATCGCAAGGCCTGAGTGTTGAGTCTCTGGTTCTACTCAGTACAGAGTTTGCCACGCGTGAACAAATCGACCGCTACTGCCGCAAGCACGAGATTCGCCCCCAGGTGCAGATGGAGGCCAATGCCCTTGGGGCAGTGATTGAGATCGTTCGACGAACGCATCTTTCGACGTTACTGCCTGCCAGAATTGCGTTGGCCCATGACGACCTGGTGGCCATCACCCTGGAGCCAGAACGCTTGCAGCGAACTGCCGTTCTTTTACGGCGAAAGGAAGCGTATCTGAGTGCAGCGGTGGGGGTTTTCATCGAGCTGGCTAAAGAAGTGTCCAGCGGTCTTGATGGGTCAGACAGCCCATGGGGAAAGCAAAAAACCTGATCCTTCAGTTGTGAAGGATCAGGTTCAGCATGGCTCAGAGACCCAGTTCAGTCAGGCCTGGGTGATCATCCGGACGTCGCCCAAGGGGCCAGTGGAACTTGCGCTCGCTTTCCTTGATGGGCATATCGTTGATGCAGGCGAAGCGGCGGTGCATCAGGCCATCCGCCTCAAACTCCCAGTTTTCGTTGCCGTAGGAGCGAAACCAGTTGCCCGAATCGTCGTGCCACTCGTAGGCGTAACGGACGGCGATACGGTTGTCGGTGAATGCCCAGAGCTCTTTGATCAGACGGTAGTCCAGCTCTTTCTTCCATTTGCGAGTGAGGAAACCCTGGGCTTCTTCACGATTGTTCGCAAACTCGGCCCGGTTACGCCATTTTGTGTCCAGGGTATAGGCGAGCGCAATTTTTTCAGGCTCGCGGGTATTCCAACCATCTTCAGCGAGCCGAACTTTTTCAATCGCCGATTCGCGAGTAAAAGGAGGAAGTGGCGGGCGAACTTGTGCGTTGGACATGGTAATGCCTCCAAATCAAGTGGATAAACAACGTTACTTGCAGATCGTCAAGTCAGGCCAGCACAGTGGACCTGATCGAAGCGATATTCAAAGACTTGAAACGAAGCGGCGATGCATCAAGCCATCTGCCTCTAACTCCCGGTTTTCATTGCCGTAGGAGCGGAACCCGTTGCCGAAATCGTCATACCACTTGTAGCCGTACCTTACGGCGATGCGGTTATCGGTGAAGGCCCTTGTTCGTTGGGCATGAAGGTGCCTCCAATCATTTGGATCGTTCACTGAAAATAGCGTATCTGGAACGTCAAGCGCTTGTGCGCGGTACTTCTTTTAGCAAAATGCCAGCGATTTCTTTTGCGCTATCGAGAGCAGTATGGTCGCCCATGACGCGGGCCACGGTTATCGTGCCCTCAATAAGCACAAATAATTGCCTGGCCAAGACAATCGGCTCTTTTACGTCTAACTCATTGGCCAATTCAAGTGTGTAGTCGAGTAACTTTTGCTTATGCAGCCTTGCGATTTGCCGAATAGGGTCATCTGCATCACCCACTTCTCCGGCGGTGTTGATAAAAGCACAACCGCGAAATCCTTCAGACTCAAACCAGGTCTGTAATACATCAAAAATGCCAAGGATGCGTCCCTGTGGAGTTTGCGCCTTTTCGCATTCACTCCTGAACCACTGCATCCAGCGTACATCACGCGCATTCAGTGCCGCTGCGGCGACATCATCTTTATTGGCAAAATAGCGATAAATACTTTTACGGGCTACGCCAGAAGTCTTTACCAGAAGATCCATGCCAGTGGCGTGAATCCCATTTTCGTAAATCAGCTTTTCGGCAGTAGCCAGAATTTTTTCACGTGTATCGGTCATTGGCTTATCCATGTAGCCAGAGTAGAACGATCGTTCTCCCTGATCAAGCGTCTCTTCTGAATTTTTTGGATTGTACGTGTGGGAGGGGGCCTATGGCCGCGATGCCATTGGCATGGTTACTGACGGAAAAATCCCCGTACCTGCGGGGTTGTCTGATGCCATTCCTCCACGCTTTGCATATCGTTGACGCAACCTCATCGTCAAATATACATTCTGTATACATACCGATAATACAAACAAGGAAGCACTGCAATGCGAGTAAAACTCTTCGTCGCTCTGGTGACCAGCACTCTCGGGTCATTAGCATTCGCGGATACGCAAAACATCACCTACGCAATCGACAATCCGTTGCGCCCAGGCGCCAAGGCTGCCCATTGCCCCGAACTGGCGCAGGTCATCGATGGCTGCACTTTCCACAGCGTCGCCGGCGACGCTTACTCCGCCCGGCTTGAGGTGGCACCTGGAGAAACCTGGGTTGCCAGCACCCCGGACGACAGTACCGTTGAACTTGAGCCCCAAGCCCGAGAAAACCAGGCCTATCAGGTCATACGAGTCGTACCAAACCCAGCAGTCAACGCCGATACCACGGTCACGTTCGACAAGCTCACTGGAGCGCCCGGAAATCAAAAGGTCATTGAGCGCCGCCGCATCAGTGTGATGATTCATCCAGCGTGAGTTCTTTTGCCTGCTCACTCGGCAAATCTCCATCCTTGCAGATGGCCATTCGGACGCGAAGTGTCGCTTAGCCAAGCTCAAGCCCTTGGTCTTGAAGCTCTTCTTGTAGAGCTTACCAAAGACCTGAACGAGTTCTTTAGGGGCGCGCTGCCGGATGTAGTAAAGGCCGTGCGCAGGCCTTTCCATGGAGTAGACATGCGAGCGATTGGGTACCCTAATCAATAGGATTCAGTGGCCCTGGAACGAGAAAACCCCCGGAACTCAAGGTTCACAGGGGTTTCAGAATATGGCGGAAGCGTAGAGATTCGAACCCTTAACTAAGGTACCCCCTCAATTCCGGGGAACCGCTCCAGTAGGAAGAATACTACACCAACCCATCCAGCCCAGCAATACCGGGGCCTCCCCGTCCGGGACAGCTCGGTGGGCAAGCATGCACCTGACTGCATACTTATAATTTCTCAAAAAATCATGCACTTGCTGTTGTCTGACACCGTCCACTCTTTCTGGCTTATACCGGCGGGCTAATCCAACTGATTCTGGTCGTCGCGTAGCATGTCAAACCTGACTGCAAGAGGGGCTGCTTCCCCTGCATTTCACCCATCATAGGCGACTAGTAGCCGACTGAAAGCTGACGTACTGAGCGCAAGCGGACTCATCTGGCTAGCCGCCTTTGTAGCACTGGCATCTAGTTGAGAAGCTTAGGCTCACCCATAAACTCAAGCCAATCCGTGTTGAACGCCGACGAGGAAGTGACCATGCCCAGGCTAGATAGCGTTGATTCATCAATCCGGTTGGGCGTCGAAGATTTCGAAGCCATTGCGACTGACGAGACTCGTGCACTGTCAGTCAATCTCGCGACAGAGATGCTTTGAGGTTCAAGGTCAATCTCCAAGAGCTGAGCCCAGCGGGCTCTCAGGAGCGTTGCTCAAGCAGAATGTGCCCCCCTCCCTAAATGCCTGCGGCAACCCTGCTGGATGGGCATGGGTGGAAAAACGGTGGATGTTGCAATCATCAGCCAACGCCTTGATAGTCAGGGTTACCGGCATCGACTGGAAGCTCTTGAGAATGTTGACGATGATGTGCAACGGCGTTGAGCACTATTTTCACGCTGCCTGCATCAGACCTGTTTGATGGGCCCAAGTACCGGCAGCAAAGCAATATTGAGCGCATGTTTGGCTGGCTGAAGGAGAGCCGTCGGATCGTAACGCGGTTTGACAAGCTTGCGAAAAGCTACGCGGCCATGGCCTCACTGGCTTGTTCCATGTGGTGCTTGCGGCATCTCTTTTCGTATAGAGCCTAGGCCCAGCGGGGATCGCCCGCTGAGACTGTAAGCTGCTATTCGCGACAATGGTGCTACTCCACCTGGTCATCGGACGATGCCTGCGCACACATTGACCGCCAGGGCTATCGGGTCATTCCCTCTTAGCGAGACGAATAGGACAACGCCTATCAGCGTTTGCCCACATCTGCGTCGAAACGTATCATCTGCCGTCCCGCGCTCAGCCACATCAGCACCACGACTATGTCCCAATCCCATATTCACTCCCATCCCCTTGCAGTCGCAATTATCGAAGCGACAGCGAAGCTGATTGCCGAGGTTGGGATAGGCGGTGCAACAGTAAGAAATATCGCGAAGCACGCGGATGTTTTGCCTCCTCAAATCTACGAGCACATTGGGAACATCGATCAGCTGATGAATGCCGCAGCTTTTCATCTGTGGCGAAATCATCCACACAAGGAAACCTGCACGCGTGACTCGATCGACAGACTCTACATGGCGATCGAGAGATTTATCGACTTCGGCCTGACCTATCCAGACCTATATCTACATGTCAGCAAGCCTCGTGAAGTCAAGGGTTCAAGCTTTTGGAGCGCTCAGGTTGATGAACTAAGAGGATGCATCAGAGAGGTAGCCAAGGCGGGACTATTGCACGTCAGCGAGAAACAAGCTTTGGAGCTTATCCAACCTTTCAGTGTCGGAATGATCTTCACTTGTCTGCACCATACCAGTCGTACTTCAGACATCTGCTGGCTAGCGCGTCAAGCAGTCAAGCCCTTGCTAAAAAAGGGAACGCAGCGCTCATCCTCTAACGAGGACGCCCCCGATCCCATCAGGAAGGCTCCCACGCTTGCCGCAGAGCTAAAAGCCAATCTAGGCGTTGTAAAAACGCTGACCCTCGGAGAGCGCGCCCTGATGCGCGAATGGCTTGACCGAATCGCGTCAACATAAAGCCTACCCTCACTTCCTAACTGCAATCACCCCCGAAAAAACATCCTAGTGCGGTTTCAGCGATCCCAAGCATCGTACGAATCGAGCAATCACGTATCCAGCTGCAGGCCATAGGTTTGCGGCTCTCCTTGCCTTGTAGGCCTAGGCCGGATTCGAAGTCCTGAAGCATTGAGCGAAATCAAACGTGAGCTTCCTCGCCTCCCACATGTGCTAAAGTCGGCGTATAGCGACTGGAATAATCTGGGTGGCAGCCATTAAGTTGCCGCCACCACCTCTTCTACACGAGCCTTACGCAACCTGCCGTTCAGCAGGTTGCTGATTGGTTGCAAGGCATCGTGCTCGTCCCACACCCCACGCCAGAGCCCGAGTCATCGACTCACCTGGACGTGAGAGAAATGCCTCCTCATGCAGCACCATCCCCGTACCGGCATACACACCGATAAACAATTGGGTGGCGCCTGTACGCGACAGTCGCACCTGGACATCCATGCTGGTGCCATCGTCGAGTGTCTCGTCGTGAGTCCTATGATGCAGCGTTGGGTCTGCCCAGTTCCAGAAAACGTCACCGCGAATCCGCATGCCGACCTCCTACGACTTTAGTCTTATTTGTGGGGTGCTCTCACCATAGCGCAGCGAGGCGGCTGCGCTATCACCGGCGAGCGGATTATCAATTTCTAATGTGACGGAATATGACGCGTGATGAAAATTTAAGGCAGAGATCTCAGCGGAGCTCGGGCTGGCCAAGTATTTTGAAGGCCTGCAGCAGGTTGCTTCGGAGAGCGGACTTACACCAATTGTCCACGTTCATGAGGGCCCCATACGAACGGAGGCGAGCAAGGTCTAGCACCACCTGCCGCCCACGCCTTTTCATCACTACCTTTCGAGCTGCCAGAGTGCTGGAGCGCTGTTGCGCTGCGCTCGGCAACTGAACCTCACTGATTGCATCTGCTTGGCTGTGCACAGAGATTTTCTGCGCGCGCAGCGCTTCTGCTGTACTTTGCAGGACACGACGGACAAGGCTTCGATCTTTTGCAGAGCCACCACCGCTTTCAATCACCAGACAGGCCGCCACTAACTCCTCGGCTATTATTTGCTCAGCTTGATCTCTGTTTTGATTTGGCATGGAGCCTCTACCTTGATTCGGCGTGCGTTATCGCTTCACATGGACAAGCTGCAAGCCGTCGTGAGCTGTGCGTGGGTATGTGCCACCTAGGGAAATTGAGAGGATGACAGTGGCCGATTTTCAGGCCGCGAGCGAAATAGGAAGCAGTGGCTTAGCTCTAGCTCTGATGCGACCTCCCAGCAAGGTCAACGTGCCGGACAGTGCAAAAGTGAACAGACCTACCATAAGCTGTTGACCTGAATTGTTGAGATTACCCATCAAAGCCATGGCCACCAAAGTCATAGCCACCAGAATTCCTGCGCAGCCAAGCGCAAATAGAAGCCATCCGACTACACGCATTACTTTTCTCCCAGAACAGCTTCACGATTGAAGATTTCCAATGTCTTCGGCCCTATGCCCTTGAAGCTGAGTAGCCACTGGTCAAACTCAGCTGGTTTCATTGACCCGCTCTCCAGAGCATTCGTTCGAGATTTCAGCTCTGCAGCTAAGCCTTGACCCAGCTCGTGCAACCGCGTGGCAGTAGATTCGTCGTACCTTGCATAGCCGGCCTGCCCCAAGATCCTGACAAGATCTCGATGGGAGCAGCGGGCTAACTTCTCCGGCGTATCCAGGCCATGCCGAACAACCAGATTTCGATAGACCTCCACTGCGACTGTGGAACGGATCCTCTTCCCAATCAGAAAGCTCGCGAGCAGCCACTTGTACAATCCGTGGCCGCTCGGATCGCTGAATTCGATACCAAGGTCAGCAGCGGTAACCAATATCACCCCTTCGAACGCCTCGGGTCGGCGGAACGTGGGTAAGTGCGCTCTTCCTCGATGGTGCCATCGGCCTTGTGGATCTTCACCGACGCAATTTTTCCCTCAAAGAAGTCGGCCAGCGAACCAACCAACTCCTGCTTTGTGGCGGCACGCTTGGAGGCTCGCTCCGCACCGGCTTTCTTGAGCTCCCAGCCATCAGCAGTTGGGCTCAGGTGGTAGTTGTCCATGGCGCTGTTCCTCCTATTCAAATCGACTCTGCGTCGTCCTGAATGTCTTCTTCGGCCTCAGCGGCATCTGTGGCATCGGCATCATTCAATGGCGGTGAGGTGGGCTTTTCAGGATCGTTGATGTAGGGAACGCCACTGGGGCCCTGCTCTTCAGTTCCTTCGGTTTTTGGCTGCATGACGAATCCTCCAATGTCTATAACTTGGATTGCATGCATCAGACCGTGTTCAGTCTGCTTGAGCTCGCTCGCGCCGCGAATTCATTGAGGCGGAGCAGATTCTGCCCGATCGGTAATCTCTGCTGTTCTCTATCATCGCGTACAGCCTGAGGCCAACACCGCGGTGTGTATGGATTCGGACATTACAACCGAGGGAGAGGAGAACTTTGCGCAGATAGGTTAGCTGCACTTCCAAGACCTTCGTACCAGGGTCGAAGTGAATGCCCCACACAACGGCAAACAGAGTGGTGCGGGACACAACCTGCTCGGCGCTTTCCATCAAAGAAGCCAGGAGTCTGCAGGAGGTCGCCTTAATGATCATCTGCCGGTCTCTGCATCTGACCTCACGTCGTGTCCGATCCAAGTCCAGATCAGCGAACGTGAGATGACTGTTGGCGGGGGCAATTCTGTCCAAGATTGATCATGTTCCGAAGGGCTGCAGGTCAGTGACCTGCAGCCAGGAGAAGATGTTACTTAGCAGCGCTTGGCAGAGCGTAAGCAATCACATAATCGCCACGGTTTTCGTTCGAACCAGTACGTGTAGCGCCGCCCACGGTAATGACGATGTATTGCTTACCGTCACTCCCCACGTAGGTCATCGGGGCGCCCTGCCCGCCAACGGGCAAGCGGCCACGCCACAGCTCTTCACCCGTATCGTTATCCAGGGCTCGGATGTAGTAATCCAAAGTTCCATGGAAGAAGGTCAAACCGCCCTTGGTAACCAGCGGCCCGCCCATGGTGGGCATACCCAGTGGCATATATACGCCTGGAACGATGCCGTGCACGGGAGCATCCTGAATGCTGCCCATCGGAACCTGCCACTTGGTTTCACCGGAGGTGAGGTCTATGGCTGTCATAGTGCCAAATGGAGGCTTGAAGCACGGCACGCCCAGGTGGGACACGAACATCGAACGCTCTACGCCCCACGGAGTGCCAAGCTGCTCGGAATACTCGCCCTCAGTTGTCGGTACCAGGCCAATGCGCTTGGCCTCATCCTGCTTAATGAAACGAGCCCACTGAGCCATGCGGATGTCGTTGACGATCAAGGTACCGGTCGAAGCATCAACTGCACCGCCGCCCCAGTTGAAGCCGCCGTAGTAGCCTGGGTAAATCAGCGTGGCTTGGCCTTCAACAAGCGGAGTGAACTCGCCTTCCCAGCGCATGCCTTTGAAGTCGATTCGGCACATCAGCTGATCGAAGATCGTACCGCCCCACATGTCCGACTCTTTGAGTCGATCAGCACCTACGGACAGCTTAGAGTACGGTTGAGTCGGCGAGATGCGCATACCAGGAACGCCATCAGTCGCAACCTTGCGCTGCTCCACCGGGAAGACAGGGGTACCATCGCGCCGATCCAGAACGAAGATTTGTCCACGTTTGGTCATCGCAATCACAACCGGAGTTGTACCACCCTGTTTATTCGGTAGATCGTACAGGATCGGTTGAGCGGATACGTCGTAGTCGAACATGTCGTTGTTGGCAGTTCGGAAATGCCATTTATCGACACCCGTTTTCACATCAATCGCGACAATCGAATCGTTGTACTCGTCCGAACCCGGATGGCGATCACCATTCCAAAAGTCTGGAGTCTGGTTCCCGGTTGGGATGTAGGCCAGCCCCAACTTCGGATCATATGAAGCAGTACCCCAGAAGTTTGGGGACTCGGCTGGGTAGTTTTCACCTGCTGCCAACGGTACGCCGCGCTTGGGATTCAACGCTTCCCAGGCCCAAAGCACCTCGCCAGTACCAACATCGAAGCCACGCGTCACGCCTGACGGCTCACCGGTTTTCAGGTTGTCATTGATCTTGCCGCCGACAATGATCACATCCCCGGCCACAAGTGGAGCCGAGGTCAAGGAATAGGAACCATCGGTATTCGGGCCAATGCCTTTGAGCAGATCAACCGTACCGTGCTCACCGAAGCTGTCGCAAGTTTTGCCGGTATCAGCATCGAGCTCGATCAGTCGAGCATCCACTGTCGTCATGACGATGCGGCGACGGCATTCAGCAGGCTGAGCAGCTACTGACGGATCGACTACCTCATCTCCGTTTGTCACGGCAGCCTGAGCTTTGTCTACGTCGTAGTAGCCAAGTCCACGACACCGTTTCCAGGTTCGGTTAGACGGTGTTTCCTGAATGACCGGGTCGTACTTCCACTTTTCAGCACCAGTGACAGGATCAAGTGCAAAGACCTTGTTGAGAGGCGTGCATAGGTAAACCGTGTCATTAACCTTGAGCGGTGTGCCCTGGTACTCGGCGCCGTTGATTGCCATGTCGCCAGTACGGAAAGTCCAAGCAACCTGCAGATCTTTGACGTTGGCCTTATTGATCTGGTCGAACTGGGCGAAACGCTCACCGTGAGTGTTGCGACCATAGGCTGTCCAGTCAGTACCATCCGACTCGCCAGCGTTGGGCATGATTACCGGTGAAGAGCTGCCTTTCTTCGCGACTACAGTCGGGTGCGGGCGGAACATGCCATAACCGAAGCCAACCAGGCTGATGATCAATGCCGAGCTGATAACAACACGGGCCGGGTTCCCCATCAAACGACGGTTCCCTTCCAACAGCGGGACAATCAGCACCATCACCAGAGCGATAACGATGAAGGTGATCAGTCGAGGTACTAGCTGCCAGAAATCAAACCCTACCTCCCAGAAGGCCCAGATAGAAGTGGCGACCAGCAGAGCTAAGGAAATCCATGCCGCTGCGATTTTCTTTTTGATGAGGGTGATGCCGCTTGCTGCCATAACAAGACCGGCCAGCAGGTAGTACCAGCTACCACCCAGCGATATCAGCTTGGCTCCCCCAAAGGCGAGTCCTGCTCCAAGCAACGTCAGCACGGCACCGATGACTATCGGTAGGACGCTCTTAAATCTCATGCACTTTCCTAACATTCACGCGAGAGGCTGCGGCCACTCAACCAAAAACTGTCCAAAGCGCAGCCATGGATCCCTTCCAGAGAATTTGTCCAAGGGGCTCCAAACGGGGCTTGTGAGCGTCCATGCTCAATGAGAGCGCTCTCATACCCGAACATATTCGTCTGGGTAGATGAGCAAAAGATCACAAAATGAGAGCGCTCTCATCTGGTGGTCAGAAAACGGCGCTCTCCGAGCGCCGCTTACGAAACGGGCGCATGGTATGTGCTGCTCCGGAGTGAGTCAATGTGACGCACACCTTAAGATGGGAATTATTTGCGATTGCGATGAGATGGAGGACGCGCCAGCACGTACCTAAACACCCAGAGATCAGAGTGCCGAGTTCGGGCCGGTAGATTTCCGCGTGATCAACGTCACGGGCATATCAACACGCCGAGGATATCTCGTATCGCCTGCCAGCATGGCCTGAAGTGCATTGACCGCAGCCTGGGCCTGCACATCAGTGTCCTGTCGAAGAGTGGTCAACGAGAAGAGGGAGTTCTCTGCATCTGGAATGTCGTCGAATCCAACTACTGAGATATCAGCGGGGACATTCAAGCCCATCCCCTTCAGCCGGTCGAGCACGCCTAAAGCAATGAAATCGTTGGAGGCAAAAATGGCAGTCGGGCGCTCATCGCGAGCGAACAGGGCATCAACCCCTCTTCTGCCGAATGCGGCGTTGTGCTCACCTCTGATTAGCATCGGTTCCAGCCCAGCAGCTTTCATGATGTCGCAGTAGAACCTCGCCCTGTCTTTCGACGAAGGCTCGCGACCGCCGGCAAGGTGAGCAATGCGCTGGTGGCCAAGTGCGAACAGATGCTCCATGGCAAGACGCACTCCTGTTTGGTCATCAACCGCGACAGAAATCACTTTCTTGTGGGGCACGCGTTTACTGCCGATGAAGACGCAAGGGAGTCTGTCGGCAATTTCTCCAATCACATTCGGATGATGCGGGGTACCCAACAAGATGACACCAGCAGCCCTGAGGGTGAGCAATCGCTCCAGCTCAAACGCCGCCGAATGACCTTCAACTGGTCGCAGCGAAGTTACCGGCTCGAAACCCGCTGCGAGCAGTCTCTTGTCTACCGACTGGGCAAGCTGGATGTGGAATGCGTTATTCGGATCGCCGATCACCAATCCTACAATCGAGGATGTCGCCGAGACGAGGCTACGAGCTGCAAGGTTGGGACGATACTGCAACTCGGCGGCAATCGCATCGATCCGCTCCCGGGTTTCTGGCCTGACACCAGGATCTCCCCGTAGCGCTCTAGACACCTGAGCACGAGACATCCCAGCGGCCTTGGCTACGTCGTCAAGCGTGGTGAAAGCTTTCGCCATGATCTTCAAACTGCTCCCAGCATGTGCCCATAGGCCTCGCCAATGGGAGCTCAAGCCAAGATCTGCAGGCATAACGGTGTTCGGGCGAAGGATACCATGGCACGGAAGCCGACTGCACAGCCACACTCTTCAGTTCGGCTCGTTCAGGGCATCACTGAAAAATAGTTTTCCAGTTTCAGCGCTGACAAAACTGCGAGCAACCGTCATAAATTGGCGTTTTATGTCGAGAGGCACGTATGACCACAGAACAAAATCTAAAGTCCGGCCTGACGTTCACCATGCCGTTTTCGAACGTTCTCCACCTACCTTTTGCGGATAAGGTGAAAGCCACTCGACTGGCAGGTTTTCAAGAGCTTTCCATCCAGCCTCAGGAGGTTCTCAGACTCGTGGCCTCAGGTCTCTCAATCCGAGACATGCGAGCCATTGCTGAAGAAAATGGCATCAGGGTCAGCCGCCTGGATCCCCTCTGCAGTTGGAACCCGAACTGGCACCCAAACAACATGGATGACGGCTTCATCGCAGATCACTCGACGACCGCGAGTGAGTTCTTCGGTATTGCCCTCGCCCTCGGCTGCACGCAGATGAGCTTGAATGCGACCTTCACAGCAGATGCCTACGCCGTGGATGACTTGGTGACGCATTACACCGAGATATGCCGGCTTGCTCACGAGCACGGCCTGATCTGTGATCTCGAGCCCATTCCTATGTGGGGAGTGAAGTCGCTTGAGCAGGGCTGGGAGATCGTCGAGCGTGCCGGAGCACCCAACGGCGGCCTGGTGCTCGATACGCTCCACTTCGTTCGCAGCGAGTCCAAGCTCGAAACGCTCGCATCGATTCCAGGCGACTCCATCCACTGCGTTCAAATCTGCGACGGGATTCACCCCCTCAAGGCAGGCGTGACCCTGGAAGCTGATTGCTTTGAACGCATGTGGCCTGGCACGGGCAACTTCCCACTGCAAAGGATCGTGTCCGCGCTGCATGCCATCGGCGGACTCAACGGTGTTGGGCCGGAGGTGTTCTCGGTCATGAACCAGAACATGAGCGCAGAGGATGTGGCGCAGTTGTGCAAACAGTCGCTATTGGCATATCCAGAACTGCGAGCCTGAGCATTCACATCAGTCCTGACTGCGACGATCACAACAAAAAATCCCGGCTCATGAGCCGGGATTTTTCTATGCACGCGATGCCTCGAGTGAAGCCTTTACACCCTGTTCTTCTGGTACACATCCACGAACACGGCGGCCAGCAACACTGCCCCCTTGATCATTTGCTGGTAGTCAACGCCGATGCCCATGATGGACATACCGTTGTTCAACACGCCCATGATGAAGGCACCGATCACCACGCCGATTACCTTCCCTACCCCACCGGATGCCGAGGCTCCCCCAATAAATACGGCGGCGATGACGTCCAACTCGAAACCACTGCCGGCGCGTGGCGTTGCGCTGTTCAGGCGAGCCGCAAAGATCAGGCCTGCCACAGCAGCCAGTACACCCATGTTCACAAAGGTGAAGAAGGTGACCCGGGCGGTGTTGATACCGGAAAGCTTTGCAGCCTTCAGGTTCCCGCCCACTGCGTAGATCCAACGCCCAATCACCGTCCGATTCATGATGAACGTATACAGGCCGATGAGTGCACACATGATGACCAGTACCGTAGGAAGTCCTCGGTAAGTCGCCAACATGAAGCAGAAGGCGATGATGGCGCCACCCAGGATGCCATGCTTGAGCGCAAACAAAGAAAGGGGCATAACCTCCCCACCAGCTTTGCTG
This sequence comes from Pseudomonas sp. NPDC089996, assembly GCF_044748405.1. Lineage (NCBI taxonomy): Bacteria > Pseudomonadati > Pseudomonadota > Gammaproteobacteria > Pseudomonadales > Pseudomonadaceae > Pseudomonas > Pseudomonas sp. NPDC089996. The sequence continues at coordinate 253,129 of NZ_JBIVGA010000006.1, read as the reverse complement.
ACCCTCCTACGAGCACGCCATTCAATCCAAAGGAAGCACGCAACTACCAATACACCAAGCACCAGGGAGGTGACTTTGAGACCTTGGCCTTGGAAGGGGTCAGGCAGGAAGCCCGCGCTCAGGGCGACGAACTCTGCCGGGAATGGCCCAATCGACTGCCCTTCACCAATGGCGATGGTGGCCCCACGGAAGATCAGCATGCCGCCCAGGGTCACGATAAATGAGGGCATTCCCCAGAACGCCACCCAGTAGCCTTGCGCAGCACCTATGAGGCCGCCGATGAACAAGCACAGCAGCGATACCGTGATGAAGTCGAACTGGTACTGCACCATCAACACTGCTGCTATAGAGCCGATTACCCCAACGATGGAGCCGACCGACAAGTCGATGTGACCGCAGACGATGACCATGAGCATGCCCAAGGCCATAACCACGATGTAGCTGTTCTGCAAGATCAGGTTGGTCAGGTTGAGAGGCTGGAGCAATGCGCCGCCCGTGGCGATTTGGAAGAACACGATGATGACGAGCAAAGAGCTCAACAACCCGTACTCGCGGGCGCCTCGTTTGATAGCAGGAAACAAGCTCGGTTTTGCCGCCACTGGGGCGATGACATCAGTCATTGGATCACCTCATTTTTCATGATGGCGTGCATGATTCGCTCTTGAGACGCCTCTTTGATTGGGAACTCCCCGACGAACCGTCCCTCGTTCATCACATAGATCCGGTCGCAGGTGCCGAGCAATTCGGGCATCTCCGAAGAGATCATGATCACGGTCTTGCCCTTCGCCACTACCTGGTTAACCACCCCATAGATCTCGTACTTGGCACCCACGTCGATACCCCTGGTGGGTTCATCCAGGATCAGGACTTCGGGGTCGGAGAACAGCCATTTCGCGAGCACCACCTTCTGTTGGTTGCCGCCAGAGAGACGCTCTACAGGTTGGCGAAGATCGGGGCTTCGAATGCGTAGGGTTTTCTTGTAACCATCACCAACACCAAGCTCCTCGGTCTCGTTGATGATCCACCGGCGTGCCAGGGATTTCAGGCTGGCCAGACTTACGTTCCGACCAATACCATCGGCCAGCAATAGTCCGGCGCCCTTGCGATCTTCAGTGGCGTAGGCGACGCCGTTATCAATAGCTTCACGCACGCTGCGCACGCGAAGCTCTTGCCCATTCAGGCGGACGGTTCCTCGAATGTTCTTGCCGAAAGAACCACCAAAAATGCTCATTGCGAGTTCTGTGCGACCAGAGCCCATGAGGCCTGCGATACCCACCACCTCACCTTTGCGAGCATAGAAACTCACGTTGCGGATGAAGTCCTCGCCCGGGCGCTCCGGATGCTCCACCGACCAGTTCTCCACCTCAAGCTGCTTCTCGCCGAGGTTTGGCTCTCTGCTCGGGTAACGGTCAGCCAGCTCACGGCCAACCATTGCCTGGACGACCCGGTTTTCGCTCAACGGCGATTCACGACAGTCAATGACGTCGACCGTCGTCCCATCCCGGATGACCGTAACCCCGTCCGCCACACGTGATATTTCGTTGAGCTTGTGGGAGATGATGATCGACGTGATGTCCTTCGCTTTCAGCTCGAGCATGAGCTCCAGAAGCCGCTCGCTATCCTTCTCATTGAGGCTGGCAGTAGGCTCATCAAGGATCAAAAGGCGAACGTCCTTGCCGAGCGCTTTTGCAATCTCGACGAGTTGCTGCTGACCAATGCCCAGTTGGTTTACACGGGTCTGGGGCGAAACCTCCAGGCCTACTTTCTCCAGCAAAACCTTCGCTTTGCGATGTGCAAGCGACCAGTCGATAACTCCCCTGGTAGCAACTTCGTGCCCAAGGAAAAGGTTTTCAGTGATCGAGAGCATCGGCACAAGCGCAAGCTCCTGGTGGATGATGCAGATCCCCAAGGCCTCGCTGTCACGCAGGTCGCTGAACTGGCGTACCTCACCGTCAAACCTTATCGACCCTTCGTAACTTCCGGCAGGATAAACACCACTCAAGATCTTCATCAGGGTGGATTTCCCAGCGCCGTTCTCACCACAAATGGCGTGGATTTCACCCTTGCCCACCTGAAGATTCACACTGGTGAGGGCTTTAACCTGGCCAAAACATTTTTGAATGCCGCGCATGTCAAGAAGATGAGGTGACATGGCTCTCCTCCTATCTCAAAAGCGGCGCGGGAACCGAGCCGCTGACATTGGGCAGTTACTGCAGACGGTCTTTGGTGTAGTAACCGGAATCGACCAGAACCTTTTGCACATCCTTGGCTTCTACGGAAACTGGAGAGAGGAGCTGGGTAGGAACGACCATGGAGCCGTTGTTGTACGAGGTGGTGTCGTTTACCAGCACATCCTTGCCTTGAAGAGAGCTGTCCATCATCACGGCTGCAGCTTCAGCCAAGGCGCGAGTGTCCTTGAATACGGTCGAATGCTGGTCACCCCGGATGATCGCCTTCACGCTGGGGATTTCCGCATCCTGGCCTGTCACGACAGGCATCGGGTTGCCGCCGCTACCGTAACCGACACCCCTCAGCGAAGAGACCACACCTACCGCGAGCTGGTCGTTCATCGCAAGCACGGCATCGAGATGAGCTTTTCCGTAGAAGGCGCTGAGAATGTTGTCCATCCGGGACTGAGCAAGTGCCCCATCCCAGTTCAGCGTGGCAACCTGGTCGAGCTTGACCTGCCCGCTACGGATCACGAGCTTGCCGCTATCGATGTAAGGCTGCAGAACGGACATCACCCCGGCGTAGACGACATGAGCATTGTTGTCGTCAGTGGAGCCCGCGAAGATTTCGAAATTGAATGGCCCGGTACCTTCATTCAACTTCAAGGCACTGACAATGGACTCCCCCTGGAGCACGCCAGTTTTATAGTTGTCGAAAGTAGCGTAGTAATCGAAGTCTTTGGAGTTTCGGATAAGACGGTCATAGGAAATAACTGTGATGCCCTTTTCCTTAGCCTGACGAAGCAAGTCCGTCATCGTGGTGCCATCGATAGGAGCAATGATCAATCCCTTGACGCCTTTTACCAGCAGGTTTTCCAGCTGGGACAACTGAGTGGAAACCTCGTACTGGGCATACTGAATATCAGTTTTGTAGCCAAGCTTGGTAAGCGCGTCCACCATACTTTGACCATCGGAAGTCCAGCGCGCCTCAGCTTTAGAAGGCATTGAAATACCGATCAGCCCTTTAGTGCTTTCTTCTTTCTTCGAGCAGCCGACAACCGCAATCACCACGCACAGAGACGCAGCAAGCTTCATGAGCTTATTCATAACTTTCACCTATTACTGTAGCAATTATTTTTCTTTTTACTCAGAACCGCCCCCATTGCGGGGGCGGTACAGCAAGGTGGAGCGTGTAATTACTTAGCCGAGCTTAACTTCCTGACCTGCTTTATCGGAGGACTCGAAAATTGCCTCCAGCAAGATGTTGATGTTGTGAGCCTGGCTAGCTGGCACTTGCGACGGTGTACCGTTCTGCAAGGCCTGTACGAACGCCGCAGCTTCACGGTCGAAGTACACCGGGTTACCGATTTCAGCGATCTCGGGGGAGTACACGGTTTTGCGTACTGCCCAGATTTCGGGGAAGCTGGTTTCATTCCAGTGAGTCCAACCTTGCGGATGGCCGTTTTTGCCGTCGTGGTACAGCTTGTAGGACGCCGGCATTGGAGTGGAATGCATCACACCATGGGTACCGTAGGCCGTGATGTCCCAGGTTTCAGTCCACGGCATCGGATCCCACGACATGAAGTCGATGGTGACCATCTTGTCGTCATAGTTCAGAACAGCGGCAGCCGCATCTTCACGAGCAGAATCGCTCATCTGGCCAGCGAACTTGCTGATGCGGGCGTTAACGGAGCGTGGCATGCCGAAGTGCAGGAGGATCCGGTCGATGGTGTGGCAACCAATCACATAGAACGCACCGCCACGGTCACCTGGCTGCTTCATATGGTTGGTATCAGCTTCATCGTGGGAGCAGCCGGCGTGGGCACGTACTTGAAGTACCTTGCCGATCTCTCCGCTCTCGAGAACCTGCTGCATTTTTTCTACCGAAGGCGCGAACCTCCAGCAGTAGCCGACCTGGAACAGACCACCGGTACGCTCAACGGCCTCGACGATGCGCTGCGTGTCATGCGGCCCACGACCGGCTGGTTTCTCACACAGCACCGCCTTACCTGCTTCCAGGGCTTCAATTGCCCAGTCGGCCATCAGGTAGCTCTTCGGGTGAACCAGCACTACGTGAACATCAGGGTCGGCCAGGATTTCGTCCTTGGTGCGAGCCTCGAGCTCAAGCGCATCAACGAACGGCTGCAGCAGCGGGCTGTCGTCATAGGCGCCGAGGAAGCGAACGCCAGGGATACGCTTGAAGGCTTTGACGCGGCCCGAAGTATGCGGGTGAGTGATGCCCAGGCAAGCGACACCCAGTGGTTTGCCATTCAGATTCAGCGACATTGTTGTTCTCCTATCTCACGAAATCGGGCGCCCGAAGGCGCCCGTCGTCAATCAAAGCTTTACAGCGCGACCAGTGCTTACGGACTCGACACAAGCATCAGCCAGACGCAGGGCCTGGAGGCCGTCAAACGGGGTAACCGGCAGCGGCTTCTCTTGCACCAGAGCTGCAACAAAGGCGTCCAGTTCGGACTTGTAGGCCTGCTGGTAGCGCTCCAGGAAGAAGTTCAGCAGCGGCTCACGCGAGTCCGTTGCTTCCTGAGTCCAGCGGCGCATGGTAGTTGGGCGCAGGTTGTCTTGGAGCAGCATGCCTTTGGAGCCGAAGACCTCGATACGCTGGTCGTACCCGTAGACGGCCTGACGGCAATTGTTGATGTGGCACTGCTTACCGCTAGCGGTCTTCATGTGCACCATCGCGGTGTCGTAGTCGTCGTACTTTTCCATCAGGGGGGAGTCGACCAAACGGCTACCCATGGCAGTGATTTCCACTGGCTCTTCACCCAGCAACCAGCGACCGATATCCAAGTCATGGATGGTCATGTCGCGGAAGATACCGCCGCTGTGCTGAATGTAATCTTCTGGAGCAAGGCCAGGGTCGCGGCTGGAGATGATGACCTGGCGAACTTCACCGATTTCACCGGCGATGATCGCTTCACGCATCGCTGCGAAGGTGGTTTCGAAACGGCGGTTGAAGGCCAGCATGACGCGACCGTTCAGGCCTTCGATTTCTTCGACGGCTGCTTGGCTTTTCAGCAGATCCAGATCAATCGGCTTTTCGCACAGAACAGCTTTACCCTGGCGAACCGCACGCATCATCAGCTGGATGTGGGTATTGGTTGGGGTACCGATGACGATGGCGTCAACGTCATTGCGGTCGATTGCGGCTTCGCAATCGGTCATCGCGTCAGCACCCAGAGCACCGGCCAGGGACTGGGCAGCGGAAGCATACGGATCGGCCACAGCGATCAGGCGAGCATTTGGGTTTGCGGCTACGTTGGCTGCGTGAATTTTACCAATACGGCCTGCGCCCAGAACTGCAATTCCAACCATGATGAATTCCTCGTTGTTCTTAACGTGATGTGGGTAAACCGCGTGCTCAGAAGCGCGCGTTGACGAATTGAGCCATCGTCGAATCGAAGGCACGCTTGGCCACTACATCCAGGGGAAGCTTGCGCAGCTCAGCCGAGATGAGCTCCACACCCCATGGGCCGCGATAGCCAGTGTCGAGAATTGCCTGAACGAAATGTGGGAGATCCAGCTGCCCCTCACCACAGCATTTGCGGTAATGGGTGGAGTCGTTGAACACGTCACCGACCAAGGCCAAATCAGCGTCATCGATCTCGACGCCTTTGATCAGCTCAAGAGGAATCTTACTGATCTCATCGAAGCCCATACCACCACGAGCGATGTGCCAGCTATCAACCATCAGGCCACCGTTAGGGCGAACGCCTTCGGATACAGCCAGCGCCTTATCGATGGTGTTAACGCTGGAGAACGGCAGGAACTCGATGGCTACGTTGACCTTGTACTCCGCAGCTTTGTCACAGAGGATCGCGAACGACTCACGCATCAGCGGGACGTTTACATCGCCCTCTTCAAACAGGCCTGCAGCACATTTGAGGCGAGTGGCTCCGACATCTGCAGCGATGTCGAGCAGCTCTTTGCACATACGATCCGACACCGAACGACGCTCGCAAGCCAGGTGCCAGTCGATCAGGAACTCGACCTCCAGGTGCTTCATGCCGTTGTCCTGAAAAATCTGGCGAACGGTTGGCAGCCCAAGTTTTTCGATGGAGTGAACGATGTCGGAGTACACCAACCCCATGCCTCGCCAGCCGGCTTTGGAAGCTGCTTCGGCGCGTTCCTGCAAGGTGTAAGGACTGATTTCGCTCTGCGCACCTGGGTAGGTGTCACCTGCGATAGTCCAGTAGGAGGCGATCAGATCAACTTGATTACTAGGCATGTCGAATCACTCAAATTACGAGGGAAAAGCGAACTGTGTTCGCGAAGCACGAAGCTCCATCCACATGAATACCGCCCACGGGAAGCTGGGTAAGGCGTTCAGGAAGATGAGCGTTGTTGAGATCGAGCAACAAGAAAGGCGAGCGGATGCCTCGGCATGGCTGACCGCGAAAATATGGAGTGCACGAAGCTTGGGCTTGGCGTCTCATGGTTTGTACCAATTCTTGTTTTTGTGACGTTGAGGTGAGTCTAATTTCTCCCATGAGTGGAAAAAACCCGTAAGATCGGGATACAGCTTCCCACCTAGCGGGAGAATCGCGTGGATCCGTTCAAAGAGGTCGAATTTTTTCTGCAAGTGGCCGAGGCAGGCAGCATTAGCAAGGCAGCCGAGCGACTTGGGCTGTCTGTCTCTGCAGCAAGCCGACACCTCATCGCGTTGGAAACCAGATTGGGTGTTCGCCTTGTGCAGCGCACAACAAGGCAACTGTCACTCACTGAGGTAGGAGAGGAGTTCTACAGGCGCACCAGATCTGTTATGGCAGACCTGAAAGAAGCCGAGAGCGTGGCCAGGGACGCGGTAGTGAAGCCACGCGGTGTGCTCCGGGTTACCGCCTCACTTTCATTCTGTCTGCTTCACATCGAACCGCTCCTTCCTGAGTTCACTCGGCGCTACCCGGAGATCAGTGTCGACGTGATCTCTGCAAACCGATACCTGGATGTGATGGAAAATAACGTTGACGTAGCTATCCGCACCAGGCAGTTCGAGGCAGATAACAACCTCACCATCAGGCGCCTGGCAGAAACACGGAGGATCCTCGCCGCCTCCCCCGAGTATCTGGAGAAGAACGGCGTCCCCAAGCATCCTATGGATCTCATCCGCCACAAGATGCTGGTGTACGACTATGCGATTAACCCAACCGAGCTGCCCTTCAAGCGCCGGGATGAAACCGCGACTGTCAACGTGAGATCCTTCATTTCTGCCAACGATGGCCAGGTTGTGCTGAAAGCCGCCCTGGATGACCTCGGGATTCTCATCCAGCCGAAATACATCGTTCAGGATCACCTTGAGCGTGGGGAGCTGGTTCCCGTATTGGACGACTGGGATCTACCTCGCCTAACGATGAACATCGCTTTTCAGACTCGCAGGCACATGCCCGCAAAGGTTCGACTCTTCATTGAAGCGCTAGCAGAACGCTTCCGAAAAAACGATTACGAGCGGCTCTGGACAAAGTGATCGGTTTTTCACAGGTGAAATAAAGATTTCCCAAAAATCGGTTTTTTACCGATAGCGGTAAATATACGCTGACTCGACCAAATACAAGATTCAGGTCAGCCCAGCATGATCCACATCACCGAAGAGATCAGATCTCACATTCATGATCTGGAAGGTCGTCGATATCGCGCCATGCTTGAGGGCGATATCGACACCTTTATCACCCTCTCCCACCCGGGCCTCACCTATACCCACTCCACAGGTATCGTCGACTCGCTATCGAGTTACGTGGCCAAGTGTAAGGACGGCTACTACCAGTATCTCAACCTCGACGTCCCCATCGACAACATTCAAGTCCTCGGCAACGTTGCGATTGTACATGGTCGAATGGCCGGTGAGATCGTAGCCGGCGGTACTCACAAAACGCTGAATAACCGCACCCTTTCCGTATGGACTTCACTGGGTGGCGAGTGGAAGTTTCTGGCCTATCAGCCCACCCCAATCAAATAGCGCACCCCAAATTCATCTGCAGCGCTCAGCCTGCTGCCATTTGTAGTCAACAACAACAGGACTAGAACCCGTGGCTATCGCGAATTTCACCTACACCGGTCTTCCTTCCCGCGTCATTTTCGGAAAAGGCTCACTTCAGCAACTCGAAGCTGAAATTGATCACCTGGGGTCGCGTCGTGCGTTGGTACTCTCGACTCCAGAACAGCGCAGCCAGGCAGAACGCATTGCTGACATCTTGGGCTCTCGTGCTGCCGGCATCTTCGACAAAGCCGTCATGCACGTGCCAATTGAAACTGCTCGTGAGGCTCGTCAGGTTGCTCAAGAACTGGGGGCTGACTGTGCTGTGGCTATCGGCGGCGGCTCTACCACCGGCCTGGGTAAAGCGATTGCCTTGGAATCCGGCCTGCCAATTCTTGCTATCCCGACCACCTACGCCGGCTCGGAGATGACCTCGGTTTATGGCCTGACTGAAAACGGCATCAAGCGGACGGGCAAAGATGTGCGCGTTCTGCCGAAGACCGTCATCTATGACCCTGAGCTGTCGGCGACGTTGCCAGTCGAACTGTCCGTAACCAGTGGTATGAACGCCATTGCGCACGCAGCAGAAGGCCTGTACGCACAGGACGGTAACCCTGTGATGTCGCTGATCGCTGAAGAAGGCATCCGCGCAATGGCCGAAGGCCTGAAGCTGATTCTCGAGAATCCGGAAGATTTGGATGCTCGCTCGGACTGCCTGTACGGCGCCTGGCTGTGCAGCACCGTCCTGGGCAACGTCGGTATGGCGCTTCACCACAAGCTCTGCCACACGCTGGGCGGCAGCTTCAACCTGCCTCACGCACCAACGCACACTATCGTGCTGCCGCACGCTATTTCCTACAACTCAGAAGCAGCACCTGATGCGGCTGCCCGCATCGTTCGGGCCCTGGGTGGGAAATCTGCCTCGGCAGGCCAAGCGCTGTACGACCTGTCCAAGTCCTTGGGTGCGCCCCTGGCGTTGAAATCCTTGGGCGTCAACGAAGCCGACATGGATCGCGCTACTGAAATTGCGCTGGCCAACCCTTACTGGAACCCTCGCCCAATCGAACGTGATGCGATCCGCGAGCTGCTTCAGAACGCTTATGAAGGTAACCGCCCAGTTTAAGCTGCGGATTTGCCTTAACCCACTCAATCCTCGTGCGGGGGGTTGAGTGGGTCTTTTTTTACCTCGTCCAATACCGCTCGTAGCCTTCCTTCTTGAAATGCTCCAGCAGGAAATCGATGAACAGTCTGGTCTTTGCAGGCATGTAGCGACGATCCTGGAAGGCAAGATTGATCGTCAATCGGGGCAAATCCCAGTCATCAAGAACAGGGAGCAATCTGCCGGCAACCAAGTCGTCGTAGATGATGTACTTGGGCTGAACCAAAATCCCTGCACCGGCAAGCGCCGCGGCTCTAACTATCTGCCCGTCGTTCGACTCCATCGAAGGCTGAATCTTGACCGAAGCCCTCTCCTCCCCTCTGGTGAACTCCATCGAGTTGGGATGGTTCGCGTGGCTATAGATAAGCAGGTCGTGATTCTCGAGGTCGGCCACTGTTTTTGGATACCCACGCTGGGCTAGGTATGACGGGGATGCTGCAAGCACTCTCCGCGTTTCCGCCAAGCGCCGAATCGTGATGTTGGAGTCAGCCTCAAATTCTCGGGTACGAATCGCGAGGTCAATTTCCGTATCCATGATGTCGTAGTAGCGGTTGGCACCGATGATCTTCACCTTGATGCCTGGATACAGACGCTTAAATGCAGGCACTAGAGGCGCTAGGTGCAGCATAGAGAAGGAAATCGTCGCCGTGATGGTCAGGGTACCGGTGGGCTCGACCAACGCCGCATTCACCGATGCTTCAGCCTCCGCCCATTCAGCAAGCAAGGCCTTACAACGACCGTAAAAATCATGACCCGCGTTGGTCAACGCTAAGCGCCGAGTATTCCGGTCGACCAGACGCACACGAAGCCGACTCTCGAGCGCTGCCAGGTGTCGGCTCGCTGCAGCATTGGAAATATCCAATTTTTCAGCAGCCTTGCTCAGCGTTCCCAGCTCTGCTGTCTGAACGAAGAGCTCTATCTCGGTGTAGCGATCCACGGGATGCCTCTCAGTTTTTCACGGGTGAAACAAAGAATTTCATTGTCAGTATTTTATTCCACTGGGAAGCACTTTAGCGTAGTTACACCAATTCGAAAATGCCGGGGAAGCCCCCCGACATCGCCGATTACAAGAAAGAAGGAACCAGGGGCAACCAATGAGAAATCTGGACGAACACACTATTACCCAGGCCGTTTTGACTCGAAACGCCAACGCTGATGACGCGCGCCTGCGCGAGATCATGACCAGCCTGGTTCAGCACCTTCACGCTTTCGCTCGTGAGACAAAACTCACCGAGCCAGAGTGGGAGAAAGGCATCGAATTCCTGACCGCAGTGGGCCAGATCTGTTCTCCGACGCGCCAGGAGTTCATTCTTCTCTCGGACACGCTGGGATTGTCCACCCTCGTGACTGCACAGAACCACAAGAAGCCAGACGGCTGTACTGAAGCCACCGTGTTCGGCCCATTCCACGTGCAGAATGCCCCGCAGTACGACCTCGGCGCCGACATCAGCGATGGTTTGCCGGGCGTGCCGTGGTATGTGCGTGGCTCTATTAAAGACATCGATGGCAACCCAGTGCCTCACGCTGTCATCGAGGTATGGCAGGCTGACGACGCCGGCTTCTACGACGTCCAGAAACCCGAGCTCGGGCAAGAGACTTATCAGGGCCGCGCGGTGCTGCAGGCCGACAGCGAAGGCCTCTACCACTTCAAGACCATCGTTCCTGAGTGCTATCCGATTCCCCACGATGGCCCGGTAGGCAAAATGCTGCAGGCGCTAGACCGCCACCCCTGGAGGCCTGCGCACCTGCACTTCATGATCATCTCGCCGAACCATGAGCGTCTGGTAACCCACGTCTTCCGGGAGCATGGTGAGTACCTGGACTCTGACGCCGTATTCGGTGTGCGCTCTTCGCTCATCGCGGATTGGGTGGAGCATCAGCCCGGCCTCGACCCCTATGGCAATCAAGTAGACTCTCCGTACTACACCCTCGACTTTGACTTCGTTCTGAACCCAGTCACCCGATAAGAAATTCCACTACAGCCCGAGCACGACTGGTCGGGCTTTGCCCTTCCCTGGAGCACCAACATGCAACCTGTAAAACACATTGTCATGTGGAATTTACGCGGTGACAGCGAACAAGAACGCACCGACAACATTCACAAAGTGAAGCGAGAGTTCGAAGCGATACGGAACGAGATTCCCGGCCTCAAGCTTCTCGAGATAGGTGTCGACTTCAGCAAAATCGACTACGCATGCCATGTCGTCCTGTATTCGGAATTTGAGTCGGCTCAGGCGCTCCAGGACTACGCAACCCACCCTGCCCACATCCGCGTGAAAGAGGCTCTGGGCAACCTGCGTACCCATCGGTACCAGGTCGACTACGTAGGCTAAACCCACGACAGGAGCCCGTTCAATCAACGGGCTTTTTATTGCCTGTTGGTTTTCTACATGCACTCTCATGAGACGCGGCTCACAACTTAGGCGGACTCGCACACGCCGTACTCCCACACCACCGTACATACGGTTCCGTATACGACGTCGCCTGCGGTGGCTATCCCGCTACGCCGTCTAATCCGCTTCCTGTTCGTCAGGCCAGCATTTTGACTCGGGCTTCCTTCAGATCCGCAGTCGCCCTCGACGCCCTTGCCTCGGGCTAACACTTCCCCTTGCCGGGCGAGTAGAGGACTTTCAGCTCCAAGTCACCCGCTCGACCACCCACAGCCAAACGGGTTGCGCTAACGCGCAACGCGCCATGTATGGCGCACGCAAAAAAAAAGCCCGACATTAATGTCGGGCTTGGCACTCTAGAGTCAGCTTAGAACTTAACCGCCATTTTCAAGCCTGCAACCACTGCACTGTCGACCTCCTCCACACCACCCGGGTGACGGATGTACTGAAGGTTCGGCCTCAGGGTGAGCCAGGGAGTTACGGCAAACCCGTAGTAGATCTCCGCATCGTATTCGGTATCGCGAATGGGCATGAACGCTGGATTGTCGTAGTCGTTGATGCCGGCGAGCTGGTTGGTGAGACTGGCTTGTTTAGCTACTGCTGGGTTGACGTGGATACGTGCAACGCCAAATCCGAAATCATCCTTCGGACGGGAGTCGAACGGGCCCTTATAAGACACACCGACCTGAACGAAGTTGTCGACCAGGTTGGTTTCCTTATCGTGCATGGTGGCATTGAAAAACACAGACAGACCGCGATCAATGCTGCCACCGCGAGACGTCAACTGCTGCTGGATGACAACCCAGGAGCCGTGCTTGCTGCCATGACTCTGAAACGCCCCGCCCGATACAGGTTGAGGTTGGCCATCCGCCCCATCGTAAACGTCATCAGCCTTAGCATTACTGTAGTAATACCCAGCTCGATATTCGCCTGGCAGGCCATTTACCTTCGGTGTCCAGACCAGCTCTACAGGGAACAAGGCCCCCTCAGCACCACTGCCGCTGAGCTTGAAACCATTGCCAGTTTCAAGATAGGAAGAGTTAACCTCAAAGGCCCCAACCTGCGCGTAGACCTCAGGCGTGAGCTTGTACTTCACACGCGCCGCCCACTGGCTGACTGGCCAGTTGTACCAGACCGAACCAGCCCAGTTCGCCACCTGGGCGCCGCAGAAGGCGTTGTTCTGAAAGTCGCAAGGGAAGGTGTTGAAGTCCTCACCTTCACCGAAGCGCCCGAATTTCACATCCAGATCACCATGTAGAAACTCCTGACTCAGCCACATCTGCGTTAGGCGCCATGTCTGCCCACGCCCATAAACCTCCTGGGTCGAGCTGAGCATGCCTGCGCGTGGATCACCAATCCGGTCACCCGCTAGGTTGCGACCACTGCGTTCGGTAATCATCAGCTGGAACTTCGCCCCCTGCCATCCTGCGAGCTTGTTCATGTCCAGCGAAGTCCCCAGGGCGAGCTGGTCGGTATAGCGCGCAGTCTTGTCCTGATTGTAACCACCGTGCAAATTTGCAGCAGCCTCCCCCACATACTCGACTATGATATCAGCCCCCTTCTCATGGAGCTCAGATCTCAAACCACCCCAGTCGCCAGTCAAGTAATTTGAAGCTTCAAACTTTTCATCAGCCCTAACATGGTCTGAAATCAAACCAATCAGACCCAATACAGTAACGCCAAGCAGAACGCGGGGGTTAACAGGGTGAAGATAGACGACTGGCATATACTCTCCTACTGTACTTTTATTATTTTACGAAGTGCGAGCTTATGAGCAGAAGCTCTACTGCTGGAGCGACACGCAAAAAGGCTCACTTTCATGTGCCAAACACTGAAAGCGAGCAATCGATCAAGAGGGTTTGAGCGTAAGAATTTAAAGCTGCCTGGAGGTTATATGCAGTGGCACCACCACTTAGGCAGTGCCACTGCAGGCACAACTATTTAAGCAGGATCACCAAGAAATACTTGTTTTGGCTTTAATGCTTGATTCTTGAAGCGAGTCATTTTTTCCACCAAAGCGATGTTCCATGAGCCGCTCGATTTCTTCCAGCGAAAGCCCTTTGGTCTCTGGTACACAGCGCAGGCAGAAAATAATCGAGAATACGTTAACCACAGCGAACAGGAAGAAGGTCATGCCGCCGAAATAGCTCAAGGCAATTGGGAAAGCAAAGGCTACGATGGCATTGAAGATCCAGAACAGACCCACCGCGATCCCGTTCATGACACCGCGAGAGTGGGTCGGGAAGATTTCAGACATCAGCACCCAGTAGACAGGGCCGATGCACATTTGCATGAAGAAGAGGAACACCAGAATACCGGACAGTGCCAGGTAGCTCTGCGTGAGCGAACTAGGCATGAAGTTGATTACAACACCCAGGAAGATCTGGGTCAGGACAACAACTGCGAGCCCCAAGATCAGCATTGGTCGACGACCCATGCGACTGATGGCCCACATGCCGATCATGCAAGCAATTACCGAAATCACACCATTACCAATGGTAGCTACCAGGGCAGCACTGGTTCCCATACCGGTGGATTTAAGGATGCTCGGCGTGTAGTACATGAAAGCATTCACGCCGGTCGCTTGGATAACAAACCCAAGACCAATCCCCACCAACAGCAGCTTCATCAGCCATGGCTCACTGAGCTTGCTGACCATCGTGGTATGAGTGCGCTCGTAACTGCACTGCTCGACGATTTCCTTCACTTCCTCATCAGTTTCCTTCTCGGTATCGCGCAGGCCCAGCAATATCTTGCGAGCCTCATCAACGCGCCCTTTGGTCACCAACCAACGAGGGGAAGTCGGGACGAAATTCGTACCGATGTACAACAGGGCAGCTGGGATCAAAGCAATCGCCAGCATGTATCGCCAAATAGCTGGATTCTCAAACAGATGAGCCAGGAGAGCGCTCGAGATGTAGGCCAGGCATTGGCCGGAGACGATCATCAATTCACTCTGACAGACCAGCCTCCCCCGGTGTTTGGGCCCGGCAAGCTCGGCGATGAATACCGGAACGATAGAGGAAGCGCCGCCGACAGCGATGCCCAAGGCAAAGCGAATCATGATCATGGCCCAAATACTTGGGGCCAGTGCGCTCCCGATGGCGCCGAAGGCGAACAGCAGAGCTAGCAGCTTGAGAACTAGGAGACGACCGTAACGGTCAGCCAAATGTCCGGCAGCAAACGCACCCACCGCGCCACCAAAAATCAGAGAGGATGCAACCGCTCCTTCAGTCACGGGGGTAAGACCGAGTCCACCTTCACTCGGATCAAGCGTCATGAATGGGAGGGCACCCGAGATCACACCGGTGTCGTAACCGAAGGCGAGCGAACCCATGGTTGCGATGGCCGCTACGCGCCATAGGATCTTGGATTTTTGGCTAGGCAAGGCATGGTCGCCAGGTTGCATGAGCATCTACCTTTTTTAGATTTATGTAGTTGGTAGTGAAAGGCTATCCCCGCTACATTCAAAAAAAAACAGGCGTTGGGGAAATGTGTTTTTCCCCCATGAAAAGCTGACGTGCGATAGAGGCGATTTTCTTCCAGAATAGTGATACGCGGCCATCTCACGATGAGTAACCGTTCAGGAGCAGAGGATGATTGATTGCAATCGCGGATGGTCGACTCTTGCGGTGTTTCGAGTTCCCCGCTCCGTAGAATTACGCTGATGGGTACAGCGCCGGCAACTGTCTTGATAGCAGCCCAGCCGCTGTTGGGTTCAGCATCTCTGAACTGAGATTGTCTCTGAGCACCCATTTACAGGCCACGATCTCATTGCGAGCCTTGGGCCTTTCTTCATCATCGAAATGAGTGGTGAAAACGTGGTGTACGGTCAATCCCACCTGAACGGTGCACAGTGGAAGCAGGCTGTGGCCTGCGATGGCGGTTTCTTCCTGGAGCTCCCTGGTAGCGGCTGCGATTGGGGACTCCCCCGGCTCGATAACACCGCCAGGGAAATTCCACTTTCCACTTTTTTTACGAACCAGAAGAACTCTGCCGCTTCGAAGACAGATGATCGTTGCTCTAGCCTTGATCTTGGCATTTCGCGCTTTCTTGTCCCGCATGCACACGCTCAGCTCGTCATTAGGTTCATATCCGTCTCGTTGTAGCGAGTAGAGACTTATTCTCTGAAGACTCACCTATATGACGACTCGTTCAACCCTGATGGGCACAGCCCCATCTTCAGATCCCTCAATGAAAAAGCCAGCGACATCCATGTTGCTGGCGCCCTTACAGGCGAAAACCTTTAACGTCGCTCAACCAGGAGATCTGCTTTGGCCTCAAAGCCATAAACGGACTTGGCTTCCAGATACTCCTCCAAGCCCAGCACCCCCATCGAGCGTCCGACACCAGATTGCTTGTAACCACCCATCGGCGTGACTGAGTTGGTTTCCGCACCGTTGAATGAAATACGGCCCGCGCGCAGGCCTTTGGCGAATTTGTAACCCCGGTCGCTGTCCCTGCTGAACACGTAACCACCCAGGCCATAAGGCGAGTCGTTGGCAATTTCCAGGGCTTCGGTTTCAGTGGAATAAGGGATGACAGCAAGGACTGGGCCGAAGATTTCCTCACGAGCAATGGTCATGTCGGGCGATACATCTACAAAGACTGTCGGCTTGGTATAGAAGCCTGCGTCGAAGCCTTCTGGTCGCCCTACCCCGCCTGCAACAAGGCGAGCACCTTCATCAATACCCGATTGGATGTGACGCTGGATGCTATCGAATTGAGCTCTGCTCACGATTGGCCCCATGGTCGTCTCAGGATTTTGAGGGTCACCGATGCGGTACTTGCTTACTTCGTCTTGAAGGAATGGAATGACCTGATCAATCTGCGACTCATGCACCAACATACGGCTCGGAGCGTGGCACGATTGCCCAGTATTGAAGAAGCAGCGCTGGATGTTCCAGCGAGCTGCTTTCTCCAAGTCTGCGTCTTTGAGGACAATATTGGCAGACTTCCCGCCCAGCTCCAGACACACGCGCTTGATGGTACGTGCTGCTGCTTGCCCTACCTGACTGCCAGCACCTGTAGACCCAGTAAACGAAACCATGTCGATATCAGGATGGCTGGACATGGCCTCACCAATCACGCGTCCAGGCCCGTTGAGCAGGTTGAAAACGCCCTTCGGCACCCCGGCTTCATGGAGGACTTCTGCGAGAAGGATGGCGCTGATTGGCGAATTCACGCTAGGTTTGGAGACAACAGTACATCCAGCCGCCAGGGCATAAATCACCTTGATGACTTTCGTCTGGATCGGCCAGTTCCATGGCGATATCAGTGCGCAAACACCGATAGGCTCGCGGCGAACGATAGTTGCACCAACCCTCGATTCAAAGGCATAGCTTTTCAGCAGGTCGCGGGCAACCTTCATGTGACCGACCGGCCCCATGACTTGAGCGCGCGAACTGACAGGTATCCCAACCTCTTGAGCGATCGCAGCTGCGAACTCATCAATACGCGATTCGTAGGCTTCGATGATCCTGTCGATCAACGCGATACGCTCATCTGCGCTGGTTAGCGAAAAGGTTTCAAAAGCCTTACGCGCAGCAGCTACCGCCTTGTTAACGTCGTCAACTCCCCCCATCGCGATGCTCGCGAAGGGAGCCTCGGTCGCTGGGTTGATGAGATCGATGTAGCTCGGGTTAAGCGGGGTCACCCACTCTCCGTCAATGTAAAACTTCTCGTAACGCTGCATTGCACTGACCTCTCTCTGCTCGCTATCAGCTGCTGTGGGTGTAGCCACCATCGCACGCGATGGTTTGGCCAGTGATAAAGGCCGCAGCCGGAGTAGCCAGGAACATCAGAATCCCTACAAGGTCAGTTGGCATCATGCCGCGCGGAATGCATTGCATATTGGCGGTACGCTCACGCAGCTCAAGGGTCGGGTTGACGGTGCGCTCGACTTCAGTAGCCACCATGCCCGGCCGGATGCAGTTAACGGTGATGCCGTAGCTCCCAAGCTCACGCGCCAGAGAGTTGGTCATCCCAATGATGGCGGACTTCGAGGTGACGTAGTGCAGGTAGTTAACAGTGCCCCGCGGCACCGCATCCGAGGAGATGTTGATGATGCGACCGAAGCCCGCTTCCTTCATCGATTTGGCTACTGCGCGAACACAGAGGAACGTGCCAGTTACGTTAACGCGCATGACCAGTTCCCATTGCTCGAGAGGGATCTGATCGAATGGGCGCTTTTCGATAGCGGCGAAAACCGATGCGTTGTTGATGAGCACATCGACACGACCATATGCCTCAACCACGCGGGCAACCATTGCATCCACTGAGGCCTGGTCACCTACGTCGACACGAACGGCCAATGCTTGCCCGCCTGCTTCCTGAATTTCGCCCGCTACAGATTCGGCCTTTTCAGCATTCAAATCCGCGACCACGGCGATAGCACCCGCCGCGCCGTATTGACGAGCCAACTCACGACCAATGCCCTGGCCGGCACCGGTAATGAGGACGACACGCCCGTCGACGCTGA
Organism: Pseudomonas sp. NPDC089996; assembly: GCF_044748405.1. Lineage (NCBI taxonomy): Bacteria > Pseudomonadati > Pseudomonadota > Gammaproteobacteria > Pseudomonadales > Pseudomonadaceae > Pseudomonas > Pseudomonas sp. NPDC089996. Next base: position 234,945 of record NZ_JBIVGA010000006.1, on the reverse strand, counting down.
AGCAACGCGCAGAAGCCGGGACACCGGAATCATGAGGAGCATGGGTTACGGTTTGATCAGTCATTTTGGTTCCTGGATTTTGTTATTGGAGGATCACAAACCTGCCGAGCGAGCTTCGGCTGCTTGGGCAAATTATTATCACCGCAACAACACAGTGTCAATTGGCGGGATTTTTGTAATTTCTGATCAATCAAGTGATATCGAGGCTCATGCCTCTCCCATATCGGCATACCTCCACCCCAACAGAATGGCTGAAAATCTAGCCATGAAGGCTATCAATCCGTTCGTCTATGACGCTCAGCGACAACCCTCAACCAGCCTCTCATCGGATTGACAATATCCCACTATGCGAGATAACGTTGATTTATGCAGCATAGTACGCCGTCTGGGCGAGGACGAGCTGGGTTGGCAGCAGTCATGCCGAGCCACTGGCCACTGCATAACTGGTATCACCCGACTAAACCGATGAGGGAATAAAAATGCGGGTTTCGAAAGCTTCAGACACCGATAGCGAACTGGTCGGCACGATGCGTGAGGGCGTGCTTGCCCAGAAACACTTGCTATTTGGTGAGGACGGATCGCCCAACAATTACGACCTGAACATGGGGCGTGCCGGTGAAGGCGGTTGGCGGACTCCAAGGCATCGCCACAATTTCGATCAGGTTCGTTACATCATCAAAGGCTCGCTGCCTTACGCCGAAGGGAAGGTTCTTCAGGAAGGCTGGGTTGGGTATTTCCCAGAGAGCGTTCATTACGGCCCCCAAGACCGTAGCGAAGGGCTCGAAACCCTGGTTCTGCAGTTCGGAGGAGCAAGCGGCTTCGGCTACCTCAGTGTTGCCCAACGCGAAGCGACTAACGCCGTTCTCAACGAGAAGGGGCGCTTCAGCAAAGGCAAGTACATCTACATCGATGCCAACGGCGAGGAGCAAACCATCGATGGTTCTGCGGCGTGCTTCGAACATGCCACTGGCCGCAAGCTGGAGTTTGCAACTCCACGTTATGAAGACGTGATCGCCATGAACCCAGCGGCCTACGACTGGGTTCATCAAGGCTCGGAAGGTGTAGCCGTCAAGTGGCTTGGATCGTTCACTGAGCGAAACGCCCGTATTGGTTTCGTCCGCCTTGATGAGAATGCGGCCTACGGTGCGGGGGAGCATCCATCGATCGAAATCCTGTTCCTTGCCAAAGGCCGTGTTGCGGTTGGCGATCAAGAATATGGCCCGGCTACCGCCTTTGAGTTCCTCGCGAACGAAGGCCCTATTGCGATCCGAGCTCTGGAGCCGACCGAGTTCCTCTGCTTTGTGCTTCCGAAATTCTGAACTGCACTGGGGCGGGATCATCACCGCCCCTTGCTGCCATCAATGCATCTGCTTTCACCATCTCGTCTTCCTGAAGGACTGAATCCAATGCCAGAACCTACAAAAACAATCGAGCTAAAAGACCCTTCTCTGTTGCGTCAACAGAACTACATCAACGGTGAGTGGGTAGGAGCAGACGATGGCGCTGTTCTGCAGGTGCGTAACCCCGCGACCGGAGCGCTGGTAGCGACAATTCCCGCCATGGGCGTGGCTGAAACGCGTCGTGCTATTGAAGCTGCCAACGCAGCACTTCCTCAATGGCGCTCGATGGTGGCTAAAGACCGCGGCGCGATCATTCGCAAAATCGGCCAATTGATGGTGGAGAATCGTGACGACCTGGCAGCGATTATGACTGCCGAACAGGGAAAGCCGTTGGCGGAATCCAAAGGTGAGATCGACTACGCGGCCGGTTTCCTTGAGTGGTTCGCTGAAGAAGGTCGTCGGGTCTATGGCGAAACCATGCCCCCTCATACAGCAGGACGCCGCGTTCTGGTGACCAAAGAACCAATCGGCGTATTTGCTGCGATCACGCCATGGAACTTCCCTTCTGCGATGATCACTCGTAAAGCAGGCCCAGGTTGGGCAGCGGGCTGCACCGGCGTGATCCGCCCTGCCAGCCAAACTCCCCTCTCCGCTTTGGCAATCGCCGTACTGGCGGAGCGTGCAGGCATGCCTAAAGGCGTGTGCAACGTAATCACTGGCCCATCGAGCGCTACCGGCAAGGAGCTGACCGACAACCCAATCGTCCGTAAGCTCTCGTTCACCGGTTCAACGGAAGTGGGTCGTACTCTGCTCGCGCAATGCGCCCAGACCATTAAGAAAACGTCCATGGAGCTAGGTGGCAACGCACCATTCATCGTCTTCGATGATGCCGACCTAGATGAAGCCGTTAAGGGTGTCCTTGCATCCAAATTCCGCAATACTGGCCAGACGTGTGTATGTGCCAACCGGATTCTGGTTCAAAACGGCGTCTACGACAGCTTCACTGAAAAGCTCAAAGCCGCAGTCAATGCTCTAAAGGTTGCAGATGGCATGACGCCTGGTGCCACCCAAGGCCCCCTGATCAACGAAGCGGCCGTTCTCAAGGTCGAAGAGCATATCGAAGATGCCGTGGGCAAAGGGGCGTTCGTCGTAACGGGCGGAGCACGCCACAGCCTGGGCGGGAATTTTTACCAACCAACAATCTTGGCCAATGTTTCCGTGGATGCGCTTATCTTCCGTGAAGAAACCTTCGGCCCGGTGGCACCACTCTTCCGCTTCAAGACTGAGCAAGAAGCGGTGCAGCTCGCCAATGACACCCCGTTCGGCCTGGCGAGTTATTTCTACACCCGAGATGTGGGTCGAATCTTCCGAGTTAGCGAGGCGCTTGAGTACGGAATCATCGGCGTCAATGAAGGCCTGATCTCGACTCCTGAAGTGCCCTTCGGCGGCGTGAAGGAGAGCGGTCTCGGTCGTGAAGGCAGCCGACACGGCATCGATGAGTATCTGGAAATGAAGTACATGGCAATCGGTGGGATTTAACCGCGAATGCCAAACAGGCGGTCGATCACGGCCGCCATGTGAGATCGAAGGTGATCGAAAGTAAAACAAAGCGCCTTGCTGCATACACATGCACCAGGGCGCTTTTTTATGAGTGAAACCTGAGCCAGAAGCTGGTGACGGACTCAGCGCCTACGGGCTACCAACATTGTCAGCAGAGCCGCGCTCAAGAGGAACACTGCGCTGGCCAAAAACGTTGCCTGATACCCAGCTCCGTCATAGAGCAATCCACCAGCAGTTGCGCCAACTGTAATCGCGAGCTGAATCACAGCCACCATCAGACCACCACCCGCCTCTGCATCCTCCGGCAGCGCTTTTGCGAGCCAGGTGAACCACCCCACTGGCGCACAGGTAGAGACCAAACCCCATCCCCCCAAAAGCACTGCAGTAGGTACAAGCCACGAACCAGCGGCAATCACCGAGAAGGCGATCACGGCCATAATCAAAGGGATGCTCAAAAGGACTCGATGAAGATGCCGGCCAACGAGTGAACCGACCGTCATCGTTCCCACCAGCCCGGCAACGCCAATGATCAGTAGAAGTATCGAGAGCGTCGGCACATCTACATGAGTTACAGCTTCCAGGAAGGGTCTAAGGTAGGTGAACAGAGTGAACTGCCCCATGAACAGGAATGCCACCGCCGCCATCCCTAGAGCAACCTTCACGTTGCCCAGGAGGCGCAATGAGCCGGCAGCGGAGCCCGAGGAACGCTCACTCGGCATACTTGGCAAAGTGAACGCTTGCCAAATCAAAGCGAGAACTGCGAGAGGCACCACGCAGAAGAATGCGCCTCTCCAGCCAATCACTCCCCCCAAAAAACTGCCGACTGGTGCAGCAACGGCGGTTGCTAAAGCCGTACCTCCTTGCATAACCGCAATCGCTTTTGGCACGAGCTCTTCGGGCGCAATTCGCATCATCACTGCAGTGGACATCGACCAGTAACCGCCAATCGCAATACCAAGCACCGCCCGGCCAACCATGAGGACTGTGTAATTAGGTGCGAAGGCCACCAGACAGCCTGAAACTAGCATCAACGCCGTCGTTGCCAGTAGGACAGGCTTTCGATCAATCCCTCGAGTCATCGACGCCAGGAGAAGGCTAGAGACTACGGCGAAAAAGCCCGAAATTGAGATCGCCTGGCCAGCCTGTCCTTCGGTCAGTGACAGGTCGGTGGCTATGGGAGTGAGCAGGCTCACTGGAAGAAACTCTGAGGCCACCAAGGCGAAAGCGCAGAGCGACATCGCGAGTACGGCACCCCATATTTCCCGAGTGATCCGCTGGGCTGGTAAAGCAGTGCTGCTCATAAAAATTCTCGAGTTGCGTGAGATCTTCAAGCGAACGCACCAGGCTCAGCTGGATGCCGAACCTGGTCAGTCGCTATCGGCAGGGGGTTTACTTGAGATTGGCCTGGAAGAACGAGGTCAGCTTGCCGAAGGGAATCAAGTCGACGCGGTCATACAGGTCGACATGTCCAGCATCTGGAACGATTACCAGCTCTTTTGGTTGACCTGCCAGACGATACGCTTCATCGCTGAATTCACGAGAGTGGGCATCCTCGCCGGCGATGAACAGCATCGGGCGCGGGGAGATGGTCTCAATGTCATTGAAGGGATAGAAGTTCATGAACCTGACATTGCTAGTCAGCGTTGGGTGGGTCGTCAGCAGAGGTGACTGACCTTCCGGCGTGAACTGACCACGGGGAGTACGATAGAAATCATAAAACTCACGCTCAATGGCATTGGAGCTTTCAGTCAACTGGTCGACCGTGCCACTGGTGTACTTAGTTTCCCCTCCTGCGAACTCGACATCTCGCTGAGCAGCAGCCTCCGCAATGGCTTGCTTCCTCTGCTCAACCGTCACGGCATGCTTAAGACCATTCCGGTTCGCGCCGCCCATGTCATACATGCTGACCGTGGCAATGGCTTTCAAGCGAGAGTCGATCTTCGCCGCGCTGATGGCAAAACTGCCGCTTCCACAGATGCCCAGAACACCAATTCGATTGCGATCAACGAAGCCTTGTGAACCTAAGTAATCAACAGCAGCACTGAAGTCCTCTGCATAAATGTCTGGTGACACCAGGTTTCGAGGTCGACCATCGCTTTCGCCCCAAAATGAGAGGTCAATCGCAAGGGTCACAAAGCCCTGCTCCGCCAGTTTCTGAGCATAGAGGTTCGAGCTCTGCTCCTTCACCGCACCCATAGGGTGTCCGACGATGATGGCGGGGTGCTTGGCGTTGACGTCCTGTTTTTTTGGAAGGAACAGGTTGCCGACGGTAGTCATCTGGAACTGATTTTTGAACGTCACCCGTTCAAAAGAAACCTGCTCGCTCCTGTAGAAATTGTTAGCCCCATGCGACATGTCAGCGGCTTCGGCACCTATTGAGCCGGCCATTAGGGTCATCGCTGTAATCAGATGCTTCATGGACGTTTACCTTTCTACTCGGAGTGATGTGAAGTGAGAGAGCGCTGGCAGCAATGTTGCTCAGAGATCTCTTCTCGAACACATCATCCTTGGGCAGGCCGGAACATCAGTAGAGCAAACGGATAGTTTCCTTGCCTAATTCTCTAGCCACTGCTGGTCATGCATGGACACCTGCGATCTGTGAGGCGTAGAGTTTTTGAAAGCTCACTGAGACCACCCTCATGACCAGCCCAATGCCAATAACTGCCCCCGCTACCGCATCTTCCTCGCTATGCAGGATCATCAGCGCCCATGCGCCCACCCCAGGAGACTTCGGAACCCCGATCGGGAATCTCAGCGTCTACAGGCGCAACGAGCCGGCCCCTCCAGTTACCTGCATCGTGGAGCCAAGCATCGTCCTGGTTGTACAAGGGGCAAAGGAATTGGTGATTGGGAGCGATGCATATCCCTATGACACGTCGCGATTTCTGGTCACCTCTCTGAACATCCCGGCCACGTCAGCTGTGACAACTGCCAGCGAAGCCGAACCGTGCCTCGGGCTCGTGTTAAAGCTCGACTTACGAATGCTCGCCGAGCTAATCGCCCAGGATGGCCGTCTGCCTGTCAGCAACCAGCCTGTAAATGGAAGCGCTGGCGTCGGCACCCTCAGCCCCAAGCTGATGGAGGGTTTCAGACGGTTGATTGAGTTACTAGAGGAGCCCGATGCGATACCAGTGCTAGGCCCGCTGATCCAGCGAGAAATTCATTATCGACTTCTGTTAAGTGATCAAGCACCGCTACTCCGGAGCATCGCTTCGGTGGGCAGCAAGGGGCACCGTATTGCAAAGGCTATCGACTGGATGAAGCTCAACTACGCCGCGCCGCTACGTGTAGAGGAATTGGCATCGCAGGTTCAGATGGGACTCTCGACCTTCCATCAACACTTCCGGCAACTCACAGCGATGAGCCCTCTGCAGTACCAAAAGTGGCTGAGATTGAACGAGGCGAAGCGATTGATGCTCAACGAAAACTTGGATGCTGCTACAGCTGGTTTTAAAGTGGGTTATGAGAGCCCATCGCAGTTCAGTCGCGAGTATGGGCGGCAGTTCGGAATCCCTCCGAAACGTGATATCGCTGAGTTAAGGCAAAGCGCTAATCGGCCGGGGAGCAACGGACGGTGATGCCGTAACCTGTTGGATAAAACCCAAATGAGTAATTGAACATGGACTCACCGATGATCATCCGAAGAATGCTAGCCCTTTCACATCCTCTTGCAGTCAGTCAGTGCAATCTTGGCCTAAAGATCCCTGCGCTAGTGTATGGGCTGGCAACTCTTGCGATGGCCATCACATTTCCAGCCGCTGCCGCGGACACCCTCCCGAGCAGCAGACCTTCCATAACTGTAGATCAAGAGAACCCTGATATATGGATGTCGGTGGGTGATAGACAATTCGCGATGATCCTGGATGATTCCAAAGCTGCTCGAGCTTTTGCCGAAATGCTGCCCCTTACACTCAACATGGCTGACCTCAACAGCAATGAAAAATATGCTGATCTTCAATCACCCTTGCCGATAAGCGTCTCTAACGTAGATACGATCAACAGAGGCGATGTCATGCTTTATGGGTCGAAGACCTTGGTTATCTTCTACAAGACATTCCAGACCAGCTACTCCTATACCCGGATTGGACGCCTTAGAGATCCAGATGAGCTTGCTAAAGTGCTGGGTCGAAGATCAGTCCAGATTGAGTTTACCCGGGCGATGCCGCAGAGCCTCTAGCACAACCTTGAACGCAGCAGTTTGCTGCCGACGCGTTGGGTAATATAGGTGATAGCCAGGGAAGCTTTCAGACCATGCCCCTAAGACCTCTCTAAGCGCTTGTTGAGTAAGGTGCGCTTGCACTAACTCATTGGGTAATTGAGCTAGTCCTATCCCGGCCAAAGAAGCATCCAGGATTTGCATCACACTGTTCATGATCAGTGGGCCCTTGACCCTAACCCGAAACTCGCTACCGTCACGGTTGAATTCCCATGGATAGAGTCCTCCATGGGTGGGCAGCCGCAGATTAATGCAACGGTGACCAGTCAGATCTTCTGGTTGCGTGGGCGCACCATACCTCTCAAGGTAATCGGGTGAGGCGACAGTCACCATTCGCATCGGAGGGCCAATCGGGACGGCAACCATATCTGCATCGATTATCCCCCCCAATCTGACGCCGGCATCGAAACGCTCGGCGACGATATCGGTCAAGCCGTAGTCAGTGATCAATTCGACCGTTATCTCGGGGAATTCATCAAGCACCGCTTTGAGTCGCGGCCAAATCACCTGGCGGGCTGCAAATTCATCAGCCGTTATGCGCACCGTCCCGGAAGGTCGCTGCCGATATTCAGCCAAAGCTCCAAGATGATTCTCGATTTGATCCAGCAGCGGAGAAATTTCTTGCAGCAGCTTCTCTCCGGCTTCAGTGCGGGTCACGCTGCGGGTGGTACGTGTCAACAGCCGAACACCCAGCCGCTCCTCAAGGCCGCGAATGGTCTGGCTCACGGCAGATGGTGATACCCCAAGATAAGCCGCAGCACGCGTGAAATTTTTTTCTCGCGCAACCGCAACGAAGACCACCAAATCACCCAAGCTATCTGTCAGCATTGTTAAGTATCACTTCAAACCGATTTAACCACTTTGCGGATTATCATATTAAAGCGCTGAAGCTAGAGTCTTGTCACTACAATCGCAATGAGGTGCCTGAGATGAGTGACATCGATTTGACCACCGCCGATATGCAAATCCAAAGGGCGGGTTCGAGCAAAGCGATCCCCGGCCCAGCCGAGTGGTTCACAGGTCGCGTCCGCATCGACCGAATTTTCACGGCCCCTGCGCCTGCACGGGTTGGCGTGGCAGTCGTCAACTTCGAGCCAGGTGCTCGCACGAATTGGCACACCCACCCTTTGGGCCAAACTCTGCTGGTGACCGATGGCGTGGGTTGGACTCAATGCGAAGATGGCCCAAGAACCGAGATACGGGCGGGAGACCTTATTTGGTGTAACTGCGGACGCCGGCATTGGCATGGTGCTACCGACACGACAGCAATGCAGCACGTAGCGATTAACGAATCGCTTGATGGTAAGCCAGTCGAGTGGCTTGAGGCAGTGACGGATGAAGTGTATCTGAGCGGGCCCGTTAAAAAGGATTGAGTAACGAGGCTGATTATCGGCACTCCGAGTCCGCCAGCGGCTTACTTCTTACAGAAGGCAATTAAACCGCACTCACAATTGATCTGAATCAGTCACTCGCCTCACCGACAACTGTACTCAGCAGCAACCTGTTGAACCCGGGAGGCTGATGAAAAATGTGTACCTTTTACTGATAGCTTGCAGCATCTAGTTCCGACAGTCAGGCTAAAGGCACTCACGCTAGCGCCAATAGCCTGACTTTACAAGGTCGAGACTATTACTTTAGAGATGTAGCAGGGGTATGACTCACCTTGGACTCATTATTTTCGTCATGCGGATCTTCGACTGGAATCGGTTTAGTGAGATTCCCAGCGAGAATCATTAGCAGCGTAACGAAAATGTACATGCCGGAAATGGCACCAATAACTCCACCAATTCCGTAATTATTGAAGAGCCCAAGCACCACGAACGGTGAAACGATCAGACCGAGTCGACCGCAGGTCTGAGCCACACCGCCGCCCCGGAAACGGTAGGCCGTAGGGAAGAACTCTGGAGTAGCACCCAGGCTGAGCACCAGGAACGAGGCCACCATTGCCACCAGGAAGAAACCACAAATCAGGACGAATGTCGGCGTGGCCATGAAGGGATAGATACCCGCCATGATCGCGCAAAGGGTACCAAACATCACGATGCCCCAACGCCGACCGATGCGGTCACCAATGAACATGCACAGCAGTGGCCCCGCGACATAACCTGCCATCATGGCCGCATTGAAGCCCAGAGACTTCGAGATGGTCATGCCTTGGCTGACAAAGAAGGTCGGCATCCAGCCGGTTACGCTGTACGAACCAAATAGGCATGTAACCGCCAAAATGATCGCCATCAAGGTACGTGGGAAGACCTTCCGGGTAAGCAATACAGTGATCGGCACCCACTTCGCCGGAGCTGCATAGCCAGGGGTTGCACTGGCACTGACCGGTACCGCATCAGGTGCCGGTGAGGTTACCCCAGCTTCCTTCTCGATCTTCTGCATTACCGCTTCGGCTTCATCGTAGCGACCGCGAGATTCAAGCCACCGCGGCGATTCTGGCAAGGAACGACGTAGCCACCAGACGATGAGGGTGCCAATACCAGCAATGATGAACATTGCACGCCAGCTGAAAGCGGGAATAACCCACATGCTGATCAGCGACGTCATGGACACCCCGGCACCGGCGAAGATACCGAGCATACCCAAGTAGCGGCCTCGCTTGTGAGGTGGGAAAAACTCGGTGATCAGGCCATAGCACATCACGTACTCAGCCCCCATGCCTACACCCTGCAGCCCTCGAATCGCAATCAACCATGGCATGGAAGGAGCAAGCGAACAACAGAGCGCCAAGATACCAAATAGCGCCAGGTTGAACTGGAAGGCGAAACCGCGTCCGAATCGATCACTCATCCAACCGGCAAGTGCCGCACCAATCGCCAGGCCTATAAAGGTTGCCGACAGGAACATGGAGTTGAGCTCGAGCGTGGAATAGCCAGATTGCAGCAAGGACGCCAATACGGAGCCAGCAAGGGTGTTGTCGAAGGAATCGAAGAACATTCCCAGACCAACGAGCCAAATCACTCGACGGTGGAATCGGCTGATCGGCAGGTTATCCAGTCGAGCAGCGGCGTTAACGATTTTCATGGACGACCTCCAAGGCTAACCACCACTTGAAACTCGCTGAGCTCATTTCGTCCAGTGCGGCTCTGCGCAGCGCATCGCTGCGAAGGGGGTTTGGAAGAAGAATACATTGTCATGCGTCTCTCCAGATTTTTTGTTGTTGTTGTGTAGGGCGGCATCCCTGCTGCAGCCGATTGATTTCAACTGCATTTACTTGCGATCTCTGCGACCGCTTTTCTGGACATACAAGGACTTATGGCACCGCCGGCAGAGCCGAGCAGCGCTTTCGCTTCATGCGATTTTTTCAACCTGAGTACAGACCGGCAGCCCTCGCGCGCTGAACCGCCAAGCCGATCACTAAATCCAACTTCGGGGTTTCAACACCTGCTAAGCGAGCAAGCTCCAAAGGCATCTGCAACATGGCATCGACCTCCATAGAGCGCCCAAGCTCCAGGTCTTGCAGGATGCTTTGCTTGTGTTTTGAAACAGAGAGCTTGGGCAAGCCAACGTATGGATCGCCAGGATCACAACCCAGCGCTCGCGCGATGGCTGCACCCTCCTCTGCCATTCCCCGAGCGAAGCCCGCCACAGCGTCGTTGCACAATGCATCCTTCATCGCCGACCCAGTCAGGATGCCCAACGATCCTCCGACCAAGTTCATCAAGAGCTTGGCCCATACGGCATCACGGATTTTCGGGGTTACTTCAGCGTCCATTCCTCCATCTCGAAGAACAGACGCAAGAGCCTCAAGCCGCTCATCTGCGACTCCGTCGGGACGGCCGAACACCAGACGATTTTGAGGGTTCTGCACGGTGATGTGCCCGGGGGCTGTAACCGTACAAGCCGTGTAGGCCACGGCTCCAACCGCCCGCTCTGGACGCACCGTATTCCAAAGCGCTGCATTGGGATCGATGCGTGGCAATTGAGTGCCATCCAGTGGCCCGCCGCTGCCATGGAAAAACCACCAAGGAATGCCATTCATCGCGAACAACACCAATGTGTGGTCACCCAGGAGAGGGGCAATGCCTTGAACCATTTGTTCGAGGGCTGGGGCCTTCACAGCCACGATTACCACGTCTTGCGGCCCTACATCAGTCGCCGACTCACTGGCGAATGGATGAACGTGAAGCAAACCTTCAGGAGTCTGTACACGAAGCCCATCGACTTTGATTGCAGACAACTGACTACCGCGGGCAATGACCGATACTTCAGCCCCACCTTTGACTAATCTCGCTGCCAGGTGACCGCCGACAGCGCCGGCGCCATAAACACAAACTTTCATAATTCCTCACCCTTTCGAAGAGCCTGCTTGAGCGTGCAGGAGCACATCAAACACGAGCAGAAAGCGTTACTGGGTCACGCAAACTGCATGCGTTTTTGAGTGGCCGCAGCCACGAGGAAAGTGATGTCATTACCCGTTGAGACATACTGGGCTCCCATCGCAAGCAGCTTCTTCATCTGCTCAGGATGATTACCAAGGCCACCCACACCAAGCACCTTCTTATGCGCACGGCAGGCCTCCAGGGTTCGCAAGAAAGCTTCTTGCACTTGGGGGTGGTCGACTTGCCCTGGCAAGCCCAACGCGGTACTCAAGTCACTTGCGCCAACCAGAAGGATGTCGATGCCCTCGACCGCCGCAATTTCGTCAACGGCGGCCAGGCCTTCTGGCGACTCGATCATCGCAATGATCAAGCTGGCATCGTCCAGCTGACGCGTTGTCTCTGCTGACGGCATGGAACGGTAATGCATTTGTGGTGGCGCACCGGCGACTGAGCGAAGCCCAAGCGGCGGATGCTTGGCAGCTCGAACCACCGCTTGAGCGTCTGCTGCCGACTGCACACTCGGTACAACAATGCCCATGGCACCCGCGTCCAGCACACGCGTGATGAAATGCGGGTCGACACCAGGTACACGAACTAAAGGTGTGACACCCAAGCCAATGCAAGCCATGCAGATATGGCCAGCGGCATCCAGAGGGAAACTGCTGTGCTCCATGTCGATGTAGATCGAGTCAAAACCAGCCGTGTAAGCAATGCTGGCAATGTCGACTGTGCGCACCAGCCGCACCGTCATCGAATAGACAGGTTCGCCGCGGGCGAGCTTTTCCTTCAGAGGATTGCGAAGGCGTTTGTCTGCTGAATTCATTTTTCTTGTTCCCGTCAGCAACGAAGATGAGAGCCACAAACACCCTGGGCTAGGTCGTGAGGTACGTAACCCAGGGGCCGTGGCGCGCGACTAGCCGGTAGCAGTAACCCGCTGAGAACGACTACCCGCCGCGCAAATTCAATATATCTCGCATAATGGGATTTAGTCAATTGCATGTGCGATCAAAAAATACCTTCATAGGCGCATATCCAATGCAAGACATTGAGTATCTAACTGTTTTTGTTGATTTTTTTGAAAGGTGCAGCTCGTCAGATCTGAAGGCAGACCAAAAAATCACATTATCTCTAATTGTGACATTGACAGAATTTCTCTGAACGAGAATCGGAGGGCGGCGTTAAGAATCACAGGTAGCCGCTAGCGGGCCGCTGCACGAACGCAGCGACCCAGGTAGGGAGAGGTGATGTCAGCTTTCGCCGACTCGACAGAAGTGATTAGAGAGTCGGCGAATCGGAGAGTAGATGTGGGTTTGCCTGTGCAAGCCGATTCGAGATCTCACGAGCTGCACGCTTCACTGAAAGCACTGCTCGCTTGAAGTCGACATCTCGGCGCTCGCGCTCATCCCAAGCTACGCCCAAGCTACCCAAAACTGCGTTGTGGTCATTAAAGATCGGGGCCGCTACCCCAAAGACGCCGGGATTGAACTCTCCCTTAGTAACCAGGTGACCATCCTTGCGGATTTTGCTCAGGCCGCTTCGAAACTCATCCCAGTTCTGCCCCAAGCCTGCTTCCATGATTTCAGCCTGGCTCCGGCTGAAAATGCTCTTCAACCGATGGTGCGGGAAATGCGCCAGGATGACTTTAGACACAGCTCCCTTGAACAGGGGACGACTCTGCCCCCTGCAGAACCTATTTTCTGGGCTGAGTGGAGCACGGTGCTCTCGAATGCACAGGACGGAGTCACGGAATACCGTGCAGAGCAGTGAAGAGTGGCCAATGGTATCGACCAGTTCTTCAAGAACCCCCTTGCTGGCTTGCAGGAGAGGGTCGGTGTTACGGATCTGTAGATCTAATTCAATGATCCGCGGGCCGAGGACGTAGTAGCCGTTCCCTGCGGCGCTCAGCAAACCCGCCGAATGCAGAGCTTTGATGTAGCGATAGCCGGTAGATCGCGAAGTCTCGAGGGCCTCGATGAGCTCAACTGTTGACCAGGCCGGCTTTGACTCGCTGAATAGGTCGAGGATGCTAAGCATCTTGGTAAGACTGCTTCCTCCATCTCGGCCATGATCGCCATTCTCAACCTCAAATTTCTCGTCTTGCACCGCTTCACTCTCCATCGCCACCCCCTCTAAATCGGCTCAGCCGCTCGGATCTTCACCGCACCGTCAGCCTTCAGTCACCGAAGCTAAATCGACCTGCAAGGCATTACCAATGCAGCCGTTTTTGTTGTAGGTAATGCTGCAATATAGGATTTGCACAAACTATAGTCAACGTAAGCTCCATGACCATCATCAGCATGAGCCCGACGTGTGGTTCAGCTGCCGCCATTACTGCCAGCAAAGCCAGTAAATACGGGCTATACAGCCGAGTTAATCACGATAATTAAGGTGGAATCTGCTGCCTTTCCCGGGCATCGTCCACCCGCGAAAAAACGTTTGATAAATCCCAAATGGTGAGTATTATTAAAAAACAGACGTGCCATAGGAAGGATGCTCGCAGCCCTTCACGGCGCATACTGCGAATAAGAACAATTTTTGACTGAAGGAAAACGCGATGAAAGCAGTTGTGTTTCTGGGTGAAGGCAAGCTTGAGATCCGCGAATACCCAGACCCGGTACCGGGCCCAGATGAGGTAGTCATTCGCATGAAGGCCTCTGGCATGTGCGGCAGCGACCTTCACCACCTCCACGGCCCCAAACGCAGCGAATCTCAGATCGTCATCGAAGGCCATGAGCCATGTGGCGTCGTCGAGATGGTCGGCAGCGCTGTTTCGCCAAAAGAAGCCAAAGTCGGCGATCGAGTCATGGTGCACCACTATGACGGCTGCCGCACCTGCCAATACTGCCGTTCCGGCTGGACACAATTCTGCCCCACTGACCGCACCGTTTTCGGCGGACTGGATGGCGATGGCGGTCATGCCGAGTTCATGAAGATCCCCGCCCACACCCTTATCAAACTGCCAGACGAGCTCTCCTTCAAAGCTGGTGCAGCCATCTCCTGCGGTAGCGGCACTGCCTTCGGGGCAATCAAGCGTGTCGGACTGAGCGCTGACGATACCATTGCTATTTATGGACAAGGCCCGGTCGGATTGAGCTGCACCCTCCTCGCAAAAGCTTTCGGTGCGCGCGTAATTGCCCTGGACGTTGAGCCATCTCGCCTGGAAATGGCAAAGAAGTTTGGCGCTGATTACGTCATCAACTCGCGTGAAGAAGACCCAGTGGCCGCAGTACGCGCCCTGACTCGAGGCGGCCAAGGTGCTGACAAGTCGATTGAATGCAGTGCTAATGAAACAGCTCGCCGGCACGCAGTGGAGTCAATCCGCCGCTGGGGCTCAGCCTGCCTGGTGGGTGTATTCGGCAAGTTTGAACTGGACAGTTCGGAAATCATTCTCCTGCAGAAGACTGTCCTGGGCTCGCTGACCTTCAGCAAAAACCTTCAAGAGGAATGCGCCCTGTTCGTTGCAGAGCGCGGCCTGGACGTCGACTCGCTATTCACCCACGAGTTCCGCTTGGAGCAAGCAGAGGAAGCTTACGACCTGTTCGACAAGCGCAAGATTGGTAAAGGCGTGTTCATGTTCGACTAACGCCTCGCTGTTGAAGGCGAGCCATTCCTTAATGGCATCGCCTCCAGAGGCCAAGCCCAAACGAAAAGATCTTGTGCAAGAGGCGAATCATGTCAGCAGACAACCAAACCGTAACGCTGTGCGCTGATGCTCAAGCGTTCCTCTCACGCGAACAGCATGGCTTGTTTATCGATGGCGCGTTTGTAGCCGCAGAGTCGGGCAAGACCATCAGCACAGTGAACCCTAGCAACGGCGAAGTCCTCGCTAAACTGGCCGCGGGGGATAAAGCAGATGTCGAGCATGCCGTAAAAGCAGCACGTCGCGCATTCGAGGGGCCCTGGAGCAACTGGAGCCCGTACCAACGCCAGGAATTGCTTTTCCGTTTACACCAGGTCTTGGATCAACGATTCGAAGAACTGGTGCAAATCGAATCCATGGACATGGGCGCGCCCATTGCGCGCCTGCGGAACACGAAGCCAGCCTTGCTGAAAATGCTTCTGTTCTTTGCAGCACAAGCTGCGAACATCAAGGGTGAAACCTTGATGAACGGCATCCCTGGGCAAGTTGCAACCATGTCGCTGAAAGCACCGGTCGGTGTAGTCGGCGGCATCATCCCGTGGAATGGCCCACTCAACAGCCAGTTCTGGGTTCTTGGAGCAGTATTGGCTACGGGCTGCACAGTCGTTTTGAAGCCTGCAGAAGACGCATCGCTATCCGTCTTGCGAGTAGCTGAAATCCTGCATGAAGCAGGTGTTCCGGCGGGTGTTGTCAACGTCGTAACCGGTTATGGAGCGGAAGCTGGGCATGCTCTCGCCAGCCATCCAGGTGTTGATCGCATAGCCTTCACCGGGTCGACTCAAACTGGCCGCAGCATCATCCAAGCCTCCACTGTGAACATCAAGAAATTGCAGCTGGAATTGGGCGGAAAATCAGCGGATATCATCTTCAAAGACGCCAACCTGGAAAAAGCAGTACCCGGCGCGGCTATGGGGGTTTTCGCTAACTCTGGGCAGATTTGCTTCGCTGGCACCAGGGTGTTGGTGCAACGATCTGTGGTGGACGAATTCTCAGAGCGGCTAATGGGGTTCATGGACACACTACGGGTTGGGCGTAGCTTGGACACTCAATCCAACATGGGGCCCATCATCTCGCAGCGGCAACTCGACAGCGTCATGTCCTACATCAAAATAGGTCAAGACGAAGGTGCCGAGCTGTTGTGTGGCGGCAAGCGCTTGGGCGGCAACCTTGAGGGTGGATACTTCGTGGAGCCAACCGTTTTCACGAATGTGAACAACCAAATGCGCATTGCCCGTGAGGAAATTTTTGGGCCAGTCCTTTCAATCTTGCCGTTTGATGATGAAGAAGAGGCGCTGACAATCGCGAATGACAGCGACTATGGCTTAGGTGGAGCCGTTTGGACTCAAGATATATCCAAAGCACTGCGAGTAGTAAACGGAGTAAAAACCGGAACTATGTGGGTCAACTGCTATGGCTATATCGACCCACTCGTCGGATTTGGCGGTACAAAGATGAGTGGCTATGGCGCCAAAGGAAGTGCGGCGCATCTCGACACCTACCTCTATAGCAAAACTGTTTATATCGAGCTTTAACTTCACAGCAAGACCAGTGCTGTAATTAACACTCTAGGCTCTGCGCATCAGGGCTTGGAGCGTTGATCCATAAGCAGTAAATGAGCAAGTGCACTTAGATCGGGAAAGCTAACCCAAGCTCCGGGGGTTACGCCTGCGTGCACTACTGAAACTTTCAAACAATTAAGTGAGCGAGAAGTAAAATGGCTAAGGTTAAAATCGCCGTAATCCCTGGCGACGGCATTGGTAAAGAAGTTATCCCCGAAGGCATCCTCGCACTGGAAGCGGCCGGCAGAAAATTCGGCGTTGAGTTTGAATGGACGGAATTCGACTGGTCGTGTGAAACCTACCACAAGACCGGGCGTATGATGCCCGAAGATGGCCTGGAGCAACTCAAAAAATTCGATGCAATTTATCTGGGCGCTGTCGGATTCCCTGGTGTTCCAGATCACATTTCGCTCTGGGGCTTGCTGCTTCCTATCCGCAGAGAGTTTTGCCAGTACGTGAACCTTCGCCCCGTGCGTTTGTTTGAAGGTGTTCCCTGCCCCCTCGCAGGCAAGAAACCAGGCGATATTGATTTTTACGTAGTACGTGAAAACGTAGAAGGCGAATACTCTGCCATCGGCGGCATTCAATATGAAGGAACCGAAGACGAGGTAGTTTCCCAGCAGAGCCTCTTCACCCGTAAGGGTACCGACCGCATTCTGCGCTATGCCTTTGAACTCGCACAGCAGCGCCCGAAAAAGCATCTGACATCCGCGACCAAGTCGAATGGCCTCTATCACTCGATGCCCTACTGGGATAAGCGTGTGGCAGAAATGGCTAAGAACTATCCGCAGGTCAATGTGGATCAGTACCACATCGACATCCTGACAGCTAACTTCGTACGCATGCCTGAGCATTACGACGTTGTAGTAGGTTCTAATCTGTTCGGCGACATCCTGTCAGACCTGGGGCCAGGCTGCACCGGTACTATTGCAATTGCACCATCTGCAAACATCAACCCTGACAAGCAATACCCGTCAATGTTCGAACCTGTTCATGGCTCTGCACCAGACATTGCCGGTCAAGGGATCGCCAACCCACTGGGAACCATCTGGGCAGGTGCGATGATGATGCAGCACCTCGGCCATCCGGAAGTTCATGACTGTTTGCTCAAAGCGATGGAAGACGTGTTGAAAGATGGTCGCTCGTTGACACGTGACATGGGCGGCACCGCCAGCACTCGCGAACTGGGCGCAGCTCTCGTAGACAAAATCATGTAAAGAAATCTGTTACTGCGGTGCAGGGGTAGCTTAAGCATAGAGCTACCCCTCGAACACTTTTCATAACAAAAATAAGATAGGTGTCACCATGCGTCCGACCTCCATGAAGTTCGTCCCTATTGTATGCCTTAGCACCCTGAGCATTGCAACGCTCGCAGAGGCCGACATTATAAAAGATAGCAAAGCCAAACTGGATTTGCGAAACTTTTATATGAACCGTGATTTACGTGACAAAAATGCGCCGCAAAGTAAATCCGAAGAGTGGGCGCAAGGGTTCCTTTTCCGGGCCGAGTCCGGCTATACCGAAGGCCCTGTAGGTTTTGGCTTGGACGTGATGGGCTTTATGGGGCTCAAACTGGATTCGAGCCCTGATAACTTTGGAACTGGGTTGCTAAAAGGTGACAAAAGTCGTCATGCCAAAGATGAGTATGGGGAAGCAGGTTTCCTAGCAAAGGCACGGTGGTCAAAAACCGATGTCAAAGTAGGTACGCAAGAGCCTCTTCTCCCTCCACTGGTTCGAAACGACACTCGCTTGCTACCTCAGACATTCCGCGGAGCATCGATCAATACCCGCGACATCGAAGACCTGAACTTGGATATCGCTCGATATGACCGAGTAAACTATCGCGACTCATCAAACAACGAAAAGATGACTGTAAAGCAAAGCGGTGGCAGAAACATTGTCTTGGGACAACAAAAGACAAGTGACGAATTTATCCTTGGCGGCGGTACCTACCAGCTAACCCCAGACCTAGCTGCAAGCTACTTCTACAGTGAGCTGGATGGCCTCTATAAGCAACATTATGGCAGCGTTGTACACACTCTACCGCTAGGGCCCGGACAGAATTTTAAAACGGACATCCGTTTCGCTCGATCGACCGATGACGGCAACAGCAACATCGACAACGATGTGTTTGGCGCACAGTTCAGCTATAAAACCGGCGGTAATATTTTCAGCGTCGCTTATCAACAGCTGAGTGGTGACACAGGCTTCGCTCAAGTCAACGGCACTGATAACAGCTTGGTCAACCAGTCCCAGCTTGGTGATTTTGGCGGCCAAAATGAACACTCCTGGCAATTCAGGCACGACTACAACTTTGCCGCTCTTGGAGTACCAGGCCTTACGTTAATGAACCGATACTTTATCGGCGATCATGCAACCCGTATTAGGCAAGGTGAAGGTAAAACCTGGGAACGAAACTTGATTCTCACTTATGTAGTTCAAAGCGGCCCCTTCAAGGACGTTGCTTTCTCCTGGAGAAACGGGATCACCAGAAGCAACTTCAACAGCGACGTCGACGAGAACCGCTTGATCATCACGTACAGCATCCCCCTGTGGTAACTCCGATATAATTCTGTCACTGTCGAATTAACAGTCTTTTCAATCGAAACCAACGGCTTGAGTCTATGCAAATCCGGACTCAAGCCGCCTGCCCGTTAAAGTCACAACCTCACAGAGACGCTAGATCCGGAAAGCTCGTATACCCTCCTCCTCCTCCTCCTCCTCCTCCTCCTCCTCTTCCTCTTCCTCTCCCGTTTCCTCTTTCCTACCCCTGACACCCAGCACCCGCAGGCGCAACCAGCGCCCCTCCGGCCGTCCAAAACGTCATACAGTCTCAACTAAAACTTGATCCTCATGGTAAATCCCAAAGAGGCTGAGCACTCCATCAACCTTTTCTCCTCTACCACAACCATCTTCAAAATAATTCATTACAAGAGCTAGTGAGGTTCGGTTCCCTCGCTATTGTTGAGAGCCTAGATCGCATACCATGCTAGATGCATGAATCGATTGTGGGCCTTCAGAATCCAAGACACACGAATTAAGAAAAAAAAAGCCGCGGAAGCGTTAACTTCCACGACCGAAAAAAATACCGCTGAATCATGTACCATTCAGCGAAGACTTATAGGTTTCTCGACTAGAGCCAATAGTAAGCGCAGCGACAACCGAGCAGACAGAGGATACAAGAGCAACTGGCCACCACGCATTATCATTCGCCGTCGACAACAACTGAGCAATCAAAGGGGAGAACCCAGTCAATATCAAGCCAATTTGAAGACCTACTGCGAACCCAGTAATACGAAAACGAGTACTGAACAACTCACTGTAAAAGATTGGATAAACGCCATTAATTAAGCCCCACGCTATAGAGAAGCTTAAAAACATTCCAAAATAAACCATTGGAATATTACCCGCAGCGACAGCCCAGAAGTATAGCCATACTGAGAGCGCGCCTATCAAATTCCCTGCTATCAAAATAGGCTTACGGCCTATTTTATCACTCAGGAAACCGCCTAGCGGCAAAAAGATCATCGCTGCAAAATAGCTTACCGCGACGATATTGAGCATTGTTGAGGATGCGATGCCTGCTATGTTGGTGGCGTAGGTTAGACCATACACCGGAACAATGACACTGAGAACAATTTGAAGGGAGCTTGCTATGACGCGCAGAAAGTCTACTGGCTGCTCTCGAAGCACTGAGATGAGAGGTGGCCGAGATACCTGGGCCTCACTTTTCTGTTTCAGAAAAATTTCGGGCTCCTTAATCCACCATCGGACGAAGACCCCCACCACTACCAAAATCAAACTGGAGAGAAATGGAATCCGCCACCCCCACGACAGCATATCTTCTTTGGGGAGAGCTGCTACTGCCATGAATGACAAAGTCGCAAGGAGATACCCGAACACGGCGCCGGTCGCAGATATTGAGGTATAGAACCCTCTATGGCCTTGGGGCGCGTGTTCAGCGGTGAATGAGCAAGAGCTTGCGAGCTCACCACCTGCTGATAATCCTTGAGCGATACGGAACAGCACCAGGAGAATAGGGGCCCATACGCCGATCGAGTCGTAACTCGGGAGGCAGCCGATAGCGAAAGTTGCGAATCCCATTACGAGTAAAATCGCAAGCAGTACCTTTCGCCTTCCAAACCTATCACCAAAATGGCCAGCAAGTACGCCGCCTAAAGGCCTAGCCAAATAAGCGACACCATAGCTGCTGAGCGCCAAGAGCAAACCAGTAGCTCCACTGCTAGGAAAGAATACCGTGCTGAATACAAGCGCTGAAGCAGTGGCGTAGATGTAGAGATCATAGTATTCCAGTGCCGTACCAACAAAGGACGCCACCGTTGCACGCTTCGCTTGATTGGGTTGCGGGTCGGTTTCAACCAATGGCCCGTAGTCGATCTGCGTCGTCATATTCTGTTCCTTGTTCTTATTTTGCACAGTTTTGGCGATTAGGCTGCGGCTCC
This sequence comes from Pseudomonas sp. NPDC089996, assembly GCF_044748405.1. NCBI lineage: Bacteria > Pseudomonadati > Pseudomonadota > Gammaproteobacteria > Pseudomonadales > Pseudomonadaceae > Pseudomonas > Pseudomonas sp. NPDC089996. Next base: position 213,842 of record NZ_JBIVGA010000006.1, on the reverse strand, counting down.
CAGATGAAACCAGTGTAGGTAGGCGTCCATGCTGTGAGCAGCAGCCGATATTTGATTTTTGCGAGTATTATGCGCCTACCCGGCGCCTCAGCGCGGAACAAATATATTCAAAGGGTGCGATTGCGCAATTGAGATCATTAAGCTCTTGGTTTCCAGGTATTCGTTGATGGCTTCGACACCACTTTCCCTACCAATCCCCGATTGCTTCATTCCACCAAAAGGCATCATATAGCTGTAGGTACGATAGGTGTTGCCCCAGACAGTGCCAGCTTTCAACTCTTTAGAGACTCTAAAGAGTTTACCGACATCCCGCGTCCAGACCCCAGCTGCAAGACCATACAAGGTGTCATTAGCGATTTCGATAGCATGCGCCTCATCCTCGAAGCCGATGATAGATAGTACCGGCCCAAACACCTCTTCCTGAGCGATTTGCATATCATTCGAGACATTCGTGAATATGGTAGGCTCCACAAATTGTCCACCTTTGATGCCTGGCCCCTGGGCGGGCTTCCCGCCCAAAATGCATTTGGCTCCGTCCGAATGGGCAATCTGGATATACTCGAGAACCTTTTGATACTGTGGAGCGGTCGACATGGGGCCCATCTGCGTGGCTGAGTCCATCGGATCGCCGACCTTGACTGACCGGGCCGCTTCCACCAGTAGCTCAGTGAAATGATCCTTGATCGAGTTCTGCACTAGCAGACGTGAACCTGCAGTGCACATTTGGCCTCCACCACCGAAAATGCCAGAAATTGCTCCAGCAACCGCAAGCTCAAGATCTGCGTCCGCGAAAACAATATTCGGCGATTTACCGCCCAGCTCCATGGTGACACGCTTCATCTGGCGCGCTGCAGCTGCATACACATTGGCCCCTGTGATATCGGAACCCGTGAAGGTCACCATCGATACATCGGGATGTTCAACGAGCGGTGCGCCGATGTCTTGGCCCAGGCCGGTCACGACATTGAGCACCCCATCGGGAAGGCCAGCCAACTTTGTGAGTGCGGCAAACTCCAATGAGCTCACCGAGGAGAATTCGGAAGGTTTGATAACCACTGAGCAGCCGGCGGCCAGAGCTGGGGCACATTTCAGTGCTAAGAAATTTAGTGGGGCGTTCCAGGCAGTCAGTGCCAGAACCACGCCGATGGGCTCTCTGGAAGTCAGCCCCATCATTCCGGCTTTTTCTAACGGCATGACCGAGCCTTCAATCTTGTCGGCAAGGCCAGCGTAGTAGTACCAGATCTCAGCTACGTTCTTGACTGCTCCGGTCATTTCGGCCAGCAACTTACCGTTATCCCTTACCTCTAGCTGGGCAAGTCGATCAATGCTTTCGAGTGTAACGTCACCAATACGACGGAGGATTTTCCCTCGTGCGGTAGCGCTCATTGTTGCCCAAGGGCCGCTAACCATAGCTTTCTTAGCTGCGGCCACTGCGGCCGAGGCATCTGCGGTATTTCCGCGTGGGATTCTCGCCCAGGGCTCACCTTGATATGGATCTACGGTATCCAACCAGGCGCTGCTGGAAGGTTCTACGAACTGACCGTCAATCCAGTGTGAATATGTTTTCACCGTACCCACTCCTTACCACTGAGTTTTTTACAATATCGGCGATGAGCTCTATAGTTCTGCGCGCATTCGCCACTACCATCAACTAATTACTGGCAAACCCCATGACCTAAACAGTCACACGTTTATGGTCGAACACAAATTTTTTCCACCGATCAACCTTGTAATCCGAGAACACTCTATGGACAAAGAATGGATCATTCTCGATGTATTCCACCGCTTGCTGACGATTTTCAACGTCAAGGATTATCAACCCACCTACAGGAAAATCGTCCTCGTCTGGAAAGAACCCGCCACTTGCAATAATTTTACCAGCGTTGGCACTCACATATTCAAGATGAACTGCTCGCAGCTCTTTCTTCTTCTCAAAAACGTCTGGATCATCAAAAAAAGAGATCACGTAAGGCATAACACAACTCCTGAACCTGGTGACAAACTGAACACGGTATTTATGTACGCCCGAGTCCAGTGGTACATACCGTTGAAGGCGCCGAACCGACGATCTCGATTAGCACCTTCATGCTTATACCGACGGCAAACAGGCCGTCTGACCGCCATCAACTGCTACTACGGCACCTGTCATGAAGCTTGCATCATCGGTCAATAGGAAGGCGGCCACTGCAGCAACTTCTTCTGGCTGCCCAACGCGCCCAACAGCATGAGCTGCGCCAATACGGTTGGCTTTTTCAGGATCATCCAGCATATAGGCGGTGAATGGAGTCTGAATCATTCCAGGAGCAATGGCATTCACTCGGATTCCGTAAGCTCCAAGCTCTGCTCCCATAGTGCGGGTGATGCCTGAGACGGCAAATTTCGATGCAACATATGGAAGTCGGTTGGGAACGCCCATTACACCAGCGCCTGATGAAATATTCACGATTGCCCGCGAGGTTTCGTCAGATTGAACAGCTCTGGCAAATGCTTGGCACATGAGAAACGTGCCGTCCAGATTCACAGACATGACGTTTTTCCAGTTATCAGATTCACAATCCAAGACGTTCCCAACGCCCTTGATGCCTGCGCAATTGATCAGTCCGTGCAAATACCCAAATCTGCCTTTCGCGATTTCGACAAAAGCTGCCGTCTGTTGCTCGTCCGAGACATCCAGCGCTGACCCGTAAACCCGAGAGTCATCGTTAAGCTCAGCCATCAGGCGCTCGACCCCTGCTTGATCGCGATCAGCCAGCGCGAGTGAGGCGCCCTCTTCCCAAAGTCGTTTTACGCACGCCAGCCCGATACCACTGGCCGCACCGGTGATCACAATCACTTTACCTTCGAAACGTCGCATGTTCGTTATTCCTTGTTGTTGTAGAGTCGCCAAATTTCAGCGTGCATGGCTTATACGAAATTTACGGCCTTTGCATGCTTGTAGGTGATGCTAGGTCTTCAAGGATGCGGAGGCTCACTGCCAGTCTGATAAGGCAGTCGCGGATCGACAAGCGATGCTTTCTAACGTATTATTAAGAAAAACTTTACAATGCGGACTTTAATATGCCGACCCCGAAATTTACCACTCGACAACTATCTGCTTTTATGGCCGTCGCCGATCTGGGAAGTTTTGCAAAGGCGAGCCAGAAACTAAACTTATCCTCCTCAGCCATTAGCCAGTTAGTTAGTGAATTAGAGTCTGCCATTGGTTTTCGCGTGTTCGACAGAACAACTCGCAGCGTATCAATCACATCATCTGGCAGTGAGTTTTATAAGTCCGCAAAAAGCGTACTAACGCACATGGAACTTGCTCAGGCGGTTGCTGACAACGTTCGTGACTCCACGGCGGGAATTGTCAGAGTGGCCGCACCTTTAATTCTCGCTAGCACAGTCTTACCTGCGGTAGTAAAAGCCTTCACATCAGACAAACCGGAGGTGCTGATTCGAATAAAAGATGCCTACGTGGAAAATCTCGTTGAGCATGTTAGTGATGGAGCGGTCGAGTTGGCGATAGGCCCTGACTGGCCGGTTACTGACGATGTTGAACGCCATGATCTTTTTGAGAGTCAGTGGGTACTGTGGCTTTCACCTGATCATTTGCTTGCAAGCTCTAAAGAAATTCCATGGTCAGCGCTAAGAAACCAAGCACTAATTGTTGCAGGCCGCGATTATGAGCGCACAATCTCGCTGGTCTATGCGGACAGTGATAACAATCAAAACATTACTCCTGTGCACGTCGTCGAGCATATAACCACTGCATTCGGAATGGCTGCACAAGGCTTAGGGGTTTTGATAGCACCTGCTTACGTTGGCCTACTAGGCAGCAAATTTGGTTTAATCATGAAACCCATTGCACAACCTTATGTAGTGCGAAAAGTTTGTTTATATAATTCACGCACTCAAACGCTCACAACCGCTGCTCTAGACTTTAGTAAGTTTCTTACCAAGTGGCTAGATGGAAAGGATGACCTCGGAATCTCAGCCAGTGCATGAGCGCGCAAAGCATGGAGATTAGTGCCACTTGTTGAGAGCCTATTCACAGTAACGCAGGGTCTGATTCACGACAGCCACAGGTCATTCACTGCATTGGTGCAGCTCATACCTCACAGGAATGTGGGGAGCCCTTGCCCCATGACGCATGCATCGTCCCGAACTGCAGGTCTCCGGCCGCAACGCGTGTTGAGTCTCCACACATGCTGCAGATGACATATGTGACGGCACCTGGATCTACTTCGCTACCTTCATCTGCTATTCCCTTCCCCACCGTCATGTGGTGAATCACCGGATCAAATGCTCAACTAACAGCGTTAGTGCTGAGCCTTCGAGCCCCCTCTCGCACCATCTGCCGCCCAGTCGCAGATAACGTATACGCTGTTGAGGGTGCAGGCAATCACATAGCCCTGGAGCTCTTCGTAGGACACGATGTTGGAGGTGCGAATGGGATCACCATCATCAAAACGCCGCTCGCGGTCGCCGAAGACCACTCCTCTCAGGAAGAGCTCATGCGGCCCATACTCAACCGAAGACAGATACGCCGTAACCTCCAAATCGAAGTCGATCTGCATCGCCTTGGCGACCGTGCTGGGCATGGCTGATGGCGAGACATCAACAACCTTGGACGTGGAAAGCGGCGCTCGCCGTATAACCATTGTTTACCTCCTAAGCTGTGAAACCCTCGGAAGCTTTCACACGAGATGACCACCTATGGGCTGACCAGCAACCAGCGATTGGATGTGCGCATGCTAGCCTCGCAGCAGATTCAATTTAAGGAACGCTGCAATTGAGAAATCCACCTGTTGCTGGCTACTACGAAATTCTTCTCACTGCTCCTGATTTCTCTGAAGACCCTATTGGGGCTCGCCAGAGTCATCGCTGGCACCTGATCGTTGATGACATTCACCGCAGTACATCTGAAGGTGAACTACGCGAGGCCCGAGGCAAAGCCGAAGGCTACATTCGTGGTCTGGTTGATGCCGGTCATCTCTCCAACGACCGCATTCGTGATTACAAAATCCTGAGTAGTATCCACCGACGCCGAACCTTGCTGCCGGAAGCTTGATCGCAGCATTGTTCATCCAGCGCACGGAAGCGTCTGGCTATTGCGTTGGAATCATCCCCGCAATAAGCGCTCGTAAGCTCGCCCTTCCCATTCCCCGCTTGAAAGACGTCAGCACAAACCGCCCCTCCTCCGTGGTGACCACCCAGTAGCGCCCTACCTTCCTGAGATGCTCGATAGGAGAGGTCTGTAGGATGTGCCCATCCGAACGCTGCTCAAACTGCCCAGGATCGATGTGACCAAAGACGATCCCGACAGCGCACTCCGACGTGATGAAAACATCGCTCAGGTAGCCGGTAACAGGTGATGGGTACCTGAAAGCCATCACCCGTAAGATCCGCTTGAGCTGAAAATCCGAGAGCTCTTTAACGTGGTATTCCATGATGATTTCATCTGGCATTGGTTGTTCCTGCTCCTACTTCTAAGCCCATTGCTGGACGCTCAGCGACGCCTTCTTGGAATGTTATATCTCGATGGTAAAGTCCGGTGAAAATCCAGTCCGCTCACCCGGATAACCTCTTGGGTTGGATACCACCCGGCAGCCGGAAACAAGCGTGTCGACTGCGTGATGAGTGTGACCAAAGATCCAGACATCAGCCTGAGCGACCAGGTCATGCCACTGGTTGAAATACGCTGCGCCCAGATGGCCTTCATGACCATTGCCGGCGACATCCTGGATGGGGCAATGATGGGTGATCACCACGGTCTTGCCGTCGAAATCCTTTCTCAGCTCTGTCATCAAGAAGTTTCGAGTGGCTATGTTTCGAGCGATGAGATCCACGGGCCGAAGCTTGCTGTACCCCGCCCCGATCCGAATCCTCTTGAAGTCAGTCATCCACTCCGCACAAACCCTCATCGCAGCCTTGTAGTCGCCAGTGGCGGTGTAATCCGTCCAGGCTGTCGCGACCAGAAAGCGCGTATTACCGATGATGAGGATCTGGTTATCCAGGATGTGCACGTGCTCCGAAGCCGCGTCTCGCATTTTGGCGAGCGTTCGGTCGATGTGCCCCTTGTAGAACTCATGGTTCCCACAGACGTAGATCACAGGGCATTCGAAGGTGTCGTTCGCCCATGTCACTCCCCGCCCACGCACAGAGATGTCGCCGGCTAGGACAACCAGATCGGCATCTGTCGCAGGAGGCTGGAAGTCCGCGAACTCCACGTGCAGATCTGAATAGGTCAAAATTTTCATCGAGTCAGCAGAGTCCTATCCGAAGGCTGATCGTCTCTCCGGTGACTCCACAGAGACCCGGTTACTGATATTGCTTGAGGATTAAGTAAAGCGCTCGGTGAGCAGCGGCTGTGGCCAGACATCTGATCGGAGCTTCCAGATGAGAAGTCCATGTGGGGCCGCCGGAGAAATGCTCGCTCCTTCGGCTTTAGCCGGCTAGCGCTCGAAGATTCAAGTCACTCCGAGTCACCCCAGGCTCGGCGCATTTCGCCCTCGTCTGCGATGCCCCAGCTATCGTGTCGCATACGTTCAATTAGCTCTGCCCTGAGCTCTTCAAGGCTAACTTGACCGTCTACATACCTCTGCAATCGAGCCATGCGTTCAGCGGCAAGCTTCCCTCCATCCAGAGCTAGACAAGCGATTTCTGCTGCCACTGCTTCACGACGGCGTTCGCGCTCGATCTCATCAATCTCCATGGCACCTCCACATCGGTTAGCCAAAGCCTCCATCGGAATGGAAGCCTGGCAATCGAGCACTACTTGAGGGCTTTGCTGAAACGCTGAGAAAGCTCAGCAACTGCGATCGGTACCCAGCTCTCAACGTCGTTACTCTTCTTAATGAAGTTGATCGCACACCCGATCATGAACACGCCTGCAGCGATACCTTCCCAGAAAGCCCAGATGAAGGTGGTCGGCACCAGGTAGTCCGGATCCTCGCTGCCCGTTACCAGATAGATCAAATATGGAGACGCGAAGCAGCCAATTACGAAGGTGAGAATCATCAGAGGAATCGCTGAAACCATGATCAAGATAGGTACCTTGAACTGAAGCTCCTTTGCCGCAATGAGCAGCCCTCTTTCGCCTTTCATGGCGTAAATGGTGGCCTTGTTCTCCATCTTGTTCTTCTTTTTGGTGAAGAAGCCGTACAGCGTCACGCGCTGGCCTGGCTCCATCTCTTCGTAAACCTTCCCTGGCAAAAGCAGATTCGGCAGCACTTGGCCATCGATGGTCACGTGAGCAGTTACGGTACCCTGCTCGGTAGCGGTGACACGAACCTTGTCGATCACCCCAGTGACCTGCCTGCAATCAAATCTAATCAAAATATGCTCCTGCAATTATTGAGCGCGCAGCCAACCGTACCGCCTGAACGGCAGCGTGCTTGAAGGTGCTGTTTCAGCTACGCGCGAAACGAGAAAAGGTATTCAGTGCCGCTTGCTTACAGCATCGTCGCTGTTGATTTCAAACTTGCAATGGCGGTCATGCGATGAGGTACCAGGCGAAAGGAATACATGGGCTACCTTTGTCGACGAGACTGATCAATTCTTCGTAAGAACCACATCATTTAGGAATTTTCTCCCCTTGGGCCTAACCCCCGATAGCCGTCCCCACGAGCTCTACAGAGTGTGCTCTATGGGCTAGGCGAGCTCGTGTAAACGAGACCTGCACTGGTCACAAATTCGTACACAGGGTTTTCTGCTGTCCCGGCTTGAACGCGAATCTCTGAAAGCAGCTCCATTGCGTAAGCCCCTTGCTTCCTCTTTCCAGGCGACAGGATGATGTGAATATTACTCACGCTTAGGAAATTGCCTCGCTCCGCAGAGCGCATCATCTGGAGACTGGCAACGTCACTGACAACATGGGCAACCGGGCCAATACCTCCATCCTCCAACCCCATCCCCTCGATCAGAAACGAATATTCACACCGACTGATGTCAACCGAATTCCAGAACATCCGAGCACCATCTGGCGCCCTAAACTCGCCCCGCACATTGCTGCTGTAGGTCACAAACACTTTGGTAAAACCTTATTCCATCTCTAGCCCATCGCTAGACCGGCACAGCGCAATCGACCCACGTCGCAATCGAGAGCCTGTCCTGTCTCCATATGCCACCCGTGGGTCAGCATGCCGATCAATGAGATGCCAGCATAAGCAAGCAACCCACTAATAACAATAAATGATATTTATTGGGCCGAAGCATCTGTGGCTCTATCCTTCCTTTTGGAAAGCTGACCGTGAAGGAAGAGCTAGCTATCACTCTTCGGGCCATTCGACGTATGAAGGGAATGGGCTATGAGGCCCTCGCTGGGACTATTAGCCAAAGCAACCTGAGTTTGCTTGAGCAAGGAAAAGTCCAGGCGACGCTGCCGACCCTCCTCAAAATTGCCGACACGCTCGATGTCAGCCTTTTGACCATCATCGCATTGTGCTTGGCGATCCGTGACCACAAGACACCCGAGCGCGAACTGCTAGATGCGCAAGCTGAGCTTCGGAACTTCATAGAGTCAGGCGGCCTGGATCTCATGAAGGATCAAACCCAAGACGGCGTTCTGAAGAAGCGTGAGAGAGGCATTCGAGCGAATGCAGAGAGGATCAGCGCGGTGATTGACCTCAAGCGTCAAGGCATGACGCAAGCAGAAACTGCACGTGAGCTAGGCTTGCCTAAATCTACAGTTCAGCGCTACTGGCAAGAAGATTGAGGTTTCAAATTGACCTGACAGCCCACATAGATCCTCGAAAATAGTGGGCTATGAGGGTTAGGTCTGACGTGACCGGAACGGCTACAAACGCTCCACCCTTCGTCCCAGCCCCCCATTTTTTACAGGTGCTCTAGACGCCAGGGGCACACGGATCCTCATCAAGCATGCATTTGGCCTTCTCGCTCCACCAAGCGTGCATTAGCATGCAGTTGAGGGCAGCTCACGGGATGCATGCTGCGCCCATCGCTACTGCCGTCATCGCAAAAACGCATCAAGCAAGCACAAAAAAAGGGCTTAGATTATCTCTAAGCCCTTGTTTTTACTGATTCTGGCGGGGAACCAGGGATTCGAACCCTGGGAACGCTCTCACGTTCGCCGGTTTTCAAGACCGGTGCATTCAACCACTCTGCCAATTCCCCGATGCTATCGCTAAATTATCCTGAAGTGTGCATCTGGGGACTACCTGAGATAAGAACTCTAGGATAGTTGCCCATCGACGGTTTTCAAGACCGTTGCCTTAAACCACTCGGCCACGCTTCCAGCTCGTTTTGCGGCCGCCATAATACCGTAATGAAACACGCTGTCAAACTCTCTGTGTCGCGGGTTGCGGAGCGTCTGTTAGACTCCGTAGCATCTGAACGTCCAAAACCACGGATCCATAAGGAGTGTCGCCATGCGCGAACAGGATTATGCCGTACACAGCGGCCAGCAAGCCGAGCAGCAGGAGGTCAGCAAGGTCCTGCGCAACACGTACAGCCTGCTGGCGCTCACCCTCGCCTTCAGCGGTGTCATGGCCTTCGTCGCCCAGCAGATGCGGGTCGGTTACCCGAACGTGTTCGTCGTGCTGATTGGCTTCTACGGCCTGTTCTTCCTCACTGCCAAGCTGCGTGATTCGGTCTGGGGCCTGGTTTCCACCTTCGCCCTTACTGGTTTCATGGGCTTCATCCTCGGCCCGATCCTCAACCGTTACCTGGGCATGGCCGGTGGCGCCGAAGTGGTCAGCTCGGCCTTTGCCATGACTGCACTGGTATTTGGTGGTCTGTCGGCCTATGTGCTGATCACTCGCAAGGACATGAGCTTCCTCAGCGGCTTCATCACCGCGGGCTTCTTTGTTCTGCTGGGTGCCGTGGTTGCGAGCTTCTTCTTCCAGATCAGCGGCCTGCAACTGGCGATCAGCGCTGGCTTCGTGCTGTTCTCGTCGGTCTGCATTCTGTTCCAGACCAGCGCGATCATTCATGGGGGTGAGCGCAACTACATCATGGCGACCATCAGCCTGTATGTGTCGATCTACAACCTGTTTATCAGCCTGCTGCAGCTGTTCGGCATCATGGGTCGTGATGACTGATTGATTGCTGCTTGAGAAAGCCCGCTCCGGCGGGCTTTTTTGTGCGTGTTGATATGGCACGGGCTTCGCCCGTGTTCGCGGGCACGCCCGCTCCCACAGGGATCGCGCCAATCTCTGAACAATGTACAGGATGCAGAGAAACACATTCAAAGATTGACTTAAAAGTCAGAAAATCAGGCAAATGGTCGCCGATCATGCCGCCATCGTGCATTCCCCTACCCCAATCGCCTTTCTGCCCGTAGAATGCGCTCCTTTTTCTTCCGGGGCAGCGTCACCGATGAGCTCACACGAACACAGCCCGGGCGCGACAGCGCCTGCCAACGAACTGGTGCTTGGCCTCGAGGACAAGCCACGGCTGTTGATCGGCCTGCTGGCAGCGCTGCAGCACCTGCTGGCGATCATCGTGCCAATCGTCACCCCGGGCCTGCTGATCTGCCAGGCACTGGGCGTTTCGGCGCGTGATACCAACCTCATCGTCTCCATGTCGCTGGTAATCTCCGGTATCGCCACCTTCGTCCAGTGCAAACGTTTCGGCCCGTTCGGTGCCGGCCTGCTGATCGTGCAGGGCACCAGCTTCAATTTCGTCGGGCCGCTGATTGCCGGCGGGGCGCTGATGGTCAAGCAAGGCACGCCAGTTGAAAGCGTGATGGCAGCGATCTTCGGCGTGGTCATTGCCGGTTCGTTCGTCGAGATGGGCGTGTCGCGCATCCTGCCGTTCGTCAAACGCCTGATCACCCCGCTGGTGACCGGTATCGTCGTACTAATGATCGGCCTGACCCTGATCAAGGTCGGCCTGATCAGCATGGGCGGTGGCTTCGGCGCCATGGCCAACGGCACCTTCGCCAATGGCGAAAACCTGCTGCTGTCGGGTGCAGTACTGGCAGTGATCGTGATCCTCAACCGTATCCCGGTGGTGTGGATGCGCAGCTGCGCCATCGTCATCGCCCTGGCGGTCGGCTATGCCCTGGCCGGCTACCTCGGCCGCCTGGACTTCACCGGCATGCACGAGGCTGCGCTGTTCCAGGTTCCAATGCCGCTGCACTTCGGCCTGGGCTTCTCCTGGGCGCTGTTCATCCCGATGCTGGTGATCTACCTGGTGACTTCGCTGGAAGCCATCGGTGACGTCACCGCCACCAGCAAGGTCTCGCGCCAGCCGGTCGAAGGCCCGCTGTGGATGCAGCGGATCAAGGGCGGCGTGCTGGTCAATGGTGCCAACTCGCTGCTGGCTGGCCTGTTCAACACCTTCCCCAGCTCGATCTTTGCACAGAACAACGGCGTGATTCAGCTGACCGGTATCGCCAGCCGTCATATCGGTATCTGGATTGCCGTGATGCTGGTGCTGCTGGGGCTGTTCCCGAGCGTAGCCGGGGTGATTCAGGCAGTGCCCGAGCCGGTGCTGGGTGGGGCGGCCATGGTGATGTTCGGTGCGGTGGCGGCTTCGGGCATCAACATTCTGGCCAGCACTCGCCTGGACCGTCGCGCCCTGTTGATCATCGCTGTGTCGCTGGCGTTGGGCCTGGGTGTGGCGCAGGTACCGGAATTCCTGGCACACATGCCGGCGGCGATCCGCAATGTGTTGGAGTCGGGGGTGGCTACGGGGGGTATCTGCGCCCTGGTGTTGAACTGGTTCCTGCCGGAGAGCAAGGAGCAGGCTTGAGTCCTGTATTCGTCAGTTAGGACCATGGGGCCGCCAGGCGGCCCATCGCCGGCAAGCCTGCTCCCACAGGGATAGCGTCAACCTTTGGACAAGAGGAAGCCCGACCCGCCATGTACAAGCGGGATCGGGCTTTTTTGCTTTATCATGGCGGCATTCCTTTGCACGAGTTGCCCATGAAATTCGCTATCGCGGTTTTTTCCCCGGCCCATGCGCCCTCCTCGCGCCGCGCCCTGCGCTTCGCCGAGGCGGTGCTGGCTGGCGGGCATGAAATTGCCCGGCTGTTCTTCTATCAGGACGGGGTGCACAGCGCCTCGGCCAACGTGGTGGCGCCCCAGGACGAAGAAGACATTGCCGCCCAGTGGCGGGCCTTCATCGACATCAACCGGCTCGACGCGGTGGTGTGTATCGCCGCCGCCCTGCGCCGTGGCGTGCTCGATGAAGCCGAAGCCAGCCGCTACCAGCGCCCGGCTGTGAACCTCCCCAAGCCGTGGGAACTGTCCGGTCTCGGCCAGCTGCATGAGGCCGCACAAACCGCCGACCGCCTGGTCTGCTTCGGAGGCGACTGAAATGGCCAAATCCATGTTGATCATCAGCCGCCAGGCCCCGTGGAAAGGGCCGTCCGCCCGCGAGGCACTGGACATTGCCCTGGCTGGCGGCGCCTTCGACCTGCCGCTGGCGATGCTGTTCCTCGATGACGGCGTGTTCCAGCTGGCGCCTGGCCAGCAGCCCGCCGCCGTGCAACAGAAGAACCTTGCCGCCAACCTGCAGGCGCTACCCATGTTCGGCGTCGAAGAGCTGTTCGTCTGCCAGCGCAGCCTGACGCGCCGGGGCCTGGCCGCCGATGGCCTGGAGCTGCCGGTAGAAGTGCTGGACGATAGCGCCCTGCAAGCCTTGATTGCCCGTTTCGACCAAGTGGTGACGCTCTGATGCCAACCCTGCACGTGTTATCCCACTCCCCGTTCGGCGACGAGCGCCTGGACAGCTGCCTGCGCCTGCTAGGCGCCGCCGACGGCGTGCTGCTGTGCGGCGATGCGGTCTATGCCCTGCGCGACGGCAGTGACAGCCAGCGCCAGCTACAGGCTGCCAACCTGGCCCACCGCCTGTTCGCCCTCGACGAAGACTTGCAAGCCCGCGCCATCAGTAGCGGGCTGGCCAAGGCCGTGGACTACCAGGCCTTCGTCGAACTGTCGCTGCACTACGACAAGGTCAACAGCTGGCTATGAGTACGCTGAACGTTGGCGATCGCGCCATCGCCCTGGACAAGGACGGCTTCCTGGTCGACCTGCAAGACTGGTCGCACCCCGTCGCCGAGGCATTGGCCGAGCGCGAAAGCATTGCCCTGACCGCCGACCATTGGGAAATCCTCGACCTGCTGCGCCAGTTCTACGACGAATACCAGCTGTCGCCGGCCACCCGCCCGCTGATCAAGTACACCGCGCTCAAGCTGGGCACGGAAAAGGGCAACAGCCCGCACCTCAACCGCCTGTTCAATGGCACTCCCGCCAAACTTGCCGCCAAGCTGGCGGGCCTGCCCAAGCCGACCAACTGCATATGACCGACGCCCGCCCGCTGACCCTGGAAACCCCGGCCGAACACCCGTTCGCCGAATTCGTGCGCATCCTTGGCAAAGGCAAACGCGGCGCCCGCGGCCTGACCCGCGAGGAGGCCCGCGCCGCCATGACCCTGCTGCTCGAAGGCAAGGTCGAAGACACCCAGCTGGGTGCCTTCCTGATGCTGCTGCGGCACAAGGAAGAAAGCGCCGACGAGCTCGCCGGCTTCACCGAGGCCCTGCGCGCCCACCTGCAGGCGCCACCTATTGCCGTGGATATCGACTGGCCGACCTACGCCGGCAAGAAGCGCCACCTGCCTTGGTACCTGCTCAGCGCCAAGTGCCTGGCCAGCAATGGCGTACGCATCCTCATGCATGGGGGCGGCGCGCACACCGCAGGGCGCATGTACACCGAACAGTTGCTGGCGCTGCTGGAGATCCCGCTGTGCCGCGATTGGGCCGCGGTCAACCAGGCCCTCGACCAGCAGCGCCTGGCCTTTGCCCCGCTGCACGACTGGGCGCCGCAACTGCAGCGGATGATCGACCTGCGCAACACCCTCGGCCTGCGCTCGCCCATCCATTCGCTGGCGCGGGTACTGAACCCGCTCGGCGCACGCTGTGGCCTGCAAAGCATCTTCCACCCCGGCTACCAGGCAGTGCACCGCGAAGCTAGCCGCCTGCTCGGTGACCATGCCGTGGTGATCAAGGGTGATGGCGGCGAGATCGAGGTCAACCCCGATGTCGTCAGTCACCTGTACGGCACCACTGCGGGCGAGTCGTGGGACGAGGAATGGCCGGCGCTGAGCGAACGTCGCCACGTGAAACCGCCAAGCCTGCAACCCGAGCAACTGCTGGCGGTATGGCGTGGCGAGGCCGAGGACAGCTACGGCGAAATGGCCGTGGTCGCCACCATGGCCCTGGCGTTGCGCGGCCTGGGCCAGGATCGCGACCAGGCTTTCGCCACGGCACGCGGTTATTGGGGAACACGCAACCAATCGAATAAATAGATATTTTTGGGGCATTCTTTGCGCTAGTTGTTCGAACGATTTTCCCTAGACTGGGCTCCAACGACAAACAACTTTGTTCCGAGGAGCTCACCATGGGCCTTTTGATCGACGGCCGCTGGCATGATCAGTGGTATGAAAACGGCAAGGACGGCACCTTCAAACGCGAGAACGCCCAGCGCCGCAATCAGCTGCCCGCTCCCGAAGCCGGCCGTTACCACCTTTATGTCTCGCTGGCCTGCCCATGGGCCCACCGCACCTTGATCCTGCGTGCTCTCAAAGGCCTGGAACCGTTGATCGACGTGTCAGTGGTGAGCTGGCTGATGCAGGACCATGGCTGGACTTTCGACCAGCAGCAAGGCTCCAGCGGCGACCACCTCGACGCGCTGCAGTACCTGCACCAGCGCTACACCCAGGATGACCCGCACTACACCGGCCGGGTGACCGTACCCGTACTGTGGGACAAGCAGGAGAAGCGCATCGTCAACAACGAGTCGTCTGAGATCATCCGCATCTTCAACAGCGCGTTCAACGAGCTGACCGGCAATATGCTGGACCTTTACCCAGAGCCGCTGCGCCCGACCATCGAGGCGCTGAACGAGCGAATCTACCCGGCGGTGAACAACGGCGTATACCGCGCAGGTTTTGCCACCACGCAGGATGCCTATGAGGCGGCGTTCGATGAGGTGTTCAACGAGCTGGATCATCTGGAGGCACTGCTGGGCCGCAATCGCTACCTGGCTGGCGAGTACCTGACCGAGGCCGATGTGCGCCTGTTCACTACCCTGGTGCGCTTCGATGCGGTGTACCACGGGCACTTCAAGTGCAACCTGCGGCGCTTGAGCGACTACCACAACTTGTCCAACTGGCTGCGTGAGCTCTACCAGTGGCCGGGGGTGGCGGGCACGGTGGATATGGAGCATATCCAGAAGCATTACTACATGAGCCACAAGACCATCAACCCGAACGGGATCGTCCCCAAGGGGCCGCTGCAAGACTTCAACTTGCCGCATGATCGGGAGCGGTTGATGGGGAAAGGGATTTACCAGGGTTGAGATCGCCGGGGCTGCTTCGCAGCCCTTTCGCGACACAAGGCCGCTCCTACAGGAAATGCGTGATCCCTGTAGGAGCGGCCTTGTGTCGCGAAAGGGCCGCAAGGCGGCCCCAACGGCTTCAGCTGTTCTGCGCCCCTTCGAACCAGGCCAGCTTGTCGCGCAGTTGCACCACTTCCCCGACAATCACCAGGGTCGGCGCATGCACTTCATGCTCGGCCACCAGCTGCGGCAGGTCCGCCAGGGTGCCGGTGAACACCCGCTGATTACGCGTGGTCCCCTGCTGCACCAAGGCCGCCGGCGTACTGGCCGCCCGGCCATGACGAATCAATTCGGCACAAATGGTCGGCAACCCCACCAGCCCCATGTAGAACACCAGGGTCTGGGCAGGTGCCACCAGGTCATCCCAAGGCAGGTTGCTGGTGCCATCCTTCAGATGCCCGGTGACGAAGCGCACCGACTGGGCATAGTCCCGATGCGTGAGCGGAATTCCGCCATAGGCGGAACAACCACTGGCCGCAGTAATCCCTGGTACCACCTGGAACGGGATGCCCTGCTCGGCCAGTTCCTCGATCTCTTCGCCACCCCGGCCGAAGATGAACGGGTCACCGCCTTTGAGGCGCAACACACGCTTGCCCTGCTGGGCGAGGTCGACCAGCAGGCGGTTGATCTGGTCCTGCGGCACGGCATGGTCGGCGCGGCGCTTGCCAACATAGATACGCTCGGCATCACGCCGGCACATCTCGATGATGGCCGGGGCCACCAGGCGGTCGTACAGCACCACGTCAGCCTGCTGCATCAGGCGCAAGGCACGGAAGGTCAGCAAGTCCGGATCGCCCGGCCCCGCCCCCACCAGATACACCTCACCGCCCTGCTGCACCGGCGCACCGTCGACCATTGCCTGCAACAAGCGCTCGGCCTCGGCACCCTGGCCTGCCAGCTGGCGTTCGGCGATCGGCCCCTGGAACACGGTTTCCCAGAAGCCACGGCGCTGGTTGACGTCCGGGTACAGGGATTTGACCTTGTGCCGGAACCGCGCAGCCAGCCCGGCCAGTTCACCATAGGCCGAAGGAATCCAGGCCTCCAGCTTGGCGCGGATCAACCGCGCCAGCACCGGGGCATCACCGCCACTGGACACCGCGATGACCAACGGTGAACGGTCGACGATCGCTGGGAAGATCACCGTGCACAGGGCCGGGGCATCCACCACATTGACCGGCAGGTTCAGCGCCTGCGCATCGGCCGAAACCTGGGCGTTGAGCCCGGAGTCGTCGGTGGCCGCGATCACCAGCCGGCAGCCGGCCAGGTCGGCCGCCTGATAGCCACGCACCAGCACCTCGCCGCCACCTTCCCGGGCCAGCGCGGCCAGCTGGCCGTCGACATCCGGGGCCACCACGCGCAGCGCGGCGCCGGCATCCGCCAGCAGGCGCGCCTTGCGCAATGCGATCTCACCGCCGCCGACGACCAGTACCCGGCCACCCTGCAGCTTGTGGAACAGCGGCAGGTAATCCATTTAGCGGATGACCTCGACGCCGCCCATGTACGGCTTCAGCACTTCAGGTACGCGGATCGAACCGTCGGCCTGCTGGTAATTTTCCAGCACGGCCACCAGGGTACGGCCCACGGCCAGGCCGGAGCCGTTGAGGGTGTGCACCAGCTCAGGCTTGCCGGTTTCCGGGTTGCGCCAGCGGGCCTGCATGCGGCGCGCCTGGAAGTCACCGCAGTTGGAGCAGGAGCTGATTTCGCGGTACTTGTCCTGGCTCGGCACCCACACTTCCAGGTCGTAGGTCTTCACGGCGCCGAAGCCCATGTCGCCGGTGCACAGGGCCAGCACGCGGTACGGCAGCTCCAGCAGCTGCAGCACGCGCTCGGCGTTGGCGGTCAGGCCTTCCAGGGCTTCCATCGACTTGGACGGCTCGACCACCTGGACCATCTCGACCTTGTCGAACTGGTGCTGGCGGATCATGCCGCGGGTATCACGGCCCGAGGCACCGGCTTCGCTGCGGAAGCACGGAGTGTGGGCGACCAGTTTGAGCGGCAGCTGCTTGGCGTCGAGGATCTGCTCGGCGACCAGGTTGGTCAGCGACACTTCGGCCGTCGGGATCAGGTAGAAGTCGGCTTCGCCTTCGCGGGTGATCTTGAACAGGTCTTCCTCGAACTTCGGCAGCTGGCCGGTGCCCTGCAGGGCCGGGGCCTGCACCAGGTACGGGGTGTAGTGCTCCTCGTAGCCGTGCTCGCCGGTGTGCAGGTTGATCATGAACTGCGCCAGGGCGCGGTGCAGGCGGGCGATCGGGCCGCGCAGCACGGCAAAGCGTGCGCCGGACAGCTTGGCGGCGGCTTCGAAGTCCAGGCCACCGCTGACTTCGCCCAGGGCGACGTGGTCCTTGATCTCGAAATCGAAGGCGGTCGGCGTGCCCCAGCGGCGCACTTCGACGTTGTCGTCTTCGCTGGCACCGACTGGCACGCTGGCGTCTGGCAGGTTGGGGATGGTCAGCAGGATGCCGTCCAGTTCCGCCTGAATACCGTCCAGCTCGCTCTTGCCAGCCGCCAGCTCATTGGCCATGCGCTCGACGTCGGCCATCAGCGGGGCGATGTCCTCGCCCTTGGCCTTGGCCTGGCCGATCGACTTGGAACGGGCGTTACGCTCAGCCTGCAGCTGCTCGGTGCGGGTCTGCACCGCCTTGCGGCGCTCTTCCAGTGATTCGATGCGCGCGACATCCAGGCTGAAGCCACGGGAGGCCAGGCGTTGCGCCACTTCCTGAAGTTGGCCGCGTAACAGTTTGGAATCGAGCATATCGTTCTCTCGTTATAGGTAGGTGTTGGTTCAGAAACGGGTCAGGGACAGGCCGGCCCAGGTGGCCAGAAGCCCGCCCACCACGCTGATACTGGTATAGCCCACGGCAAGGGGCACTTGCCCACTTTCGATCAGGCGCACGGTATCGAGCGAGAAGGAGGAAAAAGTCGTCAGGCCGCCGAGAAAGCCGACGATCAGGCCGGCGCGCAGTTCGACCGGCGCCAGCGGCTTGTGCAGGAACAGGCCATAGAGCAGGCCGATCAGCAGGCAGCCGATCAGGTTGACCGCCAGCGTACCGAGATAGAAGTGCCGTGGCCAGTGGGCCGCGACCCAGTTCGCGGTGGCAAAACGCAACAAGGTCCCAACGGTACCGCCCGCGCTGACCGCGGCAATCAATGCAATCACGGTTTTCTCCGCTGGCGGGGGCTATTGCGGTCGAGGTCGGCCAGGTGGCGCAGCTTCTCGCCGATCTTCAATTCAAGGCCACGTGGCACAGGCTGGTAGTACTGGCGCGGTTCAAGCGCCTCGGGGAAGTAATCTTCGCCAGCGGCATAGGCATCGGGCTCGTCATGGGCGTAGCGGTACTCATCGCCGTAGCCGAGTTGCTTCATCAGCTTGGTCGGCGCATTGCGCAGGTGCAGGGGCACTTCCAGCGAGCCATGCTCGGCGGCCTCGCGCAACGCGGTCTTGAAGCCCATGTACACCGCATTGCTCTTCGGCGCGCAGGCAATGTAGGTGATCGCCTGAGCCACTGCCAGCTCGCCTTCCGGGCTGCCCAGGCGCTCCTGCACGTCCCAGGCCGCCAGGCACAGGCTCAAGGCGCGCGGGTCGGCATTGCCGATGTCTTCGCTGGCCATGCGCACCACGCGGCGGGCGATATACAGCGGGTCGCAGCCGCCGTCGAGCATGCGTGCGAACCAGTACAGGGCACCATCCGGGTTGGAGCCGCGCACCGACTTGTGCAGCGCGGAAATCTGGTCATAGAACGCCTCGCCGCCCTTGTCGAAGCGACGGCGGCTGTCGCCGAGCAGGCTTTGCAGCATCTCGACGTCGATCTCGCTGCCATCTTCGGCCAGATCCGAGGCGTTTTCGAGGAAGTTGAGCATGCGCCGGCCATCGCCATCGGCGGCAGCCATCAGCATCTTGAAGGCATCGTCACCGACGCGCAGGTTGCGCTTGCCCAGCCCGCGTTCTTCCGTCAGCGCACGGTCGACCAGCTTGCGCAGCGCCGCTTCGTCGAGACTCTTGAGCACGTACACCCGCGCCCGCGACAGCAGCGCGTTGTTCAGTTCGAACGACGGGTTCTCGGTGGTGGCACCGATGAACAGCAAGGTGCCGTCCTCCACGTAGGGCAGGAAGGCATCTTGCTGGGACTTGTTGAAGCGGTGCACTTCGTCGACGAACAGGATGGTGCGCCGACCGTACTGGCCGGCCTGCTGCTTGGCCACCTCGACCGCCTGGCGGATCTCCTTGACCCCGGCCAGCACCGCCGACACCGTCTCGAAGTGCGCATCGCAGAATTGCGCCAGCAGCCGCGCCAGGGTGGTCTTGCCCACCCCCGGCGGCCCCCAGAAAATCATCGAGTGCAGCGCACCCTGCTCCAGCGCCTCGCGCAGCGGCTTGCCACGCGCCAGCAGGTGCTCCTGGCCGACATACTCGTCCAGGTTGGACGGGCGCAGGCGGGCGGCCAGGGGCTGGGCGACGGGTTCACTTCGAAACAGGTCCATGACGGGCTCTGGTTACTCCTTGATCACGTCCGCGCCTTTGGGGATGTCGAACTTGAACGTGCTGTCCGGCACCGCCTGGTTGGCCTTGACGCCATTGAACAGGATGTTGGTGCGCTGGCCGACGCTGTCGATCAGCTGCATATCATTGATCAGGCCCTTGCGGAACGACACGCGCAGCGAGTCGAACAGGGTGTCCTTGGTTTTCGGCTTGAGGGTGAAGTCCATCACTTCGCCCTGTTCCTTCGAGGCGATGTCGAAGCTCTGGCTGATTTTCGACACATCACCGGACAGCAGCAGCGCCGGCGTCTGGTTCAGGCGCACGTCAAGCTTCTTGATGGTGGCCTGCTCCAGGTCCGGGTCCCACAGGGTGACGTTCTTGCCATCCGACACCACGACCTGCTCCTGCGGTGCATCGGTGTGCCAGTAGAACAGGCCTGGGCGCTTGACTGTCATCTTGCCCGAGGTTTCCTGCAGGCTGGTGCCGTCGGCGCCCAGGGTCAGCTGGGAGAAATTGGCCTGGATGGTCTGGGATTTTTCCAACAGCTGGGTCAGGCGCTGTACGTCTTGCTCACCGGCATAAGCAGTAACCGAGCCCAGGGTCAGGGCAGAAACCAACAGCATGCGAATCGCGCGCATGGGAATCCTCATTGAGCATTGAAAAGGCCGGGCGCCTCCGTTGGCGCCCGGCAAGGTGTTCATCAGTCGCGCGGGCCGCCCGGGGCAATCACTTCCCGCGAGCCGTTGCTGTTCATCGGGGTGACCACGCCGGCCATTTCCATCGACTCGATCATCCGCGCCGCGCGGTTGTAGCCGATCTTCAGCTTGCGCTGCACCGCCGAGATGGACGCGCGACGGCTTTCCAGCACGAACTGCACGGCCTCATCATACAGGGCATCGGTTTCGGCATCGTCGCCATCGCCACCGCCGCCGCCGCCGTCGAAGCCGCTGCCGGCCTCTTCCACGCCGTTGAGGATGTCGTCGTTGTAGTCCGGCGCGCCACGCAGCTTCCACGCCTCGACCGTGCGGTGCACTTCATCGTCGGACACGAAAGCACCGTGCACACGGATCGGCAGGCTGGTGCCCGGTGGCATATACAGCATGTCACCGTGGCCGAGCAGCTGTTCGGCGCCGCCCTGGTCGATGATGGTCCGCGAGTCGATCTTGCTCGACACCTGGAACGCCATGCGGGTCGGGATGTTGGCCTTGATAAGGCCGGTGATCACGTCCACCGATGGGCGCTGGGTGGCGAGGATCAGGTGGATACCGGCGGCACGCGCCTTCTGGGCGATACGGGCGATCAGCTCTTCGACCTTCTTGCCGACGATCATCATCATGTCGGCGAATTCGTCGACCACCACAACGATGGTCGGCAGGGTCTTCAGCGCTGGCGGCTCGTCGTCCATGCTCTCGCGGCGGTATAGCGGGTCATGGATGATCTCCCCGGCTTCCTGGGCGTCCTTGATCTTGCGGTTGAAGCCGGCCAGGTTACGCACACCCATGGCCGCCATCAGCTTGTAGCGCCGCTCCATCTCGGCCACGCTCCAGCGCAGGGCGTTGGCGGCGTCCTTCATGTCGGTGACCACTGGGCACAGCAGATGCGGAATGCCCTCGTAGATCGACAGTTCGAGCATTTTCGGGTCGATCATGATCAACCGCGCGTCTTCCGGGCTGGACTTGAACAGGATCGACAGGATCATCGCGTTGACACCCACCGACTTACCGGAACCGGTAGTACCGGCCACCAGCAGGTGCGGCATCTTGGCCAGGTCGGTGATCACCGGCTTACCGCCGATGTCGTGGCCCAGGGCCAGGGTGACCGGCGACTTCTGCTCGTCGTACTGCGGTGTGGCGAGCACTTCCGAGAAGCGCACCATCTGCCGGTTTTCGTTGGGAATTTCGATACCCACGGTGGTCTTGCCGGGGATCACTTCGACCACCCGAACGCTGGTCACTGCCAGCGATCGCGCCAGGTCCTTGGCCAGGTTGGCGATGCGGCTGACCTTGACGCCAGCGGCCGGCTGAATTTCGTAGCGGGTAATCACCGGGCCTGGGTGGATGGAGTCTACCGAGACTTCCACGCCGAACTCCTTGAGCTTGATTTCCAGCAATTGGCCGACACCGGCCAGGGACTCTGGCGAGTACTCGATCTTCTTCTGTTCGGCCGGGTCGAGGATGGAAATCGACGGCAAGGTGCCTTCCACGGCGCTGTCGATGAACAGCGGCGCCTGCTTTTCCTTCATCACCCGCTGGCTCGGTTCCGCCGCCTTGGCCGCGGCCGGTGGCACGATGGTCGGCGATGCAGCAGGCTGCACGCGAGGCACAACGGGCTCTCGTGGCACAAGGGGTTCGCGGGCGAGGGTCGGCTCGCGTGGTGCTGCAGGCTCGCGGGCGAGCGTCGGCTCACGGCCAAGGGTAGGCTCGCGGGGTTCAACTGGCTGGGCCGGCGCCTCTTCGCGCTTGAAAATGCGCTCGCGAAGGGCCGGTTTGGCCGGCTCGCGCTTGTCGGCGGCCTTCGGCGCAAGGTCGAATACCGGGTCGTCGACTTCACGCAGTTGCGCTTCTAGACGCTTGCGCTCGTTGCGCGCCTCCCACCAGCGGCTGGCCGCACCCTGCACCAGCTCGAACAGATCGAGGGTGATCTTGCCGGTCATGTCCATCACCTTAAACCACGACAGGTCGGTGAACACGGTCAGGCCGAACAGGAACAGGGCAATGAACATCAGCGTGCTGCCCTGCACGTTCAGCAGGCTGCGCGCGAGGTCGCCAAGGCTTTCGCCCAGCGCACCGCCTGCGGAAAACGGCAGGCTCGCCGGCGGGTGGAAATGGATATGCGCCAGGGCCGCGCCCGACAGCACCAGGAACACCAGGCCGATCAGCCGCCAGGAGAACAGCCAGCCGCTCCACTGCCACGGCTGGTGCCGTTCGCGGAAGATCTGCCAGGTCTTGATGGCCAGCAGCAGCGGGAAGATGTAGGCGAAGTAGCCCAGCACCATGAACAGGATGTCGGCGAAGTACGCACCGGCACGGCCAGCGGCATTCTGCACCTGGTCGATGTTGCTGGTGTGGCTGAAGCCCGGGTCGGAGGTGTCGTAGGTCAGCAGCGCCATCCACAGGTACAGGCACAGGGCGCCGACAGCAATCAACGCACCTTCCTTGAGGCGGTAATGCAGCTGCTGCCGCCACAGGGGCACGGGCAATGGAGCTGGAGTTGCGGTGGATTTCTTCAAAACGCGTCTATTCCTGCGCGTGCTGCGCGTCCAGTAGTGATCGGCAGGTGTCTGGCCAATGAACCACTACTTTTAACATTACTGCCCGCCAGCCGCCATGACGGCACGCCGTATGGCTCTTGCGTGGGGGCGACTTTCATATGGGATGCAATTTGAGCATGCATTTTCTTTCGTGACAAAGGCTTATGCTGTGTTTTTGCACAGGTGTGACAGCAAATGTAGCGGATGGTGCCTATGGTTTCATGAATGTGTAGGAAATTGCCTATTCTGCTGCCCGTCAATGACACCTGCCCCTGCCAGCATTGACCCCGCAAGCCCTGCGCGCCATGCTGCCCTCTCCCCTCCCCCACCGCACGATAGACCATGCTCACCTGGCTGACCCGCGACTCGCTGACCTTCCCGCCCCTGGAAAAGGCCCTGCACGACCCCAACGGTCTGCTCGCCGCTGGTGGCGACCTGAGCCCCGAACGCCTGGAGCAGGCCTATCGGCATGGCTGCTTTCCCTGGTACCAGGACGGCCAGCCGATCCTCTGGTGGTCGCCCGACCCGCGCACGGTGCTGTTCCCGGACGAACTGCATGTTTCGCGTTCGCTGGCCAAACTGATGCGCCAAGGCCGCTACCAGGTCACCTTCGACAGCGACTTCCCGGCAGTGATCGCCGCCTGCGCGGCCCCACGCGATTACGCTGACGGCACCTGGATCACCTACACCATGCGCAATGCCTACTGCGAACTGCATCGGCGCGGCATCGCCCATTCGGTGGAAGTGCGCGAGAACGGCGAGCTGGTCGGCGGCCTGTATGGCCTGGCCATCGGCCAGTTGTTTTTCGGCGAATCGATGTTCAGCCGCGCCGACAACGCCTCCAAGGTCGGCTTCGTGACACTGGTCGAGCATTTGCGCCAGGCCGGCTTCGTGCTGATCGACTGCCAGATGCCGACCAATCACCTGCACAGCCTTGGCGCCCGCGCCATCAGCCGTGCCCGTTTCGCCGATTACCTGGCACGCCACCTCGACCAGCCCAACAGCGCCACCTGGGTTTGCTAGGCGAGTTCTGCCAGCTGGCTTACACTTAAAGCAAAGTCTCACCGAGGGGTTGATCATGACAGAGTTGGCGCGGTTGAAGTTCTATGCCACTCAACCCCACTCCTGCAGCTACCTGCCGGACGAACAGGCCACCACGCTGTTCCTCGACCCCAGCCAGCCGATGGACGTGCACGTCTATGCCGACCTGTCGGAAATGGGCTTTCGCCGCAGTGGTGACCACCTGTACCGCCCGCACTGCCAGAACTGCAATGCCTGCGTGCCGGCACGCATCCCCGCTGCGCGCTTCATTCCCAACCGCCAGCAGCGGCGCATCCTAAAGCGCAACGCCGACCTGACCGTGACGGCCGCCCGGCCGGCTTTCAAAGAAGAGTATTTCGACCTTTACCGGCGCTACATCGAGACCCGCCACGCCGATGGCGACATGTACCCGCCGAGCCGTGACCAGTTTTCCACCTTCCTGGTTCGCGACCTGCCGTTCTGCTGGTTCTACGAGTTCCGCCTGAATGGCCGCCTGCTGGCAATCGCCGTCTGCGACCTGTTACCCAACGGTCTGTCGGCGGTATACACCTTCTACGAGCCTGAAGAAGAGCGCCGTAGCCTCGGGCGCTTTGCCATCCTCTGGCAGATCACCGAAGCCCTGCGACAGGACCTGGAGGCCGTCTACCTGGGTTACTGGATCAAGAACTGCAAGAAAATGAACTACAAGACGCAGTATCGGCCTATCGAGTTGTTGATAAACCAGCGCTGGGTCACCCTTAACTGAAAGCATTGGCTTGACACGCAGTTTTCGGGCATAATCCACGCCACTTTTTTGCCCGGTGCGGTTATGCGTCGGGCCAACACTGGATCCGAGGGTTCTACTGCATGTCGAAAGAAGACAGCTTCGAAATGGAAGGCACTGTCGTCGACACCCTGCCCAACACCATGTTCCGCGTGGAGTTGGAAAACGGGCACGTCGTAACCGCGCACATCTCCGGAAAGATGCGCAAAAACTACATTCGCATTCTCACTGGCGACAAGGTCCGCGTCGAACTGACGCCTTACGACCTGAGCAAGGGCCGCATCACCTACCGTGCGCGCTAAGCTCTAGCCATGAAAAAGCCCGGCAATGTGCCGGGCTTTTTTGTGCCTTCAAGGTTGTAGGGGGCTGCGTTGCAGCCCTTCGCGGGCACGCCCGCTCCCACAGGGGTTAGCTATTACCTGTGGGAGCGGGCGTGCCCGCGAAGGGCCGCAAAGCGGCCCCGTACAATCAGGCAACCTCAGCCGTGGTCTCGAAGTCGAACACCAGTTCGCCATCGCGCAGGTCGACGTGCACCACGCCACCATGCTCGGCCAGTTCGCCAAACAGGATCTCCTCGGCCAGCGGCCGCTTGATCTTGTCCTGGATAAGCCGTGCCATTGGCCGTGCCCCCATCTGCACGTCGTAGCCGGAAGCTGCCAGCCAGCCGCGAGCGGCATCGCTGACTTCCAGTAGCACACGCTTGTCTTCCAGCTGCGCCTGCAGTTCGATGAGGAACTTGTCGACGATGCTCTTGATCGTCTCGGTGCTCAGGCGGCCAAACTGGATGATGGTGTCCAGACGGTTGCGGAACTCCGGCGTGAAGCTCTTGCGGATGACTTCCATGGCATCGGACGCGTGGTCCTGATGGGTGAAGCCGATCGAGGCCCGCGCGGCGGTTTCGGCACCGGCGTTGGTGGTCATGATCAGGATCACGTTACGGAAGTCGGCCTTGCGCCCGTTGTTGTCGGTCAGGGTACCGTGATCCATTACCTGCAGCAGCAGATTGAAGACTTCCGGGTGAGCCTTCTCGATTTCATCGAGCAGCAGCACGCAGTGCGGTTGCTTGGTGATCGCTTCGGTCAGCAGGCCGCCCTGGTCGAACCCGACATAGCCTGGAGGTGCACCGATCAGGCGCGACACGGTGTGGCGCTCCATGTACTCGGACATGTCGAAACGTACCAGCTCGACGCCCAGCGCCTTGGCCAACTGCCGCGCCGCCTCGGTCTTGCCCACACCGGTAGGGCCGGCGAACAGGAACGAACCGACCGGCTTGTCTGGCGACTTGAGGCCGGCCCGGGACAGCTTGATGGCGGTGGCGAGCGAATCGATCGCCTGATCCTGGCCGAATACGGTCAGCTTCAGGTCACGCTCGAGGTTACGCAGCAGCTCCTTGTCGGAACTGCTGACGTGCTTCGGCGGAATCCGTGCGATCTTGGCAACGATGTCCTCGACCTGCGGCACGTCGATGCGCTTGACCCGATTGGCCTCAGGCTGCAGGCGCTGGTACGCACCCGCCTCGTCGATCACGTCGATGGCCTTGTCCGGCATGTGCCGGTCATTGATGTAGCGCGAGGCCAGTTCAGCGGCGGCGCGCAGGGCTTCGTCGCTGTACTCGATGTTGTGGTGGCTTTCGAAGCGGCCTTTCAGGCCACGCAGGATACCGACGGTGTCTTCGACCGATGGTTCGCTGACATCGACCTTCTGGAAGCGCCGCGCCAGGGCACGGTCCTTCTCGAAGATGCCGCGAAACTCCTGGAAGGTGGTAGAGCCGATGCAGCGGATTTCACCGGACGACAGCAGCGGCTTGAGCAGGTTGGACGCGTCCATCACCCCGCCCGACGCCGCACCGGCACCGATGATGGTGTGGATCTCGTCGATGAACAGAATCGCCTGCGGGCGTTTCTTCAGCTCACCCAGCAGCGCCTTGAAGCGCTTTTCGAAATCACCACGGTACTTGGTACCGGCCAGCAGCGCACCGAGGTCCAGCGAATAGACCACGCTCTGTGCCAGCAGGTCAGGGACCTGGCCGTCGACGATACGCTTGGCCAGGCCTTCGGCGATGGCGGTCTTGCCGACGCCAGCCTCACCTACCAGCAGCGGGTTGTTCTTGCGCCGGCGGGCGAGAATCTGCGCCACACGCTCGACTTCCTGCTCGCGCCCCACCAACGGATCGATACGGCCGGCACGGGCCAGCTCGTTCAGGTTGCTGGCGTAGGCGTCCAGCGGGTTGCTCGAAGAGGAGGTTTCGCCGCCCTCTTCGTCCTGCATTTCCTGATCGCTATCGGCGTGCGAACCATGGCCCGGCACTTTGGAGATACCGTGGGCGATGTAGTTGACCACGTCGATACGGGCCACGCTCTGCTGCTTGAGCAGGAACACGGCCTGGCTTTCCTGTTCGCTGAAGATCGCCACCAGCACATTGGCACCGGTGACTTCGCGCTTGCCGGAACTCTGCACATGGAACACGGCACGTTGCAGCACGCGCTGGAAGCCCAGGGTCGGCTGGGTTTCGCGGTCTTCGTCATTGACGGGGATCAGGGGTGTAGTGGAATCGATGAACTCTTGCAGGTCATGCTTGAGTTTGTCGAGATTGGCGCCACAGGCGCGCAGAACGGTCGCAGCAGCCTCATTGTCAAGGAGTGCCAGCAGCAGATGTTCGACGGTCATGAACTCATGACGCTTCGAACGGGCCTCCTTGAAGGCAAGATTGAGGGTGACTTCGAGCTCGCGGTTTAACATAGCTTCACCTCATACCCAAGTGGTCGGCGATTAACCGTCCTTCTCGATTTCACAGAGTAGCGGATGCTGGCTTTCCCTGGCGTATTGGTTGACCTGCATGGCCTTTGTTTCGGCGATGTCACGGGTAAACAATCCGCACACTGCCCGCCCTTCGGTATGGACGGTCAGCATGATCTTGGTCGCCAGCTCGCGGTTCAGACTGAAGAACGTTTCGAGCACTTCGACGACGAAATCCATCGGCGTGTAGTCATCGTTGAATAAAACCACCTTGTACATCGGTGGCGCCTGCAGGATCGGCTTGGCTTCCTGTACCGCAAGCCCTGAGCCGTCGTCCTCATTCGATTGCGGGCGATCCTGATTGAATGTTAGTCGAATCTCACTGGGTGCATGCATGGAAAGAAATTCATCATGATCGACAGGTTAAGGTTGTGGGTTGACTGCATTTGCGGCCGCTGGCGCACGCGCCACCTGACCTTGACTATCGGCAAAACGGTGTTACAACCAATAAGAACCCACCGTGGTCGATAAAGATCCGCGCAGTCAACCAGATTTTTCGCATGGTTCGTATGCGGATGAAGTGGATGATACTCCAGTGATGGAGTCCTTTGCAGAGGGACATAGGGATGGCAAGCGGTAAAGTCAAGTGGTTCAACAATGCCAAGGGCTACGGATTCATCAATGAAGACGGCAAAACCGAAGACCTGTTCGCCCACTATTCGGCGATCCAGATGGACGGTTACAAAACGCTGAAAGCCGGCCAGTCCGTGACATTCGACATCATTCAGGGCCCAAAGGGCTTGCATGCGGTCGCTATCAGCAGCGCCTCTGTCAGCACTTCAACTGGAGCAGGTCAATCGCCCACGACCGTTACAGCCTGAACCTGTGTTTTCTACCGGCATACGAAAAACCGGTCGCCCAATTTAGCCGGGCGACCGGTTTTACGTTACTGCGCTACATATGCTTGATCATCGCATCACCAAAGCCTGAACTACCCACCAGCGTGGCGCCATCCATCAAGCGCTCGAAGTCATAGGTCACGGTCTTGGCCGCAATCGCACCATTGGTGCCTTTGATGATCAGGTCGGCCGCTTCGGTCCAGCCCATGTGGCGCAGCATCATCTCTGCCGAGAGGATCACCGAACCCGGGTTGACCTTGTCCTGCCCGGCGTATTTCGGTGCAGTGCCGTGGGTGGCCTCGAACATGGCCACGGTATCCGACAGGTTGGCGCCTGGCGCGATGCCGATGCCGCCCACCTCCGCTGCCAGGGCGTCGGACAGATAGTCACCGTTGAGGTTCAGAGTGGCAATCACGTCATATTCGGCCGGACGCAGCAGGATCTGCTGGAGCATGGCGTCGGCAATGGCGTCCTTGACGATGACTTCACGGCCGGTCCTGGGGTTCTTGAACTTCATCCAGGGGCCGCCATCGAGCAGTTGGGCGCCGAACTCGTCGCGGGCCACCTCGTAGCCCCAGTCCTTGAAGGCACCCTCGGTGAACTTCATGATGTTGCCCTTGTGCACCAGGGTCAATGACTCGCGGTCGTTGTCCACCACGTACTGCAGGGCCTTGCGTACCAGGCGCCTGGTGCCCTCGCGGGAAACCGGCTTGACGCCAATGCCGCAGTCCTGGTCGAAGCGGATCTTGGTGACGCCCATTTCCTCCTTGAGGAACTTGATCACCTTGTTCGCCTCGGGCGAGCCGGCCTTCCACTCGATACCGGCATAGATGTCCTCGGAGTTTTCGCGGAAGATCACCATGTCGACATCACCCGGCTTTTTCACCGGGCTCGGCACGCCCTGGAACCACAACACCGGGCGCAGGCACACATACAGGTCGAGTTGCTGGCGCAGGGCCACGTTGAGCGAACGGATGCCGCCGCCGACCGGCGTGGTCAGCGGCCCCTTGATCGAAACCACGTAGTCTTTCACCGCATCCAGGGTTTCCTGGGGCAGCCAGGTGTCCTGGTCATACACCTGGGTGGCCTTCTCGCCGGCATACACCTCCATCCAGGCGATCTTGCGCTTGCCGCCATAGGCTTTTTGCACGGCGGCATCGACCACCTTGATCATGACCGGCGAAACATCGACGCCAATCCCGTCGCCTTCGATATAAGGAATGATCGGGTTGTCAGGCACGTTGAGCGAATGGTCTGCATTGACGGTGATCTTGGTGCCGTCGGTCGGAACCTTGATTTTCTGGTATCCCATGCTTGCACTACTCCGCTGTCGGGTGTGATTGGACATCATGCGATGCAATGAGCCTAAACCACATCTGCGGACCTGCAAGGCATGCGACATCGCGCCACATTGCCCCTACGTCTTTGGTCTTATAAATGGCAACGATGTCACTTGGCCTTGCTGATTAGCCCGAATGGTTTGGTATACTCCGCCGCGACCGAAGGGTCATCGGGGCGACTCCCAGGAAAATGCGGACCGCCCTTGGCCATGAATGGCCTAGAAGTCTGGGTTGTTACCGCAGCTCAGCATTGACGCTCGACTGATGCATCCACCATCACAGCTCGCAGCCTCTCGACTTTCCGCTCATGGCATTGCCAGGGCGATGCGCCTACCCTGCGCAACACGAGACTCGAGCACGCTCAGCACACAGAGAGTTAACCCGCATGCCCACCCGTTCCAAGATCATCTATACCTTCACCGACGAAGCCCCCGCCCTCGCCACCTACTCGCTGCTGCCGATCGTCGAAGCATTTACCGCTTCGGCTGACATCGCCGTCGAAACTCGCGACATCTCCCTGGCTGGCCGCATCCTCGCCGCCTTCCCGGAGCAACTGGGCGCAGAGAAGCAAGTAGGCGATCACCTGGCGGAACTGGGCCAGCTGGCTACCACCCCTGAAGCCAACATCATCAAGCTGCCGAACATCAGCGCCTCGGTACCGCAGCTCAAGGCCGCGATCAAGGAATTGCAAGGCAAGGGCTTCAACATCCCTGACTACGCCGACGAGCCGGCCACCGAGGCCGAGAAAGAATCCCGCGCCCGTTACGACCGCATCAAAGGTTCGGCCGTGAACCCGGTGCTGCGCGAAGGCAACTCCGACCGCCGCGCCCCGCTGTCGGTCAAGAACTACGCGCGCAAGCACCCGCACAAGATGGGCGCCTGGGCCGCCGACTCGCAGTCGCACGTTGCCCACATGAGCAACGGCGACTTCTACGGCAGCGAAAAAGCCGCACTGATCGAGGCTGACGACAGCCTGCGCATCGAACTGGTCGGCAAAGATGGCAGCACCACCGTGCTCAAAGCCAAGACCGCCGTCAAAGCCGCTGAAATCGTCGACTGCGCCACCATGAGCCGCAAGGCCCTGAAAGCCTTCATCGCCGAGCAGATCGCCGATGCCAAGGCCTCCGGCGTGCTGCTGTCGGTGCACCTGAAAGCCACCATGATGAAGGTCTCCGACCCGATCATGTTCGGTGTCATCGTCGAAGAATTCTACAACGACGTGCTGGCCAAGCACGCCGCTGCGCTGGCTGAAGTCGGCTTCAACGCCAACAACGGCATCGGCGACCTGTACGCCCGCATCAAGGACCTGCCAGCCGACAAGCAGGCCGAGATCGAAGCCGACATCCAGGCCCTGTACGCCGAGCGTCCGGCCCTGGCCATGGTCAACTCCGACAAGGGCATCACCAACCTGCACGTGCCGAGCGATGTCATCGTCGACGCCTCGATGCCAGCGATGATCCGCGACTCGGGCAAGATGTGGAACACCGCCGGTGAACTGCAGGATGCCAAGGCGATCATCCCGGATCGTTGCTACGCCGGCATCTACCAGGCCACCATCGAAGACTG
Source organism: Pseudomonas sp. NPDC089996 (assembly GCF_044748405.1). Taxonomy (NCBI): domain Bacteria; kingdom Pseudomonadati; phylum Pseudomonadota; class Gammaproteobacteria; order Pseudomonadales; family Pseudomonadaceae; genus Pseudomonas; species Pseudomonas sp. NPDC089996. The sequence goes on along the minus strand of NZ_JBIVGA010000006.1, from coordinate 182,423 downwards.
CAAGGCCAACGGCGCCTTCGACCCGACCACCATGGGCAGCGTGCCGAACGTCGGCCTGATGGCACAGAAGGCCGAAGAGTACGGTTCCCACGACAAGACCTTCCAGATCCAGGCCGACGGCGTGGTGCGTGTGGTCGATGGCAAGGGCAAGGTCGTTCTGGAGCAGAACGTCGAAGCCGGTGACATCTTCCGCATGTGCCAGACCAAAGACGCGCCGATTCAGGACTGGGTCAAGCTGGCCGTCAACCGCGCCCGCCTGAGCGACACCCCGGCGGTGTTCTGGCTGGACCCGGCCCGCGCCCACGACGGCGTGATGATCGAGAAGGTGCAGCAGTACCTGAAGGATCACGACACCGCTGGCCTGGACATCCGTGTGCTTGCACCGGTCGACGCCATCAAGTTCTCCCTGGCCCGCATCCGCGAAGGCAAGGACACCATCTCGGTGACCGGCAACGTGCTGCGTGACTACCTGACCGACCTGTTCCCGATCATGGAACTGGGCACCAGCGCCAAGATGCTGTCGATCGTGCCGCTGATGAACGGCGGTGGCCTGTTCGAAACCGGCGCCGGCGGTTCGGCACCCAAGCACGTGCAGCAACTGGTGGAAGAGAACTTCCTGCGTTGGGACTCGCTGGGTGAATTCCTGGCCCTGGCCGCTTCCCTGGAGCACCTGGGCAACACCTACGACAACCCGCGCGCCAAGGTCCTGGCCAACACCCTGGATCAGGCTACCGGCAAGTTCCTCGACACCAACAAGTCGCCTTCGCGCAAAGTCGGTGGCATCGACAACCGCGGCAGCCACTTCTACCTGACCCTGTACTGGGCCCAGGCCCTGGCTGCCCAGAGCGACGACGCTGCCCTGCAGGCACGCTTCGCCCCACTGGCCAAGACCCTGACCGAGAACGAGGAGACCATCGTCGCCGAGCTCAACGCCGTCCAGGGCAAGCCGGCCGACATCGGTGGCTACTACGCCCCGGATGACGCGCTGACCGCCAAGGTGATGCGCCCGAGCCAGACCCTGAACAGCGCCATTGCCGCACTGTAAGGTTCGCTTGAAGTAACAGCACAAACCCCGGCCACGCACCGGGGTTTGTGCTTTCTGGACATTGGGGCTGCTTTGCAGCCCTTTCGCGACACAAGGCCGCTCCTACAAGAGATCGCGGCACCTGTAGGAGCGGACTTGTGTCGCGAAAGGACCGCAAAGCGGTCCCGGCAATCTCAAAGGACTCCGCAAATGACCTGGCAACCCCACATCACCGTCGCCACCGTCGTCGAACACGAAGGCAAATTTCTCTTCGTCGAAGAATTCAAAGCCGGCCAGCACGTCTTCAACCAGCCCGCCGGCCACCTCGAACCCAACGAAACCCTGCCCCAGGCCGCCCTGCGCGAAACCCTGGAAGAAACCGCCTGGGAAGTCGAACTCACCGGCGTGGTCGGCATCTACCTGTACACCGCCCCGAGCAACGGCGTGACCTACCAGCGCATCTGTTTCGCCGCCCGCCCCCTGCGCCACCACCAAGACCTCGCCCTGGACAGCGACATCGTCCGTGCCGTATGGCTGACCCGCGACGAACTGCTGGCCGACCCCACCCGCTGGCGCAGCGAACTCGTCCCACGGTGCCTCGACGACTACCTGAAAGGCCCGCTGCACAGCCTCGAACTGCTACGCGACTGACGCGCCGCGCCGGTTTTGATAGAATCGGCGTTTTTCCCCCTTGATACACACCGGTAAACATGACCAGCCCAGCACTCAAAGACCCCGCCAAGACCCGCGTCATCGTCGGCATGTCCGGCGGCGTGGACTCTTCCGTCTCCGCCCTTCTGCTCATCGAACAGGGCTACCAGGTGGAAGGGCTGTTCATGAAGAACTGGGAAGAAGACGACGGCACCGAGTACTGCACCGCCCGTGAAGACCTGGCCGACGCCCAGGCCGTGTGCGACCGCATCGGCATCAAGCTGCACACCGCCAACTTCGCCGCCGAATACTGGGACAACGTGTTCGAGCACTTCCTCGAGGAATACAAGGCCGGCCGCACGCCCAACCCGGACATCCTCTGCAACCGCGAAATCAAGTTCAAGGCCTTCCTCGACTACGCCCTGTCGCTGGGTGCCGACCTGATCGCCACCGGCCACTACGTGCGTCGCCGCGACACCGGCGCGCTCACCGAGCTGCTCAAGGGCCTGGACCCGAACAAGGACCAGAGCTACTTCCTGCACGCTGTCGGCGGCAAAGAGATTGCCCGCACCCTGTTCCCGGTCGGCGAGCTGGAAAAGCCGGAAGTGCGCGCCATCGCCGAAAAACACGGTCTGGCCACCGCCAAGAAGAAGGACTCTACCGGCATCTGCTTCATCGGCGAGCGCCGTTTCAGCGACTTCCTCAAGCAGTACCTGCCCGCCCAGCCGGGCGACATCGAGACCACTGATGGCGAGGTGATCGGCCGCCACCACGGCCTGATGTACCACACCATCGGCCAGCGCCAGGGCTTGGGGATTGGCGGCCTGAAGGACGCCGGTGACGAGCCGTGGTACGTGCTGCACAAGGACCTGACCCGCAACGTGCTGGTGGTCGGCCAGAGCAACGAACACCCGTGGCTGTTCTCCCGCGCCCTGCTCGCCTCGGAAATATTCTGGGTCAACCCGATCGACCTGAGCAGCCCACGCCAGCTGACGGCCAAGGTGCGCTACCGCCAGAGCGATCAGCAGTGCACCCTGGAGCTGACCGAAACCGGCTATCGCGCCGTGTTCGACGAGCCGCAGCGCGCCGTGACCCCTGGCCAGTCGGTGGTGTTCTATGACGGCGAGGTGTGCCTGGGCGGCGGCGTGATCGAAACTGCCGAGCCGTGGAGCCCGCGCACATGAGCAACCTGCAGGAGCAGCTGATTGCCCTGGGTGGCGTGTTCCAGGCCGCCGTGCTGGTCGACCGCATCGCCCGTACCGGCCAGGCCAGCGAAGCCAACATCGGCTGCATGCTCGGCAGCCTGCTGGTACGCGACCCCAAGGACACCCTGGAGGTGTTCGGCGGCGACGACCTCAACTTGCGTGATGGTTACCGCGCCCTGGTCGGCGCCCTGGAGCGCGACCCCAGCAGCCTGCAACGAGAGCCGCTGCGCTACGCGCTGTCGATGCTCGGCCTTGAGCGCCAGCTGAACAAGCGCGGCGACCTGCTCGACACCATTGGCAATCGCCTGCCGCAAATCCAGTCCCAGGCCGACCATTTCGGCCTGGTTCACGAAAACGTCATCGCTTCCAGTGGAGCCTTGTACCAGGACACGCTCAGCACCTTGCGCCAGCGGATCCAGGTGCATGGCGACATGCGCTTCCTGCAACAGCCCAACAACGCCTCGAAAATCCGTGCGCTGCTGCTGGCCGGCATCCGCGCCGCACGCCTGTGGCGCCAGCTGGGCGGGCATCGCTGGCAGCTGGTGTTCAGCCGGCGCAAGCTGCTCAACGAACTGTACGACATGATGCGTTCGCCTTCCTGATAGGCGACACCTGACCCTGTGTAGGAGCGGCCTTGTGTCGCGAAAGGGCCGCAGCGCGGCCCCGGGATTTCGAGCCGGACTCAAGATTGCCGGGGCTGCTGCGCAGCCCTTTCGCGACACAAGGCCGCTCCTACACAGGGACCGCGACATGCCTTTCAACGGCCGACCTTTGGTCAGCCACCCGACTCGGGCGCGAAATTCATGTATGATATGCGCCCTTCCAAAAGCCTGACTGTCCGAGAACACCCCATGCAGCTTTCTTCGCTCACTGCGGTTTCCCCTGTAGACGGCCGTTACGCCGGCAAAACCCAGGCCTTGCGCCCCATTTTCAGCGAATTCGGCCTGATCCGTTTCCGCGCCCTGGTCGAAGTGCGCTGGCTCCAGCGCCTGGCCGCCCACCCGCAGATCGGCGAAGTGCCGGCGTTCTCCGCCGAAGCCAACGCCCTGCTGGACAACCTGGCCACCGACTTCAAGCTCGAGCACGCCGAACGCGTCAAGGAAATCGAGCGCACCACCAACCACGACGTCAAGGCGATCGAATACCTCCTCAAGGAGCAGGCCGCCAAGCTGCCTGAGCTGGCCAAGGTCAGCGAGTTCATCCACTTCGCCTGCACCAGCGAGGACATCAACAACCTGTCCCACGCCCTGATGCTGCGTGCTGGCCGTGACGACGTGCTGCTGCCGCTGATGCGCCAGATCGCCGACGCCATCCGCTCCCTGGCCCACGCCCACGCCGACGTGCCGATGCTCTCGCGCACCCACGGCCAGCCGGCTTCGCCGACCACCCTGGGTAAAGAGCTGGCCAACGTCGTGTACCGCCTGGAGCGCCAGATCGCCCAGGTTGCCGCCGTGCCGCTGCTGGGCAAGATCAACGGCGCCGTGGGCAACTACAATGCCCACCTGTCGGCCTACTCGCAGATCGACTGGGAAGAAAACGCCCGCGCCTTCATCGAAGACGAACTGGGCCTGCAGTTCAACCCGTACACCACCCAGATCGAGCCGCACGACTACATCGCCGAGCTGTTCGACGCAATCGCCCGCTTCAACACCATCCTCATCGACTTCGACCGCGACGTCTGGGGCTACATCTCGCTGGGCTACTTCAAGCAGAAGACCGTTGCCGGCGAAATCGGCTCCTCGACCATGCCGCACAAGGTCAACCCGATCGACTTCGAAAACTCCGAAGGCAACCTGGGCATCGCCAATGCGCTGTTCCAGCACCTGGCCAGCAAGCTGCCGATCTCGCGCTGGCAGCGTGACCTGACCGACTCCACCGTGCTGCGCAACCTGGGCGTGGGCTTCGCCCACAGCGTCATCGCCTATGAAGCCAGCCTGAAAGGCATCGGCAAGCTGGAAGTCAACCAGGCTCGCATCGCCGCCGACCTGGACGCCTGCTGGGAAGTACTGGCCGAGCCAATCCAGACCGTGATGCGCCGTTTCAATATCGAGAACCCCTACGAGAAGCTCAAGGAGCTGACCCGTGGCAAGGGCATCACGCCAGAAGCGCTGCTGACCTTTATCGACGGCCTCGACATGCCTGCCGACGCCAAGGCCGAACTGAAGCTGCTGACCCCCGCTACCTACATTGGTAATGCGGCAGCCCAGGCCAAACGCATCTAAGCTGACCGTCGCGTTCAACGCCCGGCCTGGCCGGGCGTTTTTATTCCCGGACGAAAATTACGTTTTTTCAATAGGTTGAACATGAATCCTGATACTCCACTGCAGCTGCTCGGCGGCATCTCGGCCCGCGAATTCATGCGCGACTACTGGCAGAAGAAGCCACTGCTGGTGCGCCAGGCCTTCCCGGACTTCGAAAGCCCGATCGACCCCGACGAGCTGGCTGGCCTGGCCCTGGAAGAGGAAGTCGAGTCGCGCATCGTCCTTGAACACGGCGCCCACCCATGGGAGCTGCGCCGCGGCCCGTTCAGCGAAGACACCTTCGCCGAGCTGCCGGAGAAGGACTGGACCCTGCTGGTGCAGGCCGTCGACCAGTTCGTCCCGGAAGTCGCCGAGCTGCTGGAGCACTTCCGCTTCCTGCCAAGCTGGCGTATCGATGACGTGATGATCAGCTTTGCCACCCCGGGCGGCAGCGTCGGCCCGCACTTCGACAACTACGACGTGTTCCTGCTGCAGGGCCACGGCGAGCGCAACTGGAAGATCGGCCAGATGTGCAACAGCGACAGCCCGCTACTGGAACACGCCGACCTGCGCATCCTCGCCGAATTCGAGCAGAGCGCCGAATGGACCCTGGAACCGGGCGACATGCTCTACCTGCCGCCGCGCCTGGCCCATTACGGCGTGGCCGTGGACAACTGCCTGACCTATTCGGTCGGCTTCCGCGCCCCTAGCGCTGCCGAAGTGCTGACCCACTTCACCGACTTCCTCGGCCAGTTCCTGCCGGACGAAGAGCGTTACAGCGACGCCGACGCACTGCCTGCCAGTGACCCGCACCAGATCCAGCATGACGCTCTCGACCGCCTCAAGGCGCTGATCGACAAGCACACCAACGACAAGGACCTGCTGCTGACCTGGTTTGGCCAGTTCATGACCGAGCCGCGCTACCCGGAGCAGGTGGTCGGTGAAGAGATGGACGAAGACGAGCTGATCGAGGCCCTGGAAGACGGCGCCATCCTGATCCGCAACCCGAGCGCCCGCATGGCCTGGTCCGAGCTCAACGACGACCTGATGCTGTTTGCCAGCGGCCGCAGCTGCCCGCTGCCCGCCAAGCTGCGCGAACTGTTGAAGCTGGTCTGCTCGGCCGACGCGTTACACATCGACAACCTTGAGCAGTGGTTACAGGACGAAGATGGCCTTATGCTGGTACAGCAGCTGATCAAACAAGGAAGCCTGGGATTCGCCAATGAATAAGATTCGTGTGCGCCTTGCCGACTGGCACAAGGACAACGCCGATATCCGCCGTATCCGCGAAGCCGTGTTCATTGCCGAGCAGCATGTACCGCCAGAGCTGGAATGGGATTCGGACGATCCGGGCGCCGCGCACTTCCTGGCCCTGGAAGGCGACTACCCGATCGGCACCGCCCGCCTGCTGCCTGACGGCACCATCGGCCGGGTTTCGGTGCTCAAGGACTGGCGCGGCCTGAAAGTGGGCGATGCGCTGATGAATGCGGTGATCGTCGAAGCGCAGGACCGTGACCTGAAGCAGCAGATGCTCAGTGCCCAGGTGCATGCCACGCCGTTCTACGAGCGCCTGGGGTTTCGCGTAGTCAGCGAGGAGTTCCTCGAAGCCGGCATCCCCCACGTGGACATGGTGCGCGACTCGCGCGCCTGATCCCAACCTGCACTGGCCTCTTCGCGGGCACGCCCGCTCCCACAGGTACTGCACAGCTTGCAGAATTTGTGCGGTTCCTGTGGGAGCGGGCGTGCCCGCGAAGAGGCCAGCACAGGTAAAGACACTCCCCCTCACAAAAACCTGTACATCCATCCAGATAAAACTTGCCTCCGCGCCCCCGCTTGCGCATTCTAGTGCCCATCACTCCCCGACGAAGCGTTCCCGGCCATGCGCCTGTTCCTCTGCGAAAAACCTTCCCAGGCCAAAGACATCGCCAAGGTGCTCGGCGCCAACCGCAAGGCCGACGGCTGCTGGCAAGGCACCGACGTCTGCGTGACCTGGTGCATCGGCCACCTGCTGGAAACCGCCCCGCCCGACAGCTACGACGACCGCTACAAACGCTGGAACCTCACCGACCTGCCGATCATTCCGGAAAAGTGGAAGATGCTGGTCAAGCCCAAGACCGCCAGCCAGTTCAAGGCGGTCAAGCGCCTGCTCGGCGAAGCCCGCGAACTGGTGATCGCCACAGACGCCGACCGCGAAGGCGAGATGATCGCCCGCGAGCTGGTCGAACACTGCCGCTACCGCGGCCCGATCCAGCGCCTGTGGCTGTCGGCCCTGGACGACGCCTCCATCCGCAAGGCCCTGGCACGCCTGCTGCCCGGACAGGAAACCTTCAACCTCTACCACTCGGCCCTCGGCCGCTCCCGCGCCGACTGGCTGATCGGCATGAACATGAGCCGGCTGTTCACCTTGCTTGGCCGCCAGTCCGGTTACCAGGGCGTGCTGCCGGTCGGAAGGGTGCAGACCCCGACCCTGCGCCTGGTGGTGGACCGTGACCGCAGCATCGCCGACTTCGTGCCCGTGCCGTTCTGGGCCATCGACGTGCAGCTTGAACAGGCTGGCCAAACCTTCAATGCCCAGTGGCGCGCACCGGAAGACACCTGCGACGACCAGGGCCGCTGCCTCAACCAGGCACTCGCCCGGCAGGCCGCTGCCGATATGGACCATGCCGGTACGGCGCGGGCACTGAAGGTCGCCACCGAGCGCGTGCGCGAGGCCGCACCACTGCCCTTCGACCTCGGTACCCTGCAGGAACTGTGCTCGAAAAAATTTGGCCTCGGCGCCCAGGAAACCCTCGACATCGCACAGGCGCTATACGAAACCCACAAGCTGATCACCTACCCGCGCAGCGACTGCGGTTACCTGCCCATCAGCCAGCACGCCGAAGCGCCAGCCATCCTCGCGGCGCTGCAGCGGGCCGATGCCAGCCTGGCGCCGCTGCAAACACACCTGGAGCCGCAGCGCCGCTCACGCGCCTGGAACGACGCCAAGGTCAGCGCCCACCACGGCATCATCCCGACCGCCGCCGCCAGCGACCCTGCACGCCTGCCCGCCAAGCACAAGGCAGTCTACACACTGATCCGTGCACGCTACCTTGCGCAGTTTCTGCCCAACCATGAATACGACCGCACCCAGGCCGAGTTCGATTGCGCCGGGCATGCACTGCGCGCCGTCGGCAAACAGATCGTCGAACCCGGCTGGCGCCGCGCCCTGCCCGAGGCACTGACCCCGGCCAAGGGCCGCGAGGCTCAACCCGCCCAGGTGCTGCCGGCCCTGCGTGAAGGCCAGGACTGCAACGTGCACGCTGTTCAGTTGAAGGACCTGTGGACCCAGCCGCCCAAGCCTTTCACCGAAGGCGACCTGATCAAGGCGATGAAGAACGTCGCCAAGCTGGTGGACGACCCGCGGCTCAAGCAGAAGCTCAAGGAGACCACCGGCATCGGTACCGAGGCCACCCGCGCCAGCATTATCCAGGGCCTGCTCGACCGCGGCTACCTGGTGAAGAACGGCAAGGCCCTGTCTGCCACCCCGGCCGCTTTCAGCCTGATCGACGCCGTGCCCCGCGCCATTGCCGACCCCGGCACCACGGCAATCTGGGAGCAGGCGCTGGACATGGTGCAGAGTGGCGAGATGAGCCTGGAAGAATTCGTTGCCCGGCAATCGGCGTGGATGGGCAAGCTGGTGGAGCGTTGCCGCGGGATGCGCATGACCATTACCGGGCAGGCAGTGGGCAAGGCGGCGCCTTGGAAGAAAAAGCGGCGCGGTACCGGGAAAGGCAAGGTGGCTGATGGCAAGACGGCTGTCCGCAAGCCACGGCGCAAAGCTTCAAGTTGAGGGTTTGCCTGTACCGGCCCTTTCGCGGCTAAAGCCGCTCCTACAGGGACCGCGCCGCCCTCGGCCCTGTGCAATTCCTGTGGGAGCGGCTTTAGCCGCGAAGAGGCCGGTACAGTCACCACAAAAGCTAAGTACCACTCTTCAGTCGGCTGAATGCCCGGGTCAGCTCGCGGTTGAAGGCCTTGCCATTGTCATTCTTGCCATACAACCGCGCCCGCACTTCAGCCGGCGGATACGTCCCAGGCGCATTGCGGATCTGCGCATCCACCAGCCCATCCGCCGCCGTGATCGCATTGGCGTAATGAATGGTGTCGGTGATCGGTGCAATCACTTCCGGCCGCATCAGGTAATCCACCAGTTTCCATGCAGCCTCCGGATGCGGCGCGTCCTTGGGCACCACCAGCGCATCCAGCCAGATCAACGTGCCTTCCTTCGGGATGCTGTAGTCCAGCTTAAACGCCTTGCCCGCCTGCCGCGCCTGGCCCTCGGCGATGGCCACGTTGCCGTTCCATGACATCGCCACGCAGGTTTCGCCATTGGCCAGGTCATTGATGTTGCGGTCATTGTCAAAGTAGCGAATGTACGGGCGCACCTTGCGCAGCTGCGCCTCCGCCGCTTTCAGGTCCTCAAGGCGCTGCTGGTTGATGTCCAGGCCCATGTAGCGCATCACTGCGGCAAATACCTCGTTGGGGTCATTGAGCAGGCTGACCCCACAGTCGGCAAATTTTGCCACCACTTGCGGGTCGAACAGCATCGCCCAGCTGTCCAGCGGTGCATCGCCCATTCGCGCCGTCACGGCCTGCTGCTGGTAACCCACGCCCGTGGTGCCCCAGGCATAGGTCCCGGCATAGCGGTTGCCGGGGTCGAACACCGCCATGTGCTGGCGAAACTCCTCGCCGACACCCGCCAGGTGCGGCACCTGGGCCTTGTCCAGTGGCTGCAGGGCGCCGCTGGCAATGGCCCGGCTCAGGTGCTGGCCGGCGGTCAGCACCACGTCGTAACCACTGCCACCGGTCAACAACTTGGTCTCGGCGGTTTCCAGCGAGTCGAAGTGGTCTGCGACCACCTGAATACCCGTTTCCTTCTCGAAGTTCCTCAGGGTATCCGGGGCGATGTATTCGCCCCAGATATACAGGTTGACCGTCGGCTGTCGGGCGTCGGCCGCCTGAACTGCCGACGCCGTACAGCCCAGGGCGAGCGCAATTGCCAGCGCGCGCCGTTTCATCAGCGACGACCCCCGGCGTACTGAGGCATGGTGATGCAGGCAACATTGCCGCCACCGAGGAGAATCTCGCGGGAGTTCTCGACACCGATGATGCGGTGATCGGGGAACAGCTCTGCCAGGGTCGCCTGGGCAATGGCGTCATTGCGGTCGCCAAACAGCGGGACGACGATGGCCGTGTTGCCCGCGTAGTAGTTGATGTACGAGGCGCAGATGCGCGTACCGGCCTCGCGCAGGTGGGTACCGTCGACCTGATCCAGCCCGGCTGCTTCTTCGGCAGTCCACTCCAGCACATCAGGCTGCAGCAGCTTGTGCACCTTCAGTTCACGGCCGCGGGCATCGCGGGTGCTGCGCAGGATGTCATAGGCTTCCTGGTAGATTTCCCACTGCGGGTCGTCACGGTTGTCGGTCCATTGCAGCACCACTTCACCGGGGCGCACGAAGCAGGCCAGGTCGTCGACGTGGCCATCGGTCTCGTCGAACTTGCAGCCACGCGGCAGCCAGATCACCTGCTCGGCACCAAGGTAGTCTTCAAGGCGACGCGTGACCTCGGCCTTGCCCAGGTGCGCATTGCGGTTGCGGTTGAGCAGGCATTGCTCGGTGGTCAGCAGGCTGCCCTGGCCGTCACTCTGGATGCCGCCAAGCTCGGCGATCAGCGGGGCACGGTAGCGGTCCAGGCCTTCGATCTCGAGGATCTTCTGGGCGATCTGGTCGTCCTTGTCCCACGGGTAGTAGAGGCCGCCATCGAGGCCACCGTACGCGTTGAACTCGAAGTCGACGCCACGGACTTCACCACTGTCGTCATTGACCACGAAACAGGCGCCGCTGTCGCGGAACCAAGTGTCGTTGCAGGTCATTTCCACCACCCGCACCTGCGCCGGCAGCAGGCGCCGGGCGTTGGCATACTGGGCAGCAGAGGCGCAGACGGTGACCGGCTCGCTGGAGGCGATTGCAGTGACGATCTCGACCCAGACTTTCTGCGCGGGCTTGGCACCATTGCGCCAGACATCCGGGCGCTCTGGCCAGCCGAGCCAGCAGCCAGCCTTGCGCTCGAATTCGCCAGGCAGGCGGAAGCCATCGGCCTTGGGGGTGGTGCTGAGCGAACGTGCCATAGGTCAACCTCGTGTCGGTGAGTGATGACTGCACGCTACGCCGGCCCGCTTGCGGCATCCAACGATGAAAACTCAGCGATAGCTGAATTGAATTCAGCTATCGCCCAGCTGTTCGATGAACCATTCAATGAAGTCGGCCACCGGCGCCCGCTCCAGGCGCAGCCGTTCGCACACCAGTGCGTACTGCCCCTGAGCCGTCACGCTAGCGCTGAACGGGCGCACCAGCCGGCCGCTCAGCAGGTCGGCGTGGCAGGTCAGGTTGTCGCCCATCGCCACGCCCTGCCCCAGCAGCGCGGCCTCCAGCGCCAGCGCGGCGTGGGGGAAATACAGCTGGCGGGTGGGCAAGGCATCCTCGGCGTGGGTGGCCAGCCAGGTGGTCCAGGTACGGCCATCCTGGTCGTCGTGCAGCAGGCAGTGGCGCACCAGGTCGCGCGGGCGCTTGAGGCCGCCCTGGTTGAACAGGCCCGGGCTGCATACGGGGAAGAACTGCAGCAGCGGCAGCGGCCGGACGAAGTGGGTGCTGGCGTCCAGGGCGCTGGTGCCGTAGGTAATGGCCAGGTCGACGTCCAATGCCGGGGCGCCGGCATCGATCGGCTGATCGTGCAGGTGCAAGGTGATGTGCGGGTAACGGCTGCTGAAATCGGCCAAGCGCGCGACCAGCCATTTTTGCGCCAGCTCTGCCGTTACCGCCACGCGCAGCACCGCCTGGGAGGCCGGGTCACGCAGTTCGTCGCAGGCCTTGCCGATCAGTTCGAAGGCCTGTTGCAAGTGATGCAGCAGGCGTTCTGCTTCGGCAGTGGGGCGTACCTGACGGCCTGCGCGCTCGAACAGGGCGACACCGAGCTGATCCTCAAGCTGGCGAATCTGGTGGCTGATGGCGCTGTCGGTGACGCACAGCTCGGCGGCGGCACGGCCGAAATGGCCATGGCGGGCGGCACATTCGAAGGTGCGCAGGGCGGTCAGGGAAGGCAGGCGGCGCATGGGTTTTCCTGTTGGGGCCGAGGGGGCCGCTTTGCGGCCCTTTCGCGACGCAAGGCCGCTCCTACAGGCGTTCGCGTATCCCTGTAGGAGCGGCCTTGCGTCGCGAAAGGGCTGCGCAGCAGCCCCCGGATCATATAACCAACCCCCCAGGAAGACGAACGGCCTGACGTCATGAAAATTACCTGCTAAATTTTCATGAAAATAAGCACAATAAATTTCACGAGGCCAAGGCATGCTCAAGCAATCCGCCCAACACGTCGCCAGCTACTACGCCCGGACCTACCCCGCCAGCATCCCCTTGCGCCCTACCCTGCAAGGCCCGCACGACACCGATGTGCTGATCATCGGCGCCGGTTTCAGCGGCCTGCACACCGCCCTGCGACTGGCCTTGGCCGGCAAGCGCGTGACCCTGCTGGAAGCCAGCCGGGTCGCCTGGGCCGCCTCCGGGCGCAACGGCGGTCAGGCGCTACTGGGCTGGTCGTGCGACATGCCGCCCCTGGAAAAAGCGCTGGGTGTAGAGCGCACCCGTCGCCTGTGGGACAGCATGTGCTGGGCTGCCGACGAGATGCGTGAACTCCCCCTGCGCCATGGCTTCGACATCGACTATCGGCTCGGCAGCCTGTGGACGGCCGTGCTGCCCCGGCGGATAAAGATGCTCGAAGAAGCCCTGCACGACGCCGAACACAAGTGGGGCTACGACGCCCTGCGCCTGATCGGTCGCGACGAGCTGCCACAATGGATCGACAGCCCGCGCTACCAGGCCGCGCTGTACGACGCCAGGGGCGCGCACCTCAACCCGCTGAAACTGGCCCAGGGCCTGGCGGCCACGATCGAAGCCCATGGCGGACGTATCTTCGAGCAGAGCCAGGTGCTCGACTATCAGCCCAGCACCAACGGCTACGTGGCCCGCACCGAACACGGCGAGGTGCGCTGCGAAGTGCTGGTGCTGGCCTGTAACGCTTACATCGACCGCCTCGACCGCGGCCTGTCACGCCGCCTGCTGCCGGTCGGCTCGTACCAGGTGGCCACTGCACCGCTGGAAGCCGAGTTCGCCCGCTCGCTGCTGCCGCGCAACAGCTGTGTGATCGACAACCAGTTCGTGCCCGACTACTTCCGCCTCACCCCCGACCACCGCCTGCTGTTCGGCGGTGGTTGCACTTACCTGGGCGGCATCCCCAAGGACGTCGCCAGCGCTACCCGCCCCTACCTGGAACGGGTGTTCCCGCAACTGGCGGGTGTGGCCATCGACTATGCCTGGGGCGGCCACATCGACTGCAGCATCCAGCGCACCCCGGACGTCGGCCGCGCTGGCCAGCGCTACTGGCTGCAAGGTTTCTCCGGCCATGGCGTGCTGCCGACCCTGGCCGCGGCACGGGCGGTCAGCGATGCGATTCTTGGCGACGACGATCTGCTGGCGCTGTATCAGGGCATCGACAATGGCCGCTTCCCGGGCGGTGACCTGCTGGCCGCACCGCTGGAGGCAGCGGCAAAAGCCTGGTACCGGATGCGCGATCATGTCTGAAGACGCCCAGGGCCTGGCCCTGCTGATCCGCGACCTGCGCAAGCACCGCGGGCTGACCCTCGATGAACTGGCGGGCAAGGTCAAACGCTCGCTGGGCTTTCTGTCCCAGGTCGAACGCGGTCTGTCACAGCCGACCGTGGCCGACCTCACGGCCATCAGCGAAGCCCTGCAGGTGCCGACCACCTACTTTTACCAGGCTAGCCAGCCACCCGCGCTGGACTGGGTCACCCGCCCCGGCGAGCGGCGCACGATCTACTACGCCGAAGGCATCAGCGACGTGCTGGTGTCGCCAACGCTCAACGGCCGTTTCGCCATGCTCGAAAGCTACCTCGCACCCGGTGCCAGCAGTGGCGAGGGGCACCTGGACGACAGCTCCGAGCAAGGCGGCTTCGTCCTCGAAGGTGAACTGACCGTCTGGCTCGCAGACGATGAGCACGCCGTGACCCTGGCGCCCAACGACAGCTTCCAGCTGCCGCCCAACCGCCACTTCCGCTACGCCAACCTGACCGACCAGACGACCCGCGTCCTCTGGGTTTTCCGATGAGAGCACAGCATGACCCTAACAACAGGCTTTCCCGATCTGCTCAGTGAAGTCCGCGCGTTCCGTGCCCGCTACCCCGAGGTCAGCCATGTCGACCTGCTCAGCCTGGACATTCCCGGGCATTTCTACGGCAAGCGCTACCCCATCGACATGCTGGAAAAGGTCGCCGCCGGCAGCCCGCTGAAACTGCCGCAGAACTGCGTACTGCTGGGCGTACAAGGCGGGCTGTTTCCGATTGGCGACTACTGCTTCAACGACGGTGACCCCGATGCCATCCGTCGCCTGATCCCCGGTACGCTCAAACCAGTGACCTGGGAGCGCGAGCCACTGGGGCAGATGCTGATCAGCTCCGACGGCACTGCCGCGCCGATCGAGTTCGAACCCCGCGAAGTCCTCGCTCGTGTGCTGCAGCGCCTCGAGGGACGCGGCATACGCCCGGTGGTGGCATTCGAGCTGGAGTTCTATCTGTTCGACCGGGCGCTCAAGCAGGGCCTGCCACAGTTCCCCCGCGACCCGCTCAGCGATGACCCGGACGACCAGCCCAACATGCACATCGAACGGCTATCGCGCTTCAGCGATGTGCTGCACGACATGGTCAAGACGGCCAATGACCAAGGGGTCGATGCCAACGTCATCACGGCAGAGCTGGGCCCTGGCCAGTTCGAGATCAATTTCGGCCACTGCGACGATGGCCTGCAAGCCGCCGACTGGGCTGCCCTGTTCTGCCGCAGCACCCGGGGGGTGGCGCTCAAGCACGGGCTGCGCGCCTCGTTCATGAGCAAGCCCTACCTGCAAGCCCCCGGCAGCGGCATGCATGTGCATGTGAGCCTGTACGACCAGGCCGGCAACAACCTGCTGGCCGCCGACCAGCAGCGCCCACTGCGCCATGCCGTGGCCGGCTGCCTGGCACTGCTGCCACACTGCATGCCGATTTTTGCCGCCAACCACAACGCGTTCCGCCGCTATGGCGCCATGGTCAACGCCGCCAGCCGTGCGAGCTGGGGCTTCGAAGACCGTGATGCGTGCATTCGCATTCCTGAGTCGGATACACGCAACTTGCGTATCGAGCATCGGCTGGCGGGGGCGGATGCCAACCCTTACCTGGTGCTGGCGGCGATCCTGTGTGGCATGGAGCATGGGCTGGACGCCGGGCAGGAACCGATTGCGCCGCTGAATGAAGATCGCGGCAGTGGCATCGACTTCCCCATGGACATGCTCGGCGCAGTCACGGCCATGCGCAGCCACTCGGCGGTCAACGAGGGGTTGGGTGAGGAATTCGTGATGGTCTATTGCGAGAACAAGCGCCAGGACCATCTGGCGTTCATGCAGGAAGTCAGTGCGCGGGAATATCGCTGGTTCCTGTAACATCGGTGATGACCTCTTCGCGGGCACGCCCGCTCCCACAGGTACTGCGCTAGCCTCAAGGCGTGTGCAATACCTGTGGGAGCGGGCATGTCGGGGCGCCGAACCGCCGCGAAAAGGCCGGTACTGCCAACACATTTCCCGATGCCGAACGAAATCCCTCCTATCCTCATAGCTCACTTCGGTTCCTGCACTGAGGAGGCACGGTCATGAGCTACGTAACCACGAAGGATGGCGTTCAGATCTTTTACAAGGACTGGGGCCCGCGCGATGCGCCAGTCATCCACTTCCATCACGGCTGGCCGCTGAGCGCCGACGACTGGGACGCGCAGATGCTGTTCTTCCTCGCCAAGGGCTTTCGCGTGGTCGCCCACGACCGCCGTGGCCACGGGCGCTCCAGCCAGGTGTGGGACGGCCATGACATGGACCACTATGCCGACGACGTAGCCGCCGTGGTCGAACACCTCGGCACCCAGGGCGCGGTGCATGTCGGCCATTCAACCGGCGGTGGCGAAGTGGTGCGCTACATGGCACGCCACCCGGGTGACCCGGTGGCCAAGGCCGTGATGATCGCCGCCGTGCCGCCGCTGATGGTACAGACACCCGGCAACCCCGGCGGCCTGCCCAAGTCGGTGTTCGACGGGTTCCAGGCCCAGGTCGCCAGCAATCGTGCGCAGTTCTACCGCGATGTGCCGACGGGGCCTTTCTACGGCTACAACCGGCCGGGTGTGGAGGCGTCGGAAGGGATCATCGGCAACTGGTGGCGCCAAGGCATGATCGGCAGCGCCAAGGCGCATTTCGATGGCATCGTGGCGTTCTCGCAGACCGACTTCACCGAGGATCTAAAGGGCATCAAGCAGCCGGTGCTGGTGATGCATGGGGATGACGACCAGATCGTGCCCTACGCGAATTCCGGGCCGCTGTCGGCCGAGTTGCTGCCCAATGGCACCCTGAAGACCTACAAGGGCTACCCGCATGGCATGCCGACTACCCATGCCGATGTGATCAATGCGGATCTGCTGGCGTTCATACAGAGCTGATGGGGTTTGCCGTACCGGCCTCTTCGCGGGCAAGCCCCCACAGAGGCCGGCACTGGCAACCGTTTGCGCCCAGGCTTACCATGTCTCCCTTCCAGCGCGGCCATTTGCCGCATGCCCTGCCCTCTATCAGCCAGCCCCCATGCCCTTCGAACTCACCGTAGAACCCCTCACCCTGTTGATCCTCGCCCTGGTCGCCTTCGTCGCCGGGTTCATCGATGCCATCGCCGGTGGCGGCGGCCTGCTGACCACCCCGGCGCTGCTCACCGCCGGCATGCCACCGCACCTGGTACTTGGCACCAACAAGCTCAGCTCGACCTTCGGCTCGGCCACCGCCGGTTTCACCTACTACAAGCGCAAGCTGTTCCACCCGGCGCAATGGCGCCCGGCGTTGTTCGCCACACTGGTCGGTGCCTCGATCGGCGCGGTGGTGGCTCACTACATGCCGGCCGAATGGCTGAACAAGATGCTGCCGGTGATCGTCTTCGCCTGCGGCATCTACCTGCTGTTCGGTGGCACGCCCAAGGCACCGCTGGACGCCGATGCGCCGATCAGGAAGAAATGGCAGTTCCCGCAAGGCTTCACCCTGGGCTTCTACGACGGCGTGGCCGGCCCCGGCACCGGCGCGTTCTGGACCGTGAGCACGCTGCTGCTCTACCCCATCGACCTGGTCCGCGCCAGCGGCGTGGCGCGCAGCATGAACTTCGTCAGCAACATCGCGGCGCTGACGGTGTTCATCATTTCCGGGCAGGTGGATTACATCGTCGGCCTGTGCATGGGCCTGTCGGTGATGGTCGGCGCCTTCTTCGGCGCACGCACGGCGATCAGCGGCGGCAGCAAGTTCATCCGCCCGGTGTTCATCACCGTGGTGCTGGCGTTGACCGTGCGTCTAGCGTGGCAACACTGGTTCGGCCAGGCCTAATCGACGGGCAACGTACAAATCGATCAGATAGCGGGCGATGGAGCGTCCGGCCGGCAGCGGCGGCAGGTCATGCACGCTGAACCACTGGGCATCCTCGATCTCGTCCGGCTGCATGACGATCTCGCCCCCGGCATATTCGGCATGGAAGCCCAGCATCATCGAGTGCGGGAACGGCCAGCATTGGCTGCCGACGTACTGGATGTTCTGCACCTCGACCGCCACCTCTTCGCGCACCTCGCGCACCAGGCAGTCCTCGGCGGACTCGCCCGGCTCGGCAAAGCCCGCCAGGGTGCTGTATACGCCCGTGACGAAGCGCGGCGAGCGGGCTAACAGGATTTCGTCGCCACGGGTCACCAGCACGATCATGCTCGGCGAAATGCGCGGGTAGCTGCGCAGGTCGCAGGGTTGGCAGTACATTGCCCGCTCCCAGCGAATCTGCGCCATGGCCTGGCCGCAGCTACCGCAGAAGCGGTGCTCGCGGGCCCAGGTGCCGATCTGCGCGGCATAGCCGAGCACTTTGTAGAGGTCGAAGTCACCTTCGAGCATGAACGCTCGCAACCCGCGCCAGCTGCAGCCCGGCACCTCGGTCGCGCTGCGCAGCTCGAACAGGAACACGGGCTCGCCGTCGAAGTGGCCGATGCCATGCTCGCACAGCACGTCCAGGTCCTGACGCTTGAGCCAGTCGCGGGGGAACAGCGCGCCGTTGGCGTCAACCAGGAACCCTTCCGGGCTGCGGGCCACCGCCAGCCCCCCGGTGATCTGTGGGTCGAGTACTGCGGTAGTCCAGCGAGCTGACATGTCGGGGTTCCTTTGCTGCGTCCCCCGGCCCGGTCAGTCGGCGAACGTCGGTTTCTGTTTGCTCATGTGCGCCGCCACGGCCACGCGCAAGTCTTCGGACTGCAGCATCGCGGCGTTCCAGGTGGCGATGTAGTCCAGGCCATCGTCGATGCGATGGTCACGCATGTAGCTGAGCATTTCCTTGGTGCCGGCCACGGCGATCGGCGATTTTGCGGCAATCTCGCGGGCAATGGCAAAGACCCCGTCGAGCAACGCGGCCTGATCATCATAGACCCGGTTGACCAGGCCGATGCGCAGCGCCTCACTGGCTTCCACATTGCGCCCGGTGTAGGCCAGCTCACGCATGATGCCGTCGCCGATGATGCGTGGCAAACGTTGCAGGGTGCCGACATCGGCGGCCATGCCCATGTCGATTTCCTTGATCGAGAATTGCGCATCGCTGCTGCAGTAGCGCATGTCGCAGGCCGAGATCAGGTCGATGGCACCGCCGATGCAATAACCCTGGACCGCCGCCAGTACTGGTTTGCGGCAGTTGTCCACGGCATTGAAGGATGCCTGCAGGCGCTGGATGGTCTTGCGCAGCACGCGTGCATTGCGACCGATATCCTTGCCCATCTGCCCGGCCAGGGAAGCCAGCATCATCAAATCGATACCGGCAGAGAAATGCTTGCCGGCGCCGCTGATCACTACCGCACGCACGGCATCGGTGTCGTCGATCCACTGGAAGATGTCGACGATCTCCGCCCAGAAGGCCGCGTTCATCGCGTTGATCTTTTCCGGGCGATTGATCTGCACATGGGCGATGTTGTCGGTCAGTTCGACCTTGAACGCGGTGTACTCGGTCACGGGCGGCACTCCTGTGGGGAAAGGGTTCACAGCGTGGATGGTAACCCAGGCGGGTGACCGTGCTTGTGCCAAAAACGGGACTGCGTGCCCTGTCGAAATCACCGCGCGCCGTTCGACCATAGGTGAATCACCCATCCCGGCATGCCTTTCAGGAGAGCCCCATGCGCAAACTCATCGTTGCCGCCTTCGTCAGCCTCGACGGCGTCATGCAGGCCCCCGGCGGGCCACAGGAAGACACCAGCGGCGGTTTCGCCTTTGGCGGTTGGCTCGTGCCCCATGCCGAGGAAGTATTCGGCCAGGCCATGCAGGCGCTGTTCAGCGAGCCTTTCGAGTTGTTGCTGGGGCGGCGGACCTACGACATTTTTGCCGGGTACTGGCCGAAGGTGAAAGATGATACCGAAGATTTCTCCATCGCCAACCTGTTCAACAGCGTGGCCAAGCATGTCGCCACCCATGACGCGAACAGCCTCGACTGGCATAACAGCCATGCACTGGGTGCGGATATCGTCGCGGCGGTACGTGGCCTCAAGCATCAGGATGGTGCTGATCTGCTGACCCAGGGCAGTGCCGACGTGGTGCAACAACTGCTCGCCGCCGGCCTGGTTGATGAACTTCAGCTGCTCATTCACCCCGTGCTGCTGGGCCATGGCAAGCGCCTGTTTGACGACAATGCTGCACCTGTGGCGTTCACCCTGAAGCATTCGCAGGTGACGCCCAAGGGCGTGGTCATCGCCCGCTATGTGCGCGCAGGCGAAGTACAGACCGGCTCATTCGCCCCGCCACCGGACATTGCCTGAACCGATACAACTTTTGCGCTGTTCCGGTATCGAACCAAAGGTGAGCCCCACACTCGCTGACAGGAGGTTTGCCATGGCGATGCGCACGGCCCTGATATTTTCCTGCATGACCCTGGCCCTGATGGGCTGCGTCGGTTCCAGCGACGATCACCGCTCCCCGCCCACCACCGAACAGGTCGACCTGCAACGCTACCAGGGCACCTGGTACGAACTGGCTCGCCTGCCGATGTTCTTCCAGCGCAACTGCCTGCAATCCGAAGCCCATTACGCCCTGCGCGAGGATGGCCGCATCGACGTGACCAACCGCTGCAAGGAAAAGGACGGCGAATGGAACGAAGCGCGCGGCATCGCCCAGGCTCAGGTGCCCGGCAAGACCGACAAGCTGTGGGTGCGCTTCGACAACTGGTTCAGCCGCCTGGCGCCAGAGCTGACCAAGGGTGAGTACTGGGTGCTGTACCACGACAAGGACTACCGCGTGGCACTGGTCGGCCACCCCAACCGTGAATACCTGTGGCTGCTGTCGCGCACACCGGCGATCACCGACCAGACCCGCGACCAGCTGGTGGCGATCGCCCAGAAGCAGGGGTACGACACCAGCAAGCTGATCTGGAGGGATAATGCTCGTTAGTTAAGACACAATCCCGTAGCAGGCACTACTCCACAACTACACCGGGGAATGAAGCGGCGACTGGACCGGTGCACGAGAGGAATTAATCTATTCCCGTGATAACAGCAACCATGTACACAGCTGGCCCTCTCATGAGTGCTGCTAATCTGCCAGCCGCTAATTACAGCCTCACCCTCTGCATCCTCCGATGGAACACTGCGATAGCACCCAGGGAAGGTTGAACGAACCATAAGCCCATTATTTCCAGCTTGGGGGGTTGAAAGATCAGTAATCGCGCCTCCGTGATGGGGCGCCACGATACCCGTCAGATCATTCCGGCAGTACCGAGGTATGGAAGGGTAATCAGCATCTCCCGTCAGCAGCACCCGTGCTTCGTGCCCCTTCAATTGCGCCAAGAGCACCAGCGATTCGTTGTTTCTCAGATAAGATGCGCGAATCAACGTCATGCGTTCAGGCGGGCTGCACCGGACGATGCTGTAGTTGCGGAATGCAATCTTCGCACGATTGGCGGGCCAGAAATTCAAGACGTTGCGCCCATCAGGTTGACGCGTTCGGCTCAATTCGAGCACGAAATGAATATGTGTCGCTGTCAGCTTGTGACGATGAAATTTAGGCCGTCGGATCAGCCAGGGCCGTTGCAGCGCCTCTTGCTTATAAACGACCTCGGTAAGCCAGTGCTCCTTTTTCGAATCGTATCTTGCACGCCCCGACTTGTAAGCAAAGCCCCAGTGATCCCAGTCCAGATGAGACAAGACAACCGGCTGCGCGCGCTCACGCTGTAGATCAGCATCCAGAGGCTCGAACGCTCCGCCTACGCGATATGACTTGCTGAAAAACGGCAGCGGCCAGCCTAGATCAAAGAACATCAGCGGGTGTTCGGCACCGTCGACCAACGCACTCATATTGGCCTGCCCAACATCGTAAACTGCGACGCCTGCAGCCCGATGCGCGCAATCGAACTGCTGCAAATCCTGCTGAGATGCATCAGCAACTGCCTGAAACTTTGAGAGCGCCGCAAGCGCGCTTAAATTGCGTTTGGCAAGGGCTGACGACTTCACCGTAACCCAGAAGGTCGGCTGGGCACCTTCGTCTTCTCCGTCACCAAAACTGATTGCAGAGGCTTCAAAGCTCTCCTCATTCGCGGGTCGCTCGGTGCCAATCGATAGTTCAACCCAGCCAGGGTTGTCGACAAGCGCCCCGGCGACTCTTGAGGGGAGGACAGCCTTCAAAAGCAGTACGGGAAAATGACTGTTCAGATCCTCAATGATCTGCTCGTATCCAAGCTGCTTCATCGCCGCCACAGCGGTTTTGGGCACGGCATCAATGATCACAGTCTGGAACCGTGCGGGGCCCCCATCATCCACCACGGCTTCGATTGATGCGTAATAATTCACCGCATCATGTGTGCGGCCATCCCTGCGGTTCATCTCGCGTCCCTTTCCAATCAGCAGGCATCAGCCTATCAAGCATTGGCATCAATACGCCATCACCCGAAAAACGGTACCTCATGAAAATGGCGGCAGGTCGACGATACAACCCGTGCAAGCTATCGTGTGCCCCCCATACCTCGAAGGAACGAGCGCCTTGATCACCTGCCACGTCAAATACGTCATTGATCCCTACAAACTTGCTGAATTTGAGGCCTATTCACGCCTGTGGATGAAATTGGTCACACGCATGGGCGGCACGCATCATGGATACTTCCTGCCCGGTGAAGGTGCAAACAACGTTGCATATTGCCTGTTCAGCTTCTCTGATCTCGCCACCTATGAGCGCTATCGCAAACAGGCAGAAAGCGACCCGGAATGCATAGCTGCAGTGGCCCAGGCGACAGAGCGGCGTTTCATCCTCAGCTATGAGCGCAGCTTCCTCAAGCCACTGCCTGCCCCGCGCATCCGCTCGCTGGCGCTTTGCGTGTTTCACCATCAGGGCAAGATCCTGGTCAATGTCTTCAACGATCCTGTTTCGCAACGAACACTCAGCCGCCCACTAGGCGGTGGTATCGAATTTGGCGAACTTGCCCACGACGCTGTCATGCGCGAAATACAAGAAGAAATCGGGCAGTCGATCAGCGATGTTCGCCTGATAGGAACGCTGGAGAGTCTGTTCACCTACTCGGGCATACAGGGTCACGAAATTGTTCAGGTGTTCGATGCACGTTTCGATGACGCCAGCCTTTATCAGCAACCTTGGTTGGAAGGCCGGGAATCAGACGGTAGCCCCTTCAGAGCCAAATGGTGCGACAGTCACGAATTCGATAGCACCTGCCCTCTGGTCCCGGCAGGACTGTTGGAATTGCTACGTGGCCAGTCGCTGCTGAATTGAAAGGAGCCGTAACGTGGACCTGCAGTTTCTGGGCACCTCCTCCGGGGTGCCCACAAAAGCCCGCAACGTCAGCGCCACCGCCGTCATCGAAGCCAGCGGCAAGCACTGGTACCTGGTCGATTGTGGCGAAGGCACCCAGCACCAGCTGCTGCGCAGCTCGCTGTCGGCCCGCGACCTGCGTGGCATCTTCATCACCCATGTGCATGGCGATCATTGCTTCGGCCTGCCGGGGCTGCTGGCCAGCGCCGGGATGGGCGGGCGCAGCGAACCGCTGGACCTGATCCTGCCCGCCGCCTTGCAGGACTGGGTACGCCTGAGCCTGGCAGCCAGCGAAACCTACCTGCCATTCGAACTGCGCCTGCTGCCGGTCGAGAGCCTGGGGCAATGGCACAGCGATAACATCCAGGTCAGTACCGTGCAGCTGTCACACCGGGTGCCAAGCGTGGGCTTCGTGTTCACCGAACTGAACCCCGAACCCCGCCTGGATGTTGAGCGGCTGGACGCCGAAGGTATCCCGCGCGGGCCGTTGTGGGGTGAGCTGGCCAAGGGGCTGGCGGTCGAACATGACGGGCAGCGGCTTGAGCCGCGTGACTACCTGAAAGCCTCGCGGCCGCCGCGACGGGTGATCGTCTGTGGCGACAACGACAACCCGGCATTGCTGGCCGAGGTTGCCAGGGACGTGGATGTGCTGGTGCATGAGGCAACCTATACCCAGCCCATCGTCGAGGGCAGCGGCAATGCGTTTGGCCACAGCACGGCGGCATCGGTGGCGCAGTTCGCTGAAGCAGCGGGGGTGCGCAACCTGGTGTTGACGCATTTCAGTGCGCGGTATCAGGGGGATCCGAAACGCAGCCCGTGCATTGATGATGTGCGTGATGAGGCGCTGGCTCATTACACCGGGCACCTTACCTTGGCGCAGGACCTGCAGCGTTACCATATCGGCCGAGATGGGTGCCTGGTTCACGTCATCACTTGATGATTACCCAGGTTGCAGGCGAACCGCGATCGACGGTAGGAGCGGCCTTGTGTCGCGAAAGGGCCGCAGAGCGGCCCCAGGATTTCAGCGTGAAGCTGATCTTGCTGGGGCCGCTCTGCGGCCCTTTCGCGACACAAGGCCGCTCCTACAACGCTGCTATGCCGCCAGGCGCCCGCTGGCGATGGCCTCGGACGCCGCCAGCATGGCCCGCAGCAGCACGGCACAACCCGCCGCCAAGTCCTCCGGCGTGGCGTTTTCGATCTCGTTATGGCTGATGCCATTCTCGCAAGGTACGAAGATCATCCCCGCCGGCCCCAGCTCGGCAAGGAAGATCGCGTCATGCCCTGCCCCGCTGACGATGTCCATGTGCGGCAACCCCAGCGCCTGCGCCGACTCGCGCACCGCATCGACGCAACCGCGGTCGAAATACAGCGCCGGGAAGTCCGCCGTGGGCACCAGTTCATGGCTCAGGCCATGCTTGGCACAGGTGGCATCGATCACCGTGCGCACATCAGCGATCATCGCATCCAGCTGATCGCCCTCCAGGTGACGGAAGTCCAGGGTCATGCGCACCTCGCCCGGGATCACGTTACGCGAACCGGGGTAGGCCTGCAGGCAACCGACCGTGCCACAGGCATGGGGCTGATGGGCATGGGCGGTGCGGTTGACCGCTTCGACCACGGCTGCGGCACCTACCAGGGCGTCCTTGCGCAGGTGCATCGGGGTCGGACCGGCATGGGCTTCGACGCCGCGCAGGGTCAGGTCGAACCACTTCTGCCCCAGGGCACCAAGCACCACGCCGATGGTCTTGGCCTGGTCTTCGAGGATCGGCCCCTGCTCGATATGCGCCTCGAAGTAGGCTCCTACCGGGTGGCCGAGCACCGCGCGCTGGCCGGCATAGCCAATGGCGTTCAGCGCCTCACCGACCGACACGCCCTGGGCATCACGCTTGGCCAAGGTGTCTTCCAGGGTGAACTTGCCGGCGAATACACCTGAACCCATCATGCAGGGCGCGAAGCGCGAGCCTTCTTCGTTGGTCCACACCACCACTTCCAGCGGTGCTTCGGTCTCGATGCCCAGGTCGTTGAGGGTGCGCAGCACTTCGAGCCCGGCCATGACGCCGAAGCAGCCATCGAACTTGCCGCCGGTGGGTTGCGTGTCGATATGGCTGCCGGTCATCACCGGTGGCAGCTTGGGATTACGCCCAGGGCGGCGGGCGAAGATATTGCCCACCCCATCGACACTGACGCTGCAGCCCGCGGCCTCGCACCACGTCACGAACAAGTCACGGGCCTGGCGGTCCAGATCGGTCAGGGCCAGGCGACAGACGCCTCCCTTGGCCGTGGCCCCCAGGCGGGCGAGGTCCATCAGCGATTGCCACAAGCGCCCGCTGTCGACATGACGCTCGGTGGATGTCAGCACATGCTGGGATGGGGTCATGGTGTTTCTCCTCAGGCATTTTTATTGGTTTGTACTGGCGCGGCGGCCGGCCTGCGCACCGCCATGCCACCCAGGGCGTAGTACAGCGCCCCGCCCAGCAGCGAGCCGGTGAACCAGCCATAGTCGTAGAACCAGCTGAAACTGCTGTTGCCGATGGCCAGCACGGTCAGCGCCACCGGCAGGGCAAAGGCGGCAAAACCCGGCCAGTTCCAGGCCGGGTACACGTCATCGCGGTACAAGCCGGCCAGGTCCAGTTGCTGACGGCGGACCAGGAAGTAGTCCACCACCATGATCCCGGCGATCGGCCCCAGCAGGCTGGAGTAACCCAACAACCAGTTGGAATAGACGCTCTCAAGGCTCAGGTCGGAAACGATCCAGCCAAGCTTCTTCAGCAGTTCGTGGCTCATCAGCGCCAGGCCGATGAAGCCCGTCAGCCACACCGCGCGGCTGCGCCCGATCAGGCGCGGAGCGATGTTCTGGAAGTCATTGGTCGGCGAGACAATGTTGGCGGCGGTGTTGGTCGACAGTGTGGCGATGACGATCAACGCCATGGCCAGCGCCACCCAGCCGGGGCTGTGGATCTTGCCGATCAGGCTGACCGGGTCGGACACCGTCTCACCCACCAGCGATGCCGAGGCGGCGGTCATCACCACGCCCAGTGCGGCGAACAGGAACATGGTCAGCGGCAGGCCGAAGATCTGCCCGAGAATCTGGTCATTCTGGCTTTTCGCATAGCGGCTGAAGTCCGGGATGTTCAGTGACAAGGTGGCCCAGAAACCGACCATGGCGGTAAGCCCGGCGCAGAAGTAACTGACTACGCTGGCCCCTTCCGGGCGCTTGGGTGGCTGCGCCAGCAGCTCGGTCATGGACATGTGCGGCAGGGCCCAGAACAGCAGGCCGAAGCCGACCGCCACCAGCAGCGGTGCCGACAGCGTCTCCAGCCACTTGATCGACTCGGCGCCGCGCAGCACTACCCACAGGTTCAGCGACCAGAAGACCATGAAGCCAATCACCTCGCCGGTGCCGCCCAGCGCCCGCCAGCCGTCGAAGATCGAGCCGAGGAACAGGTGGATGGCCAAGCCGCCAAACATCGTCTGGATGCCGAACCAGCCACAGGCCACCACCGCGCGGATCAGGCATGGCACGTTGGAGCCGAGGATGCCGAACGACGAACGCAGCAGCACTGGAAACGGGATGCCGTACTTGGTGCCGGGGAAGGCGTTGAGGGTCAGCGGGATCAGCACGATGAGGTTGGCCAGCAGAATCGCCAGC
This sequence comes from Pseudomonas sp. NPDC089996, assembly GCF_044748405.1. Classification (NCBI taxonomy): domain Bacteria; kingdom Pseudomonadati; phylum Pseudomonadota; class Gammaproteobacteria; order Pseudomonadales; family Pseudomonadaceae; genus Pseudomonas; species Pseudomonas sp. NPDC089996. The sequence continues at coordinate 155,693 of NZ_JBIVGA010000006.1, read as the reverse complement.
AGCGCCTCGCCCACGCTCAGGCCGAAGTAGGCCGTGAGCACGCCGCCGAGGGTGTAGGTGGGCACGCAGATGGACATGCCCACCCACAGCGCGGTGATGTGCCACTTGTTCCAGGTACGCTGGTGCACCTTGGTCGGCGCGATATCGTGGTTGTAGCGTGGGCTGTCGAGGACGTCACTGCCTGCGGACAGCTCGAACAGGCCTGCCTGCTCGACCACTTCCGATCTGCTCTGTTGCATGGGGCCTTCTCCAGATTTTTCTAATTGTTTGCTCATCGGGCTAATGCGATGGCCGGAGTACACACACGCGTTGAAACGGCTGGATTCGCGTAGAAAATCTCGCCCAAATTCTGAAACTGTCAAGTTCGACAACATGAGTATCGAGCAGAACTGACAGTATGAATTTCATTTTTATTCATATATATCAGCACTTTAATGACCATAAATTTTATCTGGATTATTTTCTTGCTCAATTTACGATCAGCAACTAGCCTCGATTCTTGTCAGGCCTGACAGGATTGAACTCTCCCAGGTCGAGACCATTACAACAATTCCAAGAACCGGCACAGACCGGTCAGCCTGCGAGGAAAACGGCATGTCCCTGTTGATCCGTGGCGCCACCGTGGTTACCCATGAAGAGCAATATCCCGCCGATGTCCTGTGTATCGATGGCCAGATCCGTGCCATCGGCAAAGACCTCGAAGCCCCTACCGACTGCGAAATCCTCGACGGCAGCGGCCGGTACCTGATGCCCGGCGGCATCGACCCGCACACCCACATGCAGTTGCCCTTCATGGGCACGGTCGCCAGCGAGGACTTCTTCAGCGGCACCGCCGCAGGGCTGGCCGGCGGCACCACCTCGATCATCGATTTCGTCATCCCCAACCCGCAGCAGTCGCTGCTGGAGGCCTTCCACACCTGGCGTGGCTGGGCGCAGAAGAGTGCCTCCGACTACGGCTTCCACGTGGCCATCACCTGGTGGAGCGAACAGGTCGCCGAAGAGATGGGCGAGCTGGTGAACCAGCATGGGGTCAACAGCTTCAAGCACTTCATGGCCTACAAGAACGCCATCATGGCGGCCGACGACACCCTGGTGGCCAGCTTCGAGCGCTGTCTGCAGCTGGGGGCAGTGCCTACCGTGCATGCCGAAAACGGTGAGCTGGTGTATCACCTGCAGAACAAGTTGCTGGCCCAAGGCCTGACCGGGCCTGAGGCGCACCCGCTGTCGCGCCCCTCGCAGGTCGAAGGCGAAGCCGCCAGCCGCGCTATCCGCATTGCCGAAACCATCGGCACGCCGTTGTACGTGGTGCACATCTCCAGCCGTGAGGCGCTGGACGAAATCACCTACGCCCGGGCCAAGGGCCAGCCGGTGTACGGCGAAGTGCTGCCGGGCCACCTGCTGATCGACGACAGTGTCTACCGCAACCCCGACTGGGCCACGGCCGCCGGTTACGTGATGAGCCCGCCGTTCCGCCCGCGCGAGCACCAGGAAGCGCTGTGGCGCGGGCTGCAATCGGGCAACCTGCACACCACCGCCACCGACCACTGCTGCTTCTGCGCCGAGCAGAAGGCCATGGGCCGCAACGACTTCAGTCGCATCCCCAACGGCACCGCCGGCATCGAGGACCGCATGGCGGTGCTGTGGGATGCCGGGGTCAACAGCGGACGCCTGTCGATGCATGAATTCGTCGCGCTGACGTCGACCAACACGGCGAAAATCTTCAACCTGTTCCCGCGCAAGGGTGCCATCCGCGTCGGCGCCGACGCCGACCTGGTGCTGTGGGACCCGCAGGGCACGCGCACCATTTCCGCCCAGACCCACCACCAGCGGGTCGACTTCAACATCTTCGAAGGCCGCACCGTGCGCGGCATCCCCAGCCACACCATCAGCCAGGGCAAGCTGCTCTGGGCCGATGGCGACCTGCGCGCCGAGCCTGGTGCCGGTCGGTACGTGGAGCGCCCGGCCTACCCCTCGGTGTACGAGGTGCTGGGCCGGCGCGCCGAGCAACAGCGCCCGACACCCGTTCAGCGCTGAGGCCATCGGGGGCTGCTTTGCAGCCCTTTCGCGACACAAGGCCGCTCCTACAGGCGATCGCGATTCCTTGTAGGAGCGGCCTTGTGTCGCGAAAAGGGCGCGCAGCGCCCTCATTCCAAGCCCCACATAAAAAAGAGAGGCTACAACCGTGATCGATGCCCTGAACCATCTGCCGCGCCCACGCGCCGGCAGCGACCAGCTGGCCGAGCGCTTCACCGACCTGGCCCCACCCCTCACCGCCCGCCAGGCCGCCGTCGAGAGCGCCCGCTGCCTGTACTGTTACGACGCCCCTTGCGTGAACGCCTGCCCCAGCGAGATCGACATTCCGTCGTTCATCCACCGCATCAGCGACGAGAACCTGCAAGGCGCCGCCGAGCGCATTCTCTCCGCCAACATCCTCGGTGGCAGCTGCGCCCGCGTGTGCCCCACCGAAATCCTCTGCCAGCAAGCCTGTGTGCGCAACAACGCGCAGGAGTGCGCACCCGTGCTGATCGGGCAACTGCAGCGCTATGCCCTGGACAATGCCCACTTCAGCGAACACCCCTTCAAGCGCTCGCCCGCCACCGGCAAGCGCATTGCCGTGGTCGGCGCCGGCCCCGCCGGGCTGTCCTGCGCCCATCGGCTGGCCATGCACGGCCATGACGTGGTGGTGTTCGAAGCCTGCGACAAGGCCGGTGGCCTCAACGAATACGGCATCGCCCGCTACAAGCTGGTGGACGATTACGCCCAACTCGAAGTGGAATTCCTGCTCGGCATCGGTGGCATCGAAATTCGCCACGGCCAGCGCCTGGGCGCCAACCTCGGCCTCGGCGAATTGCGCGAGCAGTTCGCCGCGGTGTTCCTCGGCCTGGGCCTGAACGCCGTGCGCCAGCTCGGCCTGGCCGACGAAGAAGCCCCCGGCCTGCTCGCCGCCACCGCATACATCCGTGAACTGCGCCAGGCCGACGACCTGGCGCAACTGCCACTGGCCGAGCGCTGCCTGGTGATCGGCGCCGGCAACACCGCCATCGACATGGCCGTGCAGATGAGCCGCCTGGGCGCCCGCGACGTCAACCTGGTGTACCGCCGCGGCCACGCCGACATGGGCGCTACCGGCCACGAGCAGGACATCGCCAAGGCCAATCAGGTCAGAATCCACACCTGGGCCCGCCCCGACGTCGTGCTGCTCGATGACGACGGCCGCGTGCGCAGCATGCGCTTCATGCGTACCGAACTGGCCGACGGCCGCCTGCGCGATACCGGTGAAACCTTCGAGCTGGCCGCCGACGCCATCTTCAAGGCCATCGGCCAACGCTTCGACGACGCCAGCCTCGCCGACCCGGTCGCCGCGCAACTGGCGCGCGACGGCGAGCGTATCCGTGTCGACCACAACCTGTGCACCAGCCTGGCAGGTGTGTATGCCGGCGGCGACTGCACAGCGCTGGGCCAGGACCTCACCGTCCAGGCCGTGCAACACGGCAAGCTGGCCGCCGAAGCCATCCATGCCCAACTCATGCTCAACGTGGAGGCAGCGTAAATGGCCGACTTGTCCATCGAATTCGCCGGCATCAAGGCGCCCAACCCCTTCTGGCTGGCCTCCGCGCCACCGACCGACAAGGCCTACAACGTGGTCCGCGCCTTCGAGGCCGGCTGGGGTGGCGTAGTCTGGAAGACCCTGGGCGAGGACCCGGCAGCGGTCAACGTGTCATCACGTTACTCCGCGCACTACGGCCCCAACCGCCAGGTGCAGGGCATCAACAACATCGAGCTGATTACCGACCGTTCACTGGAGATCAACCTGCGGGAAATCACCCAGGTGAAAAAGGACTGGCCCGACCGCGCACTGATCGTGTCGCTCATGGTGCCGTGCGTGGAGGAATCGTGGAAATTCATCCTGCCGCTGGTGGAAGCTACCGGCGCCGATGGCATCGAGCTGAACTTCGGCTGCCCGCACGGCATGCCTGAGCGCGGCATGGGCGCGGCGGTCGGCCAGGTGCCGGAATACGTGGAAATGGTCACCCGTTGGTGCAAGCAGCACTGCTCGCTGCCGGTGATCGTCAAGCTTACGCCGAACATCACCGACATTCGCCAGTCTGCCCGGGCGGCTCACCGAGGTGGCGCGGATGCGGTGTCGCTGATCAACACCATCAACTCGATCACCAGCGTGGACCTGGACCGCATGGTCGCCCACCCCATCGTCGGTGACCAGAGCACCCACGGCGGGTATTGCGGCTCGGCGGTCAAGCCGATCGCCTTGAACATGGTCGCCGAGATTGCCCGCGACCCGGAAACCCGCGGGCTGCCGATCTGCGGCATCGGCGGGATCGGCAACTGGCGCGATGCCGCCGAGTTCATCGCCCTGGGCAGCGGTGCGGTGCAAGTGTGCACGGCGGCGATGTTGCATGGCTTTCGCATTGTCGAAGACATGAAGGATGGCCTGGCGCGCTGGATGGACCAGCACGGGCACCGCAACCTGGAGGCGTTCCGCGGACAGGCCGTGGGGCATACCACCGACTGGAAGTACCTGGACATCAACTACAAATCGGTGGCGCATATCGACCAGGATGCGTGCATTGGTTGTGGGCGTTGCCACATCGCCTGCGAGGACACCTCGCACCAGGCGATTGCCAGCACCTTGAAGGCTGACGGGACCCATGCCTACAGCGTGATCGAAGACGAATGCGTGGGCTGCAACCTGTGCCAGATCACCTGCCCGGTGGAGACCTGCATCGAGATGGTGGCGCAGGATACCGGCAAGCCTTACCTGAACTGGACGCAGGACCCGCGCAACCCCTACCGCGAGGCCAGCTGAGGCAGCTTGATGACTGGCCTTGTGGGAGCGGCCTTGTGTCGCGAAAGGGCCGCAACGCGGCCCCGGCAATTCTTCGGGCGAAGCTGAAATTCTGGGGGCGCTTCGCGCCCCTTTCGCGACACAAGGCCGCTCCCACAAAAGATCGCGTCAGCCTGCACGCCGCTTCAGGGCTCCAGCCCTATTCCCCGCAAGATCACGCAGGTCACCGTCTGCACGGCACTTTCGAACGCCATGTCCGACAATGGCTGGCCCTCGTTGAGCAATGCCACCTGGTAACCAAAGTCGGCATAGTGCTGCGTCGACGCCCAGATCATGTAAAGCAGTGCCGAAGGCTCCACCGGCAATATGCGCCCTTGCTCAACCCAGCGGCGGATCTTGTCTTCCTTGAGCTTCGCCCAGGGCACCAGGCTCTCACTGAGATTCACCCCCAGCACCGGCGCCCCATGCAACATCTCCTCGGCCCAGATCTTCGAGCCCAGCGGCCGGGAACGCGAATGGCCCATCTTGGCGCGGATGTAGCTGGTCAGCACCACCCGCGGGTCGTCGAAGTTCTCGAAGCACAGCGCATCCTGCTTCCACACATCCAGCAGGTCTTGCAGCACGGCGCGGAACAGTTCGTCCTTGGTGCTGAAGTAGTAATGCAGATTGGAGCGCGGCAGCTCGGCCTGCTCGGCGATGTCGCCCATCGAGGTGGCGCCATAGCCCTTCTCGGCGAACACCTTTTCGGCGGCGACGAGGATCTTTTCAGTGTTGCGGCGACGGATTTCGATCTTGTGGTTGGTCATCAGGCAGCCTGAAACAAGCGAGTGATTGTAGGCTGCTGGCGATGGCGCGCCTGCCAGATGTCATAGTCGGCCTGAATGGCGAGCCACATCCGGGCTGTACTGATACCTGCCATCTCCAGGCGCAGCGCCAGGTCTGGCGACATGGCCGCGCGGCCATGCAGTACCCGCGAAAGCGCTTCACGAGAAAACCCAAGATGCGCTGCGAAGGCTTTCACCGTGAGACCAAGCGCTGGCAATACATCCTCACGCAAGGTTTCGCCGGGATGCGGCGGATTGTGCAAAGGCATGATCAGCCCTCCTGTTCAGTGATAATCAAGGTAATCGACACATTCGACATCCGAACCCACGAAACGAAAGATCAACCTCCAGTTACCGGAATCACTCATTGACCAGAAGCCTGAAAGCTCGCCCTTGAGCGGATGCAGTTGCCAGCCTGGCAGGTTCAAGTCCTGCGCGACGATGGCGCGATCCAGAAACTGCAGCTGTCGCTTCAGACGTTTTGCGTGGCTGGCCTGAATACCCCGGGTATTACCCGTTTCGTAAAAGAATCGCAGTCCCTTGTGTCGAAAACTGATGATCATGGGTAGCTCGCCGTGTCCATTTGGGAGACAGCCAGAGTGTGATCCCATGCATCACACGAAGCAAAGTATCATGTGTGACGCAATGCGTCACACATTAGATTGCTCCCTAGCCACAACGTGCCCGATCACGCACCGGGCACTGTGCCCGGTGCAGGTTCAGCGCCGTGTTGATGATGCCGATATGGCTGAACGCCTGGGGGAAGTTGCCGAGCATGCGTTTACCGGCGGGGTCGTACTGCTCGGCCAGCAGGCCGACGTCGTTGCACAGCCCGGCCAGCTTTTCGTACAGCGCCTGGGCCTCGGCCTCGCGCCCCAGCAGCACATACACATCAGCCAGCCAGAATGAGCACACCAGGAATGTGCCCTCCCCCGGCGTCAGCCCATCGCTGCAGCTGTCGCTGTCGTAACGCATCAGCAGGCCGTTCTTCAGCAGGCGCTGCTCGATCTGCGCCAGGGTGCGCTGAAAACGCAGGTCTTCGGCCGGCAGGAAACCGGTCAGGGCGATCTGCAACAGGCTGGCGTCCATTTCGGCCGAGCCATAGGCCTGGACGAAATGCTGGCCCCCCGCGTCCAGCCCGCGCTCACAGACTTCCCGATGGATCTCCTCGGCCACCTGCCGATAATGCCGGCCCCGTTCGCGGCCTTCCTCGGTGGTGTCGGCCAGCCCTGCAGCGCGGTCGAAGGCGACCCAGGCCATGACCTTGGAATGGACGAAATGCTGGCGGCCACCACGCACTTCCCAGATGCCTTCGTCCGGCTCACGCCAGATACGCTCGACGTAAGGCAGGATCAGCCGCGAGATCGCCGCACTGCGTGGATGGCGTGGCAAGCCGCCCTTGATGGCCTGGGTCATGGCATCGGCCAGTTCGCCGTAGATGTCCAGCTGCATCTGCGCCGAGGCGGCATTGCCGACCCGCACCGGCTGCGAGTGTTCGTAGCCGGCCAGCCACGGCAAGGTGTACTCGGTGAGGTCACGCTCGCCCGCCAGGCCGTACATGATCTGCATTTGTTCAGGGTTGCCGGCCACCGAGCGCAACAGCCATTCGCGCCAGGCCTGGGCTTCGTCGAAATAGCCGAGGTTCATGAACGCCAGCAAGGTCATGGTGGCGTCGCGCAGCCAGCAGAAGCGGTAGTCCCAGTTGCGCTCAGCGCCGATGCGCTCGGGCAGCGAAGTGGTGACGGCGGCGACAATGCCGCCGGTTGGCGCGTAGGTCATGGCCTTGAGGGTCAGCAGCGAGCGGCGCACCAGCCCCGTGTAGGGGCCGACCTGCGGGCAACGGTCGGCAAACGCCTGCCAGTGGGTCAGGGTGTGTTCCAGCGCCTGGTCGATGTCGCAGTCGGGCTGCACCGGCAAGTGCGAGGGCTGGTGACGCAGGCTGAAGACCTGGCGCTCGCCGGCACCGACGCGAAAGCGCGCAACCGTATGATGGTCGAGGCCGTGGGGCGCCACGCTGGCGCACAGGATCATGCGGTCAGGGCCGGCCACGGCGCTGAGCGTCAGCGGGTCGAGCTTTTCCACCCAGGGCACGCTGCGGCCGTAGTCAAAGCGCATCACCAGGTCCATTTCGAAGTTTGTCTCGCCAGCCAGGCCCTCGACGATGCGCACCACCGAATTGGCCTCGTCCAGGGGCATGAAGTCGAGCACCCGGGCGCGACCGCTGGCAGTGACCCAGGTGGTTTCCAGTACCAGGGTGTCGCCCAGGTACTCGCGGCTGCTGTGCTCCACGGGGTCACTGGGCGCCAGGCGCCAGCGGCCGTTGTCTTCATTGCCCAGCAGTGCGGCGAACACCGCCGGGGCGTCGAAGCGCGGCAGGCACAGCCAGTCGATGTTGCCGTCGCGGCTGACCAGGGCGGCACTGCGGCAGTTGCCGAGCAGGGCGTAGTCTTCGATATGGGCGGGCATTGCACCTCCTTCATGAGGTTGCCTGTACCGGCCTCTTCGCGGGTGAACCCGCTCCCACAGGGATATCACCACCTCGAAGCTGGTGATGCCCCTGTGGGAGCGGGTTCACCCGCGAAGAGGCCCGAGCAGGCAACAAAGAACCTTCATCCCAATTTGTGCCACTCGCGCTTGTCGCGGGTCAGCAGTTCATCGCCGGCAGCAGGGCCGTCCTCACCTGCCGGGTATTCATGCACCTCGCCATCGTTGGCCCAGGCATCGAGAAACGGCTGCACCGCGCGCCAGCCGTTCTCGATATTGTCAGCCCGCTGGAACAGGGTCTGGTCACCGGTCAGGCAGTCGTAGATCAGCGTTTCATACCCGGTGGCCGGGGTCATCTTGAAGAAATCCTTGTAGGCAAAGCCCAGCTCGACGTTTTCCATCACCAGCTCCGGCCCCGGTCGCTTGGCCTGCAGGTCGAACCACATGCCTTCATTGGGCTGGATCTGGATCTTCAGGTAATTGGGCTTGGGCCGCTCCAGCTCCGACTCGCGAAACTGCGCGTAAGGCGCCGGCTTGAAGCAGATGGCGATCTCGGTGTCGCGCACGCTCATGCGCTTGCCGGTGCGCAGGTAGAACGGCACCCCGGCCCAGCGCCAGTTGTCGATCATCACTTTGAGCGCCACGTAGGTTTCGGTCTGGCTGTCGGGCGCGACGTTGTTTTCCTGGCGATAGCCCGGCAGCGGCTTGCGACCCTGCTTGCCTGCCGTGTACTGGCCACGCACCGAGTTTTTCAGGGCCATCTTCGCCGTCCAGGGGCGGATGGCACCGATCACCTTGGCCTTCTCGCCACGCACGGCATCGGCGCCGAACGCCGCCGGCGGCTCCATGGCCACCATCGCCAGCAGCTGGAACAGGTGGTTGGGCACCATGTCACGCAGGGCGCCGGTGTTGTCGTAGAACGCGCCGCGGGTCTCGACGCCGACCGTTTCGGCAGCGGTGATCTGCACATGGTCGATGTAATGGTTGTTCCAGAACGACTCGAACAGGCCGTTGGAGAAGCGGCTGACCAGGATGTTCTGCACCGTTTCCTTGCCCAGGTAATGGTCGATGCGATAGATCTGCCGCTCGCTCATCACCTTCAACAGGCAGGCGTTGAGCGCTTCGGCACTGGCCAGGTCGGTGCCGAAGGGCTTTTCCACCACCACCCGGCGAAAGCCACCGGCAGACTCGTCGAGCAGGCCGGCCTCGCCCAGGCGCTGAGCCACTTCCGGGAAGAAGCGAGGCGAAGTGGCCAGGTAGAAAATGGCGTTGCCGTGGCTGGTCTTGTCGATGCGCCTGCCCAGCGCCGCGTAAGTGGCAGGGTCGAGAAAATCGCCGGTCTGGTAGTCCAGGCGCTTGGCCAGGCGCGCCCAGAGTTTTTCGTCCAGGCACTTGGTGGCGCCCTCACCGCCCTTGTCGCGCTCAAGCATGAAGGCATGCAGGCGCTCGGCGAACTCAGCGGCCGTGGCCGCGTTGTGGTCGACGCCGACGATGCGCAGGTTGCGGTCCAGCAAGCCGTCGCGGCTGAGGTTGTAAAGCGCCGGCGTCAGCAGGCGCTTGACCAGATCACCGTTGGCGCCAAACAGGAACAGTGTGCAGGGCGGAGCAGCAGGTATGGTCTGTTTGCTCATCAGTCTTTTTTCTCGACGTGGCCACCGAAGCCCAGGCGCATCGCCGAGAGGATCTTGTCGCCATAGGTGCCCTGCTGCTGACGCGAGCGGAAGCGGGCGAACAACGCACTGGACAGCACCGGCACCGGCACCGCCTGTTCGACAGCGGCATCGATGGTCCAGCGGCCCTCGCCGCTGTCGGATACCGAGCCACTGAATTGCGCCAACTGCGGGTCGGCCACCAGCGCATCGGCAGTCAGGTCGAGCAGCCAGGACGTGACCACGCTGCCGCGGCGCCAGACCTCGGCGATCTCGGCCACGTTCAGGTCGAAGCGCTGGTTTTCGGGCAGCTCGTTGCCGCCCTTGCTGCGCAGCAGGTCGAAGCCTTCGGCATAGGCCTGCATCAGGCCGTACTCGATGCCGTTGTGCACCATTTTCACGTAGTGCCCGGCGCCGGGTGGGCCGGCATGGATGTAGCCATGCTCGGCACGCTGGTGCTCACCGCTGAGGCCATGGGTGCGCGGAATGTCGCCGACGCCCGGTGCCAAGGCCTTGAACAGTGGCTCCAGGCGCTCGAACACGTCCTTCTCGCCACCGATCATCATGCAGTAGCCACGGTCCAGGCCCCAGACGCCGCCGGAGGTGCCGACATCCAGATAATGCAGGCCGCGCTTGCCCAGTTCGGCCGCACGGCGCATGTCGTCTTTATAGAAGGTGTTGCCGCCGTCGATGATGGCATCGCCCGGCTCCAGCAACTCGGCCAGCTGGGCAATGGTCTGCTCAGTAGGCTCGCCGGCCGGCAGCATCACCCACACCGCGCGCGGCGCCTTGAGCTTCTGCACCAGTGCGCCAAGGTCGTGGGCACCTTGGGCGCCCTCGCCTTCCAGCCCGACGATGGCGTCACGGTTGCGGTCATGCACCACAGTGCGGTGGCCGGCGCGCATCAGCCGCCTTGCGATATTGCCGCCCATGCGGCCCAGCCCGATGATTCCCAATTGCATGAGCCGACGCTCCCCTTTCGAAATGGATGACAACACAGTTCAACTTTCCAGATTAGTCCAGCACGACGCCCGAGGGTTCAGCGACGAACGGCGTGACAACGTTAAACAAAAAAGTTCCCATGGGCAGAGAAAGAATTCAGAATGCGCGCCGCGTGAAGCGTCTACGCTTTAACTGTCACCAGCCAAAACCGCGAGGTGTGCTCATGGGTACCTTGATGCCTGCTACTCCAACCCAGACCCTCTATGTCTCCGTGCGCCGCGATGAGCTGCGTAAACTGAAGGACGAACGTGACCAGCTGCGCCAGCAGGTCGCTCAGTTGCACATGTTGCTGGAACAGGTGCGTAGCGACGGTAAAGCCGTCAGTCTCTGATTCATCCCCTCCTCTGGTGGGAGCTTCGCGCTCCCACATTGCAGCACCCACTGCGAGAAAAAGTTTGAACTGGGAACGATTCGCGTTTATGGTGCGCGTTTTTTCCCATAACCCTTGCTCCTGGGGCGCTGCATGGCCACGCCTGAAACCGATGCGATCATACCGTTCGAGGTGCTTTACCACACCGAGCGCAGCTGGCTGCACACCTGGCTGAGGCGCTCGCTGGGCTGCTCGCAGCAAGCGGCGGACCTGGCCCAGGACACCTTTGTGCGCCTGCTGGTACGCAACCAACCGATCAGTGCCCAGGCGCCTCGTGCCCTGCTGGCCCGCATCGCCCGAGGGCTGGTGGTCGATCATTGGCGTCGCGACGCCCTGCAGCGAGCCTACCTGCAGGCCCTGGCGCAGCTGCCCGAAACCAGCTATCCGTCGCCGGAAGTGCGTCACGAGGCGTTGCAATGCCTGGAACGCATCGCTCAGTTGCTCGATGGCCTGAAGCCTGCGGTCCGCGAAGCGTTTCTGCTTTATCAGCTCGCAGGTTTGAGCCACGGGCAGATCGCCGCACAGCTCGGCGTGTCCAGCCGCACCATCGAACGCCATGTGGCCAGTGCCCTGATGCACTGCTACCGGGTGTGCTTCGAGTGACGGCCACGCCCGAGCGCGTGCCTGAAGCCATCGTGCGCATGGCTATCGAATGGCAGATGCGCCTGCGTGCCCACCCGGGCAACGTCGAACTGTTCAGCCAATGCCAAGCGTGGCGCCTGCGCGATGCCCGGCATGAGCTGGCCTGGCAACGCATGCAGCAGGTCAGCGGGCATTTCCGTGACAGTCACCTGCCCGATGCCACCCGCACCGCCGCCTTGCTGCGCCAGGCCGATGTCGACCTGAGCCGCCGCCGGACCCTCAAGCTGCTCGGCGTGGGCCTGGCCGCAGGCAGTGCCACGCTGTTGATCGGCACCGCGCCGCCGGCCTGGCGCAGCGACTTCGCCACCCGGGTTGGTGAGCGCCGCCAATGGCTGGTCGATGGCCTGCACCTGCAATTGAACACCGACAGTGCCGTGGATGTGCACGGTCACGAAGTCTTGCTGCGCAGCGGTGAACTGCTGATGGATGGCAGCGCCTGGCAAGTGCGCTGCAAATATGGCGTGTGCGATGCCGCCCGGGCACGCGCGGTACTGCGCGAACGCGACGGATACACCGAGCTGCATGTCGAGCGCGGTGAAGTGCAGGTCAGCGCTGCCAGCGGCACACAGCGTGTGCAGGCGGGCAATGGCCTGGCGCTCTTCCCAGGACAACTGGCAGCGCTGCCGAGCGCCACCCTCGACCCGTTCGCCTGGGCGCGCGGCCTGCTGATCGTCAACGACATGCGCCTGGCGGAGTTCCTCGCCGAGGCCGGGCGCTACCGCCGCGGCTGGTTGCGCTGCGATCCGCAGATCGCCGACCTGCGCCTTTCGGGGGTGTTCCGCCTCGATGAGCCGGCCACGCTGCTGGGCAACATCACCCACCTGCTGCCGGTGCGTATCGAGCAACACACCCGCTGGTGGGTGCGCGTCGTCGCCCAGGCTTGAATTTTTTTGTCGGACTTTGCCGTTTCATCCGGTTAGGGGTAATCACTCCCTGAATGGACCGCTCCATGTTGCCTGTCAACCTGCCGTTGCCCTCCCGTCCCCTGTCCCGTGCCGTGTGCCTGGCGCTGACCCTGCTCGCCACTGGCGTGCAGGCCGCCACAGCGACTGCCCCAAGCATTCCGGCGGGCCCGTTGGGGCAAGCCTTGAGCACCTTCGCCGAGCGCGCCGGCATTACCTTGTCGTTCTCGCCTGAAGCCGTTGAAGGCCTGACCAGCCCCGGCCTGGCCGGCGGCGGGTCGGTGGAGGATGGCCTCACGCAGCTGCTGCGCGGCAGCGGCCTGGAACTGCACAAGACCAGCGCCGGTTTCGTGGTGCTTCCCGCGCGCAGCGAAACCGGCATGCAACTGGACCCGACCAGCATCGACGCCAGCGCCGGGCAAAGCGCCTTCGCCCCGGTACAAGGCTACTTCGCCAGCAACGCCAGCAGCGCCACCAAGACCGACCGGCCGATCCTGGAAACCGCACAGAGCATCAGCGTGGTGACCGCCGACCAGATCGCCGACCGCAAGGTCGACCGTGTCGAGGATGCCGTGGCCTACACCGCCGGCGTGCGGGTCGGTGCCTCGGGCCTGGACCCACGCTTCGACATGATCAGCATCCGTGGCTTCGAGACCACCATCGGCGCCGACTTCCTCGACGGCCTGCGACAGCCTGGCAGCGGCTGGCTGTCGCTGTACCAGACCGAGGCCTACAACCTGGAACGCATTGAGGTGCTCAAGGGCCCGTCGTCGGTGATGTACGGGCAGATCAGCCCCGGCGGCATGGTCAACCGGGTAAGCAAGCGCCCGAGTTTGCAGGCGAAGAACGAAGTGCAGGTGCAGGCCGGCAACTACGACCACCAGCAAGGCCAGTTCGATCTGGGCGGCAAGCTGGATGAGTCGGGAGATGTGCTGTACCGCCTGGTCGGTGTGTACCGCGATGCGGAAAACTACATCGAGCAGCTGAACAACGATGTACGCCTGATCGCCCCCTCACTGACCTGGCAGATCGACCCCGACACCAGCCTGACCCTGCTGGCGCAATACCAGGAACGTGAAACCGCCGCCTCGCCGATGCTCTACCAACAAGGCGATCACCTGACCAACTTCTGGCAGGGCGACGAATACTTCGACAAGCTGCAGCAACGTCAATGGACCTTCGGCTACGAGTTCGAACACACCTTCAACGACACGTTCAGCTTCCAGCAGAACCTGCGCTACGGCCAGGTCGACACCACCAACCAATACCTGCAGCCTTATCAGGAGCGCGAGGGGCACATCCTCGACCGCTATGCCGTAGGCGTATATGAGGACATGGCGACGCTGTCGGCCGACACCCGCCTGGTCAGCCGCTTCGACACCGGCGCGCTGCATCACACCCTGCTCACTGGCGTGGACTATGGCTGGATCGACACCTCACTTCTATATGCCAGCGGCCCGGCGCCGTCGATCGACCGGTTCGCCCCGGACTACCACCAACCGGTGGCCAAGCCCGGCACGCCGCTGGCTGACGAAGACGGCCTGGAACAACGCACCGGCCTGTACCTGCAGGACCAGATCGACCTCGACCGCTGGCGCCTGTCGGCAGGCCTGCGCCGTGATTTCGTGCATGTGCGCCGCAGCGACAACCTCAGCGGTATCAACAGCAAACGCAACGACTCGGCCACCACCGGCTCGGTCGGCGTGCTCTATCTGTTCGACAATGGCCTGGCCCCGTACGCCAGCTATGCCACTTCGTTCCAGCCGCAAAGCGGCACCGGTGCCTACAAGCCCACGGAAGGCGAGCAGTATGAAGTGGGCCTGAAATACCAGCCGCCCGGCACTGCGACGATGCTCACCGCCTCGCTGTACCACCTCACCCAGAAGAACGTGCTGACCCGCGACCTCGCCAACCCGATCAACAGCATCCCCACCGCCGAGCAGGTTTCCAAGGGCCTGGAGCTGGAGGCGGTGTCCGACCTCAGCGACCGCCTGAAGATGACCGCGAGCTACAGCTTCAACGACCCCGAAGTGACCAAGAGCAATGACGGCAATGAAGGCAAGCAGCCACTCAACGTGCCGCGTCACCTCGCCTCGCTGTGGCTCGACTACCGCCTGCCGATGGGCCTGGGGGTGTCCGGCGGTGCCCGCTACACCGGCAGTAACTATGGCGACGCGCAGAACACCGTGAAGAATGAGGCCTACACCCTGGTCGACGCCGGTGTGCACTACGACTTCGGCGGCAGCCTGGACGGTGTGCGCCTGGCGTTGAACGCCCGCAACCTGTTCGACAAACGCTATATCAACTGTCAGCAAGGCTATTGCTACCGGGGTGAAGCGCGCAGCGTGGTCACCAGCCTGAGCTATCGCTGGTAAGGAGCCGATGATGCGCACACTGTTGGTCTGGCTGAGCATTTTGCTGCTCGGTAACCTGGCCCATGCCGCACCGGTGACCCTGGACGGCACCGAACAATGGATGATGAAAAGCGCCGAGGGGCGCGAGTACAGGATCATGGTCAGCCTGCCGGAAGGCGACGTGCCGTGGACCGGCGGCTACCCGGTGATCTACCTGCTCGACGGTAACGCCTACTTCCCGGCCTTCCATGCTGCCAAGCGCGCTCAGGATCGACTGCGCGGTTCGATCCTCGTCGCCATCGGCTACCCGAGCGACACACCGCTGGACTTCGAGCGCCGTGCCTTCGACCTGTCGCCGCCACAACCGGCCGAGCGCAACACACCGCCGCAAGGCGGCCAGGACCTGTTTCTCGATTTCATCGAAAAACGCCTGATGCCGAAGGTCGATGCGCGCTTCAAGGTCGACCAGGACCAGCGCAGCCTGGTCGGGCATTCGTTTGGCGGCATGTTCGGGGTCTACACCCTGTTCACCCGGCCGCAGCTGTTCCAGCATGTGATCGCCATCAGCCCGAGCCTGTGGTGGCGTGACCGTTACTTGATGGCCCCTGAGCGGGCGTTCGTCAAAAAGGCGCATGCCGGGGAGCTGGATCTGACCCACAGCAGCCTGACGCTATTGATCGGGGACCGCGAGATGCCCCAGGAGATCCAGGATGCGCGAGCGTTGCAGCGGCGCCTTGAGGCTTTGTCGCAGTATGGGTTGCGCAGTGATTTCCAGGTCGAACCTGGGGAAGATCACATGTCGATACCCTTTCGCGTGCCGACCCGCGTGCTGGATGAATTGATCAGTACCCGGCGGTTCTAGGTCTCCTGTTCCGGCCTCTTCGCGGGCACGCCCGCTCCCACTGGTACAGCGCCACCTTCGAAGCCTGCGCCATTCTGTGGGAGCGGGCGTGCCCGCGAAGGGGCCGGAACAGATGCACCATATGAGTGCGCGGAAACGTCGCTCGCCGCTCTGTAGCGCACTGCAAAACTCCCTTCGCCCCACCCTCGAACACACCGTTTCACATCCAGTCACACACGCCAACGTTTGCGTCTATCTCGCCTCATAACGAAAGTGAC
The DNA here is from genome assembly GCF_044748405.1 of Pseudomonas sp. NPDC089996. Lineage (NCBI taxonomy): Bacteria > Pseudomonadati > Pseudomonadota > Gammaproteobacteria > Pseudomonadales > Pseudomonadaceae > Pseudomonas > Pseudomonas sp. NPDC089996. Next base: position 139,543 of record NZ_JBIVGA010000006.1, on the reverse strand, counting down.
CAGTGGGTCACCTTTTTATCTCCAGCTCTCCTACACTCAGGTTTCGGCCCGTCATTTGCTCAGTGGAAGAGCGACGTAAAAAAGTCGAACTTTTGGAAATGGTGGCGGGTCAGCAACTAAGTAGGCCAAACGCAAAGGGACTTCCCGCGCTGGGCCTGCCCAACCCCAATCAGTCCAATCGCCATCGGCCGGAATGCCGATCGCGTTGTGCCTGCGCGCACGACTCCGGGGCATGGATAGCTTTACGCAACTACAGAATTCAGAGAGACCAACACGAAAGATCGCAACGGGTGCCAGCACCCGACCAAGCATAGGGACGGAGAGAAGTATGATCAGTGCCGCTGTCGAGCCTCACGCAGATTCATTCAAACCGGAAAACCGCGAGCCGCTCACCCCGGACTTCGCCAAGGCAGGCACGACACCCGGCGCCCAGCGCCAGCACAACCCGAACAAGCGCAAGATCCTGTTCGTCACCTCGGAGATTGCCGACCTGGTCAAGACGGGCGGCCTGGGTGACGTGTCGGCGGCATTGCCGCGTGCTCTGGCGCACTTGCACGATGTTCGGGTATTGATCCCGGGTTACCCGCAGGTGATGGAAAGCGACAACCCCATCCACATTGTCGGCGAACTCGGCGGCCATGCAGCGCTGCCACCCTGCAAGATCGGCCGCATGGACCTGCCCGACGGCCTGGTCATCTACGTGCTGATATGCCCGGAGCTGTACCAGCGCGACGGCACGCCCTATGGTGCCAACAACGGTCGCGACTGGCCCGACAACCATATCCGCTTCGCTCGCCTGGGCCTGGCTGCAGCAGAAATCGCCGCAGGCGAAGGCATGATCCACTGGAAGCCTGAAGTGGTGCATGCCCACGACTGGCCTGCCGGCCTGGCGCCGGCCTACATGCACTGGCGCGGGCTGAACACGCCGACCCTGTTCACCATCCACAACCTTGCCTACCAGGGCGTCTACAGCCGTGGCTGCAGCCCGGAGCTGGCGATCCCCGACCATGCCATGCAACAGGAAGGCATGGAATTCTACGGCAAGCTGTCATTCCTCAAGGCGGGCCTGGCCTACTCCAGCCACATCACCACCGTCAGCGCCACCTACGCCCAGGAAATCACCACCCCGGAATTCGGCTGCGGCCTGCATGGTTTTCTTGCCAGCAAGGCCCAGCAAGGCCTGCTCGGCGGCATCCCCAACGGCATCGACGAAAGCTGGGACTCGGCCACCGACACGCATCTGCAGCACAACTTCAGCATCAACGACTGGGACGGCAAGGCACGCAATGCCTGCGAAGTGCGCAAACTGTTCGAACTGGAGCCGTCCGACGGGCCGCTGTTCGCCGTGGTCTCGCGGCTGGTGTACCAGAAGGGCCTGGACCTCACCCTTGGCGTGGCCGATTACATCGTCGAGCAAGGCGGGCAGATTGCGATCATCGGCCGTGGCGAACCTGAAGAAGAACAGGCCATGCGCGAACTGGCCCTGCGCTATCCAGGGCGAATCGGCGTGCGTATCGGCTTCAACGAAACCGACGCCCGGCGCATGTTCGCCGGCAGCGACTTCCTGCTGATGCCCTCGCGCTACGAGCCCTGCGGCCTGAGCCAGATGTACGCCCAGCGCTTCGGCTCGCTGCCGGTGGCACGCAACACCGGTGGCCTGGCCGATACCATCGAGAACGGCGTCACCGGTTTCCTGTTCGATGAATCGACCGTCGACAGCTACCGCGAAGCGCTGAGCCGCGCCTTCTATACCTACGGCAAGAAGGACCTGCTCAACGCCATGCGCTGCCTGTCGATGACCCAGCCCTTCAACTGGTGCCAGGCGGTGGAACCCTATGCGCGCCTTTACGAGGACCTGGTCAAGCAGACGCAATTGAGCCACTACTAAGCGAGGTTCGAAGATGCACAGGCATGGCGCACACCTGCTGGACGCCACGTCGGCGCGCTTCGCCCTGTGGGCGCCAGATGCGCGCAGCGTGAGCTTGGAACTGGAGCAGCAGCCGGCCATCGAGCTGCTGGCCGAAGACGACGGCTGGTACACGGGGGTTGCCCCATGCCAGGCCGGCGACCGCTATCACTTTCGTATCGACGGCGAACTGCAGGTGGCCGACCCGGCATCGCGCTACCAGCCCGAGGGCGTGCACGGGCCGAGCCAGGTGGTGGACGTCAGCGCCTACGACTGGCAGCACCCCTGGCAAGGCCGGCCGTGGCACGAAGCGGTGATTCAGGAGCTGCACGTCGGTGTGCTCGAAGGCTACCAGGGGGTAGCCCGGCATTTGCCGAGGCTGGCCGAGCTGGGCATCAGTGCCGTCGAACTGATGCCGCTGGGCCAGTTCCCCGGCGAGCGCAACTGGGGCTATGACGGCGTGCTGCCCTATGCACCGCAGCACACCTACGGCAGCCCCGAGCAGTTGTGCGCACTGGTGGACCGCGCCCACGGCCAGGGGCTGATGGTGCTGGTGGATGTGGTCTACAACCACTTCGGCCCGGACGGCAATTACCTGCACCAGTACGCCAGCCCGTTCTTCCGCGAAGACCGCCAGACGCCCTGGGGCGCGGCGATCGATTTTCGCCGCCGCGAGGTGCGCGAGTACTTCATCCAGAACGCCCTGATGTGGCTGTGCGACTACCGCTGCGACGGCCTGCGCCTGGATGCCGTGCACGCCATCGACCAGCCTGACTTCCTCGTCGAGCTGGCTCAGCGGGTGCGCGCCGCGGTCGAGCCCGGCCGGCAGGTCTGGCTGGTGCTGGAGAACGAACACAACCAGGCCTCGTTGCTCGAACAGGGTTTCGATGCCCAGTGGAACGACGATGGCCACAATGCCTTGCACGTGCTGCTGACCGGGGAAACCGAAGGCTATTACGCCGACTACCAGGAAAAGCCCATCGACAAGCTGGCGCGCTGCCTGTCCGAGGGCTTCGTCTTCCAGGGCCAGGCCAACCGACACGGCACGCCACGCGGCGAACCCAGCGGGCACCTGGCACCCAGCGCATTCGTACTGTTCCTGCAGAACCATGACCAGATCGGCAACCGTGCCCTGGGCGAGCGCCTGACCCGCCTGTGCCCGCCGTCGGCCTTGCGGGCGGCCACCGGCCTGTTGTTGCTGGCACCGATGATCCCGTTGCTGTTCATGGGCGATGACGACGGCAGCTGCCGGCCGTTCCTGTTCTTCACCGATTTCCATGACGAACTGGCCGATGCCGTGCGCGAGGGCCGGCGCGGCGAATTCGCCCACTTCAAGGCCTTCGCCGACCCCGAACAGCGCGAGCACATACCCGACCCCAATGCCGAGAAGACCTTCGAGGCATCGCGCCCGCACACCCAGGAAGTCATCGCCGGCTGGCACGGCCTTTACCACCAGCTGCTCGATCTGCGCCAGCGCCACGTCATCCCCCACCTGCCCGGCAGCCGCGCACTGGGCGCCGAGGTGCTGGGCGACAAGGCGCTCACCGCGCGCTGGCAGCTGGGCGACGGCAGCACCCTGCGCATCGACCTGAACCTGGCCGCCACGCCCCAGGCGGTCGAACTGCCCGCCGTGCAATGGCGCCTGTTCGACAGCAGCGACACCACCCACCCCGATACCGCGCTGTCCGCCCATAGCTGTGTGGTCAGCCTGTTGTCACCCGGCCAGGAGCGCCCATGAGCGAAACCGCCTTGCACCGACTGGCCGCCCGCGTCGGGTTGGCCCGCGACTGGATCGACGCCAACAACCGGCCGCAGCAGGTCAGCGACGAGGTCCTGCGCAAGGTCCTCGACGGCCTGGGCCACCCCGCCAACGACGAACCTGCCATCCAGGCCAGCCTGCGCGCCGTCGAGGCCGCCGAAGACGCCGAGCACCTGCCCCCGCTGCTCACCGCCGACCTTGATCAGCCGTTGCCCCTGCAGCGCTACTTCCCGCCTGGCAGCGCAGTGCGCTGCACGCTGGAAAGCAACCGCCTGCAATACCTGACACTCGACGCCCAGGGCAACTTGCCCGGGGGCCTGCCGGTCGGCTACCACCTGCTGCAGATCAACGACCGCAGCTTCACCCTCGCCGTGGCACCGCCGCGCTGCTACAGCCTGGATGACGCTGTCGCCGAACCCCCACCACGCTGCTGGGGCCTGGCCGTGCAGCTTTACAGCCTGCGGCGCAGCGGCGATGGCGGCTTTGGCGACTGCCTGGCGCTGGAGCAACTGGCGCGCAGCGCTGCCGAACGCGGCGCCGATGCCCTGGCGATCAGCCCGATCCATGCCCTGTCGGCCATCGACCAGCAACACTACAGCCCTTACTCACCGTCCAGCCGCCTGCTGCTCAACACCCTGTACGCCAGCCCCGCCGCGCTGCTGGGCGAGCGTGCCGTGCGCATGGCTATCGAGGCGTGCGGCCTGGAACAGGTGCTCGAAGACCTGGAACAACGCCCGCTGGTGGACTGGCCGCGCGCCGCCGATGCGCGCCTGCGCCTGCTTGAAGCGCTGTACCAGGATTTCAGCCAGGCCGACCACCCCCTGCGAAAGGACTTCGACAGCTTCTGCCAGGCCCGCGGCCAGGCCCTGGAACACCACTGCCGCTTCGAGGTGCTGCAGGCGCAAGCCGTCGAGCATGGCCTGGGCGCCGACTGGCGGAACTGGCCCAGCGCCTGGCACGACCCGTACCACCCGGAGGTCGAAGCCTTCGCCAACGCCTACCCGGCCAAGGTCGAGTTTCACGCCTTCTGCCAGTGGCTGACCGAACGCAGCCTGCAACGTGCCCATCACGCCGCACGCAGCAGCGGCATGGCGGTCGGCCTGATCGCCGACCTGGCGGTGGGCGCCGACGGCGCCGGCAGCCAGGCCTGGAGCCGCCAGGACGAGCTGCTGGCCGACCTCAAGGTCGGCGCGCCGCCCGACATTCTCAACCGCTCGGGGCAGGACTGGGGCATCTGCGCCTTTTCCCCCGAGGGCCTCAAGCGCAATGGCTACCGCGCCTTCATCGAGATGCTGCGGGCCAACCTGGCCCATGCCGGCGGCCTGCGCATCGACCATGTGATGGGCCTGCGCCGGCTGTGGCTGATTCCCCGTGGCTGCAAGCCCGACGAAGGCGCCTACCTCAACTACCCGGTCGAGGACCTGCTGCGCCTGCTGGCCCTGGAGTCAGTGCGCCACCAGGCGATCATCCTCGGCGAAGACCTCGGCACCGTGCCCGAAGGCCTGCGCGAACAGCTGGCAGCCAAGGCCGTGCTGGGCATGCGCGTGCTGCCGTTCGAGCAGACCCAGCCCGGCCAGTTCAAGGCGATCCTCGACTGGCCGGACGACGCCCTGGCCACCACCGGCACCCACGACCTGGCACCGCTGGCCGGCTGGCTGCAAAGCCGCGACATCGACTGGAGCCAGCGCCTGCAGCTGATCGACGCCGCCACCGAACTGCACTGGCGCCACGAACGGCAGAAGGAACGCGAAGGCCTGCGCCGCACCCTGGAAGCCAACTACGGCCCGCAAAAGGACAACGACGCCTTGATCGATGCCGCCATCCGCTACGTCGGCCACACCCGCGCGCCGTTGGTGCTGATCCCACTGGAGGACCTGCTCGGCAGCGACGAGCAGCCCAACCTGCCCGGTACCACCAGCGGTCACCCCAACTGGCGCCGACGCTTCGCCACGCCGGCGCGCGCACTGCTCGACGACGAAGACGCCGCACGGCGCCTGGAGCTGCTGGCCCAAGCCCGTGAGCAAGCCTGGGAGCGTGACCAATGAAGCCGTTGACCGCGACCCTGCGCCTGCAATTTCACAGCGACTTCAGCCTGGATGACGCGGTGCCACTGGTGCCGTATTTCGCCCAGCTGGGCATCAGCCACCTGTATGCCTCACCCATCCTCAAGGCCCGCGCCGGCTCGCGTCACGGTTATGACGTGGTCGACCCGACCTGCGTCAACCCTGAGCTGGGCGGCGAGGCAGCGTTGCAGCGGCTGGTGGCCGCGCTGCGCCAGCATGGCATGGGGCTGATCCTGGACACGGTATCCAACCACATGGCTGTGGGCGGCGCCGACAACCCCTGGTGGCAGAGCCTGCTGGCCTGGGGCCGGCGCAGCCCCTATGCGGAGTTCTTCGACATCCAGTGGCACTCCAGCGACCCGCTGCTGGCCGGGCAGTTGCTGTTGCCGTTCCTGGGCAGCGACTATGGCACGGCGCTGAAAAGTGGCGAGATTCCGTTGCAGTTCGACCCGCAGGCGGGGCTATTGCAGATTGCCCACTACCAGCACCGCTTCCCGATCTGCCCGGCGGACTATGGCTGGATCCTGGCCCAAAGCCCCGAGCCCGCGCTGCAGGCCCTGGCCGAGCATTTCACCACCCTGGGCGACGCGCCCGATCCGCTGGCCGACGCCCTGCCCCTGCACGCCGAACTGGCGCGCCTGGTGCGTGAAGGCGCGGACCTTGAGTCAGCCTTGATCGCCTTCGACAGCCGCAGCGAAAACGGCCTCAAGCGCCTGCACCTGCTGCTCGAACGCCAGACCTACCGCCTGGCCAGCTGGCGCACCGCGGCCGATGACATCAACTGGCGGCGCTTTTTCGACATCAATGAACTGGGCGGCCTGCGCGTGGAGCGTTCGGTGGTGTTCGAAGCGACCCACGCCAAGCTGTTCGAACTGATCGAGCGGGGCTTGGTGGATGGCCTGCGCATCGACCACATCGACGGCCTGGCCGACCCACGTGGCTATTGCCGCAAACTGCGCCGCCGGGTCGACAGCCTGCTCGCCAGGCGTCCGTTGCAGGCTGCGCTGGAACACCTGCCGATCTACGTCGAGAAAATCCTCGGTGCCGACGAACACCTGCACCGCGACTGGCTCACCGACGGCACCACCGGCTACGAGTTCATGAACCAGGTCTCGCTGCTGCAACACGACCCGGCCGGTGAAGTGCCACTGACCGAGTTGTGGGCCACGGTCAGCGAGCGCCCGGACTTTCCCGAGGAGGTGCGCCTGGCGCGCCACCTGGTGCTCAATGCCAGCCTGGCCGGTGACTGCGAGTCGGTGGCCCAGGCCCTGCTGCAGGTCGCCCGCGACGACCTGATGACCCGCGACCTGACCCTTGGTGCTATCCGCCGCGCGTTGCAGGCGCTGGTTGCGCACTACCCCGTCTACCGCACCTACTTCAACGCCTGCGGGCGACCCGCCGAAGACGAACGTTTCTTCCAGCAGGCCTTGACCAATGCCCGCCAGGACCTGGCCGAAGCCGACTGGCCACTGCTCGAACAGCTGGAGCAATGGCTCGGTGGTCAGCCTTGGCGCCGGATGCCACCCGGCAAGCCGCGCAAGCACCTGCGCCATGCCTGCGTGCGCTTCCAGCAGCTCACTGCGCCCAGCGCCGCCAAGGCCGTGGAAGACACGGCGTTCTACCGCTCGGCGCGGCTGTTGTCGCGCAACGATGTGGGCTTCGAGGCCGAGCGTTTCAGCGCCGGCAGCGAGCACTTCCACAATGAAGCCCAGCGCCGTCTGCGCGACTTCCCCGACAACCTGCTGGCCACCGCCACCCACGACCACAAGCGTGGCGAAGACACCCGCGCGCGCCTGGCCGTGCTAAGTGAGCGTGGCCCCTGGTTCGCCAGCCGCGTAGAGCACTGGCGCGAGCTGGCCGAACCGCTGCGCGAACAGCTGGACGACGGCCCGGCGCCAAGCCCCGGCGACGAGCTGCTGCTGTGGCAGACGTTGCTGGGCAGCTGGCCACTGAGCCTCGACCTGCACGACGACAATGCACTGCGCCAGTACGCCGAGCGCATCCGCCAATGGCAGCAGAAGGCCCTGCGCGAAGCCAAGCTGCGCAGCAGCTGGAGCGCGCCGAACGAAGCGTACGAGGCCGCCTGCGCCGCTTATGTCGATGGCCTGCTGCTGGATCGGGAAAACCAGCAACTGCGCCAGTCGCTGGCCGATGCCGCCCAGCTGATCACCTGCCCCGGCGCCCTCAATGCCCTGGTCCAGACCTTGCTGCGCTTGACCGTGCCGGGCGTGCCCGACCTGTATCAGGGCAACGAATACTGGGATTTCAGCCTGGTCGACCCCGACAACCGCCGCGCCGTGGACTACGCTTGCAGGCGCCGCACCCTGGACGATGCCAGCACGCCCGACGAGCTGCTGGTGCACTGGCGCGACGGCCGCGTCAAGCAAGCCCTGATCGCCCGGGTGCTGGACTGCCGCCAGGCCCACGCCGAGCTGTTCCGTCGGGGTGCGTACCAGCCACTGACCGTGCAAGGCCGGCATGCCGACCAGGTCATCGCCTTCGCCCGCCTGGGTGAAGACGAGCGCGCCATCGTCATTGCCCCACGCCTGGCGAGCAGTTTGCTCGGCAGCGCTGCCACACCCTTGATCCCGGCACAGAACTGGGACGATACCCGGGTGACCCTGCCGTTTGCCTTGTCGCCTGCCACTTGGACTGGACTTTTTGGCACGGCCGCTGTCAGCCCTACAAGAGAGCTGATGTTGAGCGCGGTTCTGTCGCAATTTCCAGTCAACCTGTTGATTGAACATGCATAGCCTTCAGGAGCGTCGTGATGAGTGTCGAAGAAAAACGAGTCCGCGAGTTTGCTTACCAGATCTGGGAATCGGAGGGTAAGCCGGAGGGACAAGAAGAACGCCATTGGGACATGGCCCGCAAGCTCGCCGAAGCCGAGGCGCTTGCGCCCAAGGCCGAACCGCGCAAGCGGGCGCCGGCCAAGCCCAAGGCGCCTGCCGAGCCCAAGGTAACTGCCCTGCCGGCGGCAAAAACGCCTGCCGCCAAGAAGCCCAGAGCGGTGAAGAAGCCGACGGTGGGCTAAGCCTGTACCGGCCCTTTCGCGGGTAAACCCGCTCCCACAGGTAATGCGCTGTGCTTGAGGCGGGTGCAATCCTTGTGGAAGCGGGTTTACCCGCGAAGGGGCCCTGGCAGGCATCCATACCTTCTCTCCCATTCGGCCAATCGAGGACCGCCATGAGCCCGCGCACCCCAAAGAAAACCCGCTCCGTCGCCCCGTCGCGCATCCGCGAAGGCATGCCTTTCCCACTCGGCGCCACCTGGGACGGCCTGGGCGTCAACTTCGCGCTGTTCTCGGCCAACGCCACCAAGGTCGAACTGTGCCTGTTCGACTCCACCGGCGAGCAGGAAATCGAGCGCATCGAACTGCCCGAGTACACCGACGAGATCTACCATGGTTACCTGCCCGACGCGCATCCCGGGCTGGTCTATGGCTACCGTGTATATGGCCCTTGCGAGCCGGAAAACGGCCACCGCTTCAACCCCAACAAATTGCTGATCGACCCCTATGCCAAACAGCTGGTCGGCAGCCTGAAATGGTCCGAAGCGCTGTTCGGCTACACCATCGGCCACCCCGACGGCGACCTGTCGTTCGATGAACGCGACAGCGCGCCCTTCGTGCCCAAGTGCAAGGTCATCGACCCGGCCTTCACCTGGGGCCGCGACCAGCGTGTGCTGATCCCCTGGGAACGCACGATCATCTACGAGGCCCATGCCCGCGGCATCAGCATGCGCCACCCGGCCGTGCCGGAGGAGCTGCGGGGTACCTTCGCGGGCCTGGCCAACGACGAGCTGCTCAAGCACATCAAGGACCTGGGCGTGTCGAGCATCGAGCTGTTGCCGATCCACGCCTTCGTCAACGACCAACACCTGCTGGACAAGGGCCTGAACAACTACTGGGGCTACAACAGCATCGCCTTCTTCGCGCCGCACCCGCGCTACCTGGCCAGCGGCAAGATCGCCGAGTTCAAGGAGATGGTCGCGCACCTGCACGACGCCGGCCTGGAGGTGATCCTCGACGTGGTCTACAACCACACCGCCGAAGGCAACGAGCGTGGCCCGACCCTGTCGATGCGCGGCATCGACAACGCCTCGTACTATCGCCTGATGCCCGACGACAAGCGCTACTACATCAACGATTCCGGAACCGGCAACACGCTCGACCTCAGCCACCCGTGCGTGCTGCAGCTGGTCACCGACTCGCTGCGCTACTGGGCGGGCGAAATGCACGTCGACGGCTTCCGCTTCGACCTGGCGACGATCCTCGGCCGCTACCACGACGGCTACAGCGAGCGCCACGGTTTCCTCGTCGCCTGCCGCCAGGACCCGATGCTCAGCCAGGTCAAGCTGATCGCCGAACCTTGGGACTGCGGCCCTGGCGGCTACCAGGTGGGCAATTTCGCGCCCGGCTGGGCCGAGTGGAACGACCGCTTCCGCGACACCGCGCGGGCCTTCTGGAAAGGCGACGAGGGCCAGCTGGCCGACTTTGCCGCGCGCCTGACCGCCTCGGGCGACATGTTCAACAACCGCGGGCGCCGGCCGTATTCCTCGGTCAACTTCATCACCGCCCACGATGGCTTCACCCTGCGCGACCTGGTGTCTTACAACAGCAAGCACAATGAAGACAATGACGAGAACAACCAGGACGGCACAGACAACAACCTGTCGTGGAACTGCGGCGTCGAAGGCCCCACCGACGACCCCCAGGTCAACGCCCTGCGCATGCGCCAGATGCGCAACTATTTCGCGACCCTGCTGCTCGCCCAGGGCACGCCGATGATCGTCGCCGGCGACGAGTTCAGCCGCACCCAGCACGGCAACAACAACGCCTACTGCCAGGACAGCGAGATCGGCTGGGTCAACTGGGACCTGGACGACCAAGGCAAGGAGCTGCTGGCCTTCGTCAAGCGCCTGACCCGCCTGCGCCTGGCCTACCCGGTATTGCGCCGTTCGCGCTTCCTGGTCGGCGACTACAACGAAGCGATCGGAGTCAAGGACGTGACCTGGCTGGCGCCAGATGGCAACGAGATGAGCGTGGAACAGTGGGAAGACCCGCACGGACGCTGCCTGGGCATGCTGATCGATGGTCGGGCCCAGGTCAGCGGCATTGCACGGCCAGGCGCGGAAGCGACCATGCTGCTGATCGTCAATGCGCACCATGACGTGGTGCCGTTCCTGCTGCCGACTGTGCCGGAAGGCGACTACTGGAGCTGCCTGGTCGACACCGACCGGCCAGAAATGCGCAAACCGCAACACCTGCAGTTCGACAGCACCTTCGAGGTCAAAGGGCGGTCATTGCTGCTGATGGTGCTGCAGCGCGAGGAAGACTGAACCCCCCAGATCGAAGGCGGTCACTTGTGGGAGCAACAACATTTCAGGAGTAGCCGTGAACCTCGAAGCCGGCAGCACGGATTTCGCCAGCACCCGCCAGGCCCCGCCGGTGAAAAGGCTGCGGGTGCTGACGGTGAATACACACAAGGGGTTTACCGCCTTCAACCGGCGCTTCATCCTGCCTGAGCTGCGCGAGGCGGTGCGCAGCACCCAGGCCGATATCGTGTTTCTCCAGGAAGTGCTCGGCAGCCATGACCGGCATGCCGCGCGCTACCCCGGCTGGCCACAGACCTCGCAGTACGAGTTCCTTGCCGACAGCATGTGGAGCGACTTCGCCTACGGTCGCAACGCGGTCTACCCCGACGGCCACCATGGCAATGCACTGCTGTCCAAATACCCGATCATCGAACACCGCAACCTCGACGTCTCGATCACCGGCCCCGAGCGGCGCGGCTTGCTGCACTGCGTGCTCGACGTCCCTGGCGAGCACAAGGTGCATGCTATCTGCGTGCACCTGTCGCTGCTGGAAAGCCATCGGCAGAAGCAGCTGCAACTGCTGCGCCAGTTGCTCGATGCGCTGCCGGGCGATGCGCCGGTGATCATCGCCGGCGACTTCAACGACTGGCAGCAACACGGTAACCGCGCCCTGCGCCGGCAGCGCGACCTGCACGAGGCTTTCGAGCGCCACCACGGGCTGTTGGCCCGCACTTATCCGGCCCGCCTGCCGCTGCTGCGCCTGGACCGCATCTACCTGCGCAACGCCGATAGCCATGCGCCGCAGATTCTGGGGCACAAGCCTTGGACGCACCTTTCTGACCATCTGCCGCTGGCCGTTGAAGTCAGGCTCTAGCAATGATTCGGCATAGCCAGTGGCGCAGAAATAGCGAAGCTCGCTATGCCCGAGCCATTAACTCGGATAATCAACGGGTTAACCTCAACCACGGCGCTTGAACGGGCCTTTCACGCTTTCTTGACGCAGGCGCCGGTCTCTCCTTAGCTGAACAGTACCACGAGATGTTAATACTCGCGCCGGGCCTCTAGCTCGCGCCTTTGTGCGCGCTTGCGAAAGCTGGCGTGCTGGTTTGAGTCGCCCTCTGTTTTTGCCGTAGAGCTCGTGACAACAGGCCAGGTCCTTGGGCTTTACAACAAAAAAACCAGAGGAGATCCGCCATGAAAAGAACCTCGAACCCCTTGCGCTTCGATCGTATTTTCTACGCGGTTTCCACGTCGATGCTTCTGGCAACCCCGGTGGAAACTTTCGCGTTCGAACTGCAGGAAGATCCGATCTCTCCCAATTACCTGCAACAACCGACGGTGCCGACGCTATCGCTCGACCCGGTCACTGCCAGCGGGGTAAACCTCGGAACGCTGAACGCCTTCAGCGAGAAAATGGGCGAGCGGCACAGCCCGGTAGTACCCGACCTGGTAGGCAGCCAGTGGGCGCAGTTCTTTCCTGGCAGCGTACCGCAGCCCGGCGCGCGGGCGCCGGACCAGTTGGAAGCGCCCAGCCAGCAACTGATGATCGGCCCGGACCTGTTCGTGCGTGAAACCGCCGATGGCAACGTGCACCGTGCGGGGATCTTCGTGGGGCACAACAACCTGCAGAGCAGCTTCAACGGTGTGCGGCCGCTGCTGGGTGACAAGCAGCGCAACGCGGTCAACCTCAGCGGCGAGAGCCTGGGGGTGTACTGGAGCATGACCCACGAACAAGGCTGGCACCTGGACGCCGTGGCCATGGGCTCGCGCATCGAAGTGATGGGCCGTGGCGACAGCGGCCAGCGCCTGGATGACAGCGGCCACGCAATGACCTTTTCGGTGGAGGGTGGTTACCCGATCCGCCTGGGCGGAAGTTGGGTCATCGAGCCCCAGGCGCAGTTGATCAACCAGCAGTTCTTCCCGGGCAGCCAGGTGCAGGAAGAGACCTTGCAGGCCTTCGACAGCCAGCCCAGCTGGAGCGGCCGGGTCGGTGCCAAGTTGTCCGGGCGCTACGATGTGAAGGGCATGCCGATCGAGCCGTATGTGCGGACCAACGTCTGGTATGACTTCAGCGACAGTAGCGAGGTGAAGCTGGACCAGGTCGACAAGATTTCCAGCTCGCGTTATTCGACCACGGTGGAGTTGGGCCTGGGGTTGGTGGCGCGGGTGACGCCTTCGGTGGCGCTGTTTGTCAGTGCCGATTACAGCAGTGATGTGGATGGCAATGACATCAACGGGCTGATTGGCAGCCTTGGGGTGCGGATGCGGTGGTAGGCCTGTGCCATTTTGGGGCCGCTGTGCGACCCTTTCGCGACACAAGGCCGCTCCTGCAGGGACCGCGTTCCCTTGTAGGAGCGGCCTTGTGTCGCGAAAGGGCCGCACAGCGGCCCCAGCAATCTCAAGCCGGTTTCATCACCAGCACACCCAACGGCGGCAGGTTCAGGGCCAATGACAGCGGCTGCCCATGGCTGGCCATCTCTTCGCTCTCCACCGCCCCCAGGTTGCCGACGTTCGACCCGGCATACAACCCGGCATCGCTGTTGAGCAACTCCTGCCAGCGCTCGCCGAACGGCACGCCAATCCGGTAGCCCTCGCGCGGCACCGGGGTGAAGTTGGCCACCACCAGCAGCGGCTCGCCCTGGCTGCTCCAGCGCAACCAGGCATACACGCTGTTGTGCGCATCATCACCGATCAGCCACTGGAAGCCCTGGGGCTGACAGTCCTGCTCGTGCAGCGCCGGCAGCTCGCGGTACAGCCGGTTGAGGTCACCCACCAGGCGCTGCACACCCTGGTGCTCGGGGTACTGCAGCAGGTACCAGTCCAGCTGGTGATCGTGGTTCCACTCGCGCCACTGGCCGAACTCACAACCCATGAACAGCAGCTTCTTGCCTGGGTGGGTCCACATGAAGGTCAGGTAGGCGCGCAGGTTGGCGAACTTCTGCCAGCGGTCGCCAGGCATCTTGTCGATCAGCGAATGCTTGCCGTGCACCACTTCGTCGTGGGAGATCGGCAGGATGAAATGCTCGGAGTAAGCGTAGATCAGGCCGAAACTCATCTCGTTGTGGTGATGGGTGCGGTGCACTGGGTCGTTCTGGATGTAATGCAAGGTGTCGTGCATCCAGCCCATGTTCCACTTGTAGGCAAAGCCCAGGCCGCCCTGCTGGGTCGGCTGGCTCACGCCCGGCCAGGCGGTGGATTCTTCGGCGATGATCAGCGCGCCCGGCGCCTCGACGGCGGCGACGCCATTGAGATGACGGATGAAGTCGATGGCCTCGAGGTTCTCACGCCCACCGTGGCGGTTGGGCACCCACTCACCGGCCTTGCGCGAGTAGTCGCGGTACAGCATCGACGCCACCGCATCGACGCGCAGGCCGTCGATATGGAAGTGCTTGAGCCAGTGCAGCGCCGAGGCCAGCATGAAACCGCGCACTTCGTTGCGGCCGAGGTTGTAGATCAGCGTGTTCCAGTCCTGGTGGTAGCCTTCCAGCGGGTTGTCGTACTCGTACAGCGCGGTGCCGTCGAACCGCGCCAGGCCATGTTCATCGGTGGGGAAATGCGCGGGCACCCAATCGAGGATCACACCGATGCCGCCCTGGTGGCAGGCATCTATGAAGGCGGCGAAGTCTTCAGGGGTGCCGTAGCGCGAGGTCGGCGCGAACATCGACAGGGGCTGGTAGCCCCAGGAGCCACCGAACGGGTGCTCCATGATCGGCAGCAGTTCGATGTGGGTGAAGCCCAGCTGTTGCACGTAAGGCACCAGGCGCTCGGCCAGCTCGCGCCAGTTGTAGTAGCGCGACACTTCGCCCAGTTCGTCGAGCTCGCATTGCCAGGAGCCTGGGTGCAGCTCGTAGATCGACAACGGCGCGCTGTAGGCGTGGCGCTGGGCGCGGTGCGCCATCCAGTCGTGGTCGTGCCAGTCGTGGTTCAGCTCGCCGGCCACCTTCGACGCCGTGCTCGGCGGCAGCTCGGTGGCGCGGGCCAGCGGGTCGGCTTTGAGCGGCAATATGCCGTCCTTGCCGAGCACTTCGAACTTGTAGGTTTCGCCCACGCCCAGGCGCGGCACGAACAGCTCCCACACCCCGGCGCTGTGACGCAGCCGCATGGGGTGGCGGCGGCCATCCCAATTGTTGAAGTCACCCACCACCGATACCCGTCGGGCATTGGGTGCCCACACCGAAAAGCACACGCCATCGATGCCGTCTACCTGGGTCGGCTGGGCGCCAAAGCGCCCGGACAAATCGCGATGGTTGCCCTCGGCGAACAGGTAGAGGTCCATATCACCCAACTGCGGGCCAAAGCTGTAAGGGTCTTCGGTCACTTGCTCGCCACCGGCCCAGCCGATCTGCAGCAGGTACGGTTGCGCCTCATCGAGGTGCGCGCTGAACAGGCCGGGCAAGCTGCCCTGCACCATTTCGGCGAGGGTACGCCCATCATGGCGGGCCAGCACCCGCACGTTCAGCGCATTGGGCAGGAAGGCACGGACGTGTACGCCTCCCTGCCCGTCAGCATGGAGACCCAGTACGGCAAAAGGATCGGCGTGCTCGGCGCGGGCCAGGGCATCCAGGTCCCGTTGCCGAAGGCCACCGTTATCACGCGTTGAAACGTTCATTCTGACTCTCCCCAGGTACTGATCAGTCCATGCAGGCCATGCAAGGGCACGGCCAGCCAACTCGGACGGTTCTCGGCTTCGTATGTGATTTCGTAGGCGGCTTTTTCCAGGCAGAACAACTCCAGTGCGGCGCGCTCGCCTTCGGCCTGTTGCCAGGCGTGAGGCATGGCGGCGGTGGCCAGGCCATAGGCTTCGACGAAAGCATGCCGCGACTGGTGCAGGTACTGCCGGGCAACCCGTTGCCGGGCTTGCCGCGCCGGGTCGGAAAGGTCCACGGCAGACGCGCTGCGCAGAATCATCGCAGCAGCATAGTCGAAGGATCGCAACACGCCGCTGACATCCTTGTACGGGCTATGTTTCGCCCGGCGCTCGTCCAGCGGGCGGGCCGGTTCGCCCTCGAAATCGATCAGGTAGGCATCGCCCTGCACCACCAGCACCTGCCCCAGGTGCAGATCGCCATGCACCCGCATCAGCAGGCCGCCCTGGGCCTGCTCGGCGAGTGTGGCGATGTGCTGGGCAAGGCCGTCGCGCTGCTGTTGCAGGTCATCCACCAGGGCCTGGCTGTCGGTGTCGAGGTGTTCGCGGTGCTGGGCCAGCAGGTCGAGGGCACGGTTCAGTTCGGCGCTGATCTGCGTGCCCCAGCGTTGGCTGTCGTCGGCATCGCTTGGGCGTGGCGTGAACGCTTCGTCGCGGGTCGGCGCCGCCAGCAACAGGTGCATCTCGCCCAAGCGCTGGCCAAGCAAGGCGGCGAAGCCGTTGAGCTCGGCCAGCGCGTCGGTGTGCGCTTCGGCGTCGATGCTGATCGGCTCCATCTCATCGCGGATGGCCCGTTCCAGGGTGTTCTGGGTCCAGGCCCAGGCATCGCCCTGATTGCTCAGGTAGCCCTGGGCAATCATCAGCAGGTGTGGCGCACCTTGCTCGTCAACGCGGCTGACCCAGGCCAGCAGCGGCGAGATGTTGGCGAAGCCAGCGGCGGTGAGGTAGGCGCTCATTTCCAGCTCAGGGTGAATGCCCGGGTTGACCCGGCGAATCAGCTTGAGCACCACGCGGTCGTCAATCACCACCGAGCTATTGGACTGCTCGGCGCTGAGGTAGCGCACTTCACTTGCCTCGTTCAGCTCAAGGCCGGCCAGTTGAGGCGTGCACTCGAAGCGCAGCTCGCCCTGGCCGTTGCCGCATGGCAACCGCATGCCATCCTGGCAGGCACGCAATACCGCACGGATGAACGGTTCGAGGACGAAGGCGTCGGTGATCAGCCCAACCTGGCGGCCACGGCGTACCCGCGAAAGCGCCAGCTGCTGCGGCAGTGCGGTATTGATCTGCTCTTCGGGTAGCAGGCCGAACGGCAGCTGGTACTGGTTGGCCACCCCGTCGCTGAGCACTTCGATCTCGCTGAGCAGCACCGGCGTGGTCGCGGTACCGAAGCGCACGCCATAGCGCAGGCGCACCTGGTCGATCGGGCCTTCCTTGCCGGCGAACCAGCGGCGCTTGGGCAGGTATTGCGGCAGGATCGTGTCGTTCAGGGTGTCGCGGGAGGGAGATTCGAGCAGTTCCTCCATGCGTTTGCGCAGCACTAATGTGGTCAATTCCGGCAACCCCTCGGTAGCTTGAATGTGCCAGCTGGGCATCCGGTCGTGGGCAGCCAGCAGGAACCAGTAAAAGGCATAGGGCGGCAAGGTCAGCAGGAACGGCAATTGGCCGATCGGCGGGAAGGCGCTGCCACCGAGCATCTCCACCGGCACTTTGTCAGCATACTGCGACAGTTCAAGCTCGGCGGCCTGGGCGGCGCGCGAAACATTGGCGACGCAGAGGATCACTTCAGTGTTGCCGCCTTCGTCGGTGTACTCGCGGATGTACGCCAGAATGCGCCGGTTACTCGGCGTCAGCGTGCGCAGGCTGCCGCGGCCGAAGGCCTTCTGCTGCTGGCGCACCGCCAGCAGGCGGCGGTTCCAGTTCAGCAGCGAGTGCGGGTCGTGGGCCTGGGCTTCGACGTTGACGGTCTGGTAGCCGTACAACGGGTCCATGATCGGCGGCAGCACCAGGCGCTGCGGGTCGGCGCGGGAGAACCCGCCGTTGCGGTCCGGCGACCACTGCATCGGCGTGCGCACGCCATCGCGGTCGCCGAGGTAGATGTTGTCGCCCATGCCCAGCTCGTCGCCGTAATACAGGGTGGGCGTGCCGGGCATCGACAGCAGCAGGCTGGTGAGCAGTTCGATGCGCCGCCGGTCACGCTGCAGCAGCGGCGCCAGGCGCCGGCGAATGCCGAGGTTGATGCGGGCGCGGCGGTCTTCGGCGTAGTAGTTCCACAGGTAATCGCGCTCGCGGTCGGTGACCATCTCCAGGGTCAGCTCATCGTGGTTGCGCAGGAAGATCGCCCATTGGCAGTTGGCCGGGATTTCCGGGGTCTGGCGCAAGATGTCGGTGATCGGGAAGCGGTCTTCCATGGCCAGGGCCATGTACATGCGTGGCATCAGCGGGAAGTGAAAGGCCATGTGGCATTCGTCGCCATCACCCTCGCCGAAGTACGGGCGGGTGTCCTCGGGCCACTGGTTGGCCTCGGCCAGCAGCATGCGGTCGGGGTAATTGGCGTCGATCTCGGCGCGGATCGCCTTGAGCACCGTGTGGGTTTCGGGGAGGTTCTCGTTGTTGGTGCCGTCGCGCTCGATCAGGTAGGGGATGGCGTCCAGGCGCAGGCCGTCGACGCCCAGGTCGAGCCAGAAGCGCATCACCCCGATCACCGCCTTGAGCACCTGCGGGTTGTCGAAGTTGAGGTCTGGCTGGTGCGAGTAGAAGCGGTGCCAGAAGTACTGGCCGGCGACCGGGTCCCAGGTCCAGTTGGACTTCTCGGTGTCGAGGAAGATGATCCGCGTGCCGTCGTATTTCTGGTCGTCGTCCGACCACACGTAGAAGTCCCGCGCCTTGCTGCCGCGCTTGGCGTGGCGGGCGCGCTGGAACCACGGGTGCTGGTCGGAGGTGTGGTTGATGACCAGCTCGGTGATCACCCGCAGGCCACGCTTGTGTGCCTCGGTGATGAAGCGGCGGGCATCGGCCATGCTGCCGTAGTCCGGGTGCACGGCTTTGTACGCGGCGATGTCGTAGCCGTCGTCACGCCTTGGCGAGGGGTAGAACGGCAGCAGCCATAGGGTGTTTACGCCCAGGTCGGCGATGTAGTCGAGCTTGCTGATCAGGCCGGCGAAATCACCGATGCCATCGTTGTTGGCATCGAAGAACGACTTGATGTGCAGCTGGTAGATCACGGCGTCCTTGTACCACAGCGGGTCGTCGATGAAGGCTGCCGGGCGGGAACGCTTGGCCATGGGTGACTCCTTTCTGTCCTTGGTTCAGCGCGGTCCCCTGTAGGAGCGGCCTTGTGTCGCGAAAGGGGCGCTAAGCGGCCCCAGATTTTCAGCTTCGCAGCAGAAATTGCCGGGGCTGCTTCGCAGCCCTTTCGCGACACAAGGCCGCTCCTACAAGGGACCGCGCCGCGTTAGCGGGCCTTTTCGATGCGCCAGATCCCGAACGGCTGGTGCCAAGGTTCGATGCGCATCCACTGGGTCTTGCCATGCCAGGTCCAGCGGTGGCCGTTCATCAGGTCTTCGCCAAGGGTGTCGGCATCGTCATCGAGCCCCAGCTCCCACAACGGCAGCTCGAAACTGGCCTCCTGAGCGTTGTGCGGGTCGAGGCTGATCGCTACCAGGATGTAGTTGTCGCGCTCGGGCGTGCGCTTGGCGAAGTACAGAATGTTGTCGTTCCAGCAGTTGAAGAACGCCACGCCCAGGTGCGTCTGCAACGCCCGGTTCTGCCGGCGAATGCGGTTGAGCTGGGCGATCTCGGCAATGATATTGCCGGGCTGGGTGAAATCGCGCGGGCGGATCTCGTATTTCTCCGAATCCAGGTACTCTTCCTTGCCCGGCAGCGGCGTGCCTTCGCACAGCTCGAAGCCTGAATACATGCCCCATAGCCCTGAGCCCATGGTCGCCAGTGCGGCGCGGATGAGGAACCCGGCGCGGCCCGAGGTGTGCAGGAAAAAGGGGTTGATGTCCGGCGTGTTGACGAAGAAGTTCGGCCGGTAGCACTGGCTCCATGGCGGCTGATTGAGTTCTTCGAAGTATTCGCGCAGTTCCTTTTTGCTATTGCGCCAAGTGAAGTAGGTGTAGCTCTGCGCATACCCAACCTTGCCCAGGCGCGCCATCATTGCAGGCTTGGTGAAGGCCTCGGCGAGGAAGATCACCTCAGGGTGCTCGCTGCGCACATTGGCGATCAACCATTGCCAGAACGGCAGCGGTTTGGTGTGCGGGTTGTCGACGCGGAAGGTCTTCACACCCTCCTCGACCCAACCGACCACCACATCACGCAGGGCCAGCCACAGCGATGGCACGGCGTCGGCGGCATAGAAGTCGACGTTGACGATATCCTGGTACTTCTTCGGCGGGTTCTCGGCATAGCGGATGGTGCCGTCAGGCCGCCAGCTGAACCAGCCGGGGTGCTCCTTGAGCCAAGGGTGGTCCTGGGAGCACTGGATGGCGAAATCCAGGGCGATTTCCAGGCCGTGCTCGGCAGCGGCGGCGACCAGCCGACGGAAGTCCTCGCGGGTGCCCAGCTGCGGGTGGATAGCGTCGTGGCCACCCTCCGGGCTACCGATCGCATAGGGGCTGCCGGGGTCACCGGGTTCGGCACGCAGCGCATTGTTGCGGCCCTTGCGATGCTGGGTGCCGATCGGGTGGATCGGCGGGAAATACAGCACATCGAAGCCCATGTCGCGGATCATCGGCAGGCGTTCGTGCACGTCGTTGAAGGTGCCGTGGCGCTCGGGGCTGTCGGTGATCGAGCGCGGGAACAGTTCGTACCAGCTGGCAAACAGCGCTGCCGGCCGGTCGACATCGACGGGGAATTCGCGGCTGCGGGTCAGGTAACTGCGGTGCTCGGCTTCCGCCATCAGCCGTGCAGTATCAGGGTGCAACAGCAGCGCCACCTGATCGTCGGGCTTGAGTGAAACCAACTGCTGTTGCAACGCGCTGATTTCCTCGCGCAGCGCGCCTTCGCTGAGGTCGATGCCCTGGCCGAGCATCAGCCGGCCTTCTTCCAGCTCCAGCTTCACTTCGACCCCGGCGTGGTACTTCTTCTCCAGGTCATGGCAGTAAGTGGCGAACGGGTCGATCCAGGCCTCGATGCTGAACAGGTGCGGGCCCAGTTCGGTTGGGGTGAACTCGGCCAGCCACAAGTCATTGCCCGCCGACTGCATCGGCACGCAATGCCAGCGCCGGCTTTGCGCCTGGCGCCAGTTGAGCATCACCGCCAGGCGGTCGTGGCCGTCGCTGTAGACCTTGCTGCTGACGGCGACCGGTTGCCCGCTGACGGCCTTGGCGGCGAAGTTGCCGGCGTCGAGCGAGGGCTGGGTGTCTTCGATCACGATGCGCGGCGCCAGCAGCGCCTGGGACAGGCTGATGGCCTGGTCTGGGTGATCGTTCGCCATGGGCACGCTTTCAAAGGGCTCGTTACGTGACATCGACCTTGCTCCCTCAGGCTGGTGGCGGTAAGGGTTCAGAGCCGGGCACAGGCAGGGGGTTCAAAAAAATTGAGCGAACGGCAGCTGTCAGCAGTCAGAGCCTGCAGCACCTCTTCAAAACCACCCATGCGAGGTCAGGCCATGAACATTCCCATTCCACCGGAAACACCCGATCCCAACATCGACGACCCAAGCTTGCCGCCGCCTGTGCCGGAGGAAGACCCGGACGAGCTGCCGATCAAGCCGACCATGCCGCCGACGGTGGGGGATCCGCCGAGTGATGAACCACCGGTGAAGGCTTAAGGGTAGACCACGGCACCTGATATTTTTGCCAGTGGCAGCGGCAATACATTGCTTCGATGATGAGGCTCCCTATCATTGCAGGAGTGTCACCATGAATGACGAAATGAGCGCCGCTGAGCGGAAACAGTACGAAGGGTACGTTGTGGAGCTTCTGGAGGATGCAGGTGTAGCCGAGCCAACGCCCGGTATGCATCTGCGCGATTTGGATAAACAGAAACTGGACGAGGCAGTAAGTCGGTTGAAGTCGGAAAATGATGTCAGCTTCAAGCTTGACATGAACCTGTCAGTCAGTGGTCTGGCCAGAGAATTCTGGAAAGCTACTCAGTCAAGATGAGCTGACCCGCCTCTTCGCGGGCACGCCCGCTCCCACAGGCACAGCAAAGCATTCAAGGGCACCGCAGTACCTGTGGGAGTGGTTTTTCGAGGCTTCGAACTGACGCGAACAGGCCGGACAAGCCGGCACATTATCCTGCAACGACAGACGAAATCTCCGCCACACTGATCTCGCGCATGCGGAACTTCTGCACTTTGCCCGTCACCGTCATCGGGAATTCGTCAACAAAGCGGAAGTGCCGCGGCACCTTGAAGTGCGCAATCCGCGCCTTGCACCAGCCCTGAAGTTCTTCAACCGTGGCACTGTGGCCCGGGTGCAGCTTGATCCAGGCCACGATCTCTTCGCCATAACGGCTGCACGGAATACCGACCACCTGCGCATCGGCAACCGCCGGATGGGTGTAGAAGAACTCTTCCAGTTCGCGCGGATAGATGTTCTCGCCGCCACGAATAATCATGTCCTTGTTGCGCCCGACGATGCGCACATGCCCCTGCTCGTCCATCACCGCCAGGTCCCCGGAGTGCATCCACCCTGCCGGGTCGATGGCGTCTGCCGTGGCTTGGGGGTTGTCCCAGTAGCCGAGCATCACGCTGTAGCCACGGGTGCACAGCTCGCCAATCTCGCCGCGGACAACGATGCAGCCATCGGCGTCCACCAGCTTGGTCTCCAGCTGCGGCTGGGTGCGGCCAACCGTGGTCACACGCAATTCGAGTTCATCGTCCGGGCCGGTCTGCAGCGATACCGGGCTGGTTTCGGTCATGCCATAGGCAATCTGTACCTCGGCCATATGCATCTGGTCGATCACCCTGCGCATCACCTCGATCGGGCATGTGGCGCCGGCCATGATGCCGCTGCGCAGGGTCGACAGGTCCAGCTGCATGCGCGACGGGTGATCGAGCATGGCGATGAACATGGTCGGCACGCCATAAAGGATGCTGGCGCGCTCCTCGGCCACTGCGCGCAGGGTAAGCTCGGCGTCGAAGGCATCGTTGGGGTAGACCATGGTGCTGCCGTGGGTGATGCAACCGAGGTTGGCCATGACCATGCCGAAGCAGTGGTACAGCGGCACCGGGATCACCATGCGGTCGCGTTCGGTCAAGCCCAGGCTTTCGCCCACCATGAAACCATTGTTGAGAATGTTGTAATGGCTGAGCGTGGCGCCCTTGGGCGCACCGGTGGTGCCGGAGGTGTACTGGATGTTCACCGGCTGGTCGAACTGCAGGCTCTGCTGGCGGGCCGTGTAAGCTTCAGTCGAGGTCTGCCCTGCCTGCCCGGCCAGTGCTTGCCAGGGCAGGAAGCCGCTGGGCGGGTTGGCCGCCAAGCTGACCACCCCGCGCAACTCGGGCAAGCCCTCACTGGCCAGCTCGCCAACGACCGCAGTCGCCAGCTCCGGTAGCAGTTCCTGAACCATGGCATGGTAATCGGACGTCTTGAAAGCATCGGCACACACCAGCCAGCGGCAGCCGGACTGGCGTAGTACGTACTCCAGTTCACCCACGCGATAGGCCGGGTTGATGTTGACCAGGATCGCGCCGACCTTGGCGCTGGCCAGTTGCAGGATGCACCACTGGGCGCAGTTGGGCGACCAGATGCCGACACGGTCGCCGGTGTTCACGCCCAGGGCCATCAGGGCGCGGGCATGCAGGTCGACCTGTTCGGCCAGCTGCCGCCAGCTGTAGCGCAGGCCCTGGTGGCGCACCACCAGTGCTTCGCCGTCGGCGCAGCGGGCCACGGTGGCATCGAAGGCCTGGCCGATGGTCTGGGTCAGCAGCGGTTGGTCCTGGCGGCCGCGGGTGTAGCTTGGTTGACTCATGGGTGTCCCTTCTTGTGGTTGTTCTGGGCACGGCTGAAGCGAGCTGGGAATACTCTGGCGTAGATTTACGTTTACGTAAAGGTGATGAGTCGATTGACACTGAATGAAGGCAGGTTTACGTTAACGTAAAGGTGATTGATGACACCGGCGCAAGATCCGCGAGCTACGGTGTTACCCATATTTCAAGAACAACAAGGTGCCCAGCATGCATTACCCCTCCCTGAACTTCGCCTTGGGCGAAACCATCGACATGCTCCGCGACCAGGTGCGCACCTTCGTTGCCGCCGAACTGGCCCCGCGCGCCGCGCAGATCGACCACGACAACCTGTTCCCCGCCGACATGTGGCGCAAGTTCGGCGACATGGGCCTGTTGGGCATCACCGTCTCTGAAGAGTACGGCGGCGCCGGCCTGGGCTACCTCGCCCATGTGGTGTCGATGGAAGAGATCAGCCGTGGTTCGGCCTCGGTCGCACTGTCCTACGGCGCCCACTCCAACCTCTGCGTCAACCAGATCAACCGCAACGGTACCCACGAGCAGAAGCTCAAGTACCTGCCCAAGCTGATCAGCGGCGAGCACATCGGTGCCCTGGCCATGAGCGAGCCCAATGCCGGCTCCGACGTGGTGTCGATGAAGCTGCGTGCCGAGAAGCGCGGCGATCACTACGTGCTCAACGGCAGCAAGACCTGGATCACCAACGGCCCCGACGCCAACACCTATGTGATCTACGCCAAGACCGACCTCGAGAAAGGCGCCCACGGCATCACCGCATTCATCGTCGAACGCGACTGGAAAGGCTTCAGCCGCAGCAACAAGTTCGACAAGCTGGGCATGCGCGGCTCCAACACCTGCGAACTGTTCTTCGACGGCGTCGAGGTCCCTGAAGAGAACATCCTCGGCCAGCTCAATGGCGGCGTGCGCGTGCTGATGAGCGGCCTGGACTACGAGCGGGTGGTGCTCTCCGGCGGCCCGACCGGCATCATGCAGAGCTGCATGGACCTGGTGGTGCCGTACATCCACGACCGCAAGCAGTTCGGCCAGAGCATCGGCGAGTTCCAGCTGATCCAGGGCAAGATCGCCGACATGTACACCCAGCTCAACGCCAGCCGGGCCTACCTGTATGCCGTGGCCCAGGCCTGCGACCGCGGCGAGACCACCCGCAAGGACGCCGCCGGGGTGATCCTCTACACCGCCGAACGCGCCACGCAGATGGCCCTGGAAGCGATCCAGATCCTGGGTGGCAACGGCTACATCAACGAATTCCCGGCTGGCCGCCTGCTGCGCGATGCCAAGCTGTACGAGATCGGTGCCGGCACCAGCGAAATCCGCCGGATGCTGATCGGCCGCGAACTGTTCAACGAAACCCGCTGAGCAGAGGGGACGGGCGCACATGGCTACCTTGCACACCCAGATCAACCCGCGTTCGGCGGAGTTCGCCGGCAACAGCGCGGCCATGCTCGAACAGGTCCAGGCCCTGCGCGGCCTGCTCGCCCAGGTGGCCCAGGGCGGCGGGCCCAAGGCCCAGGAACGGCACACCTCGCGGGGCAAGCTGCTGCCGCGCGAGCGTATCGACCGCCTGCTCGACCCGGGCTCGCCGTTCCTCGAGATCGGCCAGCTGGCCGCCCATGAAGTCTACGGCGAAGACGTGCCCGCCGCCGGCGTGATCGCCGGCATCGGCCGCGTCGAAGGCGTGGAATGCATGATCGTGGCCAACGACGCCACGGTCAAAGGCGGCTCCTACTACCCGCTCACGGTCAAGAAACACCTGCGCGCGCAGACCATCGCCCTGCAGAACCGGCTGCCGTGCATCTACCTGGTGGACTCCGGCGGTGCCAACCTGCCGCGCCAGGACGAAGTGTTCCCCGACCGCGAGCACTTCGGGCGGATCTTCTTCAACCAGGCCAACATGAGCGCGCTGGGCATCCCGCAGATCGCCGTGGTGATGGGTTCGTGCACCGCTGGCGGCGCCTATGTGCCGGCCATGGCCGACGAAGCGATCATGGTGCGCCAGCAGGCGACCATCTTCCTCGCCGGGCCGCCTTTGGTGAAAGCCGCTACCGGTGAAGTGGTGAGCGCCGAAGACCTCGGCGGCGCCGACGTGCACTGCCGCACCAGCGGCGTCGCCGACCACTACGCCGACAACGACGAGCACGCCCTGGCCATCGCCCGGCGCAGCGTGGCCAACCTCAACTGGCACAAGCTCGGCAAGCTGCAACGTCAGGCGCCGGTTGCGCCGCTTTACGACGCCGACGAGCTGTATGGCGTGGTGCCCGCCGATGCCAAGCAACCGTTCGACGTGCGCGAAGTGATCGCGCGGCTGGTCGACGGCTCGGCGTTCGATGAATTCAAAGCACTGTTCGGTACCACCCTGGTGTGCGGCTTCGCCCACCTGCACGGCTACCCGGTGGCGATCCTGGCCAACAACGGCATCCTCTTCGCCGAAGCCGCGCAGAAAGGCGCGCACTTCATCGAACTGGCCTGCCAGCGCGGCATCCCGCTGCTGTTCCTGCAGAACATCACCGGCTTCATGGTCGGCAAGAAGTACGAGGAAGGCGGTATCGCCAAGCACGGTGCCAAGCTGGTCACTGCCGTGGCCTGCGCCCAGGTACCGAAGTTCACGGTGATCATTGGTGGCAGCTTCGGCGCTGGCAACTACGGCATGTGCGGCCGTGCCTACGACCCGCGCTTCCTGTGGATGTGGCCCAACGCCCGCATCGGTGTGATGGGCGCCGAGCAGGCCGCCGGGGTGCTGGCCCAGGTCAAGCGCGAGCAAAGCGAACGCAGTGGCCAGTTGTTCAGTGCCGAAGACGAGGCCAGGCTCAAGCAGCCGATCCTCGACCAGTACGAGCACCAGGGCCATCCCTACTACTCCAGCGCCCGCCTGTGGGACGACGGCGTCATCGACCCGGCGCAGACCCGCGACGTGCTCGGCCTGGCATTGTCTGCCGCGCTGAACGCGCCGATCGAACAGAGCCGCTTCGGCATTTTCCGGATGTGACCCATGAGCGATTTCAGCACCCTCGAACTGACCCGCGACCCACGCGGCTTCGCCACCCTGTGGCTGAGCCGCGAGGACAAGAACAACGCTTTCAACGCGCTGATGATCCGTGAGCTGATCGTCGCCCTGGATCAGCTGGCCGAGGACGCCAGCCTGCGCTTTCTGCTGCTGCGCGGCCGTGGCCGGCACTTCAGCGCCGGCGCCGACCTGGCCTGGATGCAGCAATCGGCGCAGCTGGACTTCAACACCAACCTCGATGACGCCCGCGAACTCGGCGAGCTGATGTATGCCCTGCACCGCCTCAAAGCGCCGACCCTGGCCGTGGTGCAAGGCGCGGCCTTCGGCGGCGCGCTGGGCCTGATCAGCTGCTGCGACATGGCCATCGGCGCCGAAGACGCCCAGCTGTGCCTGTCGGAAGTACGCATCGGTCTGGCCCCGGCGGTGATCAGCCCGTTCGTGGTCAAGGCCATCGGCGAACGCGCCGCACGCCGCTACGCCCTGACCGCCGAGCGCTTCAGCGGCGTGCGTGCCCGCGAACTGGGCCTGCTGGCCGAGGTGTACCCGGCCGGCGAGCTGGATGCACAGGTCGAAGCCTGGGTGAGCAACCTGCTGCAGAACAGCCCCCAGGCGCTGCGCGCCACCAAGGACCTGCTGCGCGAAGTGGACGACGGCGAACTCAGCCCGGCCCTGCGCCGCTACTGCGAAAACACCATTGCCCGCATCCGCGTCAGCGCCGAAGGCCAGGAGGGCCTGCGCGCCTTCCTGGAAAAGCGCCGCCCCGCCTGGCAAACCGACGACAAGAAGGAGCCGCGCCCATGAGCCGCCCCGCTTTGACCACCCTGCTGGTTGCCAACCGTGGCGAAATCGCCTGCCGGGTGATGCGCACTGCCAAGGCCATGGGCCTGACCACCGTCGCCGTGCACAGCGCCACCGACCGCGACGCGCGGCACAGCCGCGAAGCCGACATCCGTGTGGACCTGGGCGGCAGCAAGGCCGCTGACAGCTATCTGGTGATCGACAAGATCCTCGCTGCGGCCAAGGCCAGCGGCGCCCAGGCCATCCACCCGGGCTATGGGTTCCTGTCCGAGAATGCAGGCTTCGCCCGCGCCATCGAAGCGGCCGGGCTGATCTTCCTCGGCCCACCGGCCAGTGCCATTGATGCCATGGGTAGCAAGTCGGCGGCCAAGGCATTGATGGAAGACGCCGGCGTGCCGCTGGTGCCCGGCTACCACGGTGAAGCTCAAGACCTGGACACCTTCCGCGCCGCCGCCGAACGCATTGGCTACCCCGTGCTGCTCAAGGCCAGCGCCGGTGGTGGTGGCAAGGGCATGAAAGTGGTCGAGGAAGAAAGCCAGCTGGCCGACGCCCTGGCCTCCGCCCAGCGCGAAGCGCAGTCGTCGTTCGGCGATGCGCGCATGCTGGTGGAAAAGTACGTACTCAAACCGCGCCATGTGGAGATCCAGGTATTCGCCGACCAGCACGGCAACTGCCTGTACCTCAACGAACGCGATTGCTCGATCCAGCGTCGCCACCAGAAGGTGGTCGAAGAAGCACCGGCGCCGGGCCTGTCCGCCGAATTGCGCCGGGCCATGGGTGAGGCCGCGGTGCGTGCAGCCCAGGCCATCGGCTATGTCGGTGCCGGCACCGTCGAGTTTTTGCTCGACGCCCGTGGCGAGTTCTTCTTCATGGAGATGAACACCCGCCTGCAGGTCGAACACCCAGTCACCGAAGCCATCACCGGCCTCGACCTGGTGGCCTGGCAGATTCGCGTGGCCTGTGGCGAGCCGTTGCCGATCACCCAGGCGCAGGTGCCGCTGATCGGCCATGCCATCGAGGTGCGGCTGTATGCCGAGGACCCGGCCAATGAATTTCTCCCGGCCACCGGTACGCTTACGCTGTACCGCGAATCGGCACCAGGCGAAGGCCGCCGGGTGGACAGCGGGGTTAGCGAGGGCGACGTGGTGTCGCCGTTCTACGACCCGATGCTGGGCAAGTTGATAGCCTGGGGTCAGGACCGTGAGCAGGCACGTCTGCGCCTGCTGGCGATGCTCGACGAATTCGCCATTGGCGGGCTGAAGACCAACATCGCCTTCCTGCGCCGCATTCTCGCTCACCCATCCTTTGCCGCGGCCGAGCTGGATACCGGTTTCATTCCCCGACATCAGGACGTGCTGCTTCCCGCACCTCAAGCACTGCCTGTGGGGTTCTGGGAGGCTGCAGCCGAAGCCTGGCTGCAGGGCCAGGCACCTCACCAGCGTGCCGACGATGCCCGCTCGCCGTGGGCCGAACGCAATGGCCTGCGCCTGGGATTGCCGGCGCGCAGCAGCCTGCACCTGGTGAGTGGCGGCGCAAGCCAGGCGGTGGCCCTGGAACGCAATGCCGCCTCGACCTGGCAGCTCGAGGGTGAACAGCTTGGCCATGATCAGAGCGGTATCCGCCGACGGCACCTGGCAGTGCGCCGTGGCGACACGCTGTTCTTGAGCTGGGAGGGCGAGATGCATGCGGTGCAGGCGTTCGACCCGATCGCCCAGGCCGAAGCCAGCCACAGCCACCAGGGCGGGCTGGGTGCGCCGATGAACGGCAGCATCGTGCGGGTGCTGGTGGAGACTGGGCAGGTGGTGGAAGCCGGTACGGCGCTGGTGGTGCTCGAGGCGATGAAAATGGAGCACAGCATTCGTGCGCCCCATGCCGGGACGGTGAAGGCACTGTTCTGTCAGGAAGGGGATATGGTCAGCGAAGGGACGGTGCTGGTCGAGCTGACCGAGTAAAGCAACCGGGGGGCCGCTTTGCGGCCCTTCGCGGGCACGCCCGCTCCCACAGGTTCACCGCTGTGCTCGGGCCTTGCGAGACTTCTGTGGGAGCGGGCGTGCCCGCGAATGGCTGCAGCGCAGCCCAAAAACACTAGAAAACACCGTGTACTCTCACGACCACGCCAAGAAATTCGCAGCCCGCTTCGCACACCAACGCCGGATAGCTGCCGTTCAGCGCCTTCAGGTACTGCTGCCCACCCTCCTCGGCCAGCTCACGCAGGATTGCCGTTTTCCCTGGCTGCCGGGCAATCACCAGTCGCCCCGGCTCCGCCTCCAGCCCAGGGTCCACCAGTATCCGCATGCCTTGCGGCACGCTGCGGCCGCTGGACGTGCTCATGGCATCATTTTCCACGGTCAGCCAGAACGCCTTGCCCTGAGCCAGGTAATCGGTCTGTTCGAACACACCAGGCTCGGTCAGCGCTGCAGTGCCCAGCTCATCCCACGCCAGCAGCGGGTAACGGAAGCACACGATGTATTGCATGAGGTCGAGTTCGCCTTCAGCCTCATCCATATCGTAGTTGCCACGCTCTTCGCCCACCTGCCCCTGGATGCGCAGCTGCAGGCTGACACTGTAGTGAGGCATGCCGATCTCGACGAACGTGCGGTTCATCGACTCGATCTTCGGCTGGCGCCGCTTGTTCACCCAATGCCCGACGCTGCCTTGAGACACGCCAACGCGCTCGGCAAGCTGCTCTTGAGTGAGCTTGAGCTCCTCCATCCGGTCACGGACGAGGGCAATCCATTTATCCATATTCATCGCTGGCACGATACGGACTGCCTTCTGACGCTCAATAAACATTCGGTATTATTTATTATCGCTCACAAAAATACTCACGGTATTACTATGAGCCTGAACCCTTTCCCTATTGGCTCTAGCAGGTATCAGGATGAAACCACCGAAAGACGACGTAACAGATCTGGACAGCGAAGCAGCCCGTCGCGCCCTCGACTACTACCTGAACCCCAACCCCACGCGCCCCAGTTTGCACAATCAGATCTGGACGTTGCACCCAAACGTGACTGCCGAGCAGGCTCAGGACCACGCCATCGAGTTGCTCCGCTGCGCCGCCGCAACCGCCCAGGAAACCGCCAGCCACCAGGAAGGCAGCACCCGCGAGCTGACGTTCGCGCTGATGCACATGATCGATATGGCCAGGGCCCTGCTGGAGCACAGGCGCGCGCTGCAGAACGGGTTGTAGGCACTGGAAGAAGGGAGAAGCGTGATGGCCCGCCAGCCATGAAAAGCACCGGCGAAAGGCCCCGCTACGGGGACAAGGAAGCGCATCGGTAAAATTTTTTACCGAATAAATGAAAATTCATTTGACTGGCAAATGATAACGATTATTATTGCACTCAGCTGATCGCGAGATCCGCTGGATAACCTGGAGCTTAGGTCGCTCTCAGATTATCTCCTCATCAGGCTAATCACGGTTTTTGACCCGGCTTTTTGCCGGGTCTTTTTTTTGGCTCTTCAGGCTAATGAAGATCGTTGATGGCGCGCATGATAGCAAAAGTGTTTCAGAGCGTGAACGCTCATTACAAATCTTTGCGGAATCAGCACTTGAGAATCAATCTCGTTTCGCCTACGCTGTTTCTGCGTCAAGGACGATGCCCCCATCCCTACCCCCGAGCAAGGAGCTGTTCATGAGCCGTCTGCTGCTGCCCCTTGAACACCCAACGCCTGCCAGCGAGCATGCTGCCGAGAATGAGCTGCTTCATGCGCTCAAGCGCCTGCCTCGGCGCGTGCAGCAGGTGTTCCTGCTCAACCGCCTGGACCAACTGGACTTTGCCAGTATCGCCAAGCGCCTTGACCTCCCCCTGCTCAGTATCGAACGCAACATGAACCAGGCCCTGCAAGTGACGCAACCGCGCGGGGATGCTTTGGCCGGTATGGCCGTGCAATGGTATGTGCGGCTGCAGAATCCTGAGGTGACCTCGTGCGAGCGCATCGATTTTCGCCGCTGGCTGGATGCATCACCTGCGCACCTGCAGGCGTTTCACGAAACCGAGCTGCGCTGGCGCAGCTTGCTCGCCCCTGCGCGGGAACTGGGGCAGGATGGCTGGTACCAGCAGGGGCGTGCAGCGATTTCGGTAGGTGGGTGTTCGGTGGCGGTTGGTTTGGGCCTGGCTGCGCTACTGCTATTTGGGTATTGGGCCTGAGTCACAAACCCGCTGGCACCGCTCCAAACCTTTCAGATAGATAAGCAAATACCAGCCCGCGAGGCTGCAGGCGATAAAGCCCAGCGCCAGGCTCATTGGCAAGCTGTTCCTTATGGATGCCACCAGCATGCTGGCGCCCCCTGCACTAGCGCCTTGGCTAAGCACGAAGCACCCGCAGCCCACCGCCTGTAGTAAACGAAAGGCCATGAAGCCTTCGTAACTGGTTGCGAAGATGCATCCCGCCGCACCTGCAATGGAAACCACGAGACCAGCAATCAGCAGACGTTTTCGCCCCATCCGGTCGAGAGCGGACCCATGATGGTTTGTGAAAAGGCGACACCAATGGCGAACACGGCATTCAGCAGCTGAGCTGCCATGAATTCCTCAGCCCATTCTGATTTGTTTACTCAAGTTGCAAATCAAAGAGTGATCGCGATCAAGGCAAGCGATCCAGCCCTTCTCCCCACACGCCCCACCCTCAAGCGGTGTACAGTACCCCCACAACAATTCCCAAGGAGCCCGCCAATGACCGTGACGCTGTCCCCCCTGCAAATCGACTGCGATTTCGATTCCGGCAACATCCAGGTCCTGGATGCCAGCAACCCGGTCCAGGTGCGCCTGGCCATCCGCCCGGACACAAATAGCGGCCACTTCCAGTGGTTCCACTTCAAGGTCAGCGGCCTCACCCCGGGCCAGGTCCATCGCTTCAGCCTGGAAAACGCCAGTGAGTCTTCCTACAAGAATGCCTGGAGCGGCTACAACGCCGTGGCGTCCTACGACCAGCAGACCTGGTTCCGTGTGCCCAGCCAGTTCGACGGCAAGGCCCTGTCGTTCGAGCTCGAGGCCGAGCAGGAGCAGGTCTGGTTCGCCTACTTCGAACCCTACCCGCGCGCGCGCCACAACCAGCTGATCGAGCGTGCCCAGCAGATCCCGGGCGTCGAGCTGCTGGCCCACGGGCGTAGCGTGCAAGGCCGGGATATTCCGCTGCTGCGCGCCGGCGATGGCGCCGCAGGCAAGCGCAAACTGTGGCTGATCGCCCAGCAGCACCCGGGTGAGCACATGGCCGAGTGGTTCATGGAGGGGGTGATCGACCAGCTGCAAGCCAATGGCACCGCCGTTCAAGAGCTGTTGAAAAAAGCTGACTTGTACTTGATCCCGAACATGAACCCGGACGGTGCCTTCCTCGGTCACCTGCGCACCAACTTCAAGGGCAAGGACCTCAACCGGGCCTGGCAGGACGCGAGTATCGAGTTCAGCCCGGAAGTGTTCTTTGCCCAGGCGCAGATGAAGCAGTACGGGGTGGATGCGTTCATCGATGTGCATGGGGATGAAGAGATTCCACACGTGTTTACCGCAGCCTGCGAGGGCAACCCGGGGTATACGCCGCGGCTGGCCAGGCTGGAAGAGCAGTTTCGCACGACCTTGTGCAGCGTGACCCCGGACTTCCAGACGGTGCATGGGTATACCCGCGACGAGCCGGGGCAGGCGAATACCACGCTGGCGTGCAATGCGGTGGGGATGGCCTATGACTGCCTGTCACTGACGCTGGAAATGCCGTTCAAGGACCACGACGATGCGCCGGAGCCGGTAGCAGAGTGGTCGGGCGCGCGGTCGAAGGCGTTGGCCGAGGCGGTGCTGGAGACCCTAATGAAGATGGTTGACGATCTGCGCTGAGCAGGAATGCCCTCTTCGCGGGACAAGCGGGCTCTCATGGAACAGATCACAGCTATCTGATTTAACGAGAACTCTGTGGGAGCGGCTTTAGCCGCGAACACCGGCAAAGCCGGTGCCATCCACCGCGTCGCCTGCTTCGCGGCTAAAGCCGCTCCCACAGGTTATGGCGGCGCCCTTGCGGACATTGTTCCGTCTGCGACAGCGCAGCCCGCAGGGCTGGGTAATCTTCCACAGGTATGACACAGACGTTGAGGCAAGTGGACGACCTGTGGGCGGGCTTGCCCCGCGAAGAGGCCAGTGCAGGACTACGCCATCAGAACTGCACATCCAGAATCACATTGTCGAGGTAACTCGCCGCCGGCGGTGTGGCCTGGTCGGTATAGACCTTGGCGTTGTAGTTGAACACCTGGCTGCCAGTCCCGGTCCCATTGCCGGGGTTCACATCGGCATCGCTGCTCGAGCGCCGGGCGGTTGTCAGCGAACCCCAGCGCACCGTGCCGGCACTCTTGAAAATGTCATAGGCCAGGAAGTTGCCCGCCGTGGACTTCATCCGCCGCCGCCCGCCCGATACGTTCTCACCATCATTCAAGCCCACCGTGTAGGCACTGCCTTTGGTGCATGACAGGCTGACGCTCTGGTTCACCGTACCGAACCCGGCCACCACCGGTGCACTGCCGAAGCTGATGCTGGGCGTGGTGATCTGGCAGTCGTTGGTCACGGTCAGCGTTACCCGTAGCGTCTGGGTACCAGCGCCGATATCGCGCCCCAGGCAGATGGCACCAATGCCGATCCCCGAGCAGTAGTTCCAGCTCCACGCCACGGTCAGGGTTTCCTGATAGACCCCGGCGGCGACGTTGCTGCCGATCTGGGTGCGGAAATAGAGCGGCACAGACTTGGGCGTGGTGCCGCCAAGCAGCCCCAGCAGGTCGAGGATGCCGGTGCGGGCGAAATCATAGGCAACGCCGCGGGCAACCGGGTAGTTGGTCGTGTTGTCGCCATACACGGTGTATGGAATGACATCGCCCGTGGGGCCGACCAGCCCACTGCTGGTTGAGGTGATGGTGGCGTAGAAGTGGTCGGTGGAGCTCAGCAGGCTGAGCAACGAGCCCGTGCATTGCAGCCCGGAATTGGTACTCGAAGCATTCTGGACCGCAGTACGTACCAGGGTCGAATTGACCGTGCCGAACGCCGCCGGCGCGGTTGCCACCGACGAGCACAGCGCCCAGGCGGAACCTGCGGGCAGCAACGCCAGCAGAAGACCGCAGAGCAGGCGCCTCATCGGCACACCAGTGGGCCGATCAAGGGGATCGAGCCTTGCGCCTGCGGCAGGTCGAATTCGACCCGGCACAGCCCGCCGTCTTCCAGCGTCACCTGCAGACGGTTGTGCGGCGACAGGTTTTCCAGGTATACCAGGCCATCCCAGCCGACCACCGCCTGGCCGCCGCTTTCCTGATGAAGGACCTTGCTGCCCAGCTTGAGCGGTTGCCGGTCAGCGCCGACCAGCTCGATGCTCGCCGCCAGCACACGCTTGAGGGCAAACTCCAGCAGGTAACCGCTGCCGCGGCGCACCGCCACCCGCTGTTCGACTTCGGCCGCCAGCACATCAGGTGGCAAGTCCATCGGGTCGATTTCATATTTGCCGCGGTAGTAGCCGCTGCTGTAAGGCACCAGCAAATGGCCGCTGCGGTCGGTGCGGCCGATTTCCTGGTTTTCGTAGCGCACCGGCACATCGGCATAACCGCTGGTGCTGACCACCACGAAAGCATCGTCGATGCGGTTGGCGGCGTACACGCCGGCGCCCATCCACACCAGCGAGCCACTGGCGTCGGCCCAGCGGGTCATCTCGCCGCTACTGCCGTATACGCCGGCCTGCACCTGCACCGATTGCAAGCGCCAGGTGACATCGGCCTGGCGATAGGCATCGCGGTCGCTGCTGCCGGCGTAGCCGAGGTTGTAGCCGACACCGCCGCCCACGGGCACGGCGCGGCTGTAGTTGACCCGCTGCAAACGCTCGCCGTCCTTGCTGCGTTCGGTGCTCACCGCCAGGGTGCTGCCGAAGTAGAACGGGATCACCACCTGCGCCTGCACCGCCCAGCTGCTGTCGCCGACCTCACGGTTGGCCGACAGGTACAGGCTGCTGTTGCCCCACAGCGGCTTGCTCCAGCTCAGGTTGATCAGCCGAGTGCGCGTGTCGTCGCCGGCGCGCACATCGAAATAGCCGGCACCAAGGCTGCCGTATTGGTCGAGGTTGACGCTCAGCGTCACCTGTTCGCTGCGCTGGCTCAGTTGCATGTCGGGCATGTCGACCCGGCTCAGGTCGGAATACTCGCCATGGCGCTGCAGGCGCTGGTAGCTGAAGCCGATGCGCTGGCTGTTGTACTGATAGCCGAGGGCGACCTGGTGGCCCTTTTCGCCTTCGAACTGGCTCTGCGCCAAGGCCGCATTGAGCACGCCGAACGTACCCAGGCGCATGTTGCCACCCAGGCCACCATGCAGCAGTGACTCGGCGGTCTCGACATGGGTTTCCAGGGTGAAGTTGTCGCTGATGCCGTGGCGCAGGCTGGCCGAGGCAACACCTGCGCCGTAGCCGAAATCTTCCACGGCATAGTCACGGCGCAAGCTGCCAGCGGCCACCGAAAAGTCCGACAGGCCCTTTTGCAGCAGGCTGCTGGTGACGTAGAACGGCAAGGTGGTGGACACCTGGCGGCCAAGCGCGTCGGTGGTCACCACCACCGCCTCGCCGGCACCGTTGATGAACGGTACGTTGGTCAGGGTGTACGGGCCTGGCTGCAGTTCGGTGGTGCTGGACTTGTAGCCATTGATGAACAGGTCCAGCGAGGTCGGCACTGCTGCTTCACCGGCAAAGGCCGGCAAGGGATAGGTCACCAGGTCCGGACGTGCACCAAAGTCACGCGACAGCTGCAGGCCCCCGACCCGCACCGAACTGGTCCAGGGCAAGGCCCCGGTCACGAAGTCACCCGCCTCGTACGTCAGCAGGCGTTGCTCGTCGGTGAAGCGCCAAGTGGTGTCGTAACGCAGGAAGCCCTGGCGGTTGGCATCGGCCTGCGCGCCATTGAACGACTGGCGCCACTGGCCGGTGGTCGAGAAGGTGCCCCAGCTGTCGAACAGGCGCAGCTCGTTCCAGGCTGCCAGGTACGTGCCCCCGTCATCGGTGTCGTTGAGGTAGAGGTCGTAGTTGAACAAGGCACCAAAGCTGCTGCGCGCCTCGCTGGCAGGGTACAGGTTGCGCTCGCCGACCTGCTGGTCCGGCAGCCAGGCCGGCGGCACCTGCAGCAGCAAGCGCTGATTCTGGCTGTCGTAATCGGCATGCAGGCCGGCCACATCGTCCAGCGCCACCTCACCCTGCGGGTCGCCCGGCAGCTTGACATCGAGCTTGCGCAGCTCCTCGCTGTCCAGGTACAGGCGCCCGGCGCGTTGCTGCACCGGTACCAGCTCAGCCCTGGGCATCTGGTTCACCAGCAGGTCGAGGTACAGCGTGGCGTCGGCGACGGCGGTGGTTTCGCTGGGCGGGGGCGGCAGGTCGTCGGCCAGCGCAACGCAGGGGCCGAACAAGGTCAGCCCCAGGCACCAGCGGCGCGACGCCCGCGACAGCCATCTCACACACGGATTCCGACCATTGCCGGGTCCTCCATGGCCCTTGCCCTTCATTCAGTAACGGGCTCATTGCCCTTGCCGGATCGCTTCGGCCGTTTCCTGGCCGTTCACCCTCCCCTTGATCACGCTGCCAGCGTTCGGCACGACCGGTGCCGGCCAGCGCATGCTGGCACCTGGCAATACATAGCCGAGCAGGCCTTCGGCCAAGGGCTTGCCCTGGCCGCCGTGCTGCACCACCACATCGGTCAGGCGCGCATGCACAGGGCCGGTATTGCGCATTTCCACATAGGGTTTGCCCTGCACCGTCACCGGACGCCAGCTGAGCTGCGGCTTGCCCACACCGTCGCGCTGGCCTTGCGGGTCGGCCTTGCCCCATAAGCCTTCGCCATAGACGAACAACGGCACCGAATAGCGCATCTGCAGGCGGATCGCCGCCGTGGTGCCCTGGCTGCCGGCATCGGCGGGCAATGGCGAAGGGATTTCGTCGATGATGATGCGATAGGCCTGTTCCTGGCCGACCGGTGAGCTAGCGGTGCGGGTCAGGCGGATCAGCTGCTTTTGCCCTGGGGGGATGTTGGCCACTGGCGGGCTGCCGATGATT
Organism: Pseudomonas sp. NPDC089996; assembly: GCF_044748405.1. Taxonomy (NCBI): domain Bacteria; kingdom Pseudomonadati; phylum Pseudomonadota; class Gammaproteobacteria; order Pseudomonadales; family Pseudomonadaceae; genus Pseudomonas; species Pseudomonas sp. NPDC089996. The sequence goes on along the minus strand of NZ_JBIVGA010000006.1, from coordinate 102,078 downwards.
TCGCGCTGGGCCTGAAACTGCTCCTGGTAGTCGCCCTGGCGCCAGGCGAACACCCGTACCTGTAGGTTGGCCGGCGCCGTGCCGCGGTTTTCCAGCCACAGTGCACCGGCCTTCTGGTCCGCCTCCAGGACCGGATCGATCGGCCAGATCAGCACCGACGTGGCCGCGCCCACCGGTAGGCTCGCCAACAGCGTCAGCCCGATCAAACCCTGCGCCCACTTCGCGCCTGCCCCCATGCAACCCTCCTTGATTTATTGTTCTCGGTGCCGGCGCGTTCACCAGGTCACCGTCACTTGCACGACATCGGTGTAGGTCCCGGCCGGCAAGTTGCCTGGCAACTGGGTACGGCCATACACCGGCAACTTGATGGCCGTGGCGTCGGTGTAGCTCACCGTGACGTTCTGGCCGATCCCCAGGGCCTGGCTGTAAGCCGCGTCCTGGTACAACTGATAGGCAAGCACCTGGGTGCCGCCGCTACGCTTGAGATTGCGCGTACCGCTGGCGCTGTTCTGCCCAGCATCGAGGCTCATGCTCAGGGCCACGCCCGGGGTGCACTGGAAGGTCACCGTGGTGCCGCCCAGGGAGGTGCTGAGAATGCCGGTGGACAACGCTGACTGGGTGCCGAAGTTGAGCACGCCATAGCTGGTCACCCCGCCCACCACCAGGCAGCCGGCGACAATCTGCGCGCTCACCTGAAAGGTACTGGTGGTTGCCGCATCCAGAGGCACGGCCATCAGCATGCCAACACCGATCAGGCACCCGCCGAAACCGCTGCGCATGGCTCAGAACGACAGCTCGACCGCCACCGTGTCGGTGTACGTCCCGGCAGGCAGGCCTGCCTTGCCCCGCGCCTGGCCGTAAAGGTTGACGGTCTGCGCCACGCCGGTGCTGGTCGGCAAGGTGATAGTGCCGTCAATGGCCAGCAGCGTGGTGCGCCCGGCATCGGTGTAGAAGTCGTACGGGACGAAGTTGCCGGCACCATCGGCCAATGCGCGGGTACCTCCAGTCGACTGGCCGTCATGGGACCCGGCGCGCACGCGGATCGCCGGCACCGTACCGGCCGAGCAGAGGATGCTCATCGCACCGCCACCACCGCCCAGCACCTGGCCGTTGGCCGTGGTGAACAGGGCTTCCTGGGTACCGAAGTCCAGGGCACCGAAGTTCAACCCCGAAGTACCGCCAGCGCCATTGACCTGGCACGCCGAGGTCAGGGTCAGGGTCGAGGTGATGGTCCCGGTCACCGTGGCGGCCTGGGCGTGAGCAGCCATGGCCAGGCCGAGGCCGGCGAGCATGCAGCGGGTGAAAGTCGTTCGCATCGGAGTCTCCTTGCGTCGTTTACCAGTCCAGGGTCACTCTCAGGGTGTCGCGGTACAGCCCGGCCGGCAGTGAGCGCGGTTGCGCCACCACCACACCGAAGATGGGAATGGGGATCTGCTCGGTACTGCTGATGATGAAGGCGCGGGCCTGGCCGATGCCGTAACGGCTGTTGCCGCCGGGGTCGACCGCCAGTTGGTAGGGGATCATTTCGCGGCCGTTGCTCAGCCGTCGCACGCCATCGTCGCCATTCAGGCCACCGTTGATGCGCACGTTGAACGCCCGCACCTCGGGGGTGCAACTGATCTGCAGGCCGCCCTCGCCGCCCGCCTCGTCGACCCGGCTGCGCAGCGGCGCATCCCAGTTCGGGCCGCGCTGGCCGAAGTCCATCAGCCCGGGGTTGCCGAGGGTGGCAGGCGGCTGGTCGCCGCTGTCGATCTGGCAGGCGGCGCTGATGACCAGCCGCGCCTCGATGAAGCCAGTAGTGGTGCCATGCACCGCGCCACTGGGCAATAGCAGCGGGCCGAGGCTGAGCAGCAGGAGCGAAGTGCGCTTCATGGCGTGACGTCCTTGTGCATGGCGGCCTCGTTACCAGGTGACCGTGACTGTGAGCAAATCGGCGTATTGCCCGGCGCGTGGCACCCAGGCCAGCTTGTCGATGCGGGCGTAGAGCGGCAGCGCCACTGAACCGCTATCGGGTACACGTGCGGCATGCGGCTCACCGACGGCCACAGGCTCGCGCCAGGCGGCATCGCGGAACAGCCGATAAGGGATCGGCCTGGCCTTGGCGTCGCCACTGGCCAGGAAGCGCAGCTCGCCGACACCGCCATGCTGGCCACCGTCGACCCGCACCTGATAAGGCGTATCGGGGTTGCATTCGAGGCGCGGCGGGCGTTTGTTGAGCAGTACGCCACTCAATGGCGCATTCACACCGTCCAGGCGAGCGACAGCGCCCAGGTCGATCCGACCCAGCGCCTGGGCACCAGCGTCACGTTGCTGGGTGACCAGCATGCAGCCGCGCTGCACCAGCACCCGCACCTCGACCAGAAAGTCTGCCGCCACGGCACTGCCGCTCAAAAGCAGGCCAAACAGCGCGGCCACCAAGCGTTCCGTCACTGGATGTTCCTTGTTCCTCTATCATCAATCTGAGCGTAGCAGCAGGTGACGGAGCCGTGATGGCGGGGTGCCATTCTTTTGTGTTAACGACAAAGTTTCATCTTGCCCGCCAGCGCCGGCCCAAGAATTTTCTGCGCAGCAGCGAACCCTCGCCCATCATGCGCCTCCAATGGCAAAGAGCCGGCAAGACGGCCCACATTTCTGTTACGGTGTCCGGCGGCCAACAGCCGGCACCAGACGCATGCGGCACGCATGGAAGAACATCACAGGAGCGTTTCATTGATGACTGCACACAATGCGCTCGCCGCCGCCGTTGAGCGCTGCGCTCAGGAGCCGATCCAGGTGCCCGGCAGCATCCAGCCGCACGGCTTTCTGCTGGTACTGGATGAAGGCGACCTGCGCATCCTCCAGGCCAGCGAAAACGTCCAACGCTGGTTGGGCGTATCAGCGCAAGAGCTGCTTGGCAGCACCTTTGCCGACGTGGTCAGCGCAAGCTTCGACTTGCGCGCCCAGCTCGAACGCCTGCCCGACGAGGAAGCCTTTCCGTTTCATATCGGCGATGTGCGCCTGCGTCAGGGTGCTCCGTGCGGCGAGCCCCTACGCCTGCTGACCCACCGCCACGATCAGGTGCTGATCGCCGAATTCGAGCCCTTCCGTCTGCCTGCGGACCTGGCCGGGCAAGGCGACTACTACCCGCTGGTGCGTGGCTTCGTCAGCAGCCTGCACAATGCCGGCAGCCTCGAAGAACTGCTGCAGCAATGCGTGCTGCAGGTCAAGCGCATCACCGGGTTCGGTCGGGTCAAGGCATACCGCTTCGATGCCGAGGGCAATGGCCAGGTGCTCGCCGAGCTGGCCGATGACGGTTACCCGCGCTACCTCGGCCTGTGTTTCCCGGCCTCTGACATTCCGCGCCAGGCCCGCGACCTGTACCGGGTCAACCGCATCCGCGTGATCGAGGATGCCGACTATCAGGCCTCCCCGCTGGTGCCTGCGACCAACCCGCGCACCGGCAAGCCTCTGGACATGAGCTTCGCCGCCCTGCGCAGCGTGTCGCCGGTGCACCTGCAGTACATGCGCAACATGGGCACCCTGGCCTCGATGTCGCTGTCGATCGTGGTCGATGGCCAGCTGTGGGGCCTGATCTCCTGCCACCATGCCGAGCCGCGCGCGGTCGAATTCCGTACCCGCACCGCCTGCGAACTGCTGGCCAGCGTGCTGTCGCTGCAGATCGAGACCCGCGAGTCCCACGCCAGGACCCGTCAGCTGCTCGACCTGCGCCAGCACATCGTACGCATGATCTCGTCGATGGCCGACCACGACAGCGTCAGCGACGGCCTGCGCGAGCTGCCCGAGGTGCTGCTGGCGTTCGCCAATGCCAGCGGTGTGGCGGTGATTTCTGCCGAACGCTGCGACCTGATCGGCCAAACCCCGCCGCCGGCCCAGATCAATGCACTGGTGCACTGGCTGGGCCAGCGCGGCGAAGACACGGTGTTCCACAGCGACAACCTGCGCCGCGACATCGATGAGCTCCCGGAGCTCGCGGCCCATGCCGGTGGCGTGCTGGCGGTCGCCATCTCCCAGATTCATTCGCACTACCTGCTGTGGTTTCGCGCAGAACAGGTGCGCACGGTGGACTGGGCCGGGCGGCCAGACAAGGCAATCGGCCCCCAGGGCGCGCTCAACCCACGGCACAGCTTCGAGCACTGGCAGGAGCAGGTCAGTGGCTATTGCGAGCCCTGGAACCCGCTGATCATCGAAGGCGTGATCGAACTGCGCACGGCCGTGCTCGGCATCGTCCTGCGCAAGGCCGAGGAGCTGGCGCAACTGGCCAACGAGCTGCGCCGCTCGAACAAGGAGCTCGAAGCCTTTTCCTACAGCGTGTCCCACGACCTGCGCGCGCCGCTGCGGCACATCGCCGGCTACACTGAACTGCTGGGCGAAATGGAGGGCCAGGGCCTGAGCGAACGCGGCCGACGCTTCCTGCAGCACATCGAAGAGGCGGCGCACTTTGCGGGCAGCCTGGTGGACAACCTGCTGAATTTTTCGCAGATGGGCCGCTCGGCGCTGCGCCTGTCGGATGTCGACCTCAATGCGCTGGTCGACGCCATCCGCCAGGAGCTTGCCCCCGACTACGAAGGCCGCGATATCGTCTGGGACATCGAGCCACTGCCCAAGGTCATCGCCGACCCGGCGTTCATCAACATGGCCCTGCACAACCTGATCGCCAACGCCATCAAATACACCCGTGGCCGTGAGCCCGCCCACATCACGATCAGCGCCCGGCATCACCAGAACGAGACCGAGGTGTACATCCGTGACAATGGTGTAGGCTTCGACATGGCCTACGCAGGCAAGCTGTTCGGGGTGTTCCAGCGCCTGCACCGCATGGAAGACTTCGAAGGCACCGGGATCGGCCTGGCCAGTGTAAGGCGGATCATCGAGCGCCATGACGGCCGAGTCTGGGCCGAAGGCCAGGTCGATCAGGGCGCCAGCTTCCACTTCACCCTTCCCCGTCACCCGGCAACCACCTGAGGCACCCGAATCAAAATGCTCAAACCTATCCTGCTGGTCGAAGACAATCCTCGGGACCTGGAGCTCACGCTCCTGGCCTTGGAGCGTAGCCAGTTGGCCAACGAGGTCATCGTTTTGCGCGACGGCGCCGATGCCCTCGACTACCTGCTGCGCCGCAACGCCTACGCCAACCGCGACGATGGCAACCCGGCCGTCCTGCTGCTGGACCTGAAACTACCCAAGGTCGATGGCCTGGAAGTGCTCAAGGAAGTGCGCGCCACCGCTGAGCTGCGCAGCATCCCGACGGTGATGCTGACCTCATCGCGTGAAGAACCCGACCTGCTGCGCGCCTATGAACTGGGGGTCAATGCCTACGTGGTCAAACCCGTGGAGTTCAAGGAGTTCGTCGCGGCGATTTCCGACCTGGGGGTGTTCTGGGCGGTACTCAACGAGCCGCCACCCGGCTCGCTGCGCCTGAACCGTCGTGGCAGCAACTGAGGCCCGCGCACCGATGTTGCCGACACCGCTCAAACTACTGATGGTCGAAGACAGCTCGATGGACGCCGAGCTGACCCTGATGCGCCTGGAGCGCAGCGGGTTGCAGGTGCAATCGCAACTGGTGTTCGACCACATCGGCGTCGAGCACGCGCTGCAGCAGGCCAGCTTCGACCTGATCCTGTGCGACTGCGTGCTGCCGGGCTCGTCCGGCACCGAGGTGCTGGCCATCGCCCAGCGCCTGGCGCCCGACACGCCGTTCATCTTCCTCTCGGGCATCTACGGCGAAGAAAACGCGGTGGAGATGATCCGCCTGGGCGCCACCGATTATGTGCTGAAGAAGAACCTGCCACTGCTACCCAAGGCCGTGCGCCGGGCGCTCACCGAGGTGCAGGAGCGCCAGCGCCGCCGGCGTGCGGAGGAAGCCCTGGCCGATGTCGAGGCACGCGCGCGCATTGCCATCGATGCCGCCGGCATGGGCACCTGGGACTTGCGCCCGCTAGAGGGCCAGCTGGTCTGGGACGACCGCTGCAAGACCCTGTTCGGCCTGCCGGTCGACACCGAGATGAACCTGCAGGTGTTCTATGCCGGCATCTACCCCGAGGACCGGGCCAAGGTGCGCGAAGCGGTCGAGCACGCCATGCGCCCGGACAGCGACGGCCTGTACCGGGTCGAGTTCCGCATTGCCCAGCCCAACGGCCTGGAGCCACGCTGGCTGCTCAGCAGCGGCCAGTGCCAGTTCGTCGACGGCCAGTGCACGCGCTTCTCCGGCGTGCTGCAGGATATCCATACCCAGCGCCAGGCGACCCAGGCGCTCAGGCAGCTCAACGAGATGCTCGGCGAACGGGTCGAGCGCCGCACCCGAGAACGCGACCGTGCCTGGGAGCTGTCCCAGGACTTGCTCGCAGTGCTCAACAAGGACCTGACCCCGGTGGCCCTCAACCCGGCCTGGGAAGCCAGCCTGGGCTTCACCCGCGAGCGGCTCAGCCAGGCCTCGCTGTTGCACCTGTTGCCCGAAGCGGACCAGGAAGCGCTGCTCACCGAGCTGGCCGCGCTCGCCCACGGCCGCACCAGCGCCCGTTTCGTCGGCCGTATCCAGCATGCCAGCGGCCAGTTGCGCTGGCTGTCCTGGGTGGTGGTGCCGGAAGACACCTTGCTCTACGTGGTGGCGCGGGACATCACCAGCGAGCGCGAAACGGCCCTCGGCCTGGCCGAGGCCAATACCCGCCTGCGTGAACAGATCACCGAACGAGAACGCATTGAAGCCGCGCTGCAACAGATGCAGCGGCTGGAGGCCGTCGGCCAGCTCACCGCCGGGGTCGCCCACGACTTCAACAACCTGCTCACGGTCATCCTCACCGGCGCCAGCTTCCTTGAGCGCGACCTGGCCAAAGGTGACCTGGACAAGGCCCGCAGCCGCCTGACGCACATCCGCGAAGCCGGTGAACGCGGCGCCAAGCTGACCTCCCAGCTGCTCGCCTTCTCCCGTCGCCAGCGCCTGGAGCCGGTGCCGCTGGACCTCAACCGCACCCTCAGCGGCCTGGAAGAGCTGTTGCGCCGCACCCTCGGCGGCAACATTCTGGTGCGCCTGGACCTGGACCACTGCCTGTGGCATGCGCTGACCGACCCGACCCAGACCGAGATGATCATCCTCAACCTGGCGATCAACGCCCGCGATGCCATGCCCGAAGGTGGCCAGCTGACCCTGTCGACTCGCAACACGCGGATCAAGGCCCGCCCGCAGCGCCCGGAAGATCCGGAAGCCGGCGAATACGTGATGCTGAGCATCCGCGACACTGGCTGCGGCATGAGCGAAGAGGTGCTGGCCAAGGTGTTCGAGCCGTTCTTCACCACCAAGGATATCGGCAAAGGCTCCGGCCTCGGCCTGGCCCAGGTGTTCGGCTTCGCCAAGCAGTCCGGGGGTGGCGTGCGCATCGATACCGAGCCTGGCCATGGCACCCAGGTCGCGGTGTACTTCCCGGCGGTGAAGCAGGAAATCGCCGTCGACCCTGTCTCGCCGAGCGCCACCCAGACATTCGACATCACAGGCCGGGACCGCACGGTATTGCTGGTGGACGACGACCATCTGGTGCGCGACATGCTCGGTGACGTGCTGCGCCAGTATGGCTATCAGGTGCGCCAGGCGCACAGTGGCGAGCAGGCCCTGGCCCTGCTGGACGACGGTATCGACCTGCTGCTGACCGACTTCGCCATGCCTGAATTCAACGGCGGGCAACTGGCCCTGGCGGCGCGCGAACGGCATCCGCAGTTACCGGTGGTGTTCCTCACCGGGTATGCAGAACTGGAGGGCCTGGAGCTGCCGGGGAGCCTGGTGATGCAGAAGCCGGTGCAGGCCGACGAGCTGGCGCGGGTGTTGAATGAACTGCTGCGGGTGGCCGGATAGGTTTGCTTTGCCTGTACCGGCCCTTTCGCGGGCAAGCCCGCTCGTACAGCGAAAGGGCCGGTGCAGGCAAACGGAAACGACAAAACCCAGCGCCGACTGTTGTCTGCACTGAATCAGGAATACGTATTTGAAGAGAGAAAATGGCAGGGGCGGCTGGATTCGAACCAACGCATGGCAGGATCAAAACCTGCTGCCTTACCGCTTGGCGACGCCCCTGTATCGGATGCAGCTGTTGCTGCTCTGACAATTCCAATTGAGTGACAACTGGGTTGTTGTCTTGGAATGCGCGGCACTTTAACACATTGATTCGGCCTGTAAACCCCTAGCGTAAAAAAAAATGCTTTAAAACAGCAAGTTAGTGTCAAAAGCCGATTTCACAGGCCGTCCACGCAACCATCCGTCGGTTTTCCACCCACTCCCTTCAACACAATCGCATTCCTCCCTTCCAATCAGGTAAGCGAACTGCATTCACCAAGGAGGACCCCATGCCCGTTTCCCACGACCTCTATCAGGACCTGCACTACCCGCGCGAAATCGTCCAACAGCGCCGCCAGCAGGACAAGACCCTGGATCGCCTGCTCGACGAGTACATGGACATCGACAACCAGGTGCTGGCCGCCGAATCGATCTCGGCAGGCAATTTCGTCGACGAAGACCTGCGCCACCTCAAGGAACGCCGGCTGGCCGTGAAGTACATGATCGAGCGCCAGCTGGAACGCAAAGCCTGATCCATCTCGCCAGCCGATCATTGCCAGGTACTTTTTCCATTGGTCAAAATGGCCGCCCTCGGGCAAGCTCCACGCTGCCCTGCCTTTGTCCAAGGAGCTTATGCTTTTGTCTGCCTGGATCCCCTCCCCATTACGTCAGCTCGGCCAACGCTTGCGCGGTACGTCGCCCAACCAGAACGAGCTGCTCGGCTGGTTCGAGGACAAGGCGCACAGCCGTGGCTATCAGCTGAGTGACGGCCAACGGCGGGTCATCGACCGCATGGCCGGGCAGCTTGCGCAACTGGAAGGCGGCCAGCCACGCAGCCTTTACCTGCATGGCTCGGTCGGCCGCGGCAAGAGCTGGCTGCTCGATGGCTTCTTCCAGGCGGTACCCGTAGCGGCCAAGCAGCGCCTGCACTTCCATGACTTTTTCGCCCGCCTGCACCAGGGCATGCACCAGCACCGGCAACTGGACGACGCCCTGGGCGCGACCCTCGATGAACTGCTGGGCGACTGCCAGGTGCTGTGCTTTGACGAGTTCCATGTGCATGACATCGGCGATGCCATGCTGCTGACCCGCCTGTTCAACGCCCTGTTCGCCCGTGGCATCTTTTTGTTGCTGACGTCCAATTACGCGCCTGAAGGCTTGCTGCCCAACCCGCTGTACCACGAGCGCTTCCTGCCGGTGATCCGCCTGATCAACAGCTCGATGGACGTGCTCGAAGTCGGCGGCGACACCGACTTCCGCAGCCTGCCGGCCAACCGCGAGCACCAGCGTTTCACCCAGGGGCACTATGCGTGGCCCGGGGATGCGGCACAGCGTCAGGCGCTGAACGTACCGGCTGAGCAACCGGTCGTGCTGCAGGTGAACAAACGCCCGTTGCGCGCGCTGGCCATCGAAGGCCGGCGGGTGGTGCTGGCCTTTGACGATCTGTGTGAGAAGGCCACGGCAGTGATCGACTACCTGGTGCTGGCCGGCCAGTACGACGAGTGGATCATCGATGGGCTGGATGATCTGGCCGAGTGCTCGCTGGCGGCGCAGCAGCGCTTCGTCAACCTGGTGGATGTGCTGTATGACCAGGATCGGCAGGTGACAGTGATCGGGCGCAGGCCACTTGAAGAAAGCCTCGGCGGGCCGCTGGCCGACCTGATGCGGACCCGCAGTCGCTTGGGGCAACTGCACCAGATCGGGCCTGATCGCTCTATGGCCTGATCGGGCCTCTTCGCGGCTAACGCCGCGAAGAGGCCGGAACAGGTCAACCCATCAGCCAGCCCGTGGCAGATCCGCCAGCACCGCCTCTATTTCCCCAAGCACCACCGGGTCATCCAGGGTCGATGGCGGCACATAAGCCTGCCCATCGGCAATCTTGCGCAGCACCGCACGCAATATTTTCCCCGAACGGGTCTTGGGCAAGCGCTTCACCAGGCGTACCCGGTTGAAACACGCCAGCGCACCGATCGCCTCCCGCACACTGCCGACCAGGTCCACCAGCAACTGCGCCTCGGCAATGCCTTCGCCATCCTTGAGCACCACCAGCGCCAGCGGCACCTGCCCCTTGATCTCGTCATGCACGCCGATCACTGCACACTCGGCCACCGCCGGGTGGCGTGCGACCAGGTCTTCCATCTCTCCCGTGGACAGGCGGTGACCGGAGACGTTTATCACGTCGTCGGTGCGGCCCATGATGTAGACAAAGCCCTCTTCATCCAGATAACCGCCGTCACCGGTGTGGTAATAGCCTGGGTAAGTTTGCAGGTAGGCCTGCAGGTAGCGGTCATGGTCGCCCCACAAGGTCTGGCTGCACCCCGGCGGTAGCGGCAGGGCAATGACGATGGCGCCCTGCTGGTCGGGCCCCAGCAGGTGCCCGTCGTCATCCAGCACCCGCACGTGGTAGCCCGGCACCGCGCGGTTGCTGGAACCCGGCCGCGCCGCACTGCCCTCCAGCCCCACGCAAGGCGCGGTCACTGGCCAGCCGGTTTCGGTCTGCCACCAATGGTCGTGCACCGGTTTGCCGGTGACCCGCTCCAGCCACTGGTGGGTGCTGGAATCGAGCTTTTCCCCGGCCAGAAACAGCTGGCGCAGCGAGCTCAGGTCATGCTTGCCGATCAACACGCCATCGGGATCTTCCTTGCGGATTGCACGCATGGCGGTCGGCGCACAGAACAATGCATTGACCCGGTACTGCTCGACCACCCGCCAGTACGCCGAGGCGTCCGGCGTGCGGATCGGTTTGCCCTCGTAGAACACCGTGGTGCAGCCGCTCATCAGCGGCCCGTAGACGATCAGCGAATGGCCGACCACCCAGCCGACATCGGAAATACCCCACCACACATCGCCAGCCTGCATGCCGTAGATATGCCGCATCGCATAACAGAGCGCGACGGCGTTGCCACCGTTCTCGCGGACGATGCCTTTGGGTTTGCCGGTGGTACCGGAGGTGTACATGATGTAAAGCGGGTCGCCGGCATCCAGCGCCACAGGCTCCGCGGGCTCGGCACCGGCCAACGCCTGCTGCCAGTCCAGATCACGGCCAGGTTGCAGCTGCGCGGGGACCTGGGCCCTTTGCAGCACCAGCACGTGCCGTGGTTGATGGCGGGCCACCTGCAGGGCGCGGTCGACCAGCGGCTTGTATTCGATCACGCGGTCGAACTCCAGGCCGCAGGACGCAGTGAGCAATAGCGTCGGCCGCGCATCGTCGATGCGCAGCGCCAGTTCGTTGGCGGCAAACCCGCCGAACACCACTGAATGCACCGCACCGATCCGCGCACAGGCGAGCATGGCCATGGCCGCCTGGGGCACCATCGGCATGTAGATGACCACCCCGTCGCCCTTGCCTACGCCCAACTGCCGCAACAAGCCGGCCAGGCGTGCCACTTCGTCGCGCAGCTGGTTGTAGGTGAAGGTCTGCTGCGCGCCGGTCACCGGTGAGTCGTAGATCAGCGCCAGCTGCTCGCCGCGGCCCAGTTCTATCTGCCGGTCAAGGGCCAGGTAGCAGCTGTTCAGGCGGCCGTCGGCGAACCAGCGGTGGGTGCCGTCAGGGTTGTCCTGCAGGGTCAGCGAAGGTTTGCGATACCAAGCCAGGGATTCGGCCTGTTCGGCCCAGAAGGCAGCAGGGTCGGCAATGGATTGGGCGTAGCTGTGCTGGTAGGTCATGGTGGTGAAAACCCGGTACTTGTTGTTATTGAAGGGCGAACAGTGAGTATGGCCCGCACCACCGGGGCTGCCATGGGACTAAAGTCACAACGGACCTGCAAATTTGCAGACACGGCAAAAACGCCCCACAACGGTGCAAAGCCTCTAGACTAGGCGCTCCTCCCCGCCACAGAGCAGCTCATGGACATCGATCAGGCCCGAACATTTCTGGAAATCGTGCGGTGCGGCAGCCTGGTCGCCGCCGCCGAACGCCTGTGCGTGTCGCAGACCGCCATCACCGCCCGCGTGCAGCGCCTTGAGCAGCAACTGGGCTGCCAGCTGTTCGTGCGCAGCCGCAACGGCGCCAGCCTGACCAGTGATGGCGAAGCCTTCGTCAGCTATGCCAACCAGCTGGTGCAGACCTGGGAAGCCGCACGCCGCGACCTGCCGCTGCCCGAAGGCTGCCAGCAGGTACTGCATGTGGGCGCGGAAGTGAGCCTGGGCAACCCGATGCTGCTCGACTGGGTCAGCGACCTGCACCGCGAGCTGCCCAGCCATGCCATCCGCAGCGAGGTGAGCGATGGCGAGTCGCTGCTGCGCAAGGTGGAAATGGGCCTGCTCGACGCCGCACTGGTGTACCAGCCGACCTACGGCCCAGGGCTGCAGGTGGAGCAATTGATGGAAGAAAAGCTGATCCGCGTGCGCCGGGTCGAGCAGCCCGAGCCGTACATCTACATCGACTGGGGCGAAGCCTTCCGCCGCCAGCACGACGCGGCCCTGCCCGACTGCGCGCGCCCGGCGCTGAGTTTCAACCTGGGGCCGCTGGCCCTGCAGTTCATCCTCGATCAAGGGGGAAGTGGCTACTTTCGGACCCGCGTGGTGCAGGCCTACCTGGACAGCGGCGTGTTCGAGCGGGTGCCACAAGCGCCGGAATTCACTTACCCGACTTTTCTTGTCTACCCGCGCAAGCGCGACAGCGAAGCCCTGCAACAGGCTTTCGCAGTGCTGCGCCGGCTGGTGGCAGCCGGCGCCAGCGATTGGTCACAACGCTGGGACCCGGTTATCTGAAGCACTGCTGGCGGCGCTGAGCAACTGGCGTTTGAGGCCGGCAATCAGGTCAGTCTGAGTGACCACACCCACCAATTGGTCGCCCTCGAGCACCGGCAGGCAGTGCAGGCCTTGTTCACACAGCAACGGCAGCAGGCGTTCCAAAGGGTGTTGGCTGCTGACACTGACCACTCGCCGGCTCATCACCTGCTCCATGCGCACCGCTTTGCGGCCGAACAGGCCACGCCAACTGAACTGGCCGCGCTGCATCGCCGGGCCGACCAGGTCGCTGAGGCTGACGATGCCCACCAGCTTGCCCTGCTGCAGCACCGGCAGCGTTTTCAGGTGGTGGCTGGCGAGCATTTTCCAAGCCTGCTCCAGCGTCGTATCCGGGGAGGCGAACTGCACGTCACGGGACATCACCGACGCTGCAGTGATACCGCCGAGGCTGCGCTGCAGCGCGTGCTGTTCCGTGGCGAGGATGATGCGTTCCAGCTCATCGCGGGTGACATCGACAAACTCGCCCAGCTCTTCCAGCGCCTGGTCCAGGTCGGCGCCGCTGATGCCAACGCGCTCGCTGGGCAGCGGGTCGTGGGTGTGGTGCAGGTCCTTGCGCGGCGCCACCCCTTTCGGGTAGCGCACTCCGGTCAGGCGGTTGTAGAGCACCGCCACGCTCACCAGGATCAGGGCATTGAGCAGCACCGGTTGCAGCAGGTGGTCGCCCATGGCCGTCAGCCCCGAGTCGGCCAGCACCGCGCTCACCGCCACGCCACCGCCCGGCGGGTGCAGGCAGCGCAGCAGGCACATGAGCACAATCGAGATGCCCAGGGCGGCAGCGGCCACCCACAGCTCGGGGCCCAAGCCCTGGCGCATGGCCAGGCCGACCGCGCCGGCCAGGGCATAGCTGCCGAGCACTGGCCACGGCTGCGCCAGCGGCCCGGAATGCACGGCAAACACCAGCACCGCCGATGCGGCCAATGGGCCAAGCAGGTGCAGGGCGATGCCCGAGCCATAGGCCAGGCTGGTCAGCCAACCGGCGAGGAACAGGCCAAGCAACGCGCCTATACCGGCACGCAACCATTGCCTGGGGGGAATATTCAGGGGCGCTGGCAACAGCCGCTGCAGACGACTTTCGGAACGCATGGCAGACATTTGAGTAATCAGGATCTGTAGTTTTTTTAGTTAAAAAGAAAGCCCAGCCGAAAGGGCCTGGGCCTGGTATTGCAGATGCAATATCACAAGGGGCTCCGTCCGTGGAGAGATGGAAACCGCAGGGTTTCGTGAGAGGGATTGTGCCGGGAAGGGCGCGTGTGGACCAATTCAAAAAAATGCGGCTGTACTGCAATTTTTTTGCAGTGCAGAGAAGATCGAGGGGCTTGGCGCCCCCGGCGCTACCGAGCCTTGCGCGGCAATTCGATGCTGACCCGCAACCCGCCCAGGCCACTTTCCAACAATGCCAGGCGCCCGCCCCAGGCCTCGACGATATCGCGCACAATCCCCAACCCAAGCCCGTGCCCATCGACCTGCTCGTCCAGCCGTGAGCCGCGCTCAAGCACCTGCAGCCGCTGGCTTTCGGGAATCCCGGGGCCGTCATCCTCGACCCACAGCCGATAGCCCTCGGCGGTCGGCGCGATGCCCAGGCGCACTTCGCGGTCGGCCCACTTGCAGGCGTTGTCCAGCAGGTTGCCGAGCAGCTCGAGAACATCCTCCCGGTCCCACGGCAGCAGCAAGCCCGGCGCTACATCGCGCTCAAGCAGCAAGCCTTCGCCATGGATCATGCCTAAGGTCGCGAGCAACCCCGGCAGCTCGGCATCGCAATCGAACTGCGCCCCAGGCAAGGCATCGCCGGCCAGGCGCGCCCGATTCAACTCGCGGGCCAGGCGCTGCTGAATCTGCTCCAGCTGTTCACGCAACTGCGCCTGCACCTCTGGCAGGCCTTTCAATCGCTCGCTGGCAGCCAGGCTGAGCAGCACCGCCAGCGGCGTCTTCAGCGCATGGCCAAGGTTGCCCAAGGCATTGCGCGAGCGGCGCAGGCTGTCTTCGGTGTGGTTGAGCAGGTGATTGATCTGGTCCACCAGCGGCGCCAGCTCGCTGGGCACTTCGGCATCGAGCTGCGAGCGCTGGCCTTGCTGCAGCTGGGCGATCTGCTGGCGCGCGCGCTCCAGCGGGCGCAGCGAGCGGGTGACGGTGATGCGCTGCAGTACCAGCACCAGCAGCAATGCTACCAGGCCCATGCCCAGGCCGATCTGTTGCAGGCGACGAAAGCCGTCGCGCACCGGCGAATAGTCCTGCGCCACGCTGATCGAGATGTTCTGCCCCAGGCGCCGGTAATCGGCGCGCAACGCCAGCAGTTGCTGCCCTTCCGGGCCCAGTTCGTGGCTGTCGGACAACCCCGGCGCAGCGGGCTTGGGCATGTCCAGGTCCCACAGCGAACGCGAGCGCCAGGTGCCCTGCTCGAAATCGATACGGAAGTAGTAGCCCGAAAAAGGCCGCTGGTAGGCAGCGGAGACACGCCGCTCGTCCAACTGCAGGCCGGACGGCCCGCGTACCAGCGCCACCAGCAGGTTCTCGCTTTCCTTGCGCAGGCCGTTTTCCAGGTAGCGCTGCATGCCTGCCTCGAACAACCACAGGGTCAGCTGCGCGAGCATCGCGCCGACCACCACCAGCACGGCGACCAGGCCCAGGCTAAGGCGTGCCTGGATGGACTTCACCCGGCGCTCCCGGCATAGATATAGCCCTGCCCGCGACGTGTTTCGATGACGCTGCGCCCCAGCTTGCGGCGCAGGTGGTTGACGTGCACCTCCAGCACGTTGGAATCGCGCTCGGTCTCGCCGTCGTACAGGTGCTCGGCCAGGTGGCTCTTGGACAGGATCTGCTGCGGGTGCAGCATGAAGTAACGCAGCAGGCGGAATTCCGCGGCCGTGAGCTGGATGTCGACACCGTCGCGGTTCACGCATTGGCGGCCTTCATCCAGGTGCAGACCTGCAGCTTCCAGCGTCGGCTGGTTGGCCAGGCCGCGGGCGCGGCGCAGCAGCGCCTGGATGCGCAGCTGCAATTCCTCGGGGTGAAAAGGCTTGCTCAGGTAATCGTCGGCCCCGGCTTTCAGGCCTTCGATACGCTCTGCCCACGACCCTCGCGCGGTCAGGATCAGCACCGGTGTGGCCAGGCCGCCGGCACGCCACTGCGCCAGCACCTCCAGGCCCGGCAAGCCCGGCAGGCCGAGGTCGAGGATGATCAGGTCATAAGGTTCGCTCTGGCCCTGATACACCGCATCGCGGCCATCGGCCAGCCAGTCCACGGCATAGCCCTGACGCTTCAAACCGGTGGTCAGTTCATCGGCCAGAGGCACATTGTCCTCGACAAGCAACAGGCGCATTTCAGTCGTCTTCCTCGTCTTTGAGCAGGGCGCCGGTAGTGGCATCGAGCTTGATTTCGCGCACCACGCCTTGTGGGGTCAACAACTCGACTTCGTACTCGTAGCGGTCATCATCCTCTTCAAGCTCGGCCTCCAGCAAACGCGCCCCGGGGTAACGCCCCAGGGCGGTTTCCAACAGTTGTTCGAGTGGCAGGATGATGCCCTTTTGACGCAGCTTCAGCGCTTCATCCTGGTCCAGGTCGCGGGCAACGGCCAGCGAGCACACGGCCAGCAGCGACAGCGCCAGGTACCGCGCCGGCCGGGGCAAGTGAATCATCAGTTGTCCCGCTCGTCCTTCAGCACTTCGCCGGTCTTGGCATCCAGGTCGACATCCCACTCGACGTTCTGCGTGTCGCGCAGTTCGACCTTGTAGATGTAGCGGCCGTATTCGTCTTCCAGCTCGGAGTCCTTGACGGTGGCGCCCGGGTGCTTGGCTACGGCGGTGTCCTTGAGTTCGTCCAGCGGCTTGATGGTCTTGGCATTGACCAGCTTGACCACTTCGTCAGGCTGAACGTCCTTGGCGAAGGCAGCGTTGGCGCCCAGGGCGAGGGCGGCGGCGGTGAACAGGGCGGTCATGGTTTTCATGGTGGCTCTCCTGAGCGACGTTGAAGTTGTTTACGGGGTCAAGACTAAACATCAGGCCTTAATCCAACCTGAAAACAGCTGGCGGCATGATAGCGCAGCCGCAGCGGCATCAAGGTCCTATAATGGCCGGCAAGTTGCCTGCGAGATCCGTCATGAGCGCCATTCACATCAAATTCCCTGCCCTGACCTTCAAGGCAGGCCGTCGTGCCCTGCGCCAGATTCGCGAAAAGGGCCTGCAGGCTGCCGACGTCGGCGTGCTGCCCGGCGCGGCAGGTGGCCCCAAGCCGCTGGGCATCCAGGGCCTGGACCTGGCGCTGTTCGGCGAATGGCTGCCATCGGCACCGCGGCAACGCTCACTGATCGGCGCTTCGATCGGCTCCTGGCGCTTCGCCAGTGCCTGCCTCGATGACCCGGTCGCCGGCATCCGCCGCCTGGGGGAGCTGTACACCGAGCAGGATTTCGCCAAGGGCGTCACCCCCGCCGAGATCAGCCGCAGTTGCCAACGCATGCTTGACGACCTGCTGCAGGGACGCGACGGGCAGATCCTCGCCAATGCGCACTATCGCCTGAACATCCTGGTGGTAAAAAGCCACGGCCATCTCGCCCATGATCACCGAGGTCGCCTGGGCATGGGGCTGGGTTCGGTGATCGCCAGCAATCTGTTGGGGCGTGCACGCCTGGCCCGGCACTTCGAACGTATCATCCTGCACGACGAGCGCAGCGCTCCGCCGCTCGACGCCCTCACCGACTTTCCCTCGCGCTGCCTGCCGCTGGGCCTGGCCAACCTGCGCCACGCCCTGCTGGCCTCGGGCTCGATCCCGATGGTGATGGAAGGTGTGCGCGACATCCCCGGTGCAGGCGCCGGCACTTACCGCGACGGCGGCCTGCTCGACTACCACCTCGACTTGCCCTACCGCGGTGATGACCTGGTGCTGTACCCGCATTTCACCGACAAGGTGGTGCCCGGCTGGTTCGACAAGGCACTGCCTTGGCGCAAGGGCGACGCCACGCGCCTGCAGAACGTATTGCTGATGACCCCCTCGCCGCAGTACCTGGCCGCCCTGCCCTTCGGCAAGCTGCCGGACCGCAACGATTTCAAGCGTTTCTTGGGCGATGCGCCAAGCCGTAAACGCTACTGGTACAAGGCTATTGCCGAAAGCCAGCGGCTGGGTGACGAGTTGCTGGAGCTGATCGCCACCGGGCGGTTGCATGAACGCCTGCAAGCCTTGTAGGAATCATGCTGGTAGACTGCGCGCATTATTGATTCACGCAGAGTTATGACAGTGGAAATCTTCAAGGAATTTACGTTCGAATCGGCCCACCGCCTGCCCCATGTTCCTGAAGGGCACAAGTGCGGCCGCCTGCACGGCCACTCGTTCAAGGTCGGCCTGCACCTGACCGGCCCGCTGGACCCGCACACCGGCTGGATCCGCGACTTCGCCGAGGTCAAGGCAATCTTCAAGCCGATCTACGAGCAACTGGACCACAACTACCTGAACGACATTCCGGGCCTGGAAAACCCCACCAGCGAAGTGATCGCCAAGTGGATCTGGGATCAGGTCAAGCCATTGATGCCAGAACTGTCGAAAGTGCGCATCCACGAAACCTGCACCAGCGGCTGCGAATACACTGGCGACTGAACCGCGCCGCTCACTGGCCCTGCGCGCTGCCCATGGCATCGCGCAGGAAGTGGGGGGCGATGTAACGTTGGTAGTGCGCTTCGGACAGCAGGAAGAACTCGCGGTCGATCGCATCGCGCAACTGTGGCAACTCCCAGTTGCGAAACTCTGGCAGCAGCACCATGCCATAGGCCTCCACGTCGCGAATCATCCGCGCGCCGCGCGCGATCAGCTGGTACGCCCAGCAATATTCCGACTGTTGCTCGACGAAGCGGATCGAACGCTGCTGCAGCTGCTGGCGCAGCAGGTTTTTGTCAAAGACTTCAAGCTTGGCCATCATCACCTGCGCCAGCAACTGCTCCAGGCGCAGCCAGACGGCACGCTTCTGCTCGTCGTCATACCCGTTCCAGTTGATCACTTCATGATGAAAACGCTTGCAGCCACGGCACACCGTGTCTCCGTACACCGTGGAGCAGAGGCCGACGCAAGGGGTTTTGATGGACTGGTTGGACATTGAAAACAACGGCTTGGCGGTGGAACACAGAGGCATGTTAGCCCTTTGTCTAACCAGGGTCACCCGTTAAAGTCATGTTCAGCGCCTTACCTTCGGGCATTTTTTGCCGTAGAATCATCCCGCCTTTTCAAGGCAACAATGTCCGTTGGAAGCTGTTTTCAAAGCGTCACGAGCACAGTTCATCCGGTAGAACGGCGTTGGCCCGGGCCATGCATCCCTCGCATGCCCGCGCCAGCCCTCATCAGCTCCCGTTCTGCAGGCGTAAAACTTTGAAAGCAGCTTCTGTAAGGATTCTTTGCGACTCTGGCTGGGCGGCCCACAAAGCCGCGGCAGTGCATGGGTGCATCGAATGCTGGATGAGCGTCCCGGACACCCTATTTGGGACCACTGATGAGGGTAATAACTGTGCTTGAAGCCTACCGCAAACACATCGAAGAGCGTGCCGCCCTGGGTATCGTGCCCCAGCCGCTGAACGCCGAACAAACTGCAGGCCTGGTCGAGCTGCTGAAAAACCCGCCGGCCGGCGAAGAAGCCTTCCTCGTAGACCTGATCACCAACCGCGTTCCACCAGGGGTCGACGAAGCTGCCTACGTCAAGGCCGCTTTCCTCTCCGCCGTGGCCAAGGGCGAAGCCAAGTCGCCACTGATCGACCGCAAGCACGCTGCCGAACTGCTGGGCACCATGCAGGGCGGCTACAACATCGAAACACTGGTCGCGCTGCTGGACGACGCCGAACTGGGCGCCGTCGCGGCCGAACAGCTCAAGCACACCCTGCTGATGTTCGATGCCTTCCACGACGTGGCCGAAAAAGCCAAGGCCGGCAACGCTCACGCCAAGGCCGTGCTGGACTCCTGGGCTGCCGGCGAGTGGTTCACCTCGCGCCCGGCGATCGCCGACAAGTACACCCTGACCGTGTTCAAGGTGCCAGGCGAGACCAACACCGACGACCTGTCCCCTGCTCCGGACGCCTGGTCGCGCCCTGACATTCCGCTGCACGCCCTGGCCATGCTGAAAATGGCCCGTGACGGCATCGAACCGTCCCAGCCGGGTTCGGTCGGCCCGCTGGCGCAGATCGAAGCGGTCAAGGCCAAGGGCTTCCCGGTTGCCTACGTCGGTGACGTGGTCGGTACCGGTTCTTCACGCAAATCCGCCACCAACTCGGTGCTGTGGTTCTTCGGCGACGACATCCCGTACGTGCCGAACAAGCGCGCCGGTGGCTTCTGCTTCGGCACCAAGATCGCCCCGATCTTCTACAACACCATGGAAGACGCCGGCGCCCTGCCGATCGAATTCGACTGCACCAACCTGGCCATGGGCGACGTCATCGACGTCTACCCGTTCAAAGGTGAAGTGCGCCGTCACGGCAGCGACGAGCTGGTCACCGAATTCGCACTGAAAACCGAGGTGCTGCTGGACGAAGTGCGCGCCGGCGGCCGTATCCCGCTGATCGTCGGCCGCGGCCTGACCGAAAAGGCCCGTGCCGAACTGGGCCAAGGCCCATCTGACCTGTTCAAGAAGCCAGAGCAGCCAGCCGACACCGGCAAGGGCTTCACCCTGGCGCAGAAGATGGTCGGCCGTGCTTGCGGCCTGGCAGAAGGCCAGGGCGTGCGCCCAGGTGCTTACTGCGAGCCGAAGATGACCACCGTGGGTTCGCAAGACACCACCGGCCCGATGACCCGTGACGAGCTGAAAGACCTGGCTTGCCTGGGCTTCTCCGCTGACCTGGTAATGCAGTCGTTCTGCCACACCGCGGCCTATCCGAAGCCGATCGACGTCACCACCCACCACACCCTGCCAGATTTCATCCGCACCCGTGGCGGCGTGTCGCTGCGCCCGGGCGACGGCATCATCCACAGCTGGCTGAACCGCATGCTGATGCCTGACACCGTGGGTACCGGTGGCGACTCGCACACCCGCTTCCCGATCGGCATCTCGTTCCCGGCCGGTTCCGGCCTGGTGGCCTTCGCCGCCGCCACCGGCGTCATGCCGCTGGACATGCCAGAGTCGATCCTGGTGCGTTTCAAGGGCAAACTGCAGCCAGGCATCACCCTGCGTGACCTGGTCCACGCCATCCCTTACTACGCCATCCAGAAAGGCCTGCTGACCGTCGAGAAGAAGGGCAAGAAAAACGCCTTCTCCGGCCGCATCCTGGAAATCGAAGGCCTGGACGAACTGACCGTCGAGCAAGCCTTCGAGCTGTCCGACGCCTCGGCCGAGCGTTCCGCTGCCGGTTGCACCATCAAGCTGCCGGAAAAGGCCATCGCCGAGTACCTGCAGTCCAACATCACCCTGCTGCGCTGGATGATCGGCGAAGGCTACGGCGATGCCCGCACCCTGGAGCGCCGCGCCCAGGCCATGGAAGCCTGGCTGGCCAAGCCTGAGCTGCTGTCGGCCGACGCCGATGCCGAATACGCCGAAATCATCGAAATCGACCTGGCCGACGTCAAGGAGCCTGTGCTCTGCGCACCGAACGACCCGGACGATGCCCGCCTGCTGTCTTCGGTACAAGGCGAGAAGATCGACGAAGTGTTCATCGGTTCGTGCATGACCAACATCGGTCACTTCCGCGCTGCCGGCAAGCTGCTGGACAAGGTCAAGGGCGGTATCCCGACCCGTCTGTGGCTGGCCCCGCCAACCAAGATGGACGCTCACCAGCTGACCGAAGAAGGCTACTACGGCATCTACGGCAAGGCCGGTGCGCGCATGGAAATGCCAGGCTGCTCGCTGTGCATGGGTAACCAGGCACGTGTGCAGACCGGTTCGACCGTGGTCTCCACTTCGACCCGCAACTTCCCGAACCGTCTGGGCGACGCCACCAACGTGTACCTGGCATCGGCCGAGCTGGCCGCTGTCGCTTCGATCATCGGCAAGCTGCCGACTGTCGAAGAGTACATGCAGTACGCGAAAGACATCGACAGCATGGCTGCAGACGTCTACCGCTACCTGAGCTTCGACCAGATCGCCGAGTTCCGCGAAGCGGCTGCCAACGCCAAGATCCCGGTGGTTCAGGCGTAAGCTGAGCGGCAAGTTGTTAGCTGCAAGCTACAAGTAAAAGCCCCGGCAGCGATGCCGGGGCTTTTTGTTTCGGCCTGTGCCCCGCGAAGAGGCCGGTACAGGACACCTCAAATCACGAACAGATCCACAAACCTGTGCACCGCCATCTGCTCCAGCTGTTGCTGGTCCTTGCACAGCCCGACTATCTGCTCACACCGCTGCCGCACAAAGCGCGTCGCCAGGTTCTCTCTGAACTTGGCTTCCAGCAACGGTATCCCCTCCTCTCGCCGCCGCCGATGCCCGATCGGGTACTCCACCAGCACCTGCTCGGTACTGCTGCCATCCTTGAAGAACACCTGCACGGCATTGGCAATCGAGCGCTTGTCGGCCTCCAGATACTCGCGACTGAAGCGTGGGTCTTCGACGACCTCCATCTTCTCGCGCAGGCGATCGATGCTCGGGTGATTGGCATGGAAGGCATCTTCATAATGCTCGGCCACCAGGTGACCGAAGATCAGCGGCACCGCCACCATGTACTGCAGGCAATGGTCACGGTCAGCGGCGTTGGCCAACGGGCCGCTCTTGGAAATGATGCGGATTGCCGATTCCTGTGTGGTGATGACGATGCGGTCGATTTCATGCAGGCGGTTACGTACCAGCGGATGCAGGGTCACCGCCGCCTCGCAGGCCGTCTGGGCGTGGAACTCGGCCGGGAAGCTGACCTTGAACAGCACGTTCTCCATCACATAACTGGCCAAGGGTTGCGGCAGGCGCAGCTCATACTGGCCGGTCGGCTTTACCGCCAGATCCTTGTTGGTGTGGCTGAACGAGACGTCATGGAACCCCCACTGCGCCGCCGTCAGCACACCCGGCACGCCCATTTCGCCACGCAGTGCGATATCGGCCAGGCGCACGCCGCGGCTGGAAGCATCGCCGGCCGCCCAGGACTTGCGTGAACCGGCGTTGGGCGCATGGCGATAAGTACGCAGTGCCTGGCCATCGACGAAGGCATGAGACAAGGCTGAAAGCATCTGCTCGCGGTTGGCACCCATCAGCCTGGCGCACACGGCTGTCGAAGCCACCTTGACCAGTATCACGTGATCGAGACCGACACGATTGAAGGCGTTTTCCAGCGCCAGCACGCCCTGGATCTCGTGGGCCATGACCATGCCTTCGAGCACCTCGCGCATCAGCAGCGGTGCTTCGCCGCTGGCCACACGTTTCTGCGAGAGATGGTCGGCAACCGCCAGGATGCCGCCAAGGTTGTCCGAGGGGTGGGCCCATTCCGCGGCCAGCCAGGTGTCGTTGTAGTCCAGCCAGCGCACGGTGCAGCCGATATCCCAGGCAGCCTTGACCGGGTCGAGGCGGTACGCGGTGCCGGGGACCCGCGCACCATTGGGCACCATGGTACCTTCCACCAACGGACCGAGGAGCTTGGTGCATTCAGGGAAGCGCAGGGCCAGCAGGCCGCAGCCGAGGGTGTCCATCAGGCAGTTACGGGCGGTATCCAGGGCTTCGGGGGATTCGACCCGGTATGTGAGGGCGTAGTCGGCGAGGGTTTGCAGCACCCGGTCGTAGTCCGGGCGATCGTTCAGGTCCACGTTGGCGCTCATAGCCAGCTCCCTTCAGAATGGCCGGGGGCGCTTTGCGCCCCTTTCGCGACGCAAGGCCGCTCCTACAAGGGTACGCGATACCTGTAGGAGCGGCCTTGCGTCGCGAAAGGGCTGCAAGGCAGCCCCAGCGAACTAAAGCCGAGCGCCAGTGGTGCGTTAGAAGCTATTGCCAGGCACGCGAACCCAGCCCTCCATCAGCACGCGAGCACTGCGGCTCATGATTGCCTTGGTCACCGTCCACTGGCCATCCACCTGACGCGCCTCGGCCCCGACCCGCAAGGTGCCGGACGGATGGCCGAAACGCACGGCACTGCGCTCGCCCCCGCCAGCAGCGAGGTTGACCAGCGTGCCCGGGATGGCTGCAGCAGTGCCGATGGCCACAGCTGCGGTCCCCATCATCGCGTGGTGCAGCTTGCCCATGGACAAGGCACGCACCAGCAGGTCGATGTCAGCGGCCGCAACCGCCTTGCCACTGGACGCAGTGTAGGTGCTGGGCGGCGCAACGAAAGCCACCTTCGGCGTGTGCTGACGCCCGGCAGCCTGGTCGACATGCTCGATCAGGCCCATGCGCACGGCGCCGTAGGCGCGGATGGTCTCGAAACGCTGCAGCGCCTGGGGGTCGCCGTTGATCGCATCCTGCAATTCAGTGCCGGTGTAACCGATGTCGGCGGCATTGACGAACACGGTCGGGATACCGGCGTTGATCAGGGTCGCCTTGAAGGTGCCGATGCCCGGCACTTCCAGGTCGTCCACCAGGTTGCCAGTGGGGAACATCGCGCCACCGTCGCCATCCTCGTCAGCAGCAGGGTCAAGGAACTCCAGCTGCACCTCGGCGGCCGGGAAGGTCACGCCGTCGAGCTCGAAGTCACCGGTTTCCTGCACTTCGCCGTCGGTGATCGGCACATGGGCAATGATGGTCTTGCCGATGTTGGCCTGCCAGATGCGCACGGTGGCGATGCCATTGCGCGGGATGCGCGCCGGCTCGACCAGGCCGTTGCTGACGGCGAACGAGCCCACTGCGGCAGAGAGATTGCCGCAGTTGCCGCTCCAGTCGACGAAGGCCTTGTCGATGGCGACCTGGCCAAACAGGTAGTCGACATCGTGCTCAGGCTTGATGCTTTTCGACAGGATGACCGTTTTGCTGGTGCTGGACGTGGCGCCACCCATGCCGTCGATCTGCTTGGCGTAAGGGTCGGGACTGCCGATTACCCGCAACAGCAAGGCATCGCGAGCCGGGCCAGGTACCTGAGCCGGCTCTGGCAGGTCTTGCAGGCGGAAGAACACGCCCTTGCTGGTGCCGCCACGGATATAGGTGGCGGGGATTTTTACTTGCGGTACATGTGCCATGTTCAAGTCCTGTTCAAGCGCTGGCTTCGAGGAAGTCCTGGGCAAAGCGCTGCAGCACCCCGCCCGCCTCATAGATCGACACTTCCTCGGCAGTGTCCAAGCGGCAGGTGACCGGCACTTCGACACGCTCACCATTGCGCCGCGTCACCACCAGGGTCAGTGTCGCCCGCGGCTTGCGCTCGCCGAGCACGTCGTAGGTCTCGCTGCCATCCAGGCCCAGGGTCTTGCGGTCGGTGCCCGGTTTGAACTCCAGCGGCAACACGCCCATGCCCACCAGGTTGGTGCGGTGAATGCGTTCGAAGCCTTCGGCGACAATCGCCTCGACCCCCGCCAGGCGCACGCCCTTGGCTGCCCAGTCACGGGATGAGCCCTGGCCATAGTCGCCACCGGCGACGATGATCAGCGGCTGCTTGCGCTCCATGTAGGTCTCGATGGCCTCCCACATCCGCGTCACCTTGCCTTCCGGCTCGATGCGCGCCAGCGAACCCTGCTTTACGCTGCCGTCATCCTTGCGCACCATCTCGTTGAACAGCTTGGGGTTGGCGAAGGTGGCACGCTGGGCGGTCAGGTGGTCGCCGCGGTGCGTGGCATAGGAATTGAAGTCCTCTTCGGGCAGGCCCATCTTCGCCAAGTATTCGCCAGCGGCGCTGTCGAGCAGGATGGCGTTGGACGGCGACAGGTGGTCGGTGGTGATGTTGTCCGGCAGCACCGCCAGCGGGCGCATGCCACGCAGGGTGCGCTCACCGGCCAGGGCCCCTTCCCAGTAAGGCGGGCGGCGGATATAGGTGCTCATCGGGCGCCAGTCGTACAGAGGCGCGACTTTCGGCCCGCGGTCTTCCTCGATGGCGAACATCGGAATGTAGACTTTGCGGAACTGCTCGGGTTTGACGGCTGCACGCACGACCGCGTCGATTTCCTCGTCGCTCGGCCAGATGTCCTTGAGGCGGATTTCCTTGCCATCGACCACGCCCAGCACGTCCTTCTCGATGTCGAAGCGGATGGTACCGGCAATGGCGTAGGCCACCACCAGTGGTGGCGAAGCGAGAAACGCCTGCTTGGCGTAAGGGTGGATACGCCCGTCGAAGTTGCGGTTGCCCGACAGCACGGCGGTGGCGTACAGGTCGCGATCGATGATTTCCTGCTGGATCACCGGGTCCAGCGCACCGGACATGCCGTTGCAGGTGGTGCAGGCAAAGGCGACGATGCCGAAGCCCAGTTGCTCCAGCTCCTTTTCCAGGCCCGCCTCTTCCAGATACAGCTGCACGGCCTTGGAGCCGGGTGCCAGCGATGACTTGACCCAAGGCTTGCGGTTGAGGCCGAGCTTGTTGGCGTTGCGCGCCAGGAGGCCTGCGGCAATCACGTTGCGCGGGTTGCTAGTGTTGGTGCAGCTGGTAATGGCGGCGATGATCACCGCGCCGTCGGGCATCTGCCCCGGTACTTCTTCCCAGGTACCGGCGATGCCCTTGGCGGCCAGTTCGCTGGTGGCGACGCGGGCATGCGGGTTGGACGGGCCGGCCATGTTGCGCACCACGCTCGACAGGTCGAAGCTCAGGGTGCGTTCGTACTCGGCCTTGGCCAGGCTGTCGGCCCACAGGCCGGCGACCTTGGCGTAGGTCTCTACCAGCTGCACCTGCTGGTCATCGCGACCGGTCAGCTTGAGGTAGTCGATGGTCTGCTGGTCGATGGCGAACATCGCTGCTGTAGCGCCGTACTCCGGGGCCATGTTGGAAATGGTGGCACGGTCGCCCAGGGTCAGGGCACGCGCACCTTCGCCATGGAACTCAAGGTAGGCGCCGACGACTTTCTGCTTGCGCAGGAATTCGGTCAGGGCCAGTACCAGGTCGGTGGCGGTGATGTTCGGTGCCAGCTTGCCGGTCAGCTCGACGCCGACGATTTCTGGCAGGCGCATCCACGAGGCACGGCCGAGCATCACGTTTTCCGCTTCCAGGCCGCCGACACCAATGGCGATCACGCCCAGCGCGTCGACATGCGGGGTATGGCTGTCGGTGCCGACGCAGGTGTCCGGGTAGGCCACGCCGCGATCGTTATGGATGACCGGCGACATCTTCTCCAGGTTGATCTGATGCATGATGCCGTTGCCGGGCTGGATCACGTCGACGTTCTTGAACGCCTTCTTGGTCCAGTTGATGAAATGGAAACGGTCTTCATTGCGGCGGTCTTCGATAGAGCGGTTCTTCTCGAACGCCTGGGGGTCGAAACCACCGCACTCCACAGCCAGGGAGTGGTCGACGATCAGCTGCACCGGCACCACTGGGTTGACCTGGGCCGGGTCACCGCCCTTGTCGGCGATGGCATCGCGCAGGCCGGCGAGGTCGACCAGGGCGGTCTGGCCGAGAATGTCATGGCACACCACGCGGGCCGGGAACCACGGGAAGTCGAGGTCGCGCTTGCGCTCGATCAGCTGGCCCAGGGAGGCGTCGAGGGTGGCCGGGTTGCAGCGGCGCACCAGGTTTTCGGCCAGCACGCGGGAGGTGTACGGCAGGCTGTCGTAGGCACCGGGCTTGATGGCCTCGACGGCGGCGCGGGCATCGAAGTAGTCCAGGGCTGTGCCTGGCAGGTTCTTGCGGAATGCGTTGTTCATATCGTTATCAGGCTCGGTCACGGTATTCGGTGTGCAGGTCTGGCCCTTGGGGGCGCTGCGCGCCCCTTTCGCGACGCAAGGCCGCTCCCACAGGGGCTGCGCAGCAGCCCCGGCGATCTACGACTCAGCGCTGCTCGATCGGCACGAACTGGCGCTGTTCGACGCCGACATACTCGGCGCTCGGGCGGATGATGCGGTTGTTGGCGCGCTGCTCGAACACGTGAGCAGCCCAGCCGGTCAGGCGCGAGCAGACGAAGATCGGGGTGAACAGCTTGGTCGGGATGCCCATGAAGTGGTACGCCGAGGCATGGTAGAAGTCGGCGTTGGGGAACAGGCGCTTCTGCTCCCACATGGTCTTGTCGATGGCCTCGGAAACCGGGTACAGGACCGTGTCACCGACCTGGTCGGCAAGCTGCTTCGACCAGCCCTTGATGACCTCGTTGCGCGGGTCGGACTCTTTGTAGATCGCATGGCCGAAGCCCATGATCTTGTCCTTGCGCTCGAGCATGCGCAGCAGTTCGGCAGTAGCCTCCTGCGGGCTCTGGAAGCGCTCGATCAGCTCCATAGCCGCTTCGTTGGCACCGCCGTGCAGCGGGCCGCGCAGCGAGCCGATGGCGGCGGTGACGCAGGAATACAGATCGGACAGGGTCGAGGCGCAGACCCGCGCAGTAAAGGTCGAGGCGTTGAACTCGTGCTCGGCATAGAGAATCAGCGACACGTTCATCACCTTGACATGCAGCTCGCTCGGCTTCTTGCCGTGCAGCAGGTGCAGGAAGTGGCCGCCGAGGGTATCTTCGTCGCTGGTGCAGTCGATGCGCACGCCGTGGTGGGTGAAGCGGTACCAGTAGCACATCACCGCCGGGAACAGCGCCAGCAGGCGGTCGGTCTTCTCGCGCTGGGCATCGAAGGTCAGCTCCGGCTCCAGGGTACCCAGCACCGAGCAACCGGTGCGCATCACGTCCATCGGGTGGGCATCGCGCGGGATGCGCTCTAGCACTTCCTTCAGCGCCTGCGGTAGGTCACGCAGGCCCTTGAGTTTGCGCTTGTAGTCTGCCAGTTCGGCCTTGCCCGGCAGCTCGCCGTACAGCAGCAGGTAGGCGACTTCTTCGAATTCGGCACCGGCGGCCAGGTCACGAACGTCATAGCCACGGTAGGTCAGGCCGGCACCGGCCTGGCCCACGGTCGACAGTGCAGTCTGGCCGGCCACTTGGCCACGCAGGCCAGCGCCACTGAGTACTTTTGCTTCGGCCATGGTGTTTCTCCTTTCTTGAACTTGTTATAGGAAGCGTTCTGGCTAATACGGGAGCGGTTCGCTCAACCTTTCTTCTGCGCGAACAACGCATCGAGGCTCTGCTCGAAGGCGTGGTAACCAATGGCATCGTAGAGCTCCATGCGGGTCTGCATGGTGTCGATCACGCTCTTCTGGGTGCCGTCGCGGCGCAGCGCGGTGTAGACATTTTCCGCCGCCTTGTTCATGGCGCGGAATGCCGACAGCGGGTACAGCACCAGCGACACATCGACCGAAGCCAGCTCTTCGGTGGTGTACAGCGGCGTGGCACCGAATTCGGTGATGTTGGCCAGGATCGGGGCCTGCACCCGGTCGGCAAAGGTCTTGTACATCGACAGTTCGGTGATGGCTTCCGGGAAGATCATGTCGGCACCCGCCTCGATGCACGCGGCAGCACGGTCCAGGGCAGCATTCAGGCCTTCCACCGCCAGGGCGTCGGTGCGTGCCATGATCACGAAGCTGTCATCGGTACGGGCATCCACCGCGGCCTTGATACGGTCGACCATCTCCTGCTGGGTGACGATTTCCTTGTTCGGACGGTGGCCACAGCGCTTGGCACCCACCTGGTCCTCGATGTGGATGGCCGCAGCACCGAACTTGCACATCGAGCGCACGGTGCGGGCGACGTTGAAGGCCGACGCGCCGAAACCTGTGTCGACATCCACCAGCAAGGGCACGTCGCAGACGTCGGTGATGCGGCGCACATCGGTCAGCACGTCATCCAGGCCACTGATGCCCAGGTCAGGCAGGCCCAGGGAGCCAGCGGCAACGCCGCCACCGGACAGGTAGATGGCCTTGAAACCGGCACGTTTGGCCAGCAGCGCATGGTTGGCATTGATCGCGCCGACCACCTGCAGGGGGTGTTCGGCGGCAACGGCGTCGCGAAAACGCTGACCGGGGGTGCTCTTCACAGTCATTTCTCACCTCGTGGGCTATTGTTGTTGGCGTCCAGGTAGTGACGCTCGATGTTGCGCTTGGACGCGCCGATGTGGCGGCGCATCAGGAGTTCGGCCAGCTCGCCGTCACGGCCTTCGATGGCATCGAGAATGCGGTGGTGTTCGGCAAAGGCCTGGCGTGGCCGGTTGGGCGTGGCGGAAAACTGGATGCGGTACATGCGCACCAGCTGGTACAGCTCGCCGCAGAGCATCTTGACCAGGGTCTGGTTGCCGCTGCCCTGGATGATCCGGTAGTGGAAGTCGTAGTCGCCTTCCTGCTGGTAATAGCCAAGCCCGGCCTGGAACGCGGCATCGCGCTCGTGGGTATCGAGCACCCGGCGCAGCTCGTCGATGTCGGCCTGGCTCATGCGCTCGGCGGCCAGGCGGCAGGCCATGCCTTCGAGCGATTCGCGAATTTCGTACAGTTCGATCAGCTCGGCGTGGTCGAGCGACACCACCCGCGCCCCTACATGCGGCACGCGCACCAGCAGGCGCTGGCCCTCGAGCCGATGAATGGCTTCGCGCAGCGGGCCGCGGCTGATGCCATAGGTGCGCGCCAGCTCCGGCTCGGAGATCTTGCTGCCCGGAGCGATGTCGCCCTTGACGATCGCCGCCTGGATACGCCGGAAGACATGCTCGGACAAGGTTTCCGTTTCGTCTGTCTCGGCGGGGCTCGGGGTGGTGAGGTCCAGCATATTGTCGACACCTTACTAATCGCTTGAGCAGAAATTAGCGAATCAAAGCCATCCAGTCAAAGACAAAATGAACATTGTCGACAATCGTATAAGAGCGAACTTACCCAGTGAGGGCGTTGTCAGATCGCGGCACGCTGGCGTCAAGACGTCGGCGTGATAGAATGCCGCGCCTCCAATGGAGTATGGATAGTGTGTCTGTCTTCAATTCATGTTGTTGACAGATAAACGAGGAAGCTTGCGCAGTCGTTGCCAGTCACCTTTGCCCCCGAACCCTGCACAGCTCAGTACCGCGCCAGGATTATGAGACTTACACCCGTATTATTGCTGTTATGCCTCACGCTGCTGCCGGCCCTTGGCCAGGCGGCAGGCAAGACCGTGTACGGTCTGAACGAATACGCCCGGCTCGGCGACCTCGACCTGGAAGTGGCCGCCAAGCTCGACACCGGGGCCAAGACCGCGTCGCTCAGTGCCCGCGACATCAAGCGTTTCAAGCGCAACGGCGAAAGCTGGGTGCGCTTCTACCTGGCCATCGACGCCGCCCATTCGCACCCTATCGAACGCCCGCTGGCGCGCGTGAGCAAGATCAAGCGCCGCGCCGGCGACTATGATGCGGATTCGGGCAAGGCTTACACCGCCCGCCCGGTCATCGAACTTGAAATCTGCATGGGCCAGGCCCGGCGCACCATCGAAGTCAACCTCACCGACCGCAGCGCGTTCCAGTTCCCGCTGCTGATCGGCTCCGAGGCGCTCAAGCACTTCGACGCGCTGGTCGACCCAAGCCTTAAATACGCGGCCGGCAAACCTGCCTGTGCCACCGACGCTCCCAAAGCAGAGTAATCCCGATGCGCTCTCTTACCCTCCATCTGAAAGTCCTGATCACCGTGCTGGTGCTGCTCGGCGTGGCGGTCACGGCTTATCAGATCTTCGCTCTCGGCATCCCGGTGACCGAGGACGAGACCGACGACTTGTGGAACATCGACGCCAAGGTCGAGTTCGTCGCCAGCACCAAGGACCCGGTCAAGATCCAGATGTTCGTGCCGCCGCTGAACCGTGACTACGTCAGCCTCAATGAGAGTTTCATCTCCAATAACTACGGGGTCAGCGTCAACCGTGCCGACGGCAACCGCAAGGTGACCTGGTCGGCGCGCCGCGTCAGCGGCAACCAGACCCTGTACTACCGCCTGGTGCTGACCAAGCGCTACAGCAACGAAAAGACCGCCATCAAGGGCCCGACCTTCCGTGACAGCCTGGCCATCGACGGCCCGGAAAAGATCGCCGCCGAAGCCCTGATGGCACCGATCCGCCAGCACTCGGCCGACGTCGAGACCTTCGTCAGCGAGACCATCAAGCGGGTCAACAACCTCAATGACGACAACGTCAAGCTGCTGCTGGCCGGCGACACCTCGCCGATGAAAAAGGCTCAGGTCATCGACCTGCTGCTGTCGATCGCCCATGTGCCGATGGAAAAGGTCCACACCATCCGGCTTGTGGCCGACACGCCGCAGACCCCGGAGCTGTGGCTGCGCAGCTTCAACGGCAACGACTGGCTGTACTTCAACCCGGACACCGGCGAGCAGGGCCTGCCGGCCGACCGCCTGTTGTGGTGGACCGGTGACGACAACCTGATCACCGTCGATGGCGGCAAGAAGGCCAACGTCACGTTCAGCATGAACAACAGCGAGATGAATGCCATCCGCCTGGCCAAGCTGACCGACGAGAACACCGACGCCGACTTCCTCGAATACTCGCTGTACAGCTTGCCGCTACAGACCCAGCAGACCTTCATGATCATGGTGATGATCCCGATCGGCGTGCTGGTGATCCTGGTCCTGCGCAACCTGATCGGCATCCAGACCCTGGGTACCTTCACCCCGGTGCTGATCGCCCTGGCCTTCCGCGAAACCCAGCTGGGCTTCGGTATCGTGCTGTTCACGGTGATCACCGCCCTGGGCCTATCGCTGCGCTCGTACCTGGAGCACCTGAAGCTGCAGATGCTGCCGCGCCTGTCGGTGGTGCTGACATTCGTCGTGGTACTGATTGCCGCCATCAGCCTGTTCAGCCACAAGCTGGGCCTGGAGCGGGGCCTGTCGGTGGCACTGTTCCCGATGGTGATCCTGACCATGACCATCGAACGCCTGTCGATCACCTGGGAAGAGCGCGGCGGTGGCCATGCCATGAAAGTGGCGATCGGCACCCTGTTCGCTGCCTCCCTGGCGCACCTGCTGATGATGGTGCCGGAGCTGGTGTACTTCGTCTTCACCTTCCCGGCTGTGCTGTTGATCCTGGTGGGCTTCATGCTGGCGATGGGCCGCTACCGCGGCTACCGCCTGACCGAGCTCGTGCGATTCAAGGCATTCCTGAAGAAGGCTGACGCCTGATGTTTGGCCTGATCAAGACGTGGAAAGCCCTGGAAGCCCGGGGCATCATGGGGATCAACCGCCGAAACGCGGACTATGTGCTGAAGTACAACAAGCGCAGCCTGTACCCGATCGTCGACGACAAGATCATCACCAAGGAACGCGCCCTGGCCGCCGGCATCCATGTGCCGGAGATGTACGGCATCATCGAGACCGAGAAGCAGATCGAAAAGCTTCACGAGATCATCGGCGGGCGCAACGACTTCGTCATCAAGCCGGCGCAGGGCGCCGGCGGTGACGGCATCCTGGTGATCGCCGACCGCTTCGAGGACCGCTACCGCACGGTGTCGGGCAAGATCATCAGCCACGAGGAAATCGAACACCAGGTGTCGAGCATCCTCACCGGCCTGTACTCGCTGGGCGGGCACCGCGACCGCGCACTGATCGAGTACCGGGTGACTCCGGACCAGATCTTCAAGAGCATCAGCTACGAGGGCGTGCCGGACATCCGCATCATCGTCCTGATGGGCTACCCGGTCATGGCCATGCTGCGCCTGCCGACCCGCCAGTCCGGCGGCAAGGCCAACCTGCACCAGGGGGCCATCGGCGTGGGCGTGGACCTGGCCACTGGCGTGACCCTGCGCGGTACCTGGCTGAACAACATCATCAGCAAGCACCCGGACACCACCAACGCGGTGGACGGCGTGCAGCTGCCGAACTGGGACGGCTTCATGAAGCTGGCGGCAGGCTGCTATGAATTGTGCGGGCTGGGCTACATCGGCGTGGACATGGTGCTGGACCAGGACAAGGGGCCGCTGATTCTCGAACTCAACGCCCGGCCTGGCCTGAACATCCAGATCGCCAACGATACCGGGCTGACCCAACGCACCCATGCCATCGAGGCGCACATCGAAGCGCTGGCCAAGGAAGGGATCACCGAGGACGCCGAGCAGCGCGTGCGGGTGACTCAGGAGCTGTTCGGGCACGTGCATCCACGTTGAAAAGCCGGGGCTGCCGCGCAGCCCTTTCGCGACACAAGGCCGCTCCCACAGGTACTGCGCTGTATTCACTGGCGGCGCTGTACCTGTGGGAGCGGCCTTGTGTCGCGAATGGGCCGCAAAGCGGCCCCAGTGCAAACACGACCTTTGAATGTCGCATCAAAGCTAGGCGCATTTCCTGCACAGGTCTACAATCGCCCTCCTCGCTTTTACATCGCCGTCCACACTGATGCCGACCTGTACGCTTCACCCCCTGCCCTACCAGCCCGACCCCGCTGCCTTTTTCGCCCGCCTGCGCCAGGCCCCCGGTGCGATCATGCTCGACAGTGCCCGCCCCGGCGCCGAACGCGGCCGCTTCGACCTGCTAAGTGCGTGGCCCGTGCAACACCTGCAGGCGCAGCCCGACGAAGACGGCCGCGCCTTCCTCGAACGCCTGCGTGCCAGCTTGGCACAACTGGGTGAAGCGCAACTGCCTGAGGGCATCGAGCTGCCCTTCGCCGGCGGCCTGATCGGTTACCTGAGCTATGACTTCGGCCGTCGCCTGGAACAACTGCCCAGCCTGTCGAGCGACGACCTGGGCTTGCCCGATGCGCAACTGGGCCTGTATGCCTGGGCCGTGGTGACCGACCATCAGCTTGGCAGCAGCCAGCTGGTATTCCATCCAGACCTGGCGCATGAAGAACAGCTTCGCCTGAGGGCACTGTTCGAGACTGTCGACACTTCGACGTGCGGCAACTTCCAGCTGCTCGCCCCCATGCAGGGCGACTTGCAGCCTGAACAGTACAAGGCCGCCTTCGACCAGGTGCAGCGTTACATCCAGGCCGGCGACTGCTACCAGATCAACCTCACCCAGCGCTTTCGCGCCCCCTGCCAGGGCGACCCATGGCACGCCTACCAGGCCTTGCGCAAAGCCTGCCCGACGCCGTTCTCCGGCTACCAGCAACTGGCTGATGGCAGTGCACTGCTGAGCTTTTCCCCGGAGCGCTTCATCCGCGTCAGCCAAGGCCAGGTGGAAACCCGCCCTATCAAGGGCACCCGCCCGCGCTCGGCCGACCCCACCGAGGACGCACGCAATGCCGAGGAGCTGCGCCACAGCCCCAAGGACCGCTCGGAAAACCTGATGATCGTCGACCTGCTGCGCAACGACCTGGGGCGCACCTGCGAGATCGGCTCGGTAAAGGTACCGGAGCTGTTCAGCCTGGAAAGCTACCCCAACGTCCATCACCTGGTCAGCAGCATCACCGGCCAGCTGGCCCGCGACAAGGACGCCCTGGACCTGATCGGCGACAGCTTCCCTGGTGGCTCGATCACCGGCGCGCCAAAGATCCGTGCGATGCAGATCATCGACGAACTGGAGCCCAGCCGTCGTGCGCTGTACTGCGGCTCACTGCTGTACGTGGACGTGCGTGGCGAAATGGACAGCTCCATCGCCATTCGCAGCCTGCTGGTAAAGGATGGCCAGGTCAGTTGCTGGGGCGGCGGCGCGGTGGTGGCCGACTCGGACTGGCAGGCCGAATATGAAGAATCGATCGCCAAGGTGCGGGTGCTGATGGAAACGCTGCAGAGCCTTTGAGGCTCATCGCCAGGCGTCTACCCCGCCATTTTTTGTTACCATCACCCCATTACGAGCGCACAGCGCCACAGCCAAGATGGAAACCGCCTGATGAGCCAACCCTTCGACGTCGCCGCCCTGGCCGCGACCTATGCCAACAAGTCCCCGCAGGACATTCTCAAGCTCGCCTTCGAACACTTCGGTGACGACCTGTGGATCTCCTTCAGCGGCGCCGAGGACGTGGTGCTGGTCGACATGGCCTGGAAGCTGAACAAACAGGTCAAGGTGTTCAGCCTCGACACCGGCCGCCTGCACCCGGAGACCTACCGGTTCATCGACCAGGTGCGCGAGCATTACAACCTGCCGATCGAGATCCTCAGCCCGGATCGCGCCAGGCTCGACCCGTTCGTCAAGGAAAAAGGCCTGTTCAGCTTCTACAAGGACGGCCATGGCGAATGCTGCGGCATCCGCAAGATCGAGCCGCTGCGGCGCAAGCTCGCCACCGTCAGCGCGTGGGCCACTGGCCAGCGCCGCGACCAGAGTCCGGGCACCCGTAGCCAGGTGGCGCCGATGGAAATCGACGGCGCGTTCTCCACGCCCGAGCGCACCCTGTACAAATTCAACCCGCTGGCACAGATGACCAGCGAGGAAGTGTGGGGTTACATCCGCATGCTCGAACTGCCGTACAACAGCCTGCACGAACGCGGCTTCATCAGCATCGGCTGCGAGCCCTGCACGCGCCCGGTGCTGCCGAACCAGCACGAGCGCGAAGGCCGCTGGTGGTGGGAAGAGTCGACCCAGAAGGAATGCGGGCTGCACGCCGGCAACCTGATCAGCAAGGCCTGAAATAGCGGGGGCCGCTTCGCGCCCCTTTCGCGACACAAGGCCGCTCCTACAGGGGAACGCGAACTCCTGTAGGAGCGGCCTTGTGTCGCGAAAGGGCCGTGAAACGGCCCCCTGCAGTTGCGGATCAGTGCACCGGCAGCTCGACGCCTTCGAACAGTTCTTCAAGCTCCTGCTTGTTGTGGCACTGGATGGCCTTGGCCATCACTTCACGGGTCAGGTGCGGGGCGAACTTCTCGATGAAATCGCACATGAAGCCGCGCAGGAAGGTGCCACGGCGGAAGCCGATCTTGGTAATGCTGGCTTCGAACAGCTCACTGGCATCCAGCGCCACCAGATCGCTGTCGAGCTTGCTGTCGACTGCCATCTTGGCCACGATCCCCACGCCCAGCCCCAGGCGCACATAAGTCTTGATCACGTCGGCGTCAGCGGCGGTGAACACCACTTTCGGCGTCAGGCCACGGTGGTTGAAGGCTTCATCAAGTTTCGAACGGCCAGTGAAACCGAACACGTAAGTGACGATCGGGTATTCCGCGACGGCTTCCAGGGTCAGCTTCGGCAGCTTGGTCAGCGGGTGACCTTGCGGCACCACCACGCAACGGTTCCACTTGTAGCACGGCATCATGATCAGGTCGCCAAACAGCTCCAGCGCCTCGGTGGCGATGGCGAAATCGACGGTGCCGTCGGCGGCCATTTCCGCAATCTGCATCGGTGAGCCCTGATGCATGTGCAGGGCCACTTCCGGGTATTGCTTGATGAAGCTGCTGATCACCGGCGGCAGCGCGTAACGTGCCTGGGTGTGAGTGGTGGCGATAGACAGCGTCCCTTTCTTCTCGTTGGAGAACTCCTGGGCGATCTGCTTGATGCTCTCGACCTTGCGCAGGATCTCGCCAGCAGTGTTGATGATGCGCTCACCGGCCGGGGTCACGCGGGTCAGGTGCTTGCCGCTGCGGGCAAAGACTTCAACACCCAGTTCGTCCTCGAGCAGGCGGATCTGCTTGCTGATCCCCGGCTGCGAGGTGTACAAGCTCTGCGCCGTCGCGGAGACGTTGAGGTCATGGTGCGCCACTTCCCAGATGTAGCGCAGTTGTTGAAGCTTCATAGGTTTCCCTCGAATCGGCGGTAGGTCAGCGGCAGCAGGCAGCGACGGATATAACTATATTAGTGGTTCTCGAAATAAAACTAGAACTATTTTGTTACACGAACTTCCGAGTTTGCCTACCACCACCCTCACGATTTCCTACGCCCGAGGTGCTGCGAGAGCGGCACCATGTACACCGGCACCTGCGACAGTTGCAGCAAGCGCACCGCCGTCCGCCCGATTGGCACATCCGCCCCGGCACCGGCCGTATGGCTGCCGAAGATCAGCAGGTCGACGCTCAGCCGCTGCGCCTGCTCGAGGATGACCTGGGCCGGGTCACCCTGGCGCACCCGCACCGCCTTGATCAGCGCCAGGTCGGCATCCTCACCCAATTCGTCACGAAAGTTCTCCAGCACCCGCTGTTCGATGTTCGCCATCACCGTATTGACGCCTTCGCTGTGCAATTCATCCAGCGTCTGCTCATCGAGGTAACTCTGCAGCAGGGACTCGGCAAACTGCCCCATGGGTTCCACCGCGTGAATCACGTAGAGCTCTGCGCTGAAGGCGCGAGCCAGGGTCAGGGCGTGCTGCATGACAAAAGGTGCGTACACACCGAGGTCGGTGGCGTACAGCATGGAGCGGATCATTCGACCTCCTCGACTGCCGTTGCGGCAGAGCAAGCTTCAGCTTAGCAGTGCACCGGACCCGCGCTTTGCCGTCCGGCGCACTGCTGCCGCGGCCTGCAGAGGACTCAGCCAGCCCGGTTGGCGCGGTCGATGAAGGCCAGTGCCTGGTGCAGCATGTGCATCCGCGGCATGCTGCAACCGGCTGCCTGCGCACGGGCAAGTGGCTCGGCATAGATCGCCTGCAGCTCGAGCGGGCGTTGCTGGGCATGGTCGTGGTACATGCTCGGCCAGTAATCGGGCATCTGCTCGGTAATGCGGAACAGGTGCTGGGCATAGCCGGCGGGCAGCTCATGCCCGCACGCTGCGGCGCCCTGCACCACCTCGGCCATCAGTGCCTGGATCAGTTCGCGGCTGTCGGCATCGGCCATCAACGGCGTGGTGCTGGCCCCCAGCAGTACCGAAAGGCCATTGTATGGCACGTTCCACACCAGCTTCTGCCAACGCGCCTGACCGAGGTTGGCCATGGCCTGGGAGTCGATGCCCGCAGCACGGAACAGCCCGGCGCCGGCTTCGACGACAGCTGCACCGCCATCTTCCGCTGGCCCACTGTGATAACCGAGATTGACCGCCCCCAGGGCCTGATGGCGGATGACCCCTGGAGCCTGGCGATTGACACAGATAAAGCACAGGCCGCCAAGCAGGTGCAGGTGCGCCGGCAACGCCGGGCGCAACTGCTCTTCCACGCCGAGGCCGTTCTGCAGCAGCACCACTTTGGCATCGGCAGCGGCGGCCTGGGTGATCAACGGCGCCAGCTCGGCATTGCTGGTTGCCTTGGTGCCTATCAACAGCCAGTCACAAGGCGGCATGTCGGCGACACTGGCATAGGCCTGGACCGGCAACTGCAAAGCGCCGTGCACGGCGCTGTCCAGTTTCAGGCCCTGGTCGCGCACCACCTCATATTCGCTGCGCAGCAGAAAATGCACATCGAAACCGGCACGTACCAGCATCAGCCCATAAAAGCCTCCGATCGCACCACTGCCGATAATGCCGATACGCGGTTTACAAGGGGTCATGCTGCTCTCCATCTCTGATTCCAGTGCGCTTTTTTACACCGATTACCGCTTTCTGCGCACCCCGATTGCACGCCGAGCCCCATGCTCCAGGGAAAAACCCTGCATCGCAGGGCTCAGGCCATTGTCGCGCCCCCTGTAACGCGCTAAGGTTCGGCTCCCCGCTGCGAACATTATTGCTGCTGGGCCGCACGGGGATTGCTGGCGGCCGGCACCCGTGACCTGACGAGTAACACGATGGCTGATTTACCGATCGATGACCTTAACGTTGCCTCCAACGAGACCTTGATCACCCCTGATCAGCTCAAGAAGGAAATCCCCCTCAGCGCCAAGGCCCTGCAGACCGTGACTGCCGGCCGCGAAGTGGTACGCAATATCCTCGACGGCAAGGACCATCGCCTGTTCGTGGTGGTCGGCCCCTGCTCCATCCACGACATCAAGGCCGCCCACGAATACGCCGAGCGCCTCAAGGTGCTGGCCGAGGAAGTGTCCGATACGCTGTACCTGGTCATGCGCGTGTACTTTGAAAAGCCGCGCACCACTGTTGGCTGGAAAGGCCTGATCAACGACCCGTACCTGGATGACTCGTTCAAGATCCAGGACGGCCTGCACATCGGTCGCCAGCTACTGCTGGACCTGGCCGAAAAGGGCCTGCCGACTGCCACCGAAGCACTCGACCCGATCTCCCCGCAATATCTGCAGGATCTGATCAGCTGGTCCGCTATCGGCGCCCGCACCACCGAATCGCAGACTCACCGCGAAATGGCCTCCGGCCTGTCTTCTGCGGTCGGCTTCAAGAACGGCACCGATGGCGGCCTGACCGTGGCCATCAACGCCCTGCAGTCGGTGTCCAAGCCGCACCGTTTCCTCGGTATCAACCAGGAAGGCGGCGTGTCGATCGTCACCACCAAGGGCAACCCGTATGGCCACGTGGTACTGCGCGGCGGCAACGGCAAGCCGAACTACGATTCGGTCAGTGTCGCCCTGTGCGAACAGGACCTGGCCAAGGCCAGGATCAAGGCCAACATCATGGTCGACTGCAGCCACGCGAACTCCAACAAGGATCCGGCCCTGCAGCCACTGGTCATGGAGAACGTCGCCAACCAGATCCTCGAAGGCAACCAGTCGATTATCGGCCTGATGGTCGAAAGCCACCTGAACTGGGGCTGCCAGTCGATCCCGAAAAACCTCGACGAACTGCAGTACGGCGTGTCGGTCACCGATGCCTGCATCGACTGGTCGGCCACCGAGAAAACCCTGCGCAGCATGCACGCCAAGCTCAAGGACGTGCTGCCACAGCGCAAGCGTGGCTGAGCAGCAGCGCAATGAAAAACGCCGGGCATTGCCCGGCGTTTTTCATATCTGGCGCTTGCTGCCCCGCTCAGACCTTGCTCGAGTGGCGCTGCTGACGCTCCATGTAGCGTTCCACGTACGAGCAGGAAGGGATCACCGTATAGCCCATCTGGTCGGCGTACTCGAGGGCCTTCTCGGTCAGCGCTGCTGCGATCCCGCGACCACGCAGGGCGTTGGGCACGAAGGTGCGATAGATGTCCAGCGTCTGTTTGCCCAGGTCCATGTACGTCAGGTAGGCACGATGACCGTCCACGTTGGTTTCAAACTGATGACCGGCCTGGTCATGGTGGATGGTCAGCGCTTCACTCATCACTACTCCTCGCAGGCCTTTCTGGCAGACCTTTACCTTAACCGATGTGGTTTATCCGGCGGAGGAACCTCTACGCCACCTCTTGCCCCTTGGACCCCGAGCCTACAGCAATGGTTCGACCGGGCCGGGCACTCCCAAATAGTAGGCGCCGCGAGCGGAATTTCTCAAGGTGGCCAGTGTTAAAAAGTAGCAGGAACCTGCGCCCGACGCTGGCACGCACCGCAATCGCTACCACGCCCCGCAACAGCAACCGGATGTTGTAGTGCTTAAGACGCCGAGGGACAGTTAAAGTCACCCTTAGTTCAACAAAAAAGTTCCCGTACTACAATCGCTTGCGCTCGCTACACGGTTTTTTCACAAAACACCCGCAAACCTTGTCGGCTTCACCCCAGGCAACATTTTTTTTGCAGTTCTTGCGCTCTGTCAGTTTACTTACTACAAGTAATGGGTACTATGTACGCCGGCCAGTTTCTCTTTTCCGAGAGATGGCTATTTAATAGAAAGTCCTTGAAGGGGAACACGATGAACAACGTTCTGAAATTCTCTGCTCTGGCTCTGGCCGCAGTTCTGGCTACCGGTTGCAGCAGCGTATCCAAAGAAACCGAAGCTCGTCTGACTGCGACTGAAGACGCAGCAGCTCGCGCTCAAGCCCGTGCTGACGAAGCCTACCGTAAGGCTGACGACGCTCTGGCAGCCGCTCAGAAGGCTCAGCAGACCGCTGACGAAGCCAACGAGCGCGCCCTGCGCATGCTGGACAAAGCCAGCCGCAAGTAATAGTCCTCACGGATTGTTATGAAGCCGATCCACTTGTGGGTCGGCTTTTTTATTGCCTGGATGAAAGCCACCCGAAAACGAAGAGGCCCGCAGCAGGCATTCAACCTGAGCGGGCCCCGGGCGTCGCTAAAACGTTACTGCAGTTCGGGCGGGATGCTCGTGACCATTGGCGCAACACCCTGGTTATTGGTAGGTACGGCGATCTCCACTGGCATACCGTCTTCCGCGGCAACCACGTCACGCACCATGTCCCAGTTCATGCGCAGGTTGTTGGCCAGGTCTTCACGCTTGAGCAAGGCGTTGATGACCGCCGTGTGCTTGTCGACCACGGAAGGGTTGCCGTTATCATCCAGCGGCGTATGCGCCTCCAGGTAAACCTTGCCACCACTGATGCCGAACTTGTAAGGCTCGTTGATGATGCGCACC
Organism: Pseudomonas sp. NPDC089996; assembly: GCF_044748405.1. Classification (NCBI taxonomy): domain Bacteria; kingdom Pseudomonadati; phylum Pseudomonadota; class Gammaproteobacteria; order Pseudomonadales; family Pseudomonadaceae; genus Pseudomonas; species Pseudomonas sp. NPDC089996. The sequence goes on along the minus strand of NZ_JBIVGA010000006.1, from coordinate 60,354 downwards.
GGCGTACCTACCGGGACCATCTTCGACAACTCCAGCACGTTATTGTTGAGCATGCGGAAGCAACCATGGCTGGTGCGCATGCCGATACCGAACTTCTTGTTCGAACCGTGGATCAGGTAGCCCGGCACGCCCAGCGTGAACTTGAACGGCCCAAGCGGGTTGTCGGGGCCGGCAGGCACGACAGTCGGCAGGATGTCACCGTCTGCGGCATGCTCGGCACGAATCGAGGCTGGAGGCGTCCAGGTCGGGTTCGGCGTCTTCGCCGTGATCCGGGTATTGGCAACGGGCGAACCCCAGCCCTCGCGACCAATCCCAAGCGGGAAGGTGTGCACGACATTCTGCCCTTTCGGGAAGTAGTAAAGGCGATACTCAGCCAGGTTGATGACGATACCTTCACGCGGCCCCGGCGGCAGGATGTAGCGGGTCGGCAGGATGATCTCGGTGCCGGCGCCCGGCAGCCACGGGTCGACCCCCGGGTTGGCGGCGATCATTTCCAGATAGCCGAGGTCATTGGCGGTGCCGATGTCGGCAAAGGTGTCTTCGTACTTGGCCTTGATCGTCTGGACCTGGCCAACGACGTCTTCACCGGGTGGTGGCAGTGGCAGTTCCAGCGCAACAGCGGGACCCGCTACCAGCAGGGCGGCCAGGGACAGGCAACGGGTGACGGCGGGAAAGCGCGGCAACATCCGGTAAATCCTTCGAAAGGTGGTCAAGAGGCACGATTGTACACCCGCCTCGCTGCAAGCGGGAGGCATTGGCGCTTTACAAGCATTTCAGATGATGAAAGGTGCGCGCAGTCGCGCGGCAGACATTCATCTCAGAGCTCGGGCCAGACCGGCCGCATGCCGCGGCGCTGGGCATCGAGGATCGCCCGGCACAGGTCGCACAGGCGGCCATCACGGTAGATGCTGCGGGGCACACCGGACCAGCGCGGCTGCGCAGGCAGCAGGCCGCCGCACAAGGTGCGGTCGACCGGCACGCCGAGTTCGAGTTGGCGGGCCACGAGGTGGACGCGGATTTCCTGGCAAGCGAACAGGTCGAGCTGCTCATCGGGCTCGATCAGTTGGTAGGCAAACAAGGACCAGGCAGGGCGCGGCATCGGGGGCTCTCGAAACGGGGGGCGCAACATTAGCCGAAAGCCGCCCCCGTTTAAAGCGTCACAACAAGGGTTTTATCGCCGGCCAGGCATTTTCCAGCAAACGCTGCTGGGCGCCCTGTGCCGGATGAATGCCGTCGGCCTGCATCATGTCTGGCACGCCACCAACCCCTTCGAGGAAAAACGGCACCAACGCCACCTGTTTTTCCGTCGCCAGCTGTTCATAGACGTTGGCGAAGGCCGTGGTGTAGCGCACGCCATAGTTCGGCGGCAGGCGCATGCCCAGCAGCAGCACTTTTGCCCCTGCCTTGCGGGCACTCTCGATCATCGAGGCAAGATTTTGTTGCAATTGCTGCGGAGGCTGCCCGCGCAACCCGTCGTTGCCCCCAAGTTCCAGCACCACCAGGCTCGGCTTGTGCGCTGCAAGCAGCGCCGGCAGCCGCGCCTGGCCGCCTGCACTGGTGTCGCCACTGATCGACGCATTGACCACCTGATCGTCGAAACCTTCGTCCTTGAGCCGGGTCTGCAACAAAGAGACCCACCCCTGGCGGGTATCCAGGCCAAAACCGGCGCTGATACTATCGCCGACAACCAGCAATGTTCCCGCCGCCGCGCTCTGGGCCAGGCAATACAGGGCCAGACCGGCACTCAACCACCACACTCGCATCGGATTCTCCATGGGCCCCAGCATTCTCGTTGCGCAGAACCTTAGCAAAGTGGTCCCCAGCGCGGAAGGTGACCTTGCCATCCTTCACGCCCTTTCCCTCGAACTCGCCCAGGGCGACAGCCTGGCCATCGTCGGGGCCTCGGGTTCGGGCAAGTCGACCCTGCTCGGCCTGCTCGCGGGCCTCGACCGCCCGAGCGCCGGCCAGGTCATCCTCGCCGGGCACAACCTTGGCCCGCTGGATGAAGACCAGCGCGCCAGGGTGCGTGCCGAGCATGTCGGTTTCGTCTTTCAGTCGTTCCAGCTGCTCGACAGCCTCAACGCCCTGGAGAACGTGATGCTGCCCCTGGAACTGGACGGTCGGCGCGACGCCCGCGAACACGCCCGCACCCTGCTCGAGCGGGTCGGCCTGGGCAAGCGCCTGACCCATACACCTCGGCAGCTTTCCGGTGGCGAACAGCAACGGGTAGCCATCGCCCGCGCTTTCGCCGCCCAACCGTCAGTGCTGTTTGCCGACGAGCCCACCGGCAACCTCGACAGCCACACCGGTGAGCGCATCAGCGACCTGCTGTTCGAACTGAACAAGGAACGCGGCACCACCCTGGTGCTGGTCACCCATGACGAGCGACTGGCCCGGCGCTGCCGGCGGCAGATCCGCCTGGAAGCAGGCCGCCTGGTGGCGCCGGTGGAGGCTTGATGAAGCACATGCCGCTGTCCCGCCTGTGCGGCCTGGCGCTGCGCCAGTTGTTGCGCGACATCCGCGCCAGCGAGGTGCGCGTTTTGTTCTTCGCCCTGCTGGTGGCAGTCGCCACCAGTACCGCTATCGGCTACTTCGGCGCCCGCCTGAATGGCGCGATGCAGCTGCGCGCCAGCGAGTTCCTCGGTGCTGACCTGGTGTTGCAAGGCAGCGCACCGGCCCGTGACGAACAGATCAGCGCCGGCAAGGCGCTGGGCCTGCGGCATGCCCAGCTGGTGGAGTTCACCAGCGTGGTGGGCGGCGATGCCGGCATCCAGCTTTCCAGCATCAAGGCAGCCGACGAGGCCTACCCGTTGCGCGGCCAGGTGCGCAGCGCCGCCGCCCCTTATGCCGAAGAAACCCCAGGTGGCGGCCCGGCCCCCGGAGAGGCCTGGGTCGAACCGCGCCTGCTCGCGGCCCTGGGGCTGAAAGTCGGCGACAGCGTCGACGTCGGCATGAAGACCTTGCGGATAAGCCGCGTACTGACCTACGAACCGGACCGCGCCAACAACTTCTACAGCCTGACGCCGCGGCTGATGATGAACCTGGCCGACCTCCAGGCCACAGCCGTCGTCCAGCCTGGCAGCCGGGTCACCTACCGCGACCTCTGGCGTGGCGATTCCGAACCCCTCGCGCAGTACCGCCAGGTCGTGGAAAAGGATTTGGCCGCCAGCCAGCGCCTGCGCGACACCCGCGATGGCAATCGACAGATCGGCGGGGCCCTGGGCAAAGCCGAGCGCTACCTGAACATGGCCAGCCTGGTGGCAGTGCTGCTGGCAGGTGTGGCCGTGGCGCTGTCGGCCAGCCGGTACGCGGCACGCCGCCTGGATGCCAGCGCCTTGCTGCGCTGCCTGGGGCTGTCGCGGCGCCAGGCGCTAGGGTTGTATTGCCTGCAACTGGCGATGCTCGGCCTGGTCGCCGCCCTGGCTGGCGCGCTGCTCGGCTGGCTGGCACAACTGGGCCTGTTCGGCCTGCTGCATGGGCTGCTACCCAGTGCAGTGCCGGCCGGGGGCCTGGTTCCGGCCCTGGCCGGCATCGCCACCGGGCTGGTGGCCCTGGCCGGTTTTGCCTTGCCGCCGCTCGCCGCGCTTGGCCAGGTGCCACCGTTGCGCGTACTGCGGCGCGACCTGCTGCCCGTGCCACCGAGCAGCTGGCTGGTGTACGGCGCCGCTCTGCTCGCCCTGGGCCTGATCATGTGGCGCCTGAGCCTTGATCTGCTGCTGACCTTCGCCCTGCTCGGCGGCGGCCTGATCGCCGCTTTGCTGCTGGGCGGCCTGCTGTTGCTCGGCCTGCAAAGCCTGCGCAAGGCGCTCGCCGGTGCACCACTGACCTGGCGCCTGGGCCTTGGCCAATTGCTGCGCCACCCGATGGCGGCAGCCGGGCAGGCACTGGCATTCGGCCTGATCCTGCTGGCCATGGCCCTGGTCGCACTGCTGCGGGCTGAGCTGCTCAACACCTGGCAGGCACAACTGCCCAAGGACGCGCCCAACCACTTCGCCCTGAACATCCTGCCCGCTGACCGCGAGCCGTTCGCCCAGCGCCTGCACGAGGTGAATGCCAACTCGGCCCCTCTGTACCCGGTGACGCCGGGCCGGCTGATTCAGATCAACGACCAACCGGTGCAGCAGATCGTCAGCAAGGACTCGGCCGGCGAGCGGGCGGTGCAACGCGACCTCAGCCTGACCTGGGCGGCCGACCTGCCAGAGGGCAATACCCTGGACACGGGCAACTGGTGGCAGGCATTGCCTGCTGGCGATGAAACCCCTGGCGTGTCGGTCGAGGCCGAGCTGGCTGCCAGCCTCAAACTGCAACTGGGTGACCTGCTGACCTTCGACATCGGCGGCGAGCAACGCCAGGCGCGGGTCAGCAGCCTGCGCAGCGTGCACTGGGACAGCTTTCAGCCTAACTTCTACATGATCTTCCAGCCGGGTACCCTGCAGGGGTTGCCGACCACCTACCTGACCAGCTTCTACCTGGCCCCCGGCCATGATCTGGACGTGGTCGCACTGTCGCGGACGTTCCCGGCGGTGACCATTCTTCAGGTCGATGCCTTGCTGGAACAGCTGCGCAGCATCCTCGCCCAGGTCACCCTGGCAGTCGAGTATGTCTTGCTGTTCGTGCTGGCGGCGGGGCTTGCAGTGTTGTTTGCCGGCTTGCAGGCGACCCTTGATGAGCGGATTCGCCAGGGCGCCCTGCTGCGCGCCCTGGGGGCCGCGCGCCCTCTGCTGGTTAGAGCGCGGCGGATCGAGTTCGGTTTGCTGGGGGCGGCCAGCGGCGCTTTGGCGGCACTGGGGTGCGAGTTGATCACCCTGGTTCTGTATCGCTACGCCTTCGACCTGCAGTGGAGCCCGCATCCGTGGTTGCTGGTGTTGCCAGTGGCCGGGGCGCTGCTGGTAGGTGGGGCTGGGGTACTGGGAACTCGACGGGCCCTGAATGCCAGCCCGCTGACAGTGCTGCGGGAAAGTTGATATCGACTGTACCGGCCTCTTCGCGGGTAAACCCGCTCCCACAGGTACATCGCCAGCTTCAAAATTTGTGCAATCCCTGTGGGAGCGGGTTTACCCGCGAAGAGGCCGGTACAGGCAGTACTGATTCATAGCCCGTAACGAATGCTGTTCACATACCAGGTCGCCTGACCGGTCGGCGTATTCACCACCACCTCATCGCCCTCCTGCTTCTTCAACAGGGCTCGAGCCATGGGCGAATCGATCGAGATGTAATCGTTGCGGCCATAAATCTCGTCATACCCGACAATGCGAAATTTCATCGTCTCGCCGTCATCGTTCTCGATCTCGACCCAGGCGCCGAAGAACACCTTGCCTTCCTGCTCCGGCGAATAGGCGACCACCTTCACGTCCTCGAGGCGCTTGCGCAGATAGCGGACCCGGCGGTCGATCTCGCGCAACAGCTTCTTGTTGTACTGGTAGTCGGCGTTCTCGCTGCGATCGCCGAGCGAAGCGGCCCAGGTCACTTTCTGGGTGATTTCCGGGCGATACACCCGCCACAGATGGTCCAGCTCCTGCTTCAGGGCCTCGTGACCTTCCGTGGTGATGATATTGGTGCTCAACGGCGCGCTCCTCAGCGTCGGGTAATCAGTCCCTGGCGCGCAATGCGGGTAAGCTGGCCAATGACTTCTGCTGCGTCTTCGCGAACCGGCGCCTGGATCACCGCCAGGTCGAAGCGGTCGTTGCCGAACTGCTCCAGGCGGCAAGCATCTTCGGCGAACTGGATGAGGAACGCGCGAGCCTGCCCCTTGCGGCGCGACAAGCCTTCAAGATGACGCAAGAGCGTGGGCTGATGCTGGCCACCGAGCAGGATGCGCGGTGTGCGGGACGCCTGGCTGGCAGGCAATGGGCTCAAACAGACACTGGTACGTGGGCAACTCATGGAGTTTCTCTCCGCCTCGCGAAACCCGCTGGGCAGCGGTGGGAGGCGTCACCGAACCAGCGCTTTAGCGGTATTTCGGATGACCCGCAGAGGGGGCTATCCCGCGCCCCGCAAGTAGCTGTTTAAATCGGCGCAGGCGGTATCCTAGAGCCTGAAGCGGCAAGCTGCAAGTGGACCTTCATGGATTTGTCAGCGACTGACTACGCGCTCCAGCGCCGTGCGCTCGCGGTTGAACGCCAGGAAGTACTTGTTGACACTGTTGACGAAGTTGACTGGCCCCATGCCCACCTGCTCCATGGCGATGCGCTCGGTCTGGAAGAACCACTGGTTACCATTGAGGCCACGCTTGCGAGCCTCGGCGCGCATGGCCTGCACCCGTTCCGGGCCAAGGTTGTAGGCCGCCAGCACAAACGCCATGCGCTCGCGCTCGTTGATCTGCGGGCTGGCAAAGAACTTGCGGCGGATCAGCGCCAGGTAACGCGCGCTGGCCTGGACATTGCCATCGACCGAGCCGGTGTCACTGACTCCCACCCGTTGTGCAGCCGACGGGGTGATCTGCATCAGGCCATGTGCCCCGCCGCTACCGCGCGCCGCAGGGTTCAGGGTCGACTCCTTGAAGGCCAGGGCCGCCAGGTTCAGCCAGTCGATCTGCTGTGCCTGGCCATGTTTCTGCAACACCGGGCGCAAGGCATTCAGGCGTTGCCGGTCCTTGCGCGCCAGCGGGTTGTGCACCCGGTACTGGCGCCGGTAGATGCGTTCGAAGGCCGCGTCCTGGTTTTCCGGGGCACGATATCCCTGGAGAAAGCGATCCACCGTGGCCAGCAGCATCGTCGCGTCACGCCCCACATACCAACGCATGGCCTGCGCCTGGCCTAGCTGTACCCGGGTGTCCAGGCGCAGTTTCGGCATGACCCTGGCCCAGCGCTGGGCGATCGGGCGCTCCACCATGGTCAACGGATAGATGCCGGCCTGCACCATCTCCAGCACATCTTCCACCGCCAAGGTCGAATCGACCCATTCGATCTTGATCGGAGCCCGCTTGCGCAGCGCCAGTTGCTGGTTGATCTGCTGGATCACCGCCCCTGCCGCGCTGGCGCTGGTCAATGCTACCGTTCGCCCGGACAGCTGCTCGGCACGGGTATAGCTGCGCTCGCCCTTGCGCCCGACCAGCAGCAGCGGCACCTGGTCCACTACCGGCGCACTGCTGTTGACTCCACCTGTCAGCGCCGGGTCGAGCAACTCGCCCGGCGCGGCCAGGTCACCCTCACCGCGCTGCAGGGCGCCCAGCAATTGCTCCTTGGCTCGCGGAATGATCTTCAGGCGAATCTGCTGGCCATCGCCGGCCCGGGCATTGAGATAATGCTCGAGCCCGCGCAGACGGTAATACTCGATACCTACCGGCTCGCCCTTGATCTCGCCCGAGCTGTTGCGGCTCTGGTTGACCAGCACCCGCAGCACCTTGCTGCTGCGGATCTGCTGCAGGTCGCGGGCCTTGTTCGCCGGCACGTTCTGCTGCGGCCCCTGCAGGCGTGCGTAGGCCGGGCCGACGGTGGTCAGGCCGAACATCAGCAACAGGGTCAGCAGGTATCGCAGCATGCGAAATCGGGTCCGTGGTCGGTGGGCGGCAGCCATGGTGATAGGCGCGGTCTTGAGAAATGACGGCAAAAGACCACGGCAAACGCCTGAAGTTCTTGGTTTTTTCCGAATAACACGCTTTTTGCTATGCTGGCCGCCCCGCGGCACGAGGTAGCACCATGCAACTGATCGATATCGGCGTCAACCTGACCAACAGCAGTTTCCATGACCAGCAGGCCGCCATCGTCGAGCGCGCCATCGAGGCTGGCGTGGTGCAGATGGTCCTCACAGGCACCAGCCTGGAAGTCAGCGAACAAGCGCTGGAACTGTGCCAGCAGCTTGATGGCGACGGCCAGCACCTGTTCGCCACTGCCGGCGTCCACCCGCACGATGCCAAGTCATGGGACGCCAACAGCGAGCGGCAACTGCGCCAGCTGCTGAGTGACGCACGGGTACGCGCCGTAGGGGAATGCGGGCTGGATTTCAACCGTGACTTCTCCCCTCGCCCGCTGCAGGAAAAAGCCCTGGAAGCCCAGCTGACCCTCGCGGCCGAGCTGCGCCTGCCGGTGTTCCTGCACGAGCGCGATGCCAGCGAACGCCTGCTGGCCATCCTCAAAGAGTACCGCGACCACTTGCCCGCCGCCGTGGTGCATTGCTTTACCGGTGAGCGCGAAGCCTTGTTCGCCTACCTGGACATGGACCTGCACATCGGCATCACTGGCTGGATCTGTGATGAGCGACGCGGCACGCACCTGCACCCATTGGTGGGCAACATTGCCGAGGGCCGGCTGATGCTGGAGAGCGATGCGCCGTATCTGTTGCCCCGCAGCCTGCGACCCAAGCCCAGGAACGGGCGCAACGAGCCGGCGTTCCTGCCCGAGGTGCTGCGCGAAGTGGCGCTGCATCGCAACGAGAGCATGGAGCACTGCGCCCTTCACACCCGCACCACGGCCAAGGCCTTCTTTCAGCTTCCTTGACGCATGTCATGACCGCTTCTCGAGTGAGTGGGCACAATGATGGCACCTTGCCAATAATGTTTCCGCTCAACTCAGAGAAGACCTGCCCATGGGTGCCTGGCTTAGCAATATTTCCCTGAAGTACAAATTCTGGGCCGTCAACGCGGTGGCCTTTGTCACGACCTTGCTGCTGGTGCTTTACGCCGTGCACCTGGAGCACCGCGCCCGCGCCGATGCCGCCCAGGCCCAGGCGCAAGCCCAGGCCGAACTGTTGGCGGCCTGGCCCGCCGGGCTGCCCCTGCCGAGCCAGGTCAACCTGATCACCCGGCAACCCGACCAGACCCCGACCTACCGCCAGGTGTTCGTCGAACGCTTCGGCAATTACGCCCTCTGTGTGTTGATCCTGATGCTGGCGATGCTCGGCGCCTCGCAGTTGCTGATCCGCTTCCTGCTCAGTCAGCTCAACACCCTCAAGGACGTGATGCTGCACGTGGAGAAGACCGGCGACCTGTCGGCCCGCGTCCCTCTGGCCTGCGGCGACGAGGTCGGCCAGATGGCCGCTGCCTTCAACGCCATGCAGGCCACCTACCACCGCGTGGTCAGCACCGTCGCCGACACCGCCGCGCAGCTGGACGCCGGAGCCGTGCGCCTGGCCGTGAGCATGAACGAAGTGCGCCATGGCATGCTCGGCCAGCAGAGCGAGACCGACCAGGCTGCCACGGCGATCAACGAAATGTCCGCCACCGTGCACCACATTGCCCAGCACGCCGGCGCCACGCGAGACTTGTCGCAGACCGCCGACACCCTCGCCGGCAGCGGCAAGGAAGTGGTCAGCCGCGTGCAGGATTCGATTTCCGGGCTCTCCACCGGGGTACAGCAAACCGCCGAAATGATTCGTCAGCTCGCCGACGACAGCCAGAAGATCAACAGCGTGGTCGGGGTCATTCACAGCATTGCCGAGCAGACCAACCTGCTGGCACTCAACGCCGCCATCGAAGCCGCCCGTGCGGGCGATCTGGGCCGTGGCTTTGCCGTGGTTGCCGACGAAGTACGCAACCTGGCCAAGCGAGTGCAGGCTTCCACCGATGAAATCACCCGCATGGTCGCCGACTTGCAAGCCGGCACCCGTGACGCCGTTGAGTTCATGCAGGAGAGTTCTTTCAAGGCCGACGACTGTGTGCGCCAGGCCCAGGAGGCCGGTGCGGCGCTGGCCGAAATCACCGGCGCAGTCGCGCAGATGCGCGAGAGCAACACGCAGATTGCCGTCGCCGCCGAGCAGCAAAGCCAGGTGGCCGAAGACATGAACCGCGCGGTGGTGAGCATCCGCGATGTCACCGAACAGACCGTGCAGCAGACCGTCGGCTCGGCCACCACCAGTACCCAGTTGGCGACCCTGGCCAGCGAGCTGAGCAAGGCCATTGGCCAACTCAAGCTATAGTCGCCATAGCCAGCCTCGATTGGCCCCGCACCCGGGGCCGCACTAAGCTTTGGGCATGCTTGCGACAAACAGCGCGAGGAACCGCCCATGAACAAACGACTGCCCAACCTGCACGCCTGGCAATGGCGTGGCTACCACCACAATCACCGGCACCCGACCAACCTGGTGCTGCACCTGATTGCCGTGCCGCTGTTCATCCTCGGCGCCCTGCTGGTGCTGTCAGGCCTGTTCGCCCTGGACCTTGGCCAGATCGCCGTCGGCATCATTGCCTTGATCGCCGGCTTGGGCCTGCAACGCCACGGGCATCGCCTGGAAGCCGAGCAGCCCGAACCGTTCGCTAACCGCAAGGACGCGGTGCAGCGGCTACTGACCGAGCAGTTCATCACCTTCCCGCGTTTCGTTCTCAGCGGTGCCTGGTGGAAGGCCTGGCGCGAGCGCCATAAGCACCGCCACTAAAGGTCAACGCTGCAGCAGCGCTCAGGCAAACACGGTGACAGTCTGGCGGCTCAGCGCCAGCAGTTCGCCTTCTGCCGTCCACAGCGCTGCCGACGCATGCCCATAACCATCACGGGCATGTTCGGTCTCGACAAGATAACGGCACCAGTCCAGCGTCGACAGCTTCGCTGTCGGCTGGATGAATTCGATGGTCCAGGTCAACGTACTGCCCGCTGCGGGCTGCTTGAGGAACGGCATCAGGCTCGGCGGCCAGGCGTCCACCAGCGCCAGCAGGTGCGCCTCGCTGACCTGCTCTTCGGCCACGTCACGCAAGCGCACCCAGCCGCCCATGTGCCGTGACGGGTTGCCACTGAACGGCAGGCCGCCCACCGCCCAGCGCAGAGCGACGTGGCGCATGAATTCCGGGGTAACCCCCTTGATGTAGGGCAGTTCCGGTGCCGCCTGTTCGAGCGGTTTCATCTCCACAGCCGGTGCCGCCGCGACATCCACTGCCGATGGCCGACCTGCACCGAAACTCCCCTGCACCAGCGTCACCACCTGGCCATCCTGAATGGCCCGCCCCAACAGCGTACTGACCGCTTTGCCCTCACGCAGCACCTCGACCTCGAAACGAATGGGCACATCCGCCGCAGCCGGGCCGACAAAGCTGATGGCCAGCGAGCGCACCGGGCGATCATCGGAAAGCTTCAGGCGCATGCATTCATGAACCATGGCCGCCATCAGGCCACCGAATACAGCGCGCCCCTGGGCCCAGCTGGGCGGAATGCTGACCGCATCAGGACTTTGCCGCACAGCGTCTAGCAGTTGGTTGAAATTCATCGAACGGCTCCTGCCCACAACGAAAGGTCTGCCAATACTAGCCAGCAAACCTCTGCCGATCAGCCCGCATATCGGTCATTTGCCGGGCTCGCGACGCTTGAGCGCCGCCTGCAGCGCGTCCAGGGTGATATCGGACTTGCGCTCGGTTTCGTGCAGCTCTCGCTCCCAGTCGACCTTGCAGGGAGTCAGGTCCGGGTGCTGCTTTTCCTGCAATAACCATTGCAGGCGGTCGTGCCAGCTGCCGAGGTCGCCCTGGGCCTTCTTCAACAGACGCTGCAGTTTCTTGCCGGCATGAACGAGCTGGGGGTAGGCCTCGTCGCCGTAGCGCGCCCGCTTGATCAGTAGGCGCAGACGATGGCGATCGTGGTCAGGGTCCTGCAGGGCCTTGCGCAGCTTGTGCCACTGCTTGACCAGGCGCTTGTCGACACGCTTGTCCAGCGACTCGATCAACCCTTCACGATCAGCGGCGCGCAAGAACAGCGGGAACGCATCGATGATGGTCAGCACCCGGTTCAGTTGTGGGCTGCCGGCAACGCTGGCAAACGTGCGGTCACGCCCTGCCTGGCGCCGCTGCCCGGCCTCGGGCAAACCGCGCCCGATCAGCTCGGCCGCCAGCACTTCCCGATCCCGCAGCGGCGTGGTCAGGGTACCCAGGGACTTGGCTGCCTCCTCCAACTGCTCTACCCCCGGCAACCCTCTTAACGGCCGCAACAGGCTGCGCAAGCGCCGCAGGCTGGTGCGCAGATCATGCAGGGCCTCACTGTCGGTATCGGCAGCCAGGCGCTCACGGCACGCCAGCAGGCGTATCTGCAAGGCCAGGGTCTGGGCAACGACATGATCGAGCATGGTGGACATGTGACGCTCCTTGGTCAGCGCCCGGCGCGCGATTCACGAATGTAGAAGCGGGCCTTTTCGGCTTTGTTGGTGCAGCTCTCGTAGCCTTCGAACTGCTGCTGGGTCTTGGCGCCGGTCAACAGCGACAACGCCTTGGAGTAGCTCACCGCGCCGGCAAAACCTTCCGCCTTGGCCAGGTCGAGTTCCTTCCAGGCCGCATCCAGTTGTGTCGCGCAGCTCTGCCGATAGGCCGTCTTGCCCGCGCAACCGGCCAGGGCAAGGGCAATCAGGGGAAGGCAGATCCAGGCTTTCATCAATGTGACCTCAGCGATTGTAATAAAGTGGCTGTTCGACGCCCGGGCGGTTGAAAAGTGCCGCGCCCGTCAGGCTTTGCCTAGAGTGTTTATTGAAGCACAGGCAACGCTCGGTGCATTGTAGGACCATGGTTGCAAAACTGGGGAGCGCTCATGAGCAAACGCGTGGCATTGGTGTTGGGATCGGGAGGCGCTCGTGGCTATGCCCATATCGGCGTGATCGAGGAAATCGAGCGGCGCGGCTACGACATCGCCTGCATCGCCGGCTGCTCCATGGGCGCGGTGATTGGCGGTATTTACGCGGCAGGCAAACTCGAACAATACCGTAACTGGATCGAAAGCCTGGACTACCTGGATGTGCTGCGCCTGGTCGACGTCAGCTTCCGCCTCGGTGCAATCCGCGGCGACAAGGTGTTCGGCCAGATTCGCAAGATCGTCGGCGACATGAACATCGAACAGTTGCGCATCCCATACACGGCGGTCGCGACCGACCTTACCAACCAGCAGGAAATCTGGTTCCAGGAAGGCTGCCTGCACCAGGCCATGCGTGCTTCGGCGGCGATTCCGAGCCTGTTCACACCGGTCGTGCAGGGCAACCGGATGCTGGTCGACGGCGGCATACTCAACCCGCTGCCGATCGTACCCGTGGTGTCCAGCCACTGTGACCTGATCATCGCGGTCAACCTCAACGCCACCAACCAGAAGCAGTACCAGCTGCCGGTGATCGAACGGCCAGCAGCCTTCAGGATGCGCTTCGACGCCCTGCTCAGCTCACTCGGCTCACGCCTGCCATTTCGGCGCAAGCCTGCCGAAGAACTGATTCGCATCGAGCAGGAAATCGTCGCCGAAGGGTTGGCACCGCCCAATCCGTGGTTGGCCGACACGGCCGACCCCGAGTCCCAGCAACCCGCTGCGGCGCCCGAGCGTGAAGGCGCACCCAAGTCGGCAACCGGCTCGTTCATCATCGACAACGTCGGGCCGGCCTCGCTGCTCGACCTGATCAACCAGAGCTTCGAGGTGATGCAGACGTCACTGGCGCAGTACAAGATTGCCGGGTATCCGCCGGATGTGCTGATCAACGTGCCCAAGCGGGTGTGCCGGTTCTTCGAGTTCTACAAAGCGCCGGAACTGATCGCGCTGGGGCGGGAGATTGCGCGGGATACGCTGGATAACTATGAGGGAGTGAAGCGCTAGCCTGTGCCCGCGAAAGGGCCGGCACAGGCGGCATAAATGAAACAGGCCGCATTGAGCGGCCTGTTTCGTCATGCATTCATCACTCAGTAGCGAGTGATGTCGGCAGTGCCTTCCAGCTGCTTGCGGTAGGCCGCAAAGTCCTGCTGGCCAGCACGCGATGCGAGGTAGCGGCGGATCTGCTGCTTCTCGTCATCACTGGCGGCGGCGCCTTCATTGACGCCCTTGAGCTGCAGCACGACCAGGCTGCCGTCAGCCAGGACCACACTGCCGTAGACCGGCTTGTCCTTGGCTTGCGGCTTGACCAGGCGGAACAGCGCCTGCAGCTCGGCCGGATCGATACCGTCCTGACCACGGCTCACGGCCTCGTGCGCCTTCCACTCCTGACCGTCGTGAGCACCAGCAGCCGCGATGGAACCGTCACGCAGGCCGGCAATCAGCTTGTCCGCCTTGGTCTTGAGTTCGGCAGTCGCCTTCTCCTTGGCCAGGTGCTCGCTGATGTTCGTGGCCACGGTTTCCAGCGGCAGTTGCTCCGGCTTGCGGTGCTCCTTGACGCGCAGCACCACGGTGGTTTCCGGGTCGAGCTCGATGGCGGTGCTGTTGGCGCCTTCATCCATCACCTCTTCGGAGAACGCGGCCTGGATCACGCCACGGTTGGCGGTGATGCCCTCGCCGCCTTCGCGACCGAACGGAGCGGAGGTGTGCACCTTGAGGTTCAGATCCTGGGCCGGCTGGGCCAGGTCGGAAGCTTCATAGGCAGCATCCTGCAGCTGCTTGCTGGCATCGACGTAACGCTGCTCGACCAGAGGGGTCTTGAGGTCGCGAGTCAGCTTGTCCTTCAGGCTGGCGAAGCTCGGCACTTCCGGCGCCTGCTTGCCCAGCAGCTTGATCAGGTGGTAACCGAACTCGGTACGCACCGGAGCCGATACCTGGCCGTCGTTGAGCTTGTACAGGGCGTCTTCGAAGGCCGGGTCGTACACGCCCGGGCCTGCGAAGCCGAGGTCGCCGCCATTGCTGGCAGAACCTGGGTCCTGGGAGTACTCCTTGGCCAGCCTGGAGAAGTCTTCACCCTTGGCCAGGCGTTGCTCGACCTCTTCGGCCTTGGCCTTGGCCTGGGCGTCGGTGACCTTGTCGTTGACCTCGATGAGGATATGCGCGGCATGGCGCTGCTCGGCGAGGTTGGCGACTTCCTTCTCGTACTGGGCCTTGAGCTCGTCGTCGGTGACCTTGACCTGGTCGAAGAATGCCGACTTTTTCAGCTCGATGTAGTCGATGACCACCTGATCGGGGGTCATGAACTCCTTGGCGTGCTGCTCGTAATGCGCCTTGACCTCGTCATCGCTGACCTTGACCACAGCCGGGTTGGCCTTGAAGGTCAGGGAAGCGAAATCGCGGGTCTGGTTTTCCAGGCGGGCAAAGGCGTCGACCTGCTGGTCGGTGACGAAGCTGCTGCCGGCAATGCCGGTACGCAGCTGGCCGATCAGCATTTCTTCGGCGAGCATGTCGCGGAATTGCATGCGGCCATAGCCCATCTGGCGGATGACCTGGTCGAAACGGTCGGCGCTGAACTTGCCATCGACCTGGAACTCCGGCGTCTGCAGGATCACTTGATCCAGCGCGGCTTCGGAGAAGGCGAACTTGGCGTCTTCGGCACCCTGCAGCAGCAGGTTGCGATCGATCAGGCCCTTGAGCGCAGAGTCGCGCAGCAGTTTTTCATCCAGCAATGCCGGGTCGAAATCCTTGCCAAGCTGTTGCATCAGCTGGCGACGCTGCATGTCGGTGGCCTGGCTCAGCTCATTCTGGCTGATGGTGTGGCCATTCACCTTGGCCGCGTCCTGGCTGTGGGTAGCGGCCTGAAAAATGGCTTCGAAGCCGGTCAACGCCATCAACATGACGATAAGGCCGATGATGGTCTTGGCAATCCAACCTTGTGAATTGTCCCTGATATTTTGCAGCATGCGTCCCCCAGAAACGGCTGTACCACTGCGTCGACAACCGCGGAGCGTGGGTAGAATCCTGATAAAAGAAAGGCGCATCCGAGGATGCGCCTTTTCTTAGCAAACGTGTCAGGCGGGAACGTTTGCGGCCCGCCATCAGCGTGCTCGGACCTGGCCAGGCCCGGTCCGGCTGAAAGAGACGACTTAGTTGACGGCGTCTTTCAGGCCTTTGCCAGCCTTGAAGCCTGGAACCTTGGCGGCTGCGATTTTGATTGCCTTGCCGGTTTGCGGGTTGCGGCCGGTGCGCTCGGCACGCTCTTTGACCGAGAAGGTACCGAAGCCAACCAGAACGACGTCGTCGCCTTGTTTCAGGGCGCCAGTTACGGAGTCGATCACGGCATCCAGAGCTTTGCCGGCGGCAGCCTTGGAAATGTCAGCCGATACAGCGATAGCGTCAATCAGTTCCGACTTGTTCACTCTAAGTCCCCTTATTTCTCTATTGAGTTTGTTTCTAAGTATGTAATGAAAGCTTATGAAACGTGTGCCGGGAGGCAGCCTGACAATAGCGTGCCGCTTTATAGCAAGGCCCCGAAAAAACTGTCAAGGAAAGCCCCCCCGCTAAAAACTACTAGTGCGTGCTAATTCTTTCCTTCGCATCGCCGTCGCGTTTGTCATCTTTCGCGACAATCTCCGGAGCCACATCTGGCAAGGGCTCCGGGGCGTATTGCAGCGCAATTTGCAGGACTTCGTCAATCCATTTGACCGGTTTGATCTGCAGATCCTGTTTGATATTTTCCGGAATTTCCTTCAGATCGCGAACATTCTCCTCGGGAATGATCACCGTCTTGATCCCGCCACGGTGTGCGGCCAGCAGTTTTTCCTTCAACCCGCCAATGGCCAATACCTGGCCGCGCAGGGTGATTTCACCGGTCATGGCCACATCGGCACGTACTGGAATCTGCGTCAGCGCGGACACCAGCGCGGTGCACATGCCGATACCGGCGCTCGGGCCGTCCTTCGGCGTGGCGCCTTCGGGCATGTGGATGTGCACGTCGTGCTTCTCGTGGAAGTCGGCGGCAATCCCCAAGCTACGGGCGCGGCTGCGGACCACGGTCTGCGCGGCAGTGATCGACTCGACCATGACATCGCCCAGCGACCCGGTCTTGATCAGCTGGCCCTTGCCAGGGATCACCACCGACTCGATGGTCAGCAGTTCGCCGCCCACCTGGGTCCAGGCCAGGCCGGTGACCTGACCGATCTGGTCCTGCTGTTCGGCCAGGCCGTAGCGGAACTTGCGCACGCCGAGCAAGTGCTCGAGCTGCTCGCTGGTGACCTTGACCTTGACCTGTTTCTGCCCGGTATGCTCCTTGACCACCTTGCGGCAGACCTTGGCGATCTGGCGCTCCAGGCCACGCACACCGGCTTCGCGGGTGTAGTAGCGGATGATGTCGCGAATCGCCGAAACGTCGATGTCCAGCTCTTCGACCTTCAAGCCGTTGGCCTTGACCTGCTTGGGCGTCAGGTACTTGACCGCGATGTTGATCTTCTCGTCCTCGGTGTAGCCCGGCAGGCGGATGACTTCCATACGGTCGAGCAGCGCCGGTGGAATGTTCATCGAGTTCGAGGTGCACAGGAACATCACGTCCGAGAGGTCGTAATCGACTTCCAGGTAGTGGTCGTTGAAATTGTGATTCTGCTCCGGGTCGAGCACTTCCAGCAACGCCGAAGCCGGGTCACCACGCATGTCGCTGCCCATCTTGTCGATCTCGTCGAGCAGGAACAGCGGGTTGCGTACACCCACCTTGGTCATCTTCTGGATCAGACGGCCAGGCATCGAACCGATGTAGGTACGACGGTGACCACGAATCTCGGCCTCGTCACGCACGCCACCCAGGGCCATGCGCACGAACTTGCGGTTGGTCGCGGCGGCGATCGACTCGGCCAGCGAGGTCTTGCCGACGCCAGGCGGGCCAACCAGGCACAGCACAGGGCCGCGGATCTTCTTCACCCGCTTCTGCACGGCGAGGTACTCGAGAATGCGCTCCTTGACCTCTTCCAGGCCATAGTGGTCGGCATCGAGGATCTCTTCGGCCTTGGCCAGGTCCAGCCGCACCTTGCTCTGGGCCTTCCACGGCACCTGCACCAGCCAGTCCAGGTAGGACCGCACCACGGTAGCCTCGGCAGACATCGGCGACATCTGCTTGAGCTTGTTCAGCTCGGCCTGGGCCTTGGCCAGGGCGTCCTTCGGCAGGCCAGCGGCCTCGATGCGCTTTTTCAGCTCTTCGACTTCGTTGTGGCCTTCGTCACCATCGCCGAGCTCCTTCTGAATGGCCTTCATCTGCTCATTCAGGTAGTACTCGCGCTGGCTGCGCTCCATCTGCTTCTTGACCCGTCCACGGATGCGTTTCTCGACCTGCAGCAGGTCGATTTCGGCGTCCAGCAGTGCCAGGACGTGCTCGACCCGGGTAGACAGGTCGACGATCTCGAGGATTTCCTGCTTCTGCTCGATCTTCAGGGCCATGTGCGCGGCCATGGTATCGACCAGGCGACCAGGCTCTTCGATGCTGTTCAGCGACGACAGCACTTCGGCAGGGACTTTCTTGCCCAGCTGCACATACTGCTCGAATTGCGACAGCAGCGTGCGCACGAAGACTTCCGACTCGCGCTCGGCGGCGTCGGCTTCGTCGATCAGGGAAACTTCGGCACGGATGTGCCCTTCTACTTCGGTGAAGCGCTCGACCGAACCGCGCTGCTCGCCCTCGACCAGCACTTTGACAGTGCCATCGGGCAGCTTCAGCAGTTGCAATACGGTCGCGACAGTACCGACCCGATACAGGGCGTCTTCGCCTGGATCGTCGTCGGCCGGGTTCTTCTGGGCCAGCAGCAGAATCTGCTTCTCGCCCGTCATCGCCGCCTCAAGGGCTTCGATAGACTTCTCACGCCCCACGAACAGTGGGATGACCATGTGCGGATAGACAACGACATCGCGCAATGGCAAAAGAGGCAAGTCGAGGGTGGTCTTCATGATTTCGCCTCTACAGCGGCCTTATGGCCGGAAACCGGTGGAAATGATGCTTGGACCTAATGTGGGGGCACGCCTGGGAAATTACAAGCGCTTGCATAGGAAAAGCAGAAAGGGGCCCGTAGGCCCCTTCCTTGCTTGCTGCCAACATCCGGCATTTACCTGAAATCAGGCGTCGGGCGCGGCCTTGGCTTGCGGCTCGCTGTTCTCGTAGATCATCAGCGGCTGCGAAGTGCCTTCGATGACGCTCTCGTCGATCACCACCTTGCTGACATCCTTCTGCGAAGGAATCTCGTACATGGTGTCGAGCAACACGCCTTCGAGGATCGAGCGCAGGCCACGGGCGCCGGTCTTGCGTTCCAGGGCCTTGCGAGCGACGGCCTTGAGGGCGTCGGTGCGGAACTCCAGGTCCACGCTTTCCATCTCGAACAGCCTGGCATATTGCTTGGTCAGGGCGTTCTTCGGCTCGGTGAGGATCTGCATCAGAGCAGCCTCATCCAGCTCGTCGAGGGTCGCCAGCACCGGCAGGCGGCCGACGAACTCGGGGATCAGGCCAAACTTGACCAGATCGTCCGGTTCGACTTCGCGCAGCGATTCGCCGACCTTCTTGCCCTCTTCCTTGCTGCGTACTTCGGCGCCAAAACCGATGCCACCCCGGGTGGAGCGGTTCTG
The DNA here is from genome assembly GCF_044748405.1 of Pseudomonas sp. NPDC089996. Taxonomy (NCBI): domain Bacteria; kingdom Pseudomonadati; phylum Pseudomonadota; class Gammaproteobacteria; order Pseudomonadales; family Pseudomonadaceae; genus Pseudomonas; species Pseudomonas sp. NPDC089996. The sequence continues at coordinate 41,257 of NZ_JBIVGA010000006.1, read as the reverse complement.
GATGACCTTTTCCAGGCCAGAGAAGGCGCCACCGCAGATGAACAGGATATTGCGGGTATCGACCTGCAGGAATTCCTGTTGCGGGTGCTTGCGGCCGCCCTGCGGCGGTACCGAAGCAACGGTGCCTTCAATCAGCTTCAACAGCGCCTGCTGCACGCCTTCACCCGAAACGTCGCGGGTGATGGACGGGTTGTCCGACTTGCGCGAGATCTTGTCGATCTCGTCGATGTAGACAATGCCCATCTGGGCTTTTTCCACATCGTAGTCGCACTTCTGCAGCAGCTTCTGAATGATGTTTTCGACGTCCTCACCCACGTAACCGGCTTCGGTCAGGGTGGTGGCGTCAGCAATGGTGAACGGTACGTTCAACAGACGTGCAAGGGTTTCGGCGAGCAGGGTCTTGCCCGAGCCGGTAGGCCCGATAAGCAGGATGTTGCTCTTGCCGAGTTCGACTTCGTCGCCCTTCTTGTCACGCTGATTCAGGCGCTTGTAGTGGTTGTACACCGCTACCGACAGCACCTTCTTCGCGCGCTCCTGACCGATGACGTACTGGTCCAGGATGCCGCTGATTTCTTTCGGCGAAGGCAATTTGTGCGCGCTGCTCTCGGCCTGGGCTTCCTGCACCTCCTCGCGGATGATGTCGTTGCACAGGTCGACGCACTCGTCGCAGATAAATACCGAGGGCCCGGCAATCAGTTTGCGCACTTCGTGCTGGCTTTTGCCGCAGAAGGAGCAATAAAGCAATTTGCCGCTGTCCTCGCCGTTACGGGTGTCAGTCATTCGATCGATCCAATCCGGTAGGCTTGCAACACAAGATGAAGGCAATTGCGGGCTTTTTCAAGTCCGCAGGTAGGCGCTTTCGCTACCTACCTGCTCTGACACCTGGGTTCAGGAGGCCAGTTGCCGCTTGTCGTACACCGAGTCGATCAGGCCATACTCGGCCGCGCGCGAGGCGCTCATGAAATTGTCACGCTCGGTGTCACGCTTGATGGTTTCGAGGTCCTGACCGGTGTGGTAGGCCAGCAGCTCGTTCAAACGCGCCTTGATATTGAGGATTTCCTGGGCATGGATCTCGATATCGGTAGCCTGACCCTGGAAACCGCCCAGTGGCTGGTGGATCATCACGCGCGAGTTCGGCAGGCAGTGACGCTTGCCTTTGGCACCCGCGGCCAACAGGAACGCGCCCATGCTGCAGGCCTGGCCGATGCAGATGGTCGAGACGTCCGGCTTGATGAATTGCATGGTGTCGTAGATCGACATGCCAGCAGTCACCGAGCCGCCTGGGGAGTTGATGTACAGATGGATATCCTTGTCCGGGTTTTCCGCCTCAAGGAACAGCAGCTGCGCCACTACGAGGTTGGCCATGTAATCCTCTACCGGGCCAACCAGGAAGATCACTCGCTCCTTCAACAGGCGCGAGTAGATGTCGTAGGCGCGTTCGCCACGGGCGGACTGCTCGATAACCATCGGGACCAGGCCGCCTGCGGCCTGGATGTCAGAGCTCTGCTGAATATAAGAATTGCGGGACATGTCCTGCGCTCACTCCCAAATAGTCATGGCTTGATAACGCACAAGCCAGCGCGAAGGCTGGCTTGTGGGGGTTTCCTACGAGAGAAGCCTGTTACTCAGCGTCGGCAGGAGCCTGTGCTGGTTTAACGGCATCTTCGTACGAGACCGACTTGTCGGTCACAGTCGCTTTCTGCAGAACAGTATCTACAACTTGTTCTTCCAGCACAACCGAACGCACTTCGTTCAGTTGCTGGTCGTTCTTGTAGTACCAGGAAATGACCTGCTCAGGCTCCTGGTAAGCCGAAGCCATTTCTTCGATCATTTCGCGAACCTTGCCTTCGTCCGGCTTCAGTTCGAACTGCTTGACCACCTCGGCAACGATCAGGCCCAGCACCACACGGCGCTTGGCTTGCTCTTCGAACAGCTCGGCCGGCAGTTGCTCAGGCTTGATGTTGCCACCGAACTGCTGAACAGCCTGCACGCGCAGACGGTTGACTTCGTTTTCCAGCAGGGCCTTTGGCACTTCGATCGGGTTGGCGGCCAGCAGACCGTCCATGACCTGGTTCTTGACCTTGGTCTTGATCGCCTGGCGCAGTTCACGCTCCATGTTCTTGCGAACTTCGGTGCGGAAGCCTTCCAGGGTGGTCTCTTTGATGCCGAACTGGGCGAAGAACTCTTCGTTCAGCTCTGGCAGCGCAGGTGCGGAAACGCTGTTGACGGTGATGGTGAACTCGGCGGCCTTGCCGGCCAGGTCCAGGTTCTGATAGTCCTCTGGGAAGGTCACGTTGACAACGCGCTCTTCACCCGCCTTGGCGCCAACCAGGCCGTCTTCGAAACCTGGGATCATGCGGCCGGAACCCAGTACCAGCTGGGTACCCTTGGCCGAACCACCGGCAAACACTTCACCGTCGACCTTGCCGACGAAGTCGATGTTGACCTGGTCGTCGTTCTGCGCGGCGCGCTCGACAGCCTCGAAGCGGGTGTTCTGCTTGCGCAGGACTTCCAGCATGTTGTCCAGGTCGGCGTCGGCCACTTCGGCGCTCAGGCGCTCGACGTTGATCGAGTCGAAGCCGGCAACGGTGAACTCAGGGAACACTTCGAAGATGGCAACGAATTCCAGGTCCTTGCCCTTCTCGAAGGACTTCGGCTCGACGGCCGGAGCGCCAGCCGGGTTCAGCTTCTGCTCGACGATGGCTTCGTAGAAGGAAGCCTGGACCAGGTCACCGAAAGCCTCTTGACGGGCATCGGCTTCAAAACGCTGACGGATCACGCTCATCGGCACCTTGCCTGGGCGGAAGCCCGCAACCTTGGCGCGCTTGGCAGTCTGCTGCAGACGCTTGTTGACTTCGTTCTCGACGCGCTCGGCCGGAACGGCGATGGTCATGCGGCGCTCGAGAGCGGAAGTGTTTTCAACAGAAACTTGCATGGATATTCCTCGTTGCACAGACGTTAGCCGGCGATAGCCCGACTCCAGAATCAAGGGCAAGCATTCTAGTGAGTCACGCACCAGAAGTCACCCCACCCGGGACGACGGGAAACCACGCCGGTCGATTAACTTGCTATGCCCGCACAATGAAGTGCCAGGCCTCTTTATATAGAAGGCAGCGCAACGCCTGCTGGCGGCACGCAGCCGAAATACCTTGTCAAACAACTACCCGTACGACAGCGACGCCCTGTTATTCGGGATCGATCTCGTTGAACTGGCAGTACTCCTCCCACTCCATACCCAGCGCCTCAGCCACTTCGCGATGGGTTTCCAGGCGCATGTCCCGCAGCTGCTCGGGGCTTTCGGCGATCAACTGCAACGCCAGCTCCCAAGGCTGAATCCCCTGCTCATCGGCAGCATCCTCGAATGCCCACTCGATCTGCTGGGCCTGTTCACGCGCATCCAGCTCGCGGATTTCCTCGAGCAGCTGCGGGTTGGCTTCAGCGAAGCGCTGCAGCGCCAGGGCCTGGCGGGCTTCTTTTGCAATCATCGGGCTGTTCCTCTGCCGGCCAAACGGGCCGGTGTTTCAACCGGCTGAAATCTAACAGCTTTTATTGGGGTGTCACCAGAGGATTGCAAGGGCTCCACGCGATCTTCCTTTTCAAGAGAACACTCCTACCCATCCCAAGGAATGCGCTTCTCGTCAGCAGATCGCGACCCCACTTGAATGGAGAACCTTTTTTGGTACACTTCCATGAACAAAAAAAAGCACCACTGCTGGATGCCTGCTTCTACCGCACAGAAGCAGGCAACGAACCGACCCGCGACTGGCTGACGTCATTACCTCGGGAACAGAAGCGACTGATCGGCACGCAAATCAAGACCGTCCAGATTGGATGGCCAATCGGCATGCCCCTGGTCAGAAAACTGGAAAAAGGGTTATGGGAGACCAGGATCAACCTGGACGACACCATTGCACGAGTACTGTTCACGGTAGCTGGAAGCACAATGGTACTACTGCACGGCTTTATCAAAAAAAGCCAGAAAACACCCGCTTTCGAACTGGATACAGCCAGACAGCGCAAAGCAGCCTTGGAGAAATACACATGAGCAACCCACACATCGGCTCTGGATTTGACGATTTCCTCAGCGAACAGGAGCTGACTGAGGAAGTCAGCGCCGCAGCTCTCAAGCGCGTAATTGCCTGGCAGATCGCTGAAGCCATGAAGAGCCAGAATGTGACCAAAAAGGCCCTGGCCGAACGCATGCATACTAGCCGTACAGCCGTCGACCGGGCGCTGGACCAGAATGATCCCGGCATGACCCTCGCTACATTGGCCAGCGCCGCTCGTGCCCTGGGCCAGCGAGTCGAAGTGCGCCTCGTACCCTATCACTCACCAGCTCTCGCCTGAACAGGCACCCCAAAAACAGCAAAGGCGCCTGATCTCACGATCAAGGCGCCTTCGAAAAATATGGGGTGGACGATGGGAATCGAACCCACGACAACTGGAATCACAATCCAGCGCTCTACCAACTGAGCTACGCCCACCATATTGCGGTGTTGCAGTGTTGCGATACAGCCCCTACAGAAGCATGGTGCGGACGAAGAGACTCGAACTCTTACAGCTTGCGCCGCTGGAACCTAAATCCAGTGTGTCTACCAATTTCACCACGTCCGCGTAACGCTTAAAACAAAGGCGCCAGATCGTACAATCAAAGGCGCCTTCATTGAATATGGGGTGGACGATGGGAATCGAACCCACGACAACTGGAATCACAATCCAGCGCTCTACCAACTGAGCTACGCCCACCATATTGCATTACAGCCTTACTTGCTTGCCCAAGCTGCCTAAATGGCGCACCCGGCAGGACTCGAACCTGCGACCATCCGCTTAGAAGGCGGATGCTCTATCCAGCTGAGCTACGGGCGCTTAAGCGTGAAGCCTAACCGAACAAGGCTTTAACAGGTAACTGCCAAACCACTCATTCTGCCCGACCTCGCCAACCAGTGCTAGGCTGTGCCCGACAAGTGCGGCGAATCTTATAGGCGAGCCCTTGGGTCGTCAACACCTTTCTCCAAAAAATTTAAATTATTTAAGGGGTTAGGGCATTTGCCCGACCACCCGCCTTTGCCCTTGGGCGATGTCGTGCGAGAATACGCCCTCTTTATTGTTCCTTTCTCGATGGTTAATCACGCGTCTATGACTGCACACCTAATCGATGGCAAGGCGATCGCCGCCAACCTGCGCAAGCAGATCGCTCAACGTGTCGAGGAGCGTCGCCAGCAAGGCCTGCGCACGCCGGGCCTGGCGGTGATCCTGGTCGGCACCGACCCTGCCTCCCAAGTCTATGTCTCGCACAAGCGCAAGGACTGCGAAGAGGTCGGCTTCATTTCCCAGGCTTTCGACCTGCCCAGCGATACCACGCAGCAAGCGCTGACCGAGCTGATCGACCGCCTCAACGACGACCCGGCCGTCGATGGCATCCTGCTGCAGCTGCCGCTGCCGGCACACCTGGATGCCTCGCTGCTGCTCGAGCGCATCCGCCCCGATAAAGACGTCGACGGCTTCCACCCGTACAACATCGGCCGTCTGGCCCAGCGTATCCCGCTGCTGCGCCCGTGCACGCCCAAAGGCATCATGACCTTGCTGGAAAGCACCGGTCAGGACCTGTACGGCATGAACGCGGTCATCGTTGGCGCCTCCAACATCGTTGGCCGCCCGATGGCCATGGAGCTGCTGCTGGGCGGCTGCACCGTGACCGTCTGCCACCGCTTCACCAAGGACCTGGCCGGCCACGTCGGTCGTGCCGACCTGGTGGTTGTGGCCGCCGGTAAGCCGGGCCTGGTCAAAGGCGAGTGGATCAAGGAAGGCGCCATCGTCATCGACGTCGGCATCAACCGCCAGGAAGACGGCAAGCTGGTTGGCGATGTGGTCTACGAGACCGCCCTGCCGCGCGCCGGCTGGATCACGCCGGTGCCAGGTGGTGTCGGGCCGATGACCCGCGCCTGCCTGCTGGAGAACACGCTGTATGCAGCCGAAGAACTGCACAAGTAACAGCGCGTGATGTGAAAAAACGGCACCTCTGGCGGGTGCCGTTTTTTTGCCTGTGATTTCTGTGCTGGCTCCTTCGCGGTTAAACCCGCTCCCACAGGTATCGCGGCGCACCCGAGGCAGTGATGATCCTGTGGGAGCGGGTTCACCCGCGAAGAAGCCAGCGCGGTCTTCAACCGCTCACTTCCTCGCGGCTTCCCACGACTTGAGCAGCTCGTCGTAGCTGACCGTCTCGCCCTTGGGCTTCTCGTTGGCCAGCTTCGGCTTCGGAGCACCCGGCTGGTCGAACCAGTACTGCGCATCCCGTTCCGGGTTGAGCTTCGGCGCGCAGGTGGCCTGGGCGTTGGAACGCTGCAGGCGCTCCATCATCCGGTCCTGGTCACGGGCCAACCCGTCCAGGGCTTCCTGCGGAGACTTCTCGCCGCTGGCCACTTCGGCGATGTGGCTCCACCACAGCTGCGCCAGGCGTGGGTAATCAGGCACGTTGGTGCCGGTCGGGGTCCACTGGACCCGCGCCGGGCTGCGGTAGAACTCCACCAGGCCACCCAGCTTGGGCGCAAGGTCGGTCATGGCCTGGGAGTTGATATCCGACTCGCGGATCGGCGTCAGGCCGACAATCGTCTTTTTCAGCGACACGGTCTTGGAGGTGACGAACTGGGCGTACAGCCACGCGGCCAGCCGCTGCTTCTCGGGGGTTGACTTGAAGAAGGTCCAGGAGCCGGTGTCCTGATAGCCAAGCTTCATCCCCTCCTCCCAGTACGGCCCCTTCGGCGACGGTGCCATGCGCCACTTCGGCGTGCCATCGGCATTGACCACTGGCAGCCCCGGCTTGGTCATGTCGGCCGTGAAGGCGGTGTACCAGAAGATCTGCTGGGCGATAGCGCCCTGGGCAGGCACGGGCCCCGCCTCGGAGAAGGTCATGCCCTGGGCTTCCTTGGGTGCGTAGGCGCGCATCCAGTCCACGTACTTCTGTGTTGCATACACTGCCGCCGGGCCATTGGTGTCGCCACCGCGCGTCACGCTGGAGCCCACCGGGTGGCAGTCCTCCACGCGAATCCCCCACTCGTCGACGGGCAGGCCGTTGGGCAAGCCCTTGTCGCCACCACCGGCCATGGAAAACCAGGCATCGGTGAAGCGCCAACCCAGTGACGGGTCTTTCTTGCCGTAATCCATGTGGCCATACACGCGCTTGCCGTCGATCTCCTTGACGTCCTCGCTGAAGAACTTGGCGATGTCCTCATAAGCAGACCAGTTCACCGGCACACCCAGCTCGTAGCCGTACTTTTCCTTGAATTTGGCTTTGAGTTCGGGCCGCTCGAACCAGTCGGCGCGGAACCAGTAAAGGTTGGCGAACTGCTGGTCGGGTAACTGGTAGACCTTGCCGTCGGGCGCAGTGGTGAAGGAAATGCCGATGAAATCCTTGAGGTCCAGTGTTGGCGAGGTGTAGTCCTTGCCTTCGTTGGCCATCAGGTCGGTGATCGATTCCACTTTGCCGTAGCGAAAGTGCGTGCCGATCAGGTCGGAATCGTTGACCCAGCCGTCATAGATGTTCTTGTCCGACTGCATCTGGGTTTGCAGCTTTTCCACCACGTCGCCTTCCTGCAGCAGGTCGTGTGTCAGCTGGATGCCGGTGATCTCGCTGAAGGCCTTGGCCAGCACCTTGGACTCGTATTCGTGGGTGGTGATGGTCTCCGACACCACGTTGATCTTCATCCCGCGAAAGGGCTCGGCCGCCTTGATGAACCACTTGAGTTCGGCCAACTGCTGCTCAGGGGTCAAGGTCGACGGTTTGAACTCGCTGCCGATCCACTTTTTCGCCGCTTCTTCGTACTGATCCGCCCAGGCCATGCCTTGCGTGCTGGCCAGCACCAGCAGCGCGGCCAGGGTCAAATGTCGCCTCTTGTGATTGTTCTGGAACATTGTGATCTCCTGATTGAGTCAATTCACGGGGCCGCTCGCTCAGCCCCAGCGCAGCACTACCACCAGCCACGCCAACGACAGCAGCGAGGCTACCCACAGCGGCCAGTCGCTGAGCCCGACCACCAGCAGGTGCAGGTAGGCGCTAGCCAGCAGGCCGATGAACAAGCGATCGCCACGGCTGGTGACGAGCGGCAGGAAGCCGCGCCGCTCCACGCAGGGGCGGCGCAGTTCGAACAAGGTCATGCACAGCAGCAGCACGCCGACGCCGCTAAAGAACAGCGCCGTGGGCAGGGTCCAGGCCATCCATTCCATCACCCGCCCTCCTCACACCCGGCCAAGGGCAAAACCCTTGGCCACATGGTTGCGCACGAACCAGATCACCAGCATGCCCGGCACAATGGTCAGCACTCCCGCCGCCGCCAGCACGCCCCAGTCGATACCGGAGGCCGACACCGTGCGGGTCATCACTGCGGCGATCGGCTTGGCGTTGACCGACGTCAAGGTGCGCGCCAGCAGCAGTTCTACCCAGGAGAACATGAAGCAGAAGAATGCCGTGACACCAATGCCAGACCCGATCAATGGGATGAATATCTTCACGAAGAACCGCGGGAAGCTGTACCCGTCGATGTAGGCCGTTTCATCGATTTCCTTGGGCACACCGGACATGAACCCCTCCAGGATCCACACCGCCAGCGGCACGTTGAACAGGCAGTGGGCCAGGGCCACGGCGATATGGGTGTCGAACAGGCCAATCGATGAATACAGCTGGAAGAACGGCAGCAGGAATACCGCCGGGGGTGCCATGCGGTTGGTCAGCAGCCAGAAGAACAGGTGCCGGTCACCGAGGAAGCGATAGCGCGAAAAGGCATAGGCCGCCGGCAATGCCACCAGCAGCGAGATCACCGTATTCAGGCCCACGTAGTACAACGAGTTGAGGTAACCGTTGTACCAGCTGGCATCGGTGAAGATCACCCGGTAGTTGTCGAGGGTGAATGCCTGCGGCCACAGGGTCAGGCCGCCGAGGATCTCGCCGTTGCTCTTGAACGACATGTTCAGCAGCCAGTAGATCGGCACCAGCAGAAAGAAGAAATACGCCAGCAGAACCAGTGACTTGCGCGTGCTCATGGGCTAGTCCTTGTCGGCGTGGGTCATGGCTGTATAGAACAGCCAAGACACCAGCAGGATGATCAGGAAGTACACCAGCGAGAATGCCGCCGCCGGGCCCAGGTCGAACTGCCCTACTGCCATGCGCGTGAGGGTCTGGCTGAGGAAGGTGGTCGCGTTGCCTGGCCCGCCACCGGTCAGCACGAACGGCTCGGTGTAGATCATGAAGCTGTCCATGAAGCGCAGCATCACGGCGATCAGCAGCACGTTCTTCAGCTTCGGCAACTGGATATGGCGGAACACTGCCCAGCCCGAGGCGCGGTCGATGCGCGCAGCCTGGTAGTACACGTCGGGGATCGCGCGCAGGCCCGAGTAGCACAGCAGCGCCACCAGTGATGTCCAGTGCCACACGTCCATCACCAGCACCGTGAGCCAGGCATCGAACGGGTCGCCGGCATAGTTGTAGCTGACCCCGAGACTGGCCAGGGTGGCGCCGAGCAGGCCGATATCGGCGCGCCCGAATATCTGCCAGATGGTACCCACCACATTCCATGGGATCAGCAGTGGAATGGCCATGACGATCAGGCACACCGACGCCATGCGCCCCTTGGTCGGCATGGTCAGGGCGATGGCGATGCCCAGCGGAATCTCGATCAGCAGCACGCAGGCGGAATAGATGAACTGGCGCAGCAAGGCGTCATGCAATGCCGGGTCGCGCAGCACCTGGCGGTACCAGTCAGCGCCGACGAAATAGCGGTTGGACGGGTCGAAGATGTCCTGCAGCGAATAATTGACCACGGTCATCATCGGTACCACGGCACTGAACGCCACCAGCAGAAACACCGGCAGTACCAGCCACCAGGCCTTGTTGTTCGGCACCTTGTTCATGGCACGGCCTCCAGCAGCACATCGTCGACGTACAGCATCAGCCATTGCGTCGGCAGGCTGACCCAGGCTTGCCCCGACGGCAACGGGCGGTCCTCGCCCAGGCGGGCCTTCAATGCGACGCCGCCCAGTTCGAGGGTGACGATGCGGTAGGTACCCAGGTCTTCTACATCGCTCACCCGCGCCGGGTAGGCCTCATCGAACGGGCTGTCCCACAGCTGCACGAACTCCGGGCGGATGCCCACCTGCAAACGCCCGCCCGCCGTCGCGGCCAGACGCTCGCGCAAGCCGTCAGGCAAGGCCAGGTGGATGTCGCCGAACGCCACACCGTCGGCGTCGGCGCGTACCTCGATCAGGTTCATCCCCGGGCTGCCGATGAAGTAGCCGACGAAGGTATGCCGCGGCCGCTCGAACAATTCCCGCGGAGTACCAAACTGGACGATGCGCCCGCCGTGCATCACCGCGATCTTGTCGGCGAACGTCGAGGCCTCCAGCTGATCGTGGGTGACGTAGATCATGGTGATGTTGAACTGCTCGTGGATCTGCTTGAGCTTGCGTCGCAGCTTCCACTTCAGGTGCGGGTCGATCACCGTCAGCGGCTCGTCGAAGAGAATTGCCGACACGTCATCGCGCACCAGGCCACGGCCCATGGAGACTTTCTGCTTCTCATCGGCACTGAGGTTGCGCGCTTTCTTGCCGAGCACGTTGGTGAGGTCCAGCACCTCGGCAATCTCCGCTACGCGCTCGCGCACCCGCCCTTCGTCATGGCCCTGGTTGCGCAGCGGGAAGGCCAGGTTGTCGAACACCGTCATGGTGTCGTACACCACCGGGAACTGAAACACCTGGGCGATATTGCGCTGCTGCGGCGACAGCGCATTGACCGGCTTGCCGTCGAACAGCACCTGGCCATGGGAGGGCGTGAGCAGGCCGGAGATGATGTTCAGCAAGGTCGATTTGCCACACCCCGACGGCCCGAGCAAGGCATAGGCGCCGCCCTGCTCCCAGACGTGCTCCAGTTCGTGCAAGGCGTAGTCGCCTTCCGACGTGGGCTGCTGACTATAACTGTGCGCCAGCTGGCGCAGTCGGATCTCGGCCATCAGGTGCTCCTCGCCTGGCGCAGGCCCGGTGCCTGCACCAGCGCCCCGGTGCAGTCGAAAACGAACAACTTGTGGGTGGGAATGAACACGCGGATCGGTGTATCCACCGGGTAATCGTGAACCCCAGGCAAGTGCAGGATCATCCGCCAGTGCCCGTTACGCACGTGCAGAAAGGTCTCCGAGCCGCTGATCTCGGCCAGCTCTACCCGCACTGCCAGCTCCAGGTCATCGTCATGGCTGGGCACCAGGGTGATGTGGCTGGGGCGCACGCCGAAGCGGTAGTCGCCATCGGCGATGCCCTGCAGGTCGGCATTGCGCGCAAAGTGCACGGCCTGGGCCAGGCTGACTTCGTTGCCAGCGATACGGCCGGGCACCAGGTTGATCGGCGGTTCGGAAAACAGCTCGGCGGCCAGCATACTGGCGGGCCGCTGGTAAACCTGCGCAGTCACCCCGCTCTGGACGATGCGCCCTTCATGCATCAAGGTCGTGGTGCCGCCCAACGCCAGCGCTTCATTGGGCTCGGTGGTGGCGTACACGGCGATGCAGTTGCGTGCCGCGAACAGCTCGCGCAATTCCTGGCGCAGCCCCTCGCGCAATTTGTAGTCGAGGTTGACCAGCGGCTCGTCGAAGAGGATCAGCGAAGCATCCTTGACCAGCGCCCGGGCCATCGCCGTGCGCTGTTGCTGGCCACCAGACAGCTCCAGCGGCAGGCGCTGCAGATAGGCTTCGATGCGCAGCATCTCGGCGGTTTCCTGCACCCGCCGGCGAATATCCGCCTCGCCCAGGCGCGCCTGGCGCAGTGGCGAGGCGATGTTTTCAAAGACGCTCAATGTCGGGTAGTTGATGAACTGCTGATACACCATCGACACGTTCCGCTGGCGCACCGGCACGCCGGTCACATCCTCACCGTCCATCAGTACCCGCCCGCGATCCGGTCGGTCGAGCCCGGCCATCAGCCGCATCAGGCTGGTCTTGCCGGCCAAGGTGCGGCCCAGCAGCACGTTGAACGAGCCAGGCTCGAAACGCAGTGACGCATCGGTGATCCACGGCTGGCCATCGACACTGCGACTGACCTGCTCCAGCACCAGGGACATGGCGTGGCCTTCATGTGAGGGTTGTCCCGGCGACACAGCCAGTTCCGTGCCAGCTACGGCGCAGGGCTCTGCCACGCGGGTTGACCGGCACGCGCTGTGGATCGCTGAACAGATTCGCTGAACAACTGAACAGTTGCGGGTTTGACAATGAACAACCCTGAACGACACTGAACAGCGGCCGGCTGAAAACAACAACAATCACCCAGGACAGGCCCATGGCAACCTCCCTTTCGCCCCATGCCCAATTGATCCAGGCGTCCTGGGCCCGCTGCCGCGACCATGGCCTGCAGCCGCAGAGTGCGCCGGATTTCGATTGCTTGACCCAAGCCGAACTGAACGCCCTGCTGGAGCGCCGCCAGGGGCTTTTGCGCCTGACCCGCGACGAAGTACTGCCGCAGTACGCCCACCTGCTGAGCAATGCCAGCTACCTGGTCATGCTCGCCGATGCCAGCGGCTGCCTGCTCGACACCTGGGGTTCGCGGCGCTTCATCGACCCACGCCAGCAGCACGGTTTCTGCGCCGGGGCGCAGTGGCACGAACGCGGCGTCGGTACCCACGCATTGAGCACGGCGCGGGTGTGTGGCGAACCGATCCATGTCGGCCAGGATGAACATTACCTGCGCCAGAACCGCTACATGTCCAGTGCCGCCGCGCCGCTATTCGATGCCGAACGCCGGCTGGCTGGCGTGCTGGATGTGGCCAGTGACGGCTACTTGCCCGCCACCCAGACCCTGGGGCTGGTGCGCATGATGAGCCAAAGCCTGGAAAACCGGCTGATACTCGCCGCGCACGGCGACAGTCACGTGCAGTTGCTGTTCAATAGCGCCAGCGACAACCTCGACAGCCCCTGGGCCGGTTTGCTGATAGTCGATGACGGCGGGCAGGTGGTGGCGGCCAATCACCGTGCAGACAGCCTGCTGGGTGGCAATCCGCTACGGCAGAACCTCGAGCAGCTCTTCCGGTTGCCCATGCAGCAATTGCTGGCGCACGCCCCACAGCAGCCATTCGCCCTTCAGGCCGCCGGGCGCAACCGCTTTCACTGCCAGTGGCAAGCGCCTCGTCAGCCGCAACCTCGGCGCCCGGCGCAGGGTGGCGACCCACAGCTGGAAAAAGCCCTGGCCCAGGCTCGGCTGTTGCTGGAAAAGGACATCCCGGTGCTGGTCCAGGGTGAAACTGGCGTGGGCAAGGAAGTCTTCGTCGAAACGCTGCACCGTACCAGCAGCCGCGCCCGGCAACCGCTGATCGCCGTGAACTGCGCGGCAATACCGGCTGAGCTGGTGGAGTCGGAGTTGTTCGGTTATGACAAGGGCGCCTTCACCGGCGCGCATCACAAAGGCAACCCCGGGCTTATTCGCAAGGCTGACCAAGGCATCCTGTTTCTCGACGAAATCGGCGACATGCCGCTGGCAACGCAAGCTCGACTGCTGCGCGTGCTGCAGGCGCGCAGCATCCAGCCGCTGGGCAGTGGCGAGCCGGTGCCAGTGGACATCCGCGTGGTCTCGGCCAGTAATCGTGACCTGGCGGCCGAGGTGCGCGCGGGGCGTTTTCGCCAGGACCTGTACTACCGTGTCGCCGGGCTGGCGGTGGTGTTGCCGCCGCTGCGCGAACGCGTCGATCGGCGCCTACTGATCAGGCAGACGCACGCCCGCCATCGTGAACCCAACCAGCCAGCGGAAATGCCCGAGGCGATTGTCGAGCTGCTCGACCAACATCCCTGGCCAGGCAACCTGCGTGAACTGGTGAGCGTGCTGCAGGTAGCGCTGGCATTGGCCGGCACGGCGCCGATTGGCATCGAGCACCTGCCGGCGGGGTTTCTGGCCGAGGCGTTGGAGCCATTGCCGGTGGCGGTCGAGCCGGTGGCGGTCGAGCCGGTGGGTGAGGTCGATTTGCAGGCCTTGCTGGTTAGGGCCAAGGGCAATCATTCTGCCGTGGCGCGGGCGTTGGGCATCAGCCGTACCACGCTTTACAAAAGATTGCGTGATGGCGGCTAGGGGTTCGCCTTGACTGATTTGGCGCTTGTGAGACCGAGCGCCTAATCAATCAAGGCGAACACAGCCGATTCCGCTGTCCCCCTCCCGAAATCAGCCACCCCCGCTGCCATCCCCCCTCTCTTCAGCCAGCATCGCAACCCTGCGCGCCTGACAATATCTCCACAACCCTCACTGGAGCGTCGCCGCAAGGAGACCCGTCATGACCCGCTATATCGACGTGCAAGACCTCGCCCGCCTGGTCAACCGCAAGGGCCTGCCTACCTGTCTGGTGGAAATGGCCGAGTACATCCGCCAGGACTACCTGCGCTGGCAGGCGTTCGACAAGTGCGCGCGCGTCGCCAACCATTCGCCGGGCGGGGTGATCGAACTGATGCCGGTGTCCGGTGCCGGCCTGTATGCCTTCAAGTACGTCAACGGCCACCCGCAGAACACCCGCTTCGGCCTGCCCACGGTCATGGCCTTCGGCGCGCTGAGCGATGTCGCCTCAGGTTCACCGCTGCTGCTCAGCGAGATGACCCTGACCACGGCGATCCGCACGGCGGCCACCTCGGCCCTGGCTGCGCGCTACCTGGCCCGTGAAGACAGCCGCAGCATGGCGTTGATCGGCAACGGCTCGCAAAGCGAATTCCAGGCCATCGCCTTCAAGACGCTGCTGGGCATTGACGAAATCCGCCTGTACGACATCGACCCGACGGCTACGGCGAAGCTGGTGGCCAACCTGTCTGGCCGGCCTGGGCTCAAGCTGATCGTCGCCCACTCCGTCGCCGAAGCCGTACGTGGCGCCGACATCGTCACCACGGTGACGGCGGACAAGGCCTACGCGACCATTCTGACGCCAGAGATGATCGAACCCGGCATGCATTTGAACGCCGTGGGCGGCGACTGCCCCGGCAAGACCGAGTTGCACCGCGACATCGTCGAGCACGCCCGGGTGATCGTCGAGTACGAACCGCAAAGCCGCATCGAAGGCGAGATCCAGCAGATGCCAGCCGACTCGCCGGCCACCGAACTCTGGCAGGTGGTCGCAGGCAGCGCGGCGGGCCGTGAAAGCGCCGAACAGGTCACCCTGTTCGACTCGGTGGGCTTTGCCCTGGAGGACTACTCGGCGCTGCGCTATGTACTGGATACCGCACGCCTGCTTGGGATAGGCAAGGACATTGCGCTGGTGCCTGCGCTGGAGAACCCGAAGGACCTGTATTCGCTGCTGCAGCCGCGGGTGGTGGGCATTCGGCCCGACATCAACACCAAAACCATCTGCGCCTGACTTCACGCGGCCTTAGTAGGAGCGGCCTTGTGTCGCGAAAGGGCCGCGCAGCGGCCCCGGCAATATATGCATCACTGCACAGACCCTGGGGCCGCTGCGCGCCCCCTTCGCGACACAAGGCCGCTCCTACACCGAAGACACTCGCTGTGTAAGCGCCTACCCTATCCATGCCCCTCCACTTGAAGAAGTGCCGCGCATGGACACCACCCCTCCCCCGCTGGACCGTATCGACCAGGCGATCATCGACGTGTTGCGCGTCGACGGTCGCATCACCTTCGAAAAACTCTCGACCCTGGTCCACCTCACCCCGCGCCCGTGCCTTGAGCGGGTGCGCAAGCTGGAGCGGCGCGGGGTGATCCGCGGCTACGGCGCCATCATCGACCTGCAGAAAGTCGCCCCAGGCATCTCGCTGATGGTACTGGTGGCGTTGTCCGGGCAGAGCGAGCGGGCCGCGCAGAAGGCGTTCGAGGCCACCATGCAGGCCTGCCCCCAAGTCCTGGAATGCCATCTGATCAGCGGTCACTTCGATTACAGCATGCGCCTGCGTTGCCGTGACCTGGAGCACTATCGCGTGCTCAGTGAAAGCTGGATGAACGACGACGCGCTGCACATCGACAAGCTGGTGGCGCACCCCGAGCTGGCTGCGGTCAAGTGCGGCATCCCACCATTCGGACAATAGCCGCCACTTCGCCTGGCAGGCTGATTGCAACAGGCTGATTGCAAAGAGGCCCTTCGCGTTGGCTGATGCCCGAATTCACCCTGCATAAAGAGTCCGCTATGGACGCTCATGCACCGAACTAGAGCCTGGCCAACGAAAATGCCTCATAACTGGTCAGACCGGTAAGGCCAAAACCCCTTGCATTGTCGGATTTTTCGCGCTTTTATGGTGCTGCGCTGAACATACCGGTAAGACCACAACAATAATGAAGTCCTGCGCTCTTTCGCCCCGTGCGGCACCGAAGCAAGGACACCGATCAGAGATCACTCCCATGCTCAAATGGTGCTCGCGTTCGATCTTCCTGCAAGTCGTGCTCGGCCTTGCCCTTGGCATCGCCTGCGGCCTCAGCTTCCCTGAAGTTTCCTTGCAACTCAAACCCCTCGGCGATGGTTTCATCAAGCTGATCAAGATGCTGATCGGTCTGATCGTCTTCTGCGTGGTGGTCAGCGGCATCTCCGGTGCCGGCGACCTGAAGAAGGTCGGGCGCATCGGCCTGAAATCGGTGATCTACTTCGAGGTGCTGACCACCATCGCCCTGGTGATCGGCCTGGTGTTCGCCTTCAGCAGCGGCATCGGCAGCGGCGCCAATATCCACCTGGACCAGCTGTCCGCCGCCGACGCCAATGGCCTGGCCGAACGTGGCCAGCATATCCATGGTGCCACCGCGTTCTTCATGGACCTGATCCCGACCTCGGTGGTCGGTGCCTTCGCCGACAACAACATCCTCCAGGTGCTGCTGTTCTCGGTGCTTTTCGGTAGCGCCCTGAACCTGGTGGGCGAATCGGCCGCCGGCATCTCCCGACTGATCAACGAGCTGAGCCACGTGATCTTCCGCATCATGGGCATGATCGTGCGCCTGGCGCCGATCGGTGTGTTCGGTGCCATCGCCTTCACCACCAGCAAGTACGGCCTGGAATCGCTGCAGCACCTGGGTGGCCTGGTGGCGCTGTTCTACCTGACTTGCGCCGGCTTCGTGCTGATCGTGCTGGGTACCGTGATGCGCGTGTCGGGCCTGAAACTGCTGCCGTTCATCAAGTACCTGCGTGAGGAACTGACCATCGTCCTCGGCACCGCATCGTCCGACGCCGTGTTGCCGCAGATCATGCGCAAGCTGGAGCACCTGGGCATCGGCAGCTCCACCGTCGGCCTGGTGATCCCGACCGGCTACTCGTTCAACCTCGACGGCTTCTCCATCTACCTGACCCTGGCCATCGTGTTCATCGCCAACGCCACCGGCACGCCACTGGAAATGACCGACCTGCTGACCATCCTGTTGGTGTCGCTGGTGACTTCCAAGGGTGCCCATGGCATCCCAGGCTCAGCGCTGGTGATCCTCGCCGCCACCCTGACTGCCGTGCCGGCAATCCCGGTGGTGGGCCTGGTGCTGGTGCTGGCGGTGGACTGGTTCATGGGCATCGGCCGGGCACTGACCAACCTGATCGGCAACTGCGTGGCCACCGTGGCCATCGCCCGCTGGGAAAAGGACATCGACCTGGAGCGCGCGCAGAACGTGCTCGATGGCAAACCTGGCTTCGCCCATACGCCCCGTAAACAACCTAACGCCCATCAGCAGGAATTCTGAGCCCGCGTGGCCGGCGCCGACGCCGGCCTTTTCAGGAGCAAACCGTGATCAGCTCATCGACCGTCGTCACCTCCGTGGTGGAAAAACTGCGCCAGGCCCTGGCCCGCGGCCAGTGGCGCTCCGGCGACATGTTGCCGGGCCAGCGCGAACTGGCAGAACAGCTCGGCATCAGCCGCCCCAGCCTGCGCGAAGCGGTGACCGTGCTGGAAACCCTCGGCCTGGTGCGCTCGCTGCCGGGCAAGGGCGTGCTGGTGCTGGATGCCGAGGCTGCACCCCAGGACCCGGCCAGCGAAAGCGCCGCCGCCGCCAGCCTGGCCGACGTGCTGGAGCTGCGCTACACCCTCGAACCCTTCATCGTCGGCCTGGTCGCGCAATCGGCCAACAGCCAGGACATCGGCCAACTGCGCCTGACCCTGATGGACATGCGCGAAGCCCTGGAAGCCGAGGACAGCGACGCCGGCGCCAAGGCCTACATCGCCTTCCACGAGGCACTGTTCGCGCTGACCACCAACCCGATCTTCCAGAGCGTGGTGCAGCAGACCGGCAATGCCCTCAAGCAGAGCGCCAGCATGCTGCGCAACTCGCCCGAGCACCTGGCTGCGCGGCTCAAGGAAAACGAAGCCGTGGTGCGCGCCATTCGCGAACGCAACAGTGCCCAGGCCAGTGCCCAGATGCGCCAGCACATCCTCGCCGAGGGCCAGCGCATGGGTATTCAACTCAACATCCCCGACGACCAGCCCGGCCCATGACCCCAGGAGAGCGACCATGACCGCCTGCGCCCACGCCGCCCCCCGCCTGCCTGCCCTGCTCGCCACCGGCGAGACCCGCCTGTCGGCCGAGCAGATCTACCCGCGCCTGTTCGACGCGATCCTCGAACAGCGCCTGCCACCTGGCAGCCTGTTGCCTGAACAGGCCCTGGGCAATGCCTTCGGGGTTAGCCGCACGGTGATCCGCCGGGTGCTCGGGCGCCTGTCGGACCAGCAAGTGGTGGTACAGCGCCCCAGCCATACCGCGCA
The DNA here is from genome assembly GCF_044748405.1 of Pseudomonas sp. NPDC089996. NCBI lineage: Bacteria > Pseudomonadati > Pseudomonadota > Gammaproteobacteria > Pseudomonadales > Pseudomonadaceae > Pseudomonas > Pseudomonas sp. NPDC089996. The sequence continues at coordinate 22,598 of NZ_JBIVGA010000006.1, read as the reverse complement.
CCTGGCCGCCCCCGATCGCGAGCAGGCGCGCCAGGTGCTCAGCGCCCGGCGCCTGGCCGAAACCACGCTGATCAGCCTGGCCGCCCAGCGCGCCCGGCCGGCGCAGATTCGCCAGTTGCGCCAGCTGGTCGAGCGTGAGCGCCAGCACCACGAAAGTGGCGAGCGTTGCGCGGCGATCCGCCTGGGTGGCGAGTTTCACCTCAAGCTTGCCCAGGTGGCCGCCAATGCACCGCTGGCGCGCTTTCTCAACGGCCTGGTGCCGATGACCTCGTTGATCATCGCCCGCTATGAGTCGCCTTGCTGCGACCACTGCGCCTGGGAAGAGCATGCCGCGATCATCGATGCCGTCGAAGCCGGTGATTCAGGGGCCGCGCTGGCCTTGATGCATGAGCACCTCGACCGTCTGGAAGACAAGCTCGACCTGGACTAAGTCAGGGCCGCTGGGCGGCCCTATACTCGGATAACCACCCAGCCTCTATCCCCCCGGGAGGCAGCCGAGTGAGCCGACGATTGCTGCTTCTAGCTTGCCTTCTGCTGGCCATCGCCGGCTGCGCCGGCAAACGCCCTCCTGCCCCACCCCCTCCGGCGGTGCTCGACCCCGCTGCCTGGCAGCGTATCGACCAGGAACTGATCGAGGCTTCTGTCGGCGCCGCTGGCTCTGCCAACGACTATGCACGGCGCTCCATGCGGGTATGGAAGGAGCAGGTGCAGCAACGCACCGAAAACGACTTCATCCCTTGGTTCACCGGCTACTGGACCCAGCAGTGGCTGACCATGAAGGTGGCCTGGTACAAGCTCGACAGCGGTGAAGGCCGCGAGCCTGCAGAAAAGCGCCTGGCGCTGTACCTGCAGGAGCAGTACCACGAGCGGGTGATCGAGCCGGTGGCCGAACAGATCGACCCCGAGGGCATTCGTGATCGCGCCTGCGAGCTTTACGTGCAACTGTTCGGCCAGCAACTTCCGGCGATCATCCAGCGTTACAACGCCGCCCCCGAACAAGTGAGCCAGCGCCTGAACCGCATCCCGGCCATCCACCTGGGGCCACCCGCCGCACGTAATGCCTCGATGTATGAATTGCTGCGGGCCAAGTCGCTGGACCAGCAGCCGGCCTGGCTGGCGTTGCGTGACCACCTGCACAAGCAGGCCGCCAAAGGCCCTGGGAAAACCGACGTGGGGCTGTCCTCCGTGGCGACCAATGCCAGCGAGAAACTCGGCGCGACCCTGGCTCCACGCGGTATCGCCAGCGCTGTGGCCAGCGCCGTTGGCAAGGTAGCCGGGGCGATGATTTCGATCGTGTCGACCGGCTACGGCATCATGACCCATAACCGTGACCAGCCGCAGATGGTCGAACAGCTGCGGGTGATCCTCAACGTGGCGCTCAATCAGGAGTGGCAGGAGCTGATGGAGAACCGTCAGAGCGGTGCCCTGGCGGGGGTCTACTACCTGTCGGGCCAGGTCGAGGACAACCTGCTGGCCACCATGCCGCAACCCTCGATGGCGCCGCAGACCGAACAGAGCCAGGTACCGGCAAGACAGGAACCTCTACTGATTCGCTTGCCCTAGGCTCGGCCTGCCTCAGGCAGTGGCCATGGCCGAAGTCGGCAAGCCAAAGACCCGGTCGAACGCCCAGTTATAGGCAAAGGTGTAACACGGGATCAGGACGATGAACGCCAGGTCCACCAGAAACGCCTCAACCAGGCTCATGCCCAGCCACCAGGCAATCAGGGGTATCAGGTACACCACCAAGGTCAGCTGAAAGCCGACGGCATGCGCCACCCGCCGCGCCACGCTGCGCCCACGCTTGGCCTGGCGGCTCTCCCAGCGCTCGAACAGGCTGTTGTAGATCAGGTTCCAGAGCATGGCGATGGTGGTGATCATCACTGCCAGCGGCCCGGTGTGCGAAGCCTGAGTGTCCGACAGGTAAGCCAGCCCCAGCGTCGACATGCACAGACCGATCAGTTCATAGAAGGTCACATAGACCAGTTTGCGTTTGACGCCCTGCACGGGTTACCTCATGTGTCGCAATGCAATAGTGTCAAAAGCATGCTTCAATTCCACTGACACCAAAAGTCAGCTGCCTTCAGATTGATTGACAGGATGCCTTCATGGCGCTTTCCAGCGACACCATCCAGCTGTTCCTCGCCGTGCTTGACAGCGGCTCGTTCTCTGCCGCTGCGCGTGCCCTGAACCGGGTGCCTTCAGCAGTCAGCATGGCCATCGGCAATCTTGAGGCAGATTTGGGGTATGCATTGTTCGAACGAGGCCCGCGCGAAGTCCGCGCCACTGCCCAGGCAAAGGCCCTCGAACCTCATGCGCGGTTGATTGCCGAGCAGCTAGGGCTGCTGCAGGTGCATGCCCTGGAATTGTCTCGAAGCCTGGAGAGCACCCTGACAATTGCCGTGATACCGGATATGGGCCATGGTCCACTGCTAGCAGCCATCGCCGCACTCGGCGAGCGTTATCCGCTACTGGACGTACAGCTACTGAGCGCGCCCCATGAGGAAGCTTTGCACCTGCTGGACACCGGTCGGGCTGATCTTTGTCTGGCGTTTGCGGGCCTTCAGATAGACGCTCGACGCGGTTTCCAGCGTATTGGCCAGGAGTCGCTGGTAGCGACCTTGTCTCCTGAGCACCCGGCCTTGATCGCTGGCCGTATCCATTATCTGGAAGACCTGATCAACGTCCGTCAGATAGTCGTTCGCAGCCGCGACCTGCCACTGCTGGACCCCCGCCCGCTGATCGGCGCCACGCACTGGTCTACCGACAGTTTCGACCTGGCCCTGCAAATGGTCGAAGCCGGCCTTGGCTGGGGTGACCTGCCACTGTCCCGGGTCACGCCGCTGGTCGATGCCGGGCGCCTGGTACGCCTGCAGTTTCGCAACACCCATAACGAACTTCAGCTGCCGATCCATGCGTTCTGGCGTAAACAACAACCCCTGCGTCAGGGCGCACGCTTGCTGATCGACCTGCTGGCCGCGGGCTAGCCCACCGTCTGTCGACAGGGTCGGCAAAAAATAGGTAAGTGTTTCAATCTTTTAGCGGCCAAGCCGATATGCCAGAAGACAGGCGCTGTCGCGTCACAAGCGCGTGGCGCCCTCCCCTCCCTGGCTCAAGGTCTCGAAACATGAACCTGAAATTTCGCCACAAGATCCTCCTCAGCGCCTGCGGTGTCGTGGTGCTGGCCTTTGCGCTGTTCACGCTCTACAACGATTACCTGCAACGCAACACCCTGCGCCAGAACATCGAATCCTCCGTGCAACAAGCCGGCGCACTGGCCGCCAGCAGCGTGCAGAACTGGATGAGCGGGCGCATCCTGGTGCTGGAAAACCTGGCGCAGGACATTGCCGAACAAGGGGCGACAGAGACCTTGGGCGGGCTGATCGAGCAGCCTTCCTACACTCGAAATTTCCTTTTCACCTACCTTGGCCAAGCCAACGGGGTGTTCACCCAGCGCCCTGACACGCAGATGCCGGCCGGCTACGACCCCCGTCAGCGGCCTTGGTACAGCAGCGCGGCCAGCGCTGGCCAGACTGTGATCACCGCGCCGTACCAGGGCGCTGTCGGTGGCCTGATGGTGACCATCGCCGTGCCGGTCAAAAGCAAGGCCAGCGGCGAGCTGATCGGCGTGGTGGGCGGCGACCTGACCCTCGACACCCTGGTCGAGATCATCAACTCGGTCGACTTCGGCGGCATCGGCCATGCCTTCCTCGCCGACAGCAATGGCCAGGTGATCGTCAGCCCGGACAAAGCGCAGGTGATGCAGAACCTCAAGGACATCTACCCAGGCGCCGGCCTGCGCGTGGCTGCCGGCATGCAGGACGTCACCCTCAACGGCGAGGAACGGCTGATCTCGTTCGCCCCGGTCGCCGGCCTGCCGTCGGCGCAGTGGTATATCGGCCTGTCGATCGACAAGGACAAGGCCTACGCCGCACTGAGCCAGTTCCGAACCTCGGCGATCATCGCCATGCTCATTGCCGTGGTTGCCATCGCCGTATTGCTTGGCCTGCTGATCCCGGTGCTGATGCGCCCGCTGACCACCATGGGCCGCGCCATGCGCGACATCGCCGAAGGTGAAGGCGACCTGACCCGTCGCCTCGACGTGCAGCACAAGGACGAATTCGGCGAACTGGCCAGCTCGTTCAACCGTTTCGTCGAACGTATCCACACCTCGATCAGTGAAGTATCCTCGGCCACCCGCCTGGTGCACGACCTGTCGGAAAAGGTGGTCAACGCGTCCAATGCCTCGATCATCGGCTCCGAAGAACAGAGCATGCGCACCAACAGCGTGGCGGCGGCGATCAACCAGCTGGGGGCCGCTACCCAGGAGATCGCCCGCAATGCGGCCGATGCCTCGCAACACGCCAGCGGTGCCAGCGAACAGGCCCATGGCGGCCGCGAAGTGGTCGACCAGGCGATCAGCGCCATGACCGCGCTGTCCCAGCGCATCAGCGAATCGTGCGAACAGATCGAAACCCTCAATGCCAGCACCGACGAGATCGGCAAGATCCTCGACGTGATCAAGGGTATCTCCCAGCAGACCAACCTGCTGGCGCTCAACGCCGCCATCGAGGCCGCCCGGGCCGGTGAGGCCGGCCGCGGCTTTGCAGTGGTTGCCGACGAGGTACGCAACCTGGCACACCGCACTCAGGAGTCGGCCGAAGAGATCCACCGCATGATCACCAGCCTGCAGGTGGGCTCGCGTGAGGCGGTGCACACCATGAACACCAGCCAGGTTTCGAGCGAACAGACCGTGCAGGTGGCCAACCAGGCCGGCGAGCGCCTGGCCAGCGTGACCCAGCGCATCGGTGAGATCGACGGCATGAACCAGTCGGTGGCCACGGCGACCGAGGAGCAGACAGCGGTGGTCGAGAGCCTGAACCTGGACATCACCCAGATCAACGCGCTGAACCAGCAAGGGGTGCAGAACCTCAACCAGACGTTGCAGCATTGCGATGACCTGGCGCATCAGGCTGGGCGGTTGAAGCAGTTGGTGGGGAGTTTCAGGATTTGAGGGGGCCTTGGTGCAGGGCGTGAGGTTCATGTCGGGGCAGAGATCAAGCGCCGCCCGCGCGGTGCTCGATCTCCCAGGCGCCAACACGCTCCCGCCCTGCCCCAAAGCCGCACCGGTTATAACCTAATAACGAACAAGTCTATTTGGCTATAAAAACTCCCTATATGCTGGCACCCATCCGATAACGGGCAAAGCTGGGCAGTCGAGTAGCGTATGGATGTAGGTTCTTTCGGTTTCACCCTTGCCGGACTGGTGGTGGGCTTCATCGTCGGCATGACCGGCGTCGGCGGCGGCTCGCTGATGACCCCGATCCTGCTGTGGTTCGGCATCAACCCCGCGACTGCCGTGGGCACCGACCTGCTGTACGCCGCCATCACCAAGGGCGGTGGCATCTGGGTACATGCGCGTAACAAGAACATCGACTGGAAGATCACCGGCCTGCTCAGCCTCGGCAGCGTGCCGGCGGCAGCGTTGACCTTGTGGTTCCTCAGCACCCTGCACACCGACACCACGGCGCTGAACGCCATCATCAAGCAGGGCCTGGCGGTGGTGCTGATCCTCACCGCGCTGGCGATCCTGTTCAAATCGCGCCTGCAAGCGTTCGCCAGCCGTCACGCCGGCGACCACTACCACCTAAGCGACCGCAGCCTGAACACACTCACCGTGCTGACCGGCGTGGTGCTGGGCGTCATGGTCACCCTGACTTCGATCGGCGCTGGCGCATTGGGCACCGTGGCGCTGTTCCTGCTCTACCCGTTCCTCGCCACCCGCCGCCTGGTCGGCACCGAAATCGCCCACGCCGTGCCGCTGACCCTGGTCGCCGGTATCGGCCACGCCGGCATGGGCAACATGGACTGGTCGCTGCTGGGCTACCTGCTGCTGGGCTCGCTGCCCGGCATCTACCTGGGCAGCCACCTGACCGGGCGAATTTCAGACCGCGTGCTGCGCCCTTGCCTGGCGACCATGTTGCTGCTGATCGGCTACAAGCTGGCGTTCTGACCCGGCAAACGGCGCTTGCTCAGCCCAGACGCAAGCGCCACTGCCCGGTAAAACTCAAGGCGACACGCGACAGCGGCAGCACATCGATCCGCTGCGCGGCAGCCAGCGGGCACTCCAGCACCGCCACCAGCGCAGCGCGAATCACCCATGGGTGAGTCACCGCCAGCCATTCACCCGGCCTGTCGAAGGCCAATAACCATGCGCCAACACGCTCGCACAGGTGAGCGAACGATTCACCGCCATGGGGCGCGCTGAACGGGTCGGTGAGCCATTGCTCCAATGCCTGTGGCTGCTCGGCCTGCAACTGCTTGAGCGACATGCCCCGCCAACTGCCGAAGTCGCAATCGGCCAACGCCGGCTCGACCTGCGCCTGCGCGCCCAGCCAGCGCGCCGTATCGCCGGCACGCCGCTCTGGCGCAGCCAGCAGGTGCTGGCCAGGCTCGATGGCCACTGGCGACGCTTCCAGCCGCAACGTGCCGTCATCGGGATGTGCCAGCTGCCCGTGTTTCTGGGCCGGGGTCAGGGCATGGCAGAGCAAGGTCAGGCGCACGGCTTTCACCAGAACAGTCTTCATGGCAGGTCAGGTTGACTGGTTTAACACGCTGGCTGTTTTTTTACCGCAACAAAGTCACGGCAGCGCGCAACCCTGGGTTAGCATGACCACTCCAACCCAGGCAATTCGCCCCTCAGAGCCCTGCCAATGCCCAACCCCAGCACCACCCCCAGCCCTTTGCTGCTTGCCCTGCGCGACGCAACCCGTGACTGCCACAAGGCGCTGGAAGCACGCCTGCCCTTCTTCGACCTTGGCTTCGATACCGCGGCCTACCGCCGTCTGCTCCAGGCCTACTACGGCTTTCATGCCCCACTGGAAAATCAACTGGGCGATTACCAGGGGCCTGAACGCTGCAAGACTGCGGCCCTGACCCGCGACCTGCTGGCCCTGGACCTGACTGAAGCCGAGATAGATGCCCTGCCATTGTGCCAGGCACTGCCGGCCATCAGCGACGAGGCCAGCGCGCTGGGCGTGATGTACGTGCTCGAGGGCTCCACCCTGGGTGGCCAGGTGCTCAAACGGGCCATGGCCGAGCGCTTGGGCATCGGCCACGACAGTGGTGCAGCCTTCCTCGATGTGTATGGCGAAATGACCGGCAGCTACTGGCGCAGCTTCCTCGTACGGCTTGGCCAGGCATCGACCGCCACGCCGGCGCAGGCCGCCACGGTACAGGCCGCCATCGATACCTTCACCCGCTTCGAACAATGGCTCGCCAAGAGCAAAGTCTTGATTTAGAGCCTTGCAGAGGCGCTATTGGGCGGTTGGCCACTCTTAATTTGCAGCGCCGCATCTCGTTCCTTGATGTATCCAATGACAACAAGGACGTCTATTCATGACCGATATGACACGTCGCTCGCTGGTTGGCCTGGGCATGGCCTTGCCACTACTCGGCCAGCTTGGCTGGGCAGGCGAAGCACCGATGACGCCAGCTTCGCAGCATGGTCCGGTACGCATCAATTACAACGAAAGCCCCTGGGGCCCGAGCCCGGCCGCCCGCCAGGCCATGCGTGACGGCATCGAGCAATGCGGGCGCTACCCTTACAAGGCGCAGTACCGCCTGATCGACGCCTTCGCTGCCGAACACGGCCTGGAAGCCTCCCAGGTCCAGATATTCTGTGGCTCGAAACTGGCCTTGCAGCACGCCGTGATGGCCTTCACCGGCCCGCGCAGCCTGGTGCTTGCCGAGCCTTCCTACGAAGCCCCCGCCGATGCCGCAACTGCCCATGGCAGCGCTGTGCATGCAGTGGCCCTGGATGCGCGCCATGCCCATGACATCGACGCCATGCTGGCGGCCGACAACACACCCGGGTTGATCTACCTGTGCAACCCCAACAACCCCACCGGCACCCTCACCCCGCGGCGCGATATCGAACGCCTGCTCAAGCACAAACCCGCCGGCAGCGTGGTGCTGGTGGACGAGGCCTACATCCATTTCAGCGATGCGCAGAGCTGCATCGGCCTGGTCAAGGAGCACCCGGAGCTGCTGGTCCTGCAGACATTCTCCAAGCTCTACGGCATGGCCGGCGCGCGCCTCGGCCTGGCCATCGGCCAGGCCCCACTGCTGGAGCGCCTGGAGGTCTACGACGGTGACAATGTCGCCGCTGCATCGACTTTGCTGGCGGGCTTGGCGAGCGTCGAAGACCGCCAATTGGTGCCACAGCGCAAGGCCGAAAACGCCCGCCTGCGCGACCACACCGTTGCCTGGCTTGGAGCACGCGGCTGGCGTTGCACGGCATCGCAGACCAACTGCTTCATGATCGACATGCGTGGGCCGGCACAGCCGGTGGTGGACCGGCTGGCCACGCAAGGCGTACTGGTTGGTCGCGTATGGCCAAGCTGGCCGAACTGGATGCGCGTGAGTGTCGGCGACGAACAGGACATGCTGCGCTTTCGGGAAGCGTTCGCCAGGGTTGCAGCAGGCTGACCCTGTATCACCCGATCCGGCCCCATTGCCGGATCAGGCCCACCACAGCAGTGCCCACACCGGCACCATGGCTACCAGCGCCACTGCAAGACGCGGCCAATACGGCAGCAACACCACCAGCCCCATCGCCGCCAGCGACATCACCGCAAACCAGGCCACCGGCCCCATCGCCCAGCCCCAGGCCTGGACGCACAGCAGCAGGCTGACCAGCAACGCCGCCCAACCCGCTGCGCGCAATGCCAGGCGCATGCGACGCGAGCAGCCACGATTCCACACCTGCTTGTAGTGCCGCTCCAGCCCCTGGCACAGCCCCAACATGCCGGCATAGGCGAACAGCACACTGCCCAGAATCGGCATCATCATGCGCCCGCCTCCACGCCACGCCTGCCTCGGGCATGCTGAGGTGCCGGCTGCGCATGCAGCACGCGCCAGGCCACCAGGCCGAACAAGCCGCCCAGCACCAGCCCGCAGATCACCACACCCTGGCGCAGGGTATCGTCCATGCCACCGAGCAGTCCCAGACCGATGCACAGCAACGCGGTCAACCCGAGTTGCTCGACCCAGGCCCGCCGCACCGGGCGCATGCCGGCATGCAACAATGCCAACAGCCACACCCCGAAGAACGCCCGCACTTCCCACGCCTCGCGCTGCAGCAGGTCTGCCGGCAGCAAGCGGCTGGCCCAGAGCAAGCCGACGCAGGCCAGCAGCAACCCACTGACGAAACCGACATTGCATACCTCGGCCACACGGTACCAGCGCCCTGCCGCCCGCTTCGCATCAGCGTACTTGCGCCCACGCTTCACGCAGAACAGCACCAGCCCGGTAGCGATCATCACGCAACTGATTACCCCGCACAGGAAGTACAGCCAGCGCATCGGGTAGCCACCGAACTGGGCGAAATGCAGGCCGACCATGACGCGCTGGGTCAACGGCGCCGCGCGCCATTGGGCGACGTCGCTGAGCAACTGGCCAGTCACGCCATCGAAGACCATCGCCTGGCCCTTGGACAGCGCGATGCGATTGCCCAGCGCCGGGCGAATCTCGATACGGGCAGCTGCGGTGTTTGGGTTGCGGATGTTGAAACCGGCAATCGGCCCCAGACGCGCCTCGGCCTGGACAAGCAGCGGGGCGATATCGGCCAGCGCCGCAGGCTGCCTGGCCAGGCCCCGTGGCTGCTCCAGGCGGGCATTGCCCTGGGCCTGGAAGTAGGCACGGTTGTCCCCCGCGAACAATGCATCGACCCCTGCCGGGATGTAGATCAGCATGAAGATCACCAGGCCGGTGTAGGTGATCATCAGGTGGAAAGGCAGCAACAGCACGGCGCTGGCGTTGTGCAGGTCCAGCCACGAGCGCTGGCCTTTGTTCGGCCGGAAGGTGAAGAACTCCTTGAAGATCTTCTTGTGAATCACGATGCCGCTGACCAGTGCCGCCAGCATCACCAGCGCCAGCGCACCGACCACGAAAATGCCCCAGTTGCGCGGCAGGTCGAGGGTGAAGTGGAAGCGGAAGAAGAAGTTGCCACCGACACTGTCACGCACCCCGATGGCTTCGCCGGTCTGCGGATCGAGCTGTACGCCGCCACCATGGCGGCGCTCGGCAGTGGACACACGCAAGCCAGGCGAACGCTCGGTGGGCAGGCTCACGCCCCAGTTGTTCGCCTTGGGTTCGTGGGCTTGCAGATAGGCGATGGCACGTTGCGCGGCATCGGTCTGGGTCACTTGGCGGGCCGGGATCTCCGGCTGCATCCAGTGGTTGAGTTCCTTGTCGAACACCGCCAGGGTGCCGGTGACGAAGATGGCGAACAGCAACCAGCCGAATATCAGCCCACCCCAAGTGTGCAGCCAGGCCATCGATTGCGTGACGGTGTTCTTCATGACAACCACTCCATGGCCTGGGGCCAGAAGCCGATCAGCGCCATGGGCGCTGCCATGGCCAGTGGCAGCCACGCGCGCAGAGCGTCACGGCTGACGAAGGCCCACAGGATCGCGGCGGTGTAGAAAATGAAGGCTGGCAGGGTGGCGACAATCACCGCGTCGGCGGCTGCAAGCGGCAACAGCCGGGCCAGGCAGGCACTGGCAGCGTAGGTGAACGCATAGCCGCCGAGCAGTGCGGCGCTGCCGCGCGAGAGGATCTGCAGCCAGGCGGGTGCTTCGATCATCATCGGGATCCTTGGAGACAGAGGTGCCAATCGGGGCCGCTATGCGGCCCCTTGGGTTCAGAAGGTGATATTCAGCGCAGCGAACAGCGCCCGCCCCGGCTGGTTATAGGTATTGGCACCCGAACTGCTGGCATTGCCACCGCGCAGGATCTGCTTGTCGAACAGGTTGTTCACACCCACTCGCACGTCGTAGTTGGCGTTGAACTTGTACCCGGCACTGACATCCACCAGGCCATAGGCCTCGACGTCCTGCTGCGCCTCGATGTCGTAGTCCTCCTGGGTGCGGTAGTTGTACTGCGGCGACTTCTGCTTGCCGTAGTACGTGCCTGCCACCTGGAACGACAACTGCTCGGTGGCGCGCCAGTCCAGGGTGGTGTTGACCGTGTACTCGGGGATCACCGACAGCGGCTCGCCCGTCTCGCGGCTGTCGTTGTCGAGCATCCAGGTCAGGTTGGTGTTCCAGTCCAGCGCCGGGGTCAGCTCGACGAACAGGTTGCCCTCGATGCCCTCCACCCGGGCCTTGCCAGCATTCTCCCAGCCGGTCACACGGCGGCCGTTGTTGATGGTGTAGAGCACATCGGTGCCACCGATGATCTTGTTCTTGTAGTCATTGCGGAAATAGGTCGCGCTGGTGCGCCAGCTGCCGCGGTCATACAACAGGCCGATTTCCTTGTTGACGCTGATCTCCGGCTTGAGGTCGGCATTGCCCTGCAGGTAGCAGCCACCGGAGTTGCCCTGCTGCACGCTGCAGCCATTGCCACGGCTGTAGAGCAGGTAGTTGGGGTTGGACTGATAGAGGTTCGGCACCTTGTAGGCGCGGGCGATGCCGCCCTTGACCGACAATGCCTCGGTCAGTTTGTGCGACAGGTTGAGGCTGGGGCTGAAGTTGTCGCCAAACATCTCGTGGTGGTCGAAGCGCAGGCCCGGGGTGACGGTGGTGTCGCCGATGATGATGTTGTCCTCGACGAACAGCGCGTAGCTTCGCGCGGTCATCTTCGAGTCGCTGCGGTCGAAGCCGCTGATCACGTCGCTGCCGCCGCCGCTGGGGTCGAAGCTCTGCGGGCGGAACGAGCCCTGGTCGTTGAGCGACTCGTACAGGTACTCGCCGCCCAAGGTCAGCACATGCTCGGTGCTGCCCAAGGCGAACGGCAGGTTGGCTTCGCTGGTCAGGCGCGTGTTGCGCAGCCGCGACATGGCCGCACCACTGTCGTTGATCGCCCCTTCCGGGCCGCCGGCCAGGCCTTCGTTCAGGCGCCAGTTGCGCACATACTCGTAGGCCAGGCTGGTCTTGCTGGTGCCCCAGGTGAAGTCGCCCAGGTGAGTCAGGTCATAGGTGTTGCGCTGCATGACATTGGTTTCGTGGCCATACAGGCTGGAAATCAGTTCAGGGTTGCTGCCACCGTTGCTGTTCATGGTGTCGCCAGCGTAGATGTTGCCCTGGCGGCTGTACCCGGCACTGGCTTCCAGGCGGTGCTCGTCGTCGAGCTTCCAGCTCAGCAGGCCGTTGATGTCCTTGTTGCGCACGCCTTCACGGCCGGCGACCAGGGCGCTGTTGGCGTGGCTGGCATTGATGTCGAGGTCGTCGGCATCGGTCTTGGCCAGGCCACCGTACAAGCGGAAACCGAGGTTGTCGGTCAGGCCGCCACCGAGATTGAAGTTGGCCCGGTGGCTGGCACCCTCGGCGCTGTCTTCGGGCATTTGCGTGTACAGGCTGAGCGTGCCCTTGAGTTCGTCGGTAGGGCGCTTGGTGATGATATTGACCACCCCGCCCATGGCGCCGGAGCCATAGCGCGCCGCAGCCGGGCCGCGAAGGATCTCGATGCGTTCGACCGCCTCGGCCGGTACCCAGTTGGTTTCGCCACGGGTATCGCGGTCACCGTTCCAGCCGTAGCGCACGGCGTTACGGGCACTGGAGGGCTTGCCGTCGATGAGGATCAGGGTGTTTTCCGGGCCCATGCCGCGCAGGTCGACCTGGCGGTTGTTGCCGCGTGCGCCACTGGCACTGTTGCCGGTCAGGTTGACCCCCGGCTCGCGGCGGATGAGCTCGGACAGGTCATTGGCTGGCGGATGGCGCTTGATGTCTTCGGCGGTGATGACCGAGCTGCCCAACGCCTGGCGCGCCTCGCGCTCGGCGGTGACCAGGGTGTCCTGGATCACCAGCGCATCGTCGGCCACCGGCATTTCCAGCACCTCGCCTTCACGCCGCGTTTCGCTTTCCGCGGCAGCGGCCGACATGGCGGGCGTTGCCAGGGCGACGAACGCCAGGGCCAGGCGGTTGGTTGAGGTTCTGGACTGCATCGGTACATCTCCCTGCGATGGATGAGTAAACGGCATACCCCGATCCGGGGCCAACAGGGGTGGTAAATATAGCTATTCTCAAATGTGTTTAAATCTTATTTACGAACTTTACATGTTTGTAACGGGGCTTTGCCGCGCTGGGTGCCAGCCGAAAGGTAGGTGCAATTACGCGCACAGCCGGCCTATACTTCATTTGACGAAAAAATACTGTCAATTGACGGAGGCGTTAATGAGCACCTCAATCGCCGCTAAAGCCAAAGAAGATGTGCGCAGTTCAGGCATCGACGAATTCTGGGCATTCAGCGCCAGCCGCGATGCACTCAGAGAGTCGGAGCGGCTGGTGCAGATCAAGCGTGGCTTTTCTGCCCACCTCTTCCGCGCCGTGCGTTACACGTTCAACCTCGAGGAGCCCAGCCTGGCATTGTTGCTCAATGCCTCGATCTCCACGCTGGAGCGACGCGTTCGGGAACACGAAGTGCTCGATACCGTCGCCTCCGAACGCCTGGACCGCATCGCCTCGGTGTCCCATCAGGCCGAGGAAGTCTTCGAGAGCCGCGACGCCGCTGCGCAGTGGCTGTCGAAGCCGAACAAGGCCCTGGGTGACATTGCGCCGATACTGCTCTGCGAAACCGAAATCGGTGCCAAGCAGGTGCGCCGGGTACTGCAGGCCCTGGAATGGGGTGGTGTTGCCTGATGCGGGGGTGGCGAATAGCGAAGGCGAAACGCGCTACCGACTTGAGCGGCAAGGGTGCGGCCATCGAAGGAGGCCGCTGGAACGACCAGGACGTGCCGGCCGTGTACATGGGCATGACACCGGCAATCTGTTGCCTTGAAACCTTTGTCCATGCGGCTGGCGAACCCACCTTCGCGCTGAAGATCACCTGCTTTGAGCTACCCGCTGATGCTTCACTGTATCTGCAGGTGGATGCTGCGGACCTTCCCGAGGGTTGGGCCAGCCTGCCTGCCGATCGGCCAAGCATGGCATTCGGCACCACCTGGCTGAAGTCGAACAGCCACCTTGGGCTGATCATCCCTTCTGCCGTCCTGCCGCTGGAGCGCAACATCGTGATCAACCCCGGCCATCCGGCAGTCAGCCAGATCCAGGTGGTTGAAACATACGACTTCATGTATGACCCACGGATGTTCCAGGTCGGCTCCCACAATCACTGAACTCCTGCCCATGCTTCCAGCCGCGCTGATCTTCGTGCTTACCCTGACCCTGGTCATCTGGCAGCCCAAGGGCCTCGGCGTCGGCTGGAGCGCCAGCCTCGGCGCCGTGCTGGCGCTGTTGTTCGGGGTGGTCTCGCTGCACGATATTCCCACCGTGTGGGCGATCATCTGGAATGCCACCGCCACCTTCATCGCCCTGATCGTCATCAGCCTGTTGCTGGATGAAGCCGGCTTGTTCGAATGGGCAGCGCTGCACGTGGCGCGCTGGGCGCGTGGTGACGGGCGTCGGCTGTTCGCCTTCATGGTGCTGCTGGGGGCGGCGGTGTCGGCGCTGTTCGCCAATGACGGGGCGGCGCTGATCCTTACCCCGATCGTCATGTCGATGCTGCTGGCGTTGCGGTTCTCCCCTGCTGCGACCCTCGCCTTCGTCATGGGTGCTGGCTTCATTGCCGACACCGCCAGCCTGCCACTGGTGGTGTCGAACCTGGTAAACATCGTGTCCGCGGATTACTTCGGCCTGGGCTTCAACGCTTATGCGTCGGTCATGGTGCCGGTGAACCTGATGGCGGTGGCAGCCACGTTGCTGGTGCTGTGGCTGTACTTTCGTCGCGACATTCCTGCGCGTTACGCCCTCGAAGACCTCAAGCTGCCGGCCCTGGCCATCCGAGACCGCGCCACCTTCCGCGTCGGCTGGGTGGTGTTGGTGGGGTTGCTGGCCGGGCTGTTCGTGCTGGAGCCGCTGGGCATTCCGGTCAGTGCCGTGTCCGCTGCCTGCGCGCTGGTGCTGTTCGCGGTGGCGGCCCGTGGCCAAGTGATCATCACCCGCCGCGTGCTGCGCGAGGCGCCGTGGCACATCGTGGTGTTTTCGCTGGGCATGTACCTGGTGGTCTACGGTTTGCGCAATGCCGGCCTGACCGACTCGCTGACCGGCGTGCTGAAAGGGCTGGCCGAGCACGGCGTCTGGGCCGCCTCGCTCGGCACCGGGCTGATTGCCGCCGTGCTGTCCTCGGTGATGAACAACCTGCCCAGTGTGTTGATCGGCGCGCTGTCGATCCAGGCCAGCGAGGCGCACGGCGTAGTGCGCGAGGCGATGATCTACGCCAACGTGATCGGCTGCGACCTGGGGCCGAAGATTACCCCGATCGGCAGCCTGGCAACCTTGTTGTGGCTGCATGTGCTGGCGCGCAAGGGGGTCACGATTGGCTGGGGGTATTACTTCAAGGTCGGCGTGCTGCTGACGGTGCCGGTGTTGCTGGTGACCCTGGCGGCGCTGGCAGTGCGGTTGAGCCTTTGAGATCTCCGGGCTGCTGCGCAGCCCATCGCAGGCAAGCCAGCTCCTACAAGGCCGGCGCTGTTCCTGTAGGAGCTGGCTTGTCCTGCGATGGGCCGCACAGCGGCCCCCGCGATCTCGGACCAAACCGCCACTTCGGCAACCCTTCGATAAAACCTTCCGCTTCTTGATTCCAGACAAGCAAAGCAAAATATCTACGTCAAAGACGTTGGTGCAGTGATTCCCGCCTCAGGCGGATGCCGCAAGGTACGATGGAGCCTGGACGGCAAAGGCAAGCGAGGCGCCGTCCGTGTCATCTACACCGCTCAGCTCGCCAACGGCGCATTGGTTGCTCTGCTGATCTACTGTAAGAGCGCCACCGAGAACATACCCGCGCACGTGCTGCGCAAGATTGCGAAGGAGCTCAACCATGCCCCTGACTGAAAAAGAACTGATGCTGCGCGATGCTACCCGCAACATCGGTGAAGAATTGCTTGAATCCATCCGCGATGTGAAGGCTGGCCGCTATGGCGCTGTGCACCAGATGGAAGTGACCGAAGCAGCCGAAGCACGTAGCAGGACCGGGCTTTCCCAACTCAAATTCGCTGAGCTGCTGGGCGTCTCGGTACGTACGCTTCAGGAATGGGAGCAAGGTCGGCGCATGCCATCGGGGGCGGCCAGGTCTCTACTGCACATTGCGGCTTCGCGCCCAGATGTGTTTCGTGAAGTTCTTCAGGCTCGTTAGTCGGATTTCGGCCCTCGCTGCCCAAATCCACTCCGAAAACAGAACGGGCCGCGTCTGCGGCCCTACCAACAATCCTACCGCTGCTCCAGCCCTTGGAGCACAGCCTCGGCCAGCGCCAGACCTTTCTCCAGCGAGTTTTCCGTTCCGATAAGCAAGCTGCGCATCGGCTCTTTCGCCTTTTCCAATGCCAGCGCATTGGTTTCATAGGCTGCCTTCAGCGCTGCGACGGCACACACCATCGCGTCCTCTCCATCAACCCCGGCGTGCACCGAAAACATCGGTTTGTGGGAGTCGTGGCAAGTGCCGAAATGGGACTGGACGGTAAACGCGCGGGGCTTACGGGCGCTGACTGCAACGGGATTACCTGCGGCGCGGCAAATGACTCAATGCGTCAAGGTGTGTCAAAAAAATTACCACCATGGCCCAACCAGCACGTACGGATGCGGTTTCTCATCCCGCTCGCCACACCTCCTGCAACCTGGTCGTGTACCCGGCACTCATCAGCTCCCGCCGCATCGCCCACTGCGCCGCAGCCGGCACCGCCGCACTGCGTAGTGTCCCCCTGCCCCAACGCCCGTTGACGCCGTCGATCACCTGCATCACCCGCTCGGCCTTGACGCTCTGGGTCGGCGTAAACAGATCGCCCGTCACCTCCCCGCGCTGGCACAGCTCCATCAGCAGCACCTCGGCCTTGCTGTAGCGAAACCCTTGGCGATACACCCGTTCCACGGCTTCCAGCGCCATGCGTGTCAGCAGCCGCTCGTCATCGGTCGGGTACGGCAGCTGCACCACCACACCGTTGGCGTAACGCGGCTCATCGGGGTTGAACATGCCGGTGCGGATACTTACCCGCATCCGCTGCGCCAGCGAGCGCTGCTTGCGCAGTTTTTCGGCCGCACGCATCACGTAGGTGGCTACCGCTTCCTTGAGCGGAGCCAGTTCGGTCAGGCGCTGGCCGAACATGCGGCTGCAGCAGATTTCCTGCCGGGGAGGTTCCACCTCCTCCAGCCCAAGGCATGGCGTGCCTGCCAGCTCACGGGCGGTTTTCTCCAGCACCACGCTGAACTGGTTGCGCAAGCTCCAGGCGTCGGCGTGGGCCAGGTCCCAGGCGCTGCGGATATCCAGGGCGCGCAAATGCGCGGTCAGGCGTGCACCTACCCCCCACACATCGGACACCTCGCACCGCTTCAACACCCAGTCGCGCTTCACAGGGTCGCGCAGGTCGACCACCCCACCACTGTGATCCGCCCAACGCTTGGCCGCGTGGTTGGCCAGCTTGGCCAGGGTCTTGGTAGCACCGATGCCGACCCCCACCGGGATGCCCGTGTGCTTGAGCACACGGGCACGGATGTCTCGGCCAAGGCGATCCAGGTCACCAGGCATCCCGGCCAGGTCGGCAAAGGCTTCGTCGATGGAGTAGACCTCCAGCGCTGGCACCATGCCCTCGATCACCGTCATCACCCGCTGGCTCATGTCGCCGTACAGCGCATAGTTGGAGGAAAACGCCACCACCCCGTGCCGCCGCAGCAGGTCCTTCACCTGAAAGTACGGCTGGCCCATCTTCACCAGCGGCTTGGCCTCGGCACTGCGGGCAATGACGCAGCCGTCGTTGTTGCTGAGCACGACGATGGGCGTGCGCTGCAGGTCGGGGCGAAACACCCGCTCACAGCTGGCATAGAAACTGTTGCAGTCGATCAGGGCAAAGACAGGAGTGCGATTCATCGGGTAGCGCCAGCGATACTGTATTTATATACAGTTAATCACAACATCCCCGCCGTTGCCTCCCGCCACTCATCCGATTTGCATCCTGCGCACGGGCTCCTACAGTTTCGAACTGTGGCAACCCCGCCGAGGCTCCCCATGCACAGCGCCGAAAAGACCGGGCAAGGCACCACCGCCAAGACCCTGCCGAAGATCCCCCGCAGCGTCTGGGCGCTGGGCTTCGTGTCGCTGTTCATGGACATTTCCTCGGAGATGATCCACGCCCTGCTGCCGCTGTACATGGTCACCGTGCTCGGCACTTCGGTGGTCGCCGTCGGCGTCATCGAGGGCATCGCCGAGGCCACCGCAGCGATCACCAAGGTCTTCTCCGGTGCGCTCAGCGACCGCCTCGGCAAGCGCAAGCTGCTGACGTTGCTGGGCTATGGTCTGGCCGCGTTGACCAAGCCGGTGTTCCCCATGGCCGGCGGGCTGGAATGGCTGACGGCGGCGCGTTTCGTCGACCGCATCGGCAAGGGCATCCGCGGCGCCCCCCGCGATGCACTGGTGGCCGATGTGACCCCGGCCGAGCTGCGTGGTGCGGCATTCGGCCTGCGCCAGGCGCTGGATACCGTCGGGGCCTTCCTCGGCCCGTTGCTGGCGATCGTGCTGATGTGGCTGACGGCGAGCCATTACCAGACGGTGTTCTGGGTGGCGGTGATCCCGGCATTCATCGCCGTGTACATTCTCGTCGCCTTCGTTCGCGAACCCGAGGCGGCGCCCAGCACGCGGCCGCTACGCTCGCCACTGGCTCTGCATGAACTGGCGCGCCTGGGCCCGGCCTACTGGCGGCTGACCAGCCTGGCCATGGTGTTCACCCTGGCCCGTTTCAGCGAGGCATTCCTGCTGCTGCGCGCCCAGGACATGGGCCTGGCGCCACTGTGGGCGCCAGCGGTGCTGGTGCTCATGGCCCTGGCCTATTCGCTGTCGGCCTACCCGGCCGGGGCGCTGTCGGACCGCGTGGGCCGCCGTGGCGTGCTGATAATGGGCCTGGGCCTGCTGATCGCCGCCGACCTGGTGCTGGCCCTGCTGCCAGGCTGGGCCGGGCTGGCAGTGGGGGTTACGGCCTGGGGCCTGCACCTGGGCTTCACCCAGGGTATCTTCGCCGCGCTGATCGCCGACAGTGCACCGGCCGACCTGCGCGGCACGGCATTCGGCCTGTTCAACCTGCTGACCGGGGTGGCGCTGCTGGTGGCCAGCGTGGTGGCCGGGTTGTTGTGGGATGGCGCCGGGTTCCAGGCGACCTTCCTGGTGGGTGCGGGGTTTGCCGGTGCCACGCTGCTGGGCCTGGCGCTGCTGCGCTGAGCCCGTTCAGGCGACCGGGTCATGGCTGCGCACGCTGAAGGTCACCACGCCCCAGATCGTGAAGTCGTCACCCTCCATGATGTAGCGCGGCGCGTAACGCGGGTTTTCCGAACGCAGCAGCACCTGCCCGGCGACGTGCTGCAGCCGCTTGCACAGCGGCTCGCCATTGACGGCGGCAATCACGATATGGCCATGGCGTGCCTCGATCGAGCGGTCGACCAGCACCAGGTCGCCATCGAAGATACCGGCGCCCTGCATGCTGTCGCCGTCTATTCTGACCAGGTAGATGTGCGGTGCGCGCAGGTTGAACAGCTCGTCCAGCGAGATGGGCTGCTCCATGTGATCGGCGGCTGGCGACGGAAAGCCCGCTGGCACGCGGAACAGGTAGCGCGTTACGGCAGCACTGCCGCCTGTGATGGGACCCAGGATGGAAGTCATGAAACGGCCTTGAAATTGAACTGTATGCATATACAGTTAACGACGTAGCGAGTATCCGGTCAATTTCGCCGTAGGATATTTCGACAAGTGGGGGTACATGCCATGTGCGGACGCTTCGCCCAGTACCAGGGCCTGGCCGACTACCTGCGTGAACTGGACGCTGAGCAGGATGTGATCAGCGGCTATGACAACGTGCCGATCGGCCGCTACAACGTTGCCCCCGGCAGCCGCGTACTGATCCTGCATCACGCCGCCGATGGACTGCGCATCGACCCTTGCCACTGGGGCTGGGCACCGTTCTGGGCCACGGGCAAACGGCCGGCACCGATCAACGCTCGGGTCGAGACGGTGACCACCGGCAAGTTCTTCAAGGCACTCTGGCCGCAAGGGCGGGCCTTGGTGATGGCCGACGGCTGGTATGAGTGGGTGGCCGACCCGCTCGATCCCAAACGCAAGCAGCCCTGGTTCATTCGCCTGAAAAACCAGGCGCCGATGTTCATGGCCGCGTTGGCCGAGGTGCATGCGGGGCTGGAGCCCAACGAAGGGGATGGCTTCGTGATCATCACCGCCGCCAGCGATGCGGGGATGGTGGATATTCATGACCGCCGGCCCCTGGTGCTGAGCCCGGAGCATGCGCGGGCGTGGATCGACCCTGAGCTGCCTGCCGAAGAGGCCGAACGCCTGGCGCGGGAGCAGTGCTTGCCGGTGGAGGCGTTCGAGTGGTTTGCGGTGGGCAAGGAAGTGGGGAATGTGAGGAATGAAGGGGCTGAACTGATCGTGATGCTGGATACCGAGCATCAGCCCTGAATCTTTATTGCCAACACTGGCCTCTTCGCGGGCCCGCCCGCTCCCACAGGTACTGCACACAGTTCAAGGCTTGTGCGATACCTGTGGGAGCGGGCGAGCCCGCGAAGAGGCCAGCACCAGCAACCCACCTATCGAGGGTTACGCCAATACCTCCTGCTGGCGCAACGCCCAGCCCCCCTGCCCGTCCACTTCCAGCCGATGGGTATGGAAGTCGGCCAAGGTACTGCGATGCCCCACGCTCACCAGCAAGGTCTCGGGCATTTCTTTGCGCAACAGCGCATACATCGCATGCTCCAGCCCTTCATCCATGGCCGACGTGGACTCGTCGAGGAACACCACCTGCGGCCGGTTGAACAGTACCCGGGCAAACGCCAGGCGTTGCTGCTCACCGACCGACAGAATGTTCGACCAGTCGCAACTCACTGCCAGCCGCTCGGCCAGGTGCGCCAGGTTGACCTCGCGCAGGGCTTGCTGCATGCGTGCTTCGTCCTCGGGCTGGCTGTCGGCCGGGTAGGCAATGGCGGTGCGCAGGTCGCCCAGCGGCAGGTAAGGCCGCTGCGACAGGAACAACGCCTGGGTGCCCAACGGCCGCCGGACTTCGCCCTCGGCGTACGGCCACAACCCCGCCAGGGCGCGCAGCAAGGTGGTCTTGCCACTGCCCGACGGCCCCTTGATCAACAGTGCCTGGCCGCCGTGCAGGCGCAGGTCGAGGTCGGCGATCAGCGCATGGCCATCCGGGCGCAGCACCTGCAGGCCGATGATGTCCAGTGCGCGCGGCTGGTCTTCGGTCAGCACCCGTGGCAGCGCGCTGGCCTGGTCGTTGGCATCGAGAAAGCCGGTCAGACGGTCGAGGGTGGCGCGGTACTGGGCGAAGGTGTCGTAGGACTCACGGAAGAACGACAGCGCATCCTGCACCTGGCCGAACGCCTGGGAGGTCTGCATCACATCACCCAGCTTGATCGCCCCGCTGAAGAAGCGCGGCGCCTGGAGAATGAACGGGAACACCACCGCCACCTGGCTGACACCGAGGTTGAAGCCGCTGAACTTCAGGTTCCTGAACACCAGCGCCCAGGCGTTGACGATCAGCGCGCCGAAGCGCCCGAGCAAGGTCGCCCGCTCGACCGGCGCGCCCTGGTAGAAGGCGATGTTCTCGGCGTTTTCGCGCAAGCGCATCAGCGCGTAACGGAAGTTCGCCGTGAGTTTTTCGTTGAGGAAGTTCAGACGGATCAGCGGCTGGCCCAGGCGGAAGGCGATCCAGGTGGCGATCAGCACATAGACGTACACCGCGAACACCATCGCCCGGGGTATCTCGTACCCCGCCACCGTCAGCGGCGCCGACAGGCCCCAGAGAATACCGGTGAACGCCACCAGCGAGACCAGCGCGCTGACCGCGCCCAAGGCCAGCGACACCGAGTTGGTGACGAACGCATTGACGTCCAGTTCGATACGCTGGTCGGGGTTGTCCACGGGCTCGGCGAGGAAGCGACCGCGGTAGTAGGCATCGCCCTTCATCCAGTCGCGGGTCAAGCGTTCGGTGAGCCAGACCCGCCAGCGAATGCTGAAGGCCTGGGTGACATAGAAGGTAAACAGCGCGCGCAGCACATGAAGGGTGGCCAGCACCGCGAACACCCCCAGCAGGTACCAGAAGGTCGTCTGATCCAGGGCCTGCAGGGCACTGTAGAAGCCGTTGTACCAGAACGAGAACAGCACGTTCATGCGCACCGAGAACAGCGTCAGCACCAGCAGCAGGCCGAACATCAGCAACGGCCGCCAACTGCGGCGCCAGGTGAAATACGGCCCGGCCACCTGCCAGAACTGCCGGCCCCAGCGCGTGTAGCGCACGGCCAGGGTGGCAGCGGCTGTGAAGCCGATGAGGGTGATGAACGAGGCGACTGCCAGCCAGCTCAGGCTCTCTTGCAGGGCCTGGTGCCAGTTCATGTCCATAAGGAATATCCATGCCGAGTGTTTCCGCGAGCGTAGCATCGCGGTGGGGCTCGCCTTGCATAAATGACGGACATTTCATTTTCCTGTTCCGGCCCTTTCGCGGGCTTGCCCGCTCCCACAAGGTGGACTGCCCCCAAGAAGTTGGACAAAAAATCCAACCCTTGGGGGACCTATGGGCAAATACACAGAGCAGTTCAAGCTCACAGCCATCTCAGCCT
>NZ_JBIVGA010000005.1:0-397417 GCF_044748405.1 Pseudomonas sp. NPDC089996 | reverse complement strand
GGCTACGTCGAGGACCTGGGCAACGGCCACAGCGTGATGGTGATGATCCCCGAGCTGGTGGACCTGGAAGCCAACCTTGACCAGCCGATCCCCGAACGTTTCGAAAGCCTCGCCGCCGAGCTGCGCGACGAAGGCATCGAGGAGCAGCAGGTGCGCCGTATCGTCCGCGCCGTCGGCGGCTCGGGCTTCAACCTCAACCTGTTCCCCAACGTCGCCTGCTCGATGGCGTTCTTCCGCGTGCTGCAGCCGATCTCGGTGACCGAGACCGAGATCCACCACTCGGTGATCACCATGGACGGCGGCCCGGCGGCGGCCAACCGCTACCGACTGCGCCTGCACGAACACTTCCAGGGCCCGATGGGCTTCGGCACGCCGGACGATTCCGAGGCCTGGGAACGGGTACAGAAAGGCGCCAATGCCGGTGAGAACCTGTGGATCATGCTCAACCGCGGCCTGCCGGGCGAGAAGCCCAGCGAAGATGGCCTGGTCTCCGACGTCAGCGCCGAAACCGGCATGCGGGCGGCGTACCAGCAGTGGAAGAAGATGATGGCGGTGGAGGCGAAATGATGAACCTGAATCTGCTCAACGAAGTGACGGCCTTCATCTGGCAGGAAGGCGACATGCTCGACCATGGCGAGTACGACACCTGGCTGAACCAGTGGACCGAGAAAGGGACGTACATCATCCCGATCGATCCGAAAGAAACCGACTACGAAAACACCCTGAACTACGCCTACGACGACCACCACATGCGCGGCCTGCGCGTACAGCGGTTGATCGGTGGCGAGTCGATTTCCACCAGCCCGCAACCGCGCACCGTGCGCACGATCTCGCGTTTTCGTGTGCTGGCCGATGACGGCGTCAACGTCACCGTGCGCGCTGCGCAGAACATCCGCGAGTTCCGCAAGGAAAGCCTCAAGCACTACAGCGCCGACCTGACCTACACCCTGGTCCGCGCCGAGGGCGGTTTCAAGATCCACCGCAAGGTGATCAGCCTGATCAACAGCGATGATGCCCTCGCCGGCATCGGCTACATCCTCTGAGGTGCATGCCATGAACCAAGTCGCATTGGTAACCGGCGCCGGCCAGGGACTCGGCCAGCGCTTCTGTGCCCGGCTGCTCGCCGCAGGCTTCGACGTGGTCGTCTCGGACCGCGACCTGGCGCTGGCCCAGGCCACCGCCAAGGCGCTGGGCGGGCGCACCCTGGCGGTCAAGCTCGACGTCGGCAGCAAGGCCGACTTCGAGCAGGCCCTGGCTCAAGTGCTGGAGCACTTTGGCGCCCTGCACGTGGTGGTCAACAACGCCGCCGTGACCAAGACCACGCCGCTGATGCAGATCAGCCCCGAAGAGTTCGACGCGGTGGTCGGGCTCAATCTGCGCAGCATATTCCTCGGCTGCCAGGTACTTGGCGCGCACCTGGCCGAAGCCGGCTATGGGCGGATCATCAACATGGCCTCGCTGGCCGGGCAGAACGGCGGCACCGCCACCGGCGCGCACTACGCGGCGAGCAAGGGCGCGATCGTCACCCTGACCAAGATCTTCGCCAAGGAATTCGCCACCCGTGGCGTCACCGTCAATGCCATCGCCCCGGGCCCGATCGATTCGCCTGCAGTGCATGCCGCAGTGCCTGCCGAGCGGATGCAGGGCCTGCTGGCCAACATCCCGGTGCAGCGCCTGGGCGATGCGGATTTTCTGGGCGACCTGATCGTGCAACTGGCGCGGCCCGAGGCCTACTTCACCACCGGGGCGACCTGGGACGTGAACGGCGGCCTGTTCATGCGTTGATTTTTTCCGGGGCGCCCACGCGCCCCTCTGTTAGGCGGGACACCGGCCATGAATGAACAATTGTTGAACGTAGTCGTGCGCAAGCGCGAGATCCAAGGGGCCGACGTGGTCGTGCTCGACCTGGGCCTGGCCGATGGCGCGGCGCTGCCGGCCTTCGAGGCGGGCGCGCATGTGGATATCCATGTTGCCCCGGGCCTGGTGCGCCAGTATTCGCTGTGCAGCGACCCGGCCGATGCCTCGGTGTATCGCCTGGGCGTGCTGAAAGACCCGGCCTCCCGCGGTGGCTCGGTGAGCGTGCACGACACCCTGCTGGAAGGGCAGCAGGTGCAGATCAGCGCACCACGCAACCTGTTCCCGCTGGCGGCCGATGCCCGACGCTCGATCCTGCTGGGTGGCGGTATCGGCATCACGCCGATGATTGCCATGGCCCACACCCTGCATCAGCAGGGCGCCGAATTCGAACTGCATTACTGCGGGCGTTCGCGCAGCCGCAGCGCCTTCGTCGAAGCGCTGGCCAACGCGCCGTTCGCCGCACGGGTGTTCACCCACTTCGACGATGAAGAGGCCGCCCAGCGCCTGAACCTGGCAGACGTGCTCGGCGCGGGAACGGCCGGCACCCATATGTACACCTGTGGCCCCTCGGGCTTCATGGACTGGGTGATCGAAGGCGCACGGCAGCAAGGCTACAGCGAGGAGCACATCCACAAGGAGTACTTCCAGGTCGAAGTCGACGCCAGCGGCGCAGGCTTCGAGGTGGTTGCCGCACGCAGCAACAAGACGGTACAGGTCGCCGAGGGCCAGAGCATTCTCGACGCCCTGGCGCAGGTGGGCATCAAGATCGACATCTCGTGCGAGCAAGGCGTGTGCGGCACCTGCATGTGCGAAGTGCTCGAAGGCGAGCCGGACCACCGCGATGTGTATCTGACCGATGAAGAAAAGGCCGCGAACGACCAGATCCTGGTGTGCTGCTCGCGGGCCAAGTCCAACAAGCTGGTGCTGGATATCTGAGGAGCATGACCATGGTAGACGTATCGCAATTTCGCAACGCAATGGCCCTGCTCGGCGGCGCCGTATCGGTCATCACCACCGATGGCCCTGCCGGCCGCTTCGGTTTCACCGCCTCGGCGGTATGCAGCGTGACCGACTCGCCGCCTACCTTGCTGGTGTGCATGAACCGCTCCTCGTACTCCAACGAGCAGTTCAAGGCCAATGGCGCACTGTGCGTGAACGTGCTGGCGGGCACGCATCAGGAGTTGTCGGGGGCCTTCGCCAACCGCAACCTGAACATGGACGAGCGTTTTGCCGTCGCCGAGTGGACGGTGCTGGAGAGTGGCGCGCCAGTGATGCAGGAAGCGCTGGTGAACTTTGACTGCCGGATCGCCCAGGTGCATGAGGTGGGCTCCCACAGCATCTTCTACTGCGAGATCCAGGACATCCGCCACGGCGGTGCCGATGACGGCCTGGTGTATTTCAACCGGGCCTACCACCGCGTCTGCGAGTCGTCGAAAGCCTGCTGAACGCGGTCCTTGTAGGAGCGGCCTTGTGTCGCGAAAGGGCCGCAAAGCGGCCCCGGCAATCTCGAGGTATTACAAGGTCTCAAGGTTGTGAAACACCACTTCCAGCATCTTGTTCAACCGCTGCACCTGAGCTTCAGTCAACCCTTTGAAGCTTCGCTGGAACAGTTCGCGGGTCACCGCCTGCATGCGCTCGATGTTCTGCAAGCCGACCTCGGTGATGCGCACCTGGGTCACGCGCCCGTCTTCGGGGCTGGGCGCGGTGTCGACCAGGCCATCTTCCTTCATGCGGTAGACGATCTTGGTAATGGTCGACAGCTTGGCGATGGCGTGGGTGGAGATCTCGGAAATGCTCGACTCGCCGTTCTCGTTGAGGATCCACAGCACGCGCCAGCGCGGCACGTCGAGGTCGACCTTCTTCAGCAGACGTTCCATGTTCTGGGTGTAGCGGCCATGCACACGGGCCAGCCAATAGAAGGGGAAATCTTCCTTGCGAAATTCATCGCTGGCCGGGTCGTGATGGCTGTGTCCTTTGCTCTTCGAAGTGCTCATCGATTCACTACTTGTGCGGAAATAGTCGCGACATCATAGACCTTTCCGCGCATTTGACTACCGGAACCGTGCCAGGAATTACGGGAATGTTCAGTTGACATTTCAAGTAATGGCCACGCATGTTCACCGCTGGGCCATGGTCCGGCACCTATTCTTGAAAAGGGCTCCACGAAAATGACAATCATAGTTGAAACCCTGGACCTGGGCGGCAGCGGCCCCCGGGTCGTGGTCAAGGACACCATTGACGTCGCCGGCACCGCGACCCGCGCCAGCAGCCAGGCGCTGGAGCACGCCCCGCTGGCCGAACGGCATGCTGACGTGGTCAGCCAGTTGCTGGCCAGCGGTGCGCGTCTGACCGGCAAGGTCAGCCTGCATGAACTGGCGTTCGGCACCACCGGCATCAATCACTACACCGGCACGGCGGCCAACCCACGCTTCCCCGGGCGCATTCCCGGTGGCTCTTCCAGCGGCTCGGCGGCGGCGGTGGCAGCGGGCCTGGCCGACTTCAGCCTGGGCACCGACACTGGTGGCTCGGTGCGCGTGCCGGCCTGCTGCTGCGGCGTGTTCGGCCTCAAACCGACCTTTGGCCGGGTCAGCCGCAAAGGCGTGATGCCGGCGCAGACCAGCCTCGACTGTGTCGGCCCGTTTGCCGCCAGCCTGCCGATGCTGGTGCGGGCGATGACCATGATCGACCCGACCTTCACCCCGGCGCAGGTCCCGGCCCGGGCCCGTATCGGCGTGCTGCGGGTGACCGCCGAGGCGGCGATCCACAAGGTGGTGCAGGGCGCCCTGACGGCCAGCGGCTTGCCTTTGGGCAATGTCGAACTCAAGCATTTCGGTGCGGCCTACGAGGCCGGCATGGTGGTGATCAACCGCGAGACCTTCTCCGGCTGTGGCCACCTGCTGGAAACCGGCAAGGTCGGTACCGACATCGCCGGGCGCCTGGCGGCGGCGGGGCAGACCAGCGACACCGCACTGGCCGAAGCTGAAGAAGTGCGCCGACGCTTCAGCGCAGAAGTCGACCAGGCTCTTGCCAGCTACGATGTGCTGGCGTTGCCGACCATGCCGGACTTCCCACTGCGCCTGGAAGACGCTGCCGACACCCGTGCCGTGCTCGGCATGACCTCGCTGGTGCGGCCATTCAATCTGTCCGGGCACCCGGCCTTGAGCATTCCGCTGGGCAGCGAAGCCGGCCTGCCGGTCGGCTTGCAACTGGTGGCGGCCAAGGGCGCCGACGAGAAGTTGCTGGCCGTGGCCGAGCGTTTGCTGCTGAACCTGTACTGAGGTAGTGATGAGCGATATCCATGAGCTGCAGGCGCGCCTGCAGCGCTTCGAAGACCAGCAGGCCATTCGCGTGTGCATCAACCGCTACATGGAACTGTGCGACCAGCTCGATGCCAGCACCCCGCTGGATGAGCTGGCCGGGCTGTTCACCCGCGAGGCCGTGTGGGAAGGCAAGGGCGCCAAGTATGCCGCGAGCTTTGGTGGCTACCGGGGGCGTGAGGCGATCGGTGCGATGTTCGCCACCTACATGAAGACCCCGGCGCACTTCGCCTTGAATGTGCACTTCCTGACCAGCGAGGTCATCGAGGTGGCGGGCGGGCAGGGGCTGGGGCGTTGGGTGATGTTACAGACCAGCACCTTTGCCGATGGCGCTTCGCACTTGAACGCGGCGCGATTGACGGTGCGTTTCGCCCAGGAGGAAGGGCAGTGGCGGATGGCGCACTTCCAGACCGAGAACCTGTTCAGCCGGCCGGTGACTGGCTGGAACAGCGAGGCGCCGTTGCCGGTGCCAGAGCGCTAAGCCATTTCTCCACTGAGCAGAGATCCGGGTAGGAGCGGCCTTGTGTCGCGAAAGGGCCGCATCGCGGCCCCGGCAATTTCAGCTGCGAAGCTGAAAACCTGGGGCCGCTGTGCGGCCCTTTCGCGACACAAGGCCGCTCCTACAACGACAGCATGAAGCGGCTATCTCAGAAGGTACTGACGAACACGATCTGGCTATACAGGTTGCGGTCGTCATTGCCCAGCTGTGTCCCGCCTTGCTCGGCACTGCGATCCGGTTGGTAGAGGCCCACCAGCGGCACGATCATCAAGTGATCGTTGATCGTCCACTCCGCATACAGATCCACTTCATGCCCGTCGACATTGCCCAGGCTGCGGTCAATGGTGTCGAAGTTGAAGCCCATCAGTCCGATGTTCAGCGACGGCGTCGGGCTCACTGTCAGCCCCACCTTCTGAATACGCGCATTGCTGTTGAACGGCCCGGCATAGTTGCCGGCCACTTCGCCCTGGAACCAGGTGCCCAGGCCGCGACCAAGGCCGTAGAACAGGGTGTCGTAGCCTTCGGAGAAACGGCTGTAACGGTAGCTGATGTTCGGTTGCCATGGCACATCGGCGAAGGTCCAGCCCGCTTCCAGGTACCAGGCGTCTTCGGTGGCGGTGTGGGGTTTGTCCTGCTTGGCGTACTCGCCCGAAAGGAACAGGTTTTCCACCCCGGCATTGCCCTGGCCGCGCAGGCTGTAGGTCTTCATGCCGTCGCGTTCCAGCTGCTGGGGCGAGGCGAATTCCTCGTCGACGTGGGTGGTGCCGATGTAGGTCAGGCCGACCGTACCGGCATCGGCCACGTGCTCCAGGGTGGCGACGTGCATTTCGGTCTTGGCCTGGGCGCGGTTGTCCGACTGCAGCCACATCAGGTCGCTGCGCCAGCCCTGTTTGCCGCCCAGGCGCAGCACCGCAGTCTTGTCGAAGCTCTTGCGCGCAGCCAGGTAGTAAGCGCCGCCGCGGTTGAACTGGCCATCGGCCAGGCCATGGCCAACGTTGAGCGAGTCGCCCTGGATCAGGAAGCCGTCACCGACCGCGACCATCTGCTTGCCGAACGACAGGTCGATGCCATCCTCGCCTAGCGCCGGCACCAGGTTGCCGGACTTCCAGCCCAGGTAGGCATCCTCGATCTTGCTGGTGCGTTCGCTGCCGTCACTGAAGCCGGCGGCATCGCCATCGCCCCAGGTACCGGAACTGAGCAGGGCGAAGGCGCCGTACAGCGAGCCGCTGCCCCCCAAGCGCTGGTCGCCGCTCAGGCCGTACTTGATATAGCCCTCGCGCCACGAGGCGGAGCCGGGCTGGTCGCGGGCAATGGCGTAGCTTTCTTCACTGTGGAACGCACCGAACACGGCCTCCACGTTGGCATTGAGGTGGCGCTCGTCATCGCCGTAGAGCTCAATTGCAGACGCCTCCAGCGAGACCCCGGCGAGCACTGCGGCCAGGGTGAGACGGAACGGGCGGTGATGCATGGTCTGGCTTCCTTTGTTATGGGTTTGGCAGAAGTTCCGAAGACATTGCCAACGATCATGCAGGAAGCCCCGTTGCCGGCTTTTGTGCTGGCTGCCAGTTGCCTTTGGCAGCGTGCCAAGGTGATGGCCGGGCTGAAACGCCGAAGGCCCCGTTGCGGGGCCTTCGTGGGTAGAGCGGTTTGTCAGTTGGCGTGGCGTTTGCGGTACTCGCCGGGGGTCATGCCGAAGCGGGCCTTGAACGCGGTGCTGAAATAGCTCGAGTCGGAAAAACCCCAGGCATAGCCCAGCGACGAGACTTTCTGGTCCATGGCCGGGTTGCGCAGGCTCTCGGCGCAGAACTCCAGGCGGCGATTGCGGATGTACTGGGCGATGACCAGCTCGTGCTTGGCGAAGATGCGGTACAGGCTCCGCATCGAGATGCCCACTTCGCGGGCGATGAACTCGGGGCTCAGGCCTTCACAGGTGATGTGCTGGTCGATCAGCGCCAGGGCCTTGCGGAACATGCGTTCGTGGCTGCCCGGAATGGCGTCCTGGGCAATGGCCGGGCGCAGCAGGGCGATCAGGGCATCGAGCATCGCCTGGCTTTCATGGTTGGCCATGTGCTGGGTACGGCCGGCTTCGAGCATCATCAGCCGGGCCATGCTGGCCAGGGGAGTCTTGGCCTCGATGCGCCTGGCGCAGGCCACGCCGATGCCACGGGTGCCGCTTTGCACCTGACTGCGCGGCAGAATCAGCGACAGCTGGCGCGAGCGCTGGTGAAAGTGCATGTCCAGCGGCGTGCTGGCATCGATCAGGGTGAGGTCGCCGGCCTGCAGTTCGATACTCGCGTCCTGGTGCTCGATCCGCGAGGTGCCGGCCATCTGCAGCACGGCGTAGTAGTTGTCGGCACTGCTGGCACGGATTTCCCGCGGGCCACGGAACAGGTTGACCTGGGTCATGTCGACGATGCTCATGGAGATCTGCCCTACCTGGCACTTTTCCAGTTGGCCGACGAAGCCGGGGTCGAGTTTGCGCCCGTTGAAATGGCCGCAGGCCTCATTGACCTGGCTCAGCCAGGCCTGGAAGTGGTCGTCGGAAACACGGCTTGCAGGGGTCATGGGTGCCTCGCACTGTATGGCTTGACGCGGATCGCTCGGGCGAACTCTTGGTCTTTGGGCTTTGCATTAAAAATCACTTGAATATTCAAGCAAAAATCAGGCCTGCAGACCGTCACGGTCATCCTGCTATAGGTGTAAGTGACTGATATCAATCAACTAACTAGTGTTAGCTGGATGGTTGGCGCGCACCGTGCGGCTTTCAAGTGCGGTGTTGGCGCTTCGAAATGTAGCAATTTGAGACAGCAGTGTTTCCGCCTGCGCCTCAGCTGTGCGGCACGGCCTTTGCCGGCGTGCCGGCATACTCAGGCTTCAGATGGCCCTGCTCATCGAGCAGGTAGGCATCCATGACTTCGCGCACTACCGGCCCGGCAACGCGGCCGCCGGCCTCGCCGTTCTCGATCATCACTGCCACTACCACGCTCGGGTGGTCGGCCGGGGCAAAACCGACGAACAGGGCATTGTCGCGGTGCCGTTCGAGGGTCTTGTTGCGGTTATAGCGCTCCCCTTGCTTGATCGCCACCACCTGCGCCGTGCCGCTCTTGCCGGCGATACGGTACTGGGCGCCCGCCGCAGCGGCGCGGGCAATGCCGCGCGGGTCGTGCATGACCATCTGCATGCCGACGTTGACCTGGTCCCAGGCGTGCTTGTCGTGCAGCACGATGTCGGGCATCGGGTTGGGGTCGACCGGGGCCTCGCCGCCTACGGTCATGGCCAGGTGCGGGCGGTGCCACACGCCCTTGCTGGCCAGCAGGCTGGTGGCCTGGGCCAGCTGCAGCGGGGTGACCTGCATGTAGCCTTGGCCGATGCCGAGGATCAATGTCTCGCCCGGGAACCAGGCCTGGCGGCGGGTGGCGCGCTTCCAGGCCTGGGAAGGCATCAGCCCGGGCGCTTCCTCGAACATGTCCAGCGAGACCTTCTGGCCCAGGCCGAACTCGGCCATGTAGTCGTGCAGGCGGTCGATGCCGAGCTTGTGCGCCAGGTCGTAGAAGTAGGTATCGTTGGAACGCATGATGGCGGTGTACATGTCCACCCAGCCATCGCCGCTGTGGTTCCAGTTGCGGTACTTGTGGTCATAGTTGGGCAGCTCGTAGTAGCCCGGGTCGAACACCCGGCTGCCGGGAGTGATCACGCCGCTGTCGAGGCCGGCGATGGCCACTTCGGGCTTGACCGTCGAGCCGGGCGCATACAGGCCGCGCAGCACGCGGTTGAACAGCGGCCGGTCGATCGAGTCGCGCAGGGCGGCGTACTGCTTGAAGCTGATGCCCTTGACGAACAGGTTGGGGTCGAAGCTCGGGTTGCTGACCATCGCCAGCACGTCGCCGTTGGCCGGGTCGAGCACTACTACCGAGCCACGGCGGTCGCCCAGGGCCTTTTCGGCGGCCACCTGCAAGTGCGAGTCGATGCTGAGGATGATGTCCTTGCCGGGGATCGGGTCCTGGTGGTTGAGCACGCGCATCACCCGGCCCTGGGCGTTGGTTTCCACTTCTTCATAGCCCACGTGGCCGTGCAGCTGGGCTTCATAGAAGTGTTCGATGCCGGTCTTGCCGATCGACTGGGTGCCACGATACTCGGTGCTGTCGAGGGTCTTGGCTTCTTTTTCGTTGATGCGCCCGACATAGCCCACCGAATGGGCGAAATGCTCGGCCAGCGGGTATTCGCGGATGAACTGCGGCTCGACGTCCAGGCCGGGCAGGCGGAACTGGTTGACCGCGATCAGGGCGATCTGTTCTTCGCTCAGGCCGACCATCAGGGTCACCGGTTCGAACGGCTTGCGGCCGCGACGCAGGTCCTTGTCGAACTGCTTGCGGTCGTCTTCGCCCAGGCTGAGGATTTCGCTCAGGCTGTCGAGCACCTTGGCCGAGTCACCGGCGCGTTCGCGGGTCATGGTCAGGTCGAAGCTGGGCTTGTTGTCGGCCAGCACCACGCCGTTGCGGTCGTAGATCAGCCCGCGCTCGGGGGCGATGGGCAGGATGTGCACGCGGTTGTTTTCCGAAACCGCGCTCTGCTGGTCGTGCTGCAGCACCTGCAGCACGTAGAGCCGGCCCACGAGGACCGCGCACAGGCTGAACACGAGGGCGGCGCAGGCCAGCAGCCGGCGGTTGACCAGGTGTTTTTCTGTTTCGTGGTCCTTGAGGGGGATCGGTTGCGGCATGGTGGCTCTGTGCGGTAGCGGATCGGCAGGCGAGGGCTTGCCCCGCGAATGGGCCGCCCAGCGGCCCCAGGGCCGGCGATGCTACGCAACCCGGTCGTGGGGCTCAAGGCAAGTGCGACCCGGGCACAGCCCCGGATCGCGTATCCACCCCACTATCAGGGCGTTGACGGCCAACATGAAGATTTGTTCATGTCGTCGGTCAGTGCGCGTGCTCAACCTGTCGTCTGGGAGGGGCAACGGCATGCCCATGGTCATCGTCGGTTTCGACGATCGGCACTTCCTTGCCGTCGCAGTCGAACAGCTTGCCATCGCGGTAGAAGTCGCCTTCATTCAACCAGGCCACATCCCGGTAGCGCAAGGTACGCTCGCTGGCAGCGACAAATACCGACTGCTGGTCGGAGTTGCCGGCGCGCAGGTGGTTGAACAACAGGTTGAGCAGAATCGCCATGATCGCCGACGAGCTGATGCCAGAGTGGAAGATGGTCTCGAACCAGCTCGGGAAGTGGTGGTAGAAGCCCGGTGCAGCGATCGGGATCATGCCGAAGCCGATCGACGTGGCAACGATGATCAGGTTCATGTTGTTGCGGTAGTCCACCTGGGCCAGGGTGCGGATGCCGCTGGCTGCGACGGTGCCGAACAGCACCACGCCGGCGCCGCCGAGCACGGCGGTCGGCACCGCCGCCACCAGCCGGCCCATCACCGGCAGCAGCCCGAGGGTGACCAGGATCAGGCCGGCGCTGGCCACCACATAGCGGCTCTTGACCCCGGTCACCGCCACCAGGCCGACGTTCTGCGCGAAGGCGCTCTGGGTGAAAGAGCCGAACAGCGGCGCCAGGGCGCTGGAAATCATGTCGGCGCGCAGGCCGTTGCCCAGGCGCCGGGCATCGACGTCGGTGCCGATGATTTCGCCCACCGCCAGGATGTCTGCCGAGGTTTCGACCATGGTCACCACGATGACGATCAGCATCGACAGGATCGCTGCCAGCTGGAACTCGGGGGTGAAATGCAGCACCTCGGGCAGCGCCACCGAAGGGCCATCCAGCGCTCGGGAGAAGTCGGCCATGCCGAAGGCCATCGCCACCAGCGTACCTATCACCATCGCCAGCAGGATCGACAACCGCGACAGGCTGGCGCTGCCCAGCTTGCTCAGCAACAACACGCAGGCCAGGGTGAACGCGGCCAGGCTGATATTGGCCACGCTGCCGAAGTCGGCGGCCTGGCTGTTGCCGCCCATGGCCCAACGCGCGGCCACCGGCATCAGGGTCAGGCCGATGGTGGTGATGACGATGCCAGTCACCAGCGGTGGGAAGAACTTGATGATGCGTGAGAACAGCGGGGTGATCAGTAGGCCGATCAGTGATGAGACGATCACGGCACCCATCACCACCTGCAGGCCGTTGGTGCCATCATTGCCAATGATCGCCACCATGGTCGCCACGCTGGCGAAGGACACGCCCTGGACCAGGGGCAGGCGGCAGCCGAAGAAGGGCACGCCAAGGGTCTGCAGCAAGGTGGCCAGGCCCCCGGCGAACAGGGAGGCGGCAATCAGCATGCCGACATCGGCCGGCGACAGGCCGGCGGCCTGGCCGATGATCAGCGGCACGGCGATCATGCCGCCATACATGGTCAGCACATGCTGCAGCCCGTAGGCGAAGTTGGCGCCAATACCGAGGTTCTCGTCTTCAGGACGAGGTGTAGCGGTAGATGTCATGGTGAGTAGCTCGCTTTTGTTATTGTTACGCGTCTAACTGCACGGATTCAGTCGCATTTCGGTAGAACAGGTATTACAGGGCCGCAGCCGGGCGCGCCGCGCTCTTGCGAGCACGGCGGCTGGGGTGGTTCAGGTCATTCGCCGCTGACGAGCTGGTAGGCCAGCTGGTTGTGGCGTTCCAGTACCCGCGGCAGATCGATGGTGGTGATGCGGCCATCCTGCACCACCACCCGGCCATTGATCACGCTGGTATCGACGTGGGTCGGGGTGCAGAACACCAGGGCCGCCAAGGGGTCGTGCAGGGCGCCGGCGTAGGCCACATGGCCCAGGTCGAAGGCGACGAAGTCGGCGATCATGCCCGGCGCCAGGGCGCCGATGTCGTTGCGGTTAAGCACTTTGGCGCCGCCCAGGGTGGCGATTTCCAGGGCTTCGCGGGCGGTCATCGCGTCCGGGCCAAAGCCCACGCGCTGCAGCAGCAACGCCTGGCGCACTTCGCCGATCATGCTGGCACCGTCGTTGGAGGCCGAGCCGTCGACACCCAGGCCCACCGGTACACCGTGGTCGCGCATCTTGCGAATGGGCGCGATACCCGAGGCCAGGCGCATGTTCGAGCAAGGGCAGTGGGCAACGCCGGTGCCGGTGCGGGCGAACAGCTCGATGCCGTGCTGGTCGAGCTGCACGCAGTGGGCGTGCCAGACGTCGTGGCCGACCCAGCCGAGGTCTTCGGCATATTCGGCCGGGGTCATGCCGAACTTTTCGCGGCTGTAGGCGATGTCGTTGACGTTTTCGGCCAGGTGGGTGTGCAGCGACACACCGTAGTTGCGTGCCAGTACCGCGGCTTCGCGCATCAGGTCACGGCTCACCGAGAACGGCGAGCAGGGCGCCACCACCACGCGCAGCATCGAACCGTGGCTGGCATCGTGGTAGTCCTCGATCAGGCGCTGCGACTCCTTGAGGATGTCGCTTTCCTTCTCCACCACCGAATCTGGCGGCAGGCCACCCTGGCTACGGCCCACGCTCATGCTGCCGCGGGCGGCATGGAAGCGCATGCCGATCTCGCCGGCGGCATGGATGCTGTCGTCGAGCTTGCAGCCGTTGGGGTAGATGTACAGGTGGTCACTGGAGGTGGTGCAGCCCGAGAGGATCAGCTCGGCCATGGCCGTCTGGGTCGAAACCGAGATCATTTCCGGGGTCAGTCGCGCCCAGATCGGGTACAGGTTGGTCAGCCAATTGAACAGCTCACCGTCCTGGGCCGCCGGCACTACCCGGGTGAGGCTCTGGTACATGTGGTGGTGGGTGTTGACCAGGCCGGGGATGACCACCTTGCCGGCCATGTCCAGGACTACGTCGGCCTGTTGCGGCAGCGTATCGCTGGGGCCGACCTGCTTGATCACATTGTCTTCGATGTACAGGCCGCCGCCTCTGATCTCGCGGCGTTCGCCGTCCATGGTGACCAACAGCGCGGCGTTCTTGACCAGGAGGGTCTTGGGGGTGTTTTGCAGAGGAGCTTGCATGGCTTGTGCCTGGCGCAATACGCAGCGACGTTTGCCGGTGTCGTAGGCGCACAGCCATGCATGTAATCAAAGTTTGAAATTTTTGTATACAGAAAAATGCCGGGGCCCGCAGGCCCCGGCTGGCTTCAGGCTACTTCTGCGGGCGCTTTGTTGGCGCCTTTGCGCAGGCCGGTGACGCCCCACGCGAGGCCCAGCACGGCCGCGATCACCGAACCTGACAGCACGCCGAGTTTCGCGGCGCCCAGCGCTGCCGGGTCGCTATAGGCCAGGTTGGCAATGAAGATCGACATGGTGAAGCCGATGCCGGCCAGCAGGCCGATCAGGGTGATGCCGCGCCAGTTGACCTGGGCCGGCAGGCTGCACCAGCCCACGCGCACCATCAGCCAGCTGACGCCGATGATGCCCAGTGGCTTGCCGGCCACCAGTGCGACGGCGACGGCAGTCATCACCCAGTGCGGCCCCTCGGCCGACAGGTCGATGCCCGACAGGCCCACACCGGCGTTGGCCAGGGCGAACAGCGGCATGATCGCGTAGGCCACCCAAGGGTGCAGGGCGCCGCCCACGCGGGTGACCGGGGCTACCAGTTCACGCTGGGCCAGGCGCAGGCGCTTGAGGGGGTCGATCAGTTCACCGGTATCCGATTCAGGCGTTTTGGCGCGCCCCAGCAAGTCATTGGTGAAGCGCGAGATCGCATCCACTGGGCGCTCGCCCAAGGGCATGGCAACTACCGGAGTCATCAGGCCGAGCACCACGCCGGCCAGGGTCGGGTGGGCACCGGTCATCAGCATGCCGACCCAGGTGATGGCGCCTGGGATGACATAGGCCCAGGCCGATCCGACGCCGATCTTCTGCAGGCCGATAACCAGCAGCAGGCCGACGGCGGCCACACCAAAGCCACTGTAGTCGAGGCCGCCAGAGTAGAAGATGGCGATGATCAGCACGGCGATGATGTCATCGATGATCGCCAGCGCCAGCAGGAACACGCGGATGTTCGACGGGATCGACTTGCCCAGCAGGGCCAGCACGCCGACCGCGAAGGCGATGTCGGTGGCGGTGGGCACCGCCCAGCCTTGCTGCTCGGCCGGGGCATGGCCGAAGGCCAGGTAGATCAGTGCAGGGACGGCGACACCACCCACCGCGGCGGCCATGGGCAGCGTGGCCTGGCGCAGGCTGGACAAGGCGCCTTCATGGATTTCGCGACGGATCTCCATGCCCACCACCAGGAAGAAGATGGTCATCAGGCCATCGTTGATCCAGAAGTGCAGGGATTGCGAATAGCTCAGCGAGCCGAGGGTGAAGCCTACCGGGGTGTGCCACAGGGCGTCGTAGCTGGCGGCAGCGGGCGAATTCGCCCAGATCAGGGCAGCAACGGCGGTGATCAGCAGGACGATGCCGCTGACGGCTTCGATGTGCAGGAAACGCTCGAAATTGGCGAAGGCCCGTTGGGCCAGGCGCTGGGCAGGGGACAGATGTGTTTTTTGCATAGGCGCAAGAACTCCCGCAGGCGGCCCGACCGGCGTTGTTCATTTAACCTGCTTCACTGCACCTTGCAGCTAGCACCCGGCGGGGATTTTACCGGGTGCAAGCTCCGAGGCCAAGCGATACCGCCTGATCCTGTGGTTTCACGATTGCTCGGTTTGAGCGGGAGCGGTGCGGGATTCCAGGTCCATTTCGGCTGGCCAATTGACTTCGGGGGCCAGGTGGTCGAACGGGTTACGGAAAACTATTTGTTCGTCACCGTTCGGAGTCTGATTCTCGTCCTTGTTACTGGAGGGATGGAGGAAATCGGGAATTGCTTCGGGGCCTTTGCATGAAAAGCCTGACGATGGCCCAGTATTGCTCGCCTTCCTCTATGTCGTCGGTAAAGAACACGCGATCGATTACTTCGTTGGTGCCAGGTTTGCAGATCGAGATCTTCACTTCTTCCTTGAGCCCACCGTAACCGGGAGCATAAATTCGGTAAGCCTCGAGGGTGAGGTCATCCCAGTCGTACGCTACGGGTATCACGCCCCAGTTCTTTTTGCCGAATGGGTTTAGGAGGTTGAATCTGTACTGATAGAAATAGACCTTGCGGCGTTGCCTGTTGAAACGGATGGGTTCGTTTTTGGGGAAGCCAAGATCCGTTCGGATGTAAGGGGTGAGGAAGCAGAAGATACAGGCGTGAAAGAAAATATACCAAAAGAACTCTTCTAGTCCTGCTGAATTCAGCTTGAGCGGGAAGTGGCTGAAATAACCGATAGTGAAGTGCAGGGTCATCATTGATATCACCACGCCTAAGACAATCCAAGCGCCTCTTAGTGCATTGGCCAGTTTTTCACTGGCGCTGTTCTGCAGTTCACGCAGGTGCGCGCTCTGCAGGGCGTAGTACTCGCCTAGCTTCATCTGCACCTGTAATTCGATGAGATGCACGCCGTTGTAGACCCGCTGACTGGCACTGTTCAGATGCCGCACGGCCTGCTGGATGCCAGGATCGAGCAGCGTTTGCAGGCGCTGGCTGGCGGCGTTGACCGAGCCCTGCAGTTCGGTGATAGCTTGCTTCACCGAATCACGCATCTTGAAGCCGATGTCATCACTGGCGATCAGCTTGCTCAACGCGTTGTAGAGCTTTTCGCTGTCGTTCCAGTTGGTCAGCTCGTTCGCCGAGAAACTTGGCAGCAGCGCTGCCATCAGAGGGCCGTCGCGCAGCATCAACGCGCGGTACGGTGGACTGTCAGGTTTTTGCAGCCACTTCAGCCACAGCGCTTCGCTGGTGCCGGGCGCTGGCTGGGTTGGTTCGGAGTGGGTGGAAGGCGCTTCGGTGATGCCACCGGTGAGGCAGGCAGCCATGGTCTTGCTGTAGGCGATACCCGATTCACGGTCCCGGCCGTCGTAGTCGTGCCGCTCGATGAGGGCGAAGGCAGCGCTCTCGCAGAGGTGCTGGCATGCCGGTCGATGAAGCCCTGGAAGCGGGCTTCCTCTTGTTCATACTCCGCTTGGAACGCCGCGCGCCGGGATTCGTCATAGCGCTCCTCCAAGTTCTCATCACTTTTAAGCCGACGCTTCTCGACCACACGCTGTCGTACCACCTCGGGATCGTTGAACACCGGTAGCCTGTCTCTGATCTGTGGCTCGACCGTCGGCACTTCCTGCGCCGCCCACTCGCGCTGGGTAGCGCGGATGATCTGCAGAATCTGCGAGGTCTGCAGCTGGTAGGCACGCAGCGGGTCCTCGCGCCAGGCCTGGCGTTTGACCACCCAGTTCAGGCGCTGGTGGTTGTATTCCTGGATCAGGCCGACCGTGTCGTTGATCACCACCGCGAGCATACCGTTCTCCAGCTTGTGCTGGGCGATGGCGTTGGTCAGGTACCCGCGCAGGGCGGTCTTGCGCAGGAAGCGGCTGTGAAAACCATGGGCGCTGTCGAACGGGCCGTTCAGTTGCTGGGCGTATTCGAACACTTGGCGGTCGACCTGGAGATTGTCTGGGGTCATGGCCAGGCCCAGCAGCTCCGGATTTTTGCGCGCCTGAACCAGGTCCAGGCCCTCGAAGCGGTGCGCGGGGCCCCGGCCGCTTTTGTAGGCCTGCAGCACGCTGACCGGCCAGGGATCGCTGGAAAACGCCAGCCAGGCCGAGCCGTAAGTGTCGGTGTCGATGTTGAGGAAGGACGACGGGATGTCATGGTCCTCATGCACGCAGTACTCGGGCAGGGACGGTGGCGGCCCTGGATTAGGTTCGTAGGGATCGAAGCGACGCAGGTGACCTTGAGCAGTGACTTCGTAGGCATGCCAGATGCGCTGGTCGAGCAGCACGTAGAGGTAGCCGCTGCGCAAGGTGCGCAGGCCCATGCGGGTTTGCGTGACGGGGTCGCTGCCGGGTCGGGTATCGGGGACCACGGCGTGGCGCAGGGGGAGGATGGGCAGACCCTGGCGCTGGCAGGCTTTGCAGGGGCTCAGGAGGAAGTCGACTTCGGCGACTGCATTGACAATGTCTTGAGTGATGGTCATGGAATGCCCTCGTCTAACAGCTGGCCGCGCTCGCTGTAATGCTGATTGGTAATTTGAGCCAGCCTTTGCAATTAAGCTGAAGCGAAAACATTAGCGAGGAATCAATTCGTCGTGAAACTTTCAGATTCCTAAAATGCCGTAGGAAAAGTTACCAAAACTGGGGATTATCTTTGTTGGATAATAATTGGTTCCAAAGTTCGTGAGCTCTAATTTCAAGTGGATTTATACGAAGCTTGTTGTAAGGAACAGCTTCAGATTTTCCATCTTCATTCACGCTTGCCGGAGCCGCTGCGCAGCCCTTTCCGACCGGTCCTGCGCCCCGGCAAGGCCGCACCTACAAAAAAGCTGAACCGGGCATGGCCGATGATTGAATTAGGTAATGTCTCCGTGCCACTATCTGGCATGCCTAGCCGCCAGCGTTCTGCCTCCGACGGGCATGTTTGTCTCGACTGATTACACTGTTGAAGTCGCCACATAAGGAATGCCGCGGATGGTCTGCGTGTTGCTGGGTCGTGCTGCCGAGTCGGCAGGTCGCCTGTGGGCGAACAGGGTGTGTATCGAGCGTTCAGGGAGAGTGCATCCTTGAACAGATCCGGCCATGGAATCTCCCTGCAATGGCTGATAGCCCTGGCCATCATGCTTGGCATGCTGCTACTCGGCGCCGGCCTGGCCTGGCAGGGCTATCGCGGCATCAGCCAGGCCCTGGTGGCCGCCGCTGGCGATGCTGCCCAGCAAGTCGGCAAGACCATCGATGAGCGTGCCCGGCGCCTGGTCGACCCCGCCCAGAGCAGTATCCGCCTGCTGGCCTTCAACCCGGCTGCCAACAACCTGCAGCAGCGCCTGGAGCGCTTGCCGCAACTGGTCGAAAGCCTGAATGCCAACAAAATGCTCAGCGCCGCCTACATCGGTTACCCCAACGGCGAGTTCCTGCTGGTGCGTCGTTTGCGCGACCCGCAGTTGCTGGCGCGCTTTGCCGCGCCAGCGGGTAGCCGTTTTCTGGTGCAAAGCGTCAGCGTGGGCGAGGGCGGCTCGATGCGCGGCGAATGGCGCTTTTATGACAAGGCCCTGACCCTGCTCAACGCCCAGGCCATGCCGGACTATCACTATGATCCACGCCCGCGCCCGTGGTTCGTCGACGCCTCCTCGCAACCCGGTACGGTCCTGACCCACCCTTATGTGTTTTTCACTACCCGCGAGATCGGCATGACCATGGCCCAACGTAGCGTCGACGGCGCAGCGGTGCTCGGCATGGATGTCTCGGTCGACGACCTGGCCAGCGAAACCCGCGACCTGCGCATGACGCCCGGCACCGAAATCGCCGTGGTCGATGAGCAGGGCAACGTGGTGGCGTACCCGGACCTGCAGCGGGTCATCATCCATGAGGGCGATACCGTGCGCCTGTCGCGGATCGCCGAACTGGGTGTGCCCAGCTTGCAGCAGGTCTACAGCAACCTGCCTCAGGGCACGCGGCCGCAGCTCTATCAGGTCGAGGGTGCCAAGTGGTTTGGCATGCGCGTCCCACTGACCAACCTGGCCGGGCAGCGCCTGCAGGTGCTGATCGCGGTGCCGGCCCATGAACTGCTGGCGGGGGCACGCAAGGTGCTGTTCGAGCAACTGCTGTGGACGGCCGGCTTGATGGCCGTGCTCCTGCTGCTCGGCGGTTTGCTCGGGCGGCGCATCGGCCGGCCGCTGCACCAGCTGGCCGAGCAAGTGCGTGGCCTGGCCGACTTCGATTTCGGTCGCAAAGTGGGTGTGGCCTCGCGGGTATCCGAAGTGCGTGAGCTGAGCCGCGTGCTAAGCCGCATGTCCGGCACCATTCACAGTTTCCAGGCCATTACCCTGACACTCAGCCGCGAGACCCAGCTGGAGCGCATGCTCGACGGCGTGCTGACGCACCTGGTGGAAGCCGCCGGAGTCAGCGCAGGGGCGGTGTACCTGCTCGATGACCAGCATGCTCATCTGCGTCTGGCTGCGTCCTGTCGAGGCACGGGCTACCCCGAGGCGCTGGCGCTGGCCGAGGCCGATCATGGCGACCTGGCGGGAGCCGTCATCCAGGCGCTGGCGCTGGGCGGGCGCAGCCTTGCGGTGGTGCTCAACGACCGTGGGCATGAACTGCTGGGCATTCTCGTGCTGGAAACGCAGCGTACAGCCAGTGAAGTGGGCGAACCGTTCTGCCGGTTCGTCGAAGAACTGTCCGGCGCCGCCGCCGTGGCCATCGAGACGCGCCAGCTGGTCGAAGCCCAGCAACGCCTGCTGGACGCGATGATCAAGCTGCTGGCCGACGCCATCGATGCCAAGAGCCCTTACACCGGCGGCCATTGCGAGCGCGTGCCGCAACTGGCGCAGATGCTGCTGGACAAGGCCATCCAGGCCGACAGCGGCCCCTGTGCCGATTTCAGCATGACCGAGGCCGAGCGCTACGAGTTCCGCATTGCCGCCTGGCTGCATGACTGCGGCAAGGTCACCAGCCCCGAATACGTGGTGGACAAGGCAACCAAGCTGGAGACCCTGTACAACCGCATCCATGAAGTCCGCATGCGTTTCGAGGTGCTCTGGCGCGATGCCGAGCTGGCCTACTGGCAAGGCCTGGCGGCGGGTGAGGACAAACCGCAGTTGCAGCGCACGCTGGAGCAGTGCCGCAGCGCACTGCAGGATGAATTCGCCTTCGTCGCCAAGGCCAATATCGGCGGCGAGTTCATGCAGGATGCGGACGTCGAGCGCCTGCAGCGCATCGGCCAGCGCCGTTGGCGGCGGCATTTCGACAACCGCCTGGGCATTTCCCGCGATGAGGAGCAGCGCCATGCCGGTGCCGCGCCTGCGCCCTTGCCGGTGGACGAGCCGCTACTGGCTGACCGCCCCGATCACCAGGTGCCTTGGGGGCCGCGCAAGCCGCCGGTGGCCAAGGACGATCCGCGCAACGTCTGGGGCTTCGACATGCGCCTGCCGGCCAATGCCAGCGACCATGGCGAGCTGTACAACCTGTCGATTCGCCGGGGCACGTTGAACGATGAGGAACGCTTCAAGATCAACGAGCACATCGTGCAGACCATCATCATGCTCACGGCGCTGCCGTTCCCGCGCCAGCTGCGGCGGGTGCCGGACATCGCCGGCAACCACCACGAGCGGATGGATGGCAACGGCTACCCACGGCGGTTGGGCAGGGACGACCTGAGCATCGCCGAGCGGGTGATGGCCATTGCCGATATCTTCGAGGCGCTGACTGCGGCCGACCGCCCTTACAAAGCAGCGAAGACGTTGTCCGAGTCGGTGAAGATCCTGGTCTTCATGGCCCGCGACAACCACATCGACGGGCAGCTGCTGCGGCTGTTCCTCACCAGCGGCGTGTACCTGGAGTACGCCCGCCGGTTCCTGCGTAGCGAGCAGATCGATGAAGTGGATGTGGCGTACTGGCTGGCCCAGCTGGATGGGCATGCCGAGCGGATCTAACGCACTTCACTTACCTTGCCCGTGCACACGATGCCCTGCACGAAGGCCACCATCTGCTCCCGCGCTGCAGCAATGGTGCCCCAGTGTGCTTGCCCGCATAGCAGGCTGAGCACCGCCTGGGCAATCGATCGGGCACGCGGCGCGGAGGCCGGCCCGCACAAACCGCATTCGGCAACGACGATCTCGCTGAGCAGGCCGGTGTAGGCGTTTTTCAACCGTTCCACCTGGAGTGCCTGTTCCTCGCTCAGGTTCACTGCTTCGCGTGTCAGCAGGATCAGCTTGTCCGGGTGGGCCTGGCTGTAGGTGACGAACGCCTGGACGAAACACGGCAAACGCTCACTGGTGGAGCGGGCCCCCTTGAGGCATTGTCGGGTTTCATACAGCAGGTCGGTCAGGCTCGACTCGATCAGCTCGAACAACAGGCCTTGCTTGCTCTCGATATGGTGATACAGCGAGCCGGCGCGCAGCCCCAGGTGGCTGGCCAGGTCCCGCAGACCGATAGCCTGGTAGCCATGGTTGGCAAACAGGTTGCTGGCCGCTTCCAGCAGGCGGTCACGGGCATCGGGCGAGGCAATGTGCGAGTGGCTGGAGGCGGGCATGGCAGGACCTGTCGGCGATTTGATGTTTGACCAAATGTAAGACAACAGGCATCTTACGTAAAGACTCAATCGCGGAGGTGTTGTGTGGACAATCAAACTGTTGTGATCGTAGGTGGTGCCTCGGGTCTGGGCCTGGAAACAGCCCGCCTGATGGTCAAGCG
The DNA here is from genome assembly GCF_044748405.1 of Pseudomonas sp. NPDC089996. Lineage (NCBI taxonomy): Bacteria > Pseudomonadati > Pseudomonadota > Gammaproteobacteria > Pseudomonadales > Pseudomonadaceae > Pseudomonas > Pseudomonas sp. NPDC089996. The sequence goes on along the minus strand of NZ_JBIVGA010000005.1, from coordinate 375,615 downwards.
TGGCGCCGGCAAGATCGGCCTGATCGACCGTAACGAGCAATTGCTGGTACAAGCTGCCGAGGGGCTGCGCAGCCAGGGCGTGGAGGTGGCCATCGCGGTCGGCGACATCGCCCGCAGGGACACTGCCCATGCCGCCTTCGGCGAAATCGTCAGTGCCCTGGGCCGGGTGCATTGCCTGGTCAACAGCGCAGCGATCTACCCACGCCAGGACATCTTCGAGATCACCGACGAAGAGTGGGACCTGGAGAACGCCGTCAACATCAAGGGCACCTACCACATGATGGTCGCCGCCGTGCGCCACATGCAGCAGTACGTCGCCGCGCCAGCGGTGACCGGGCGCATCGTCAACGTGACCTCGGTAGACGCCTTCAAGGCGCACCCGCAGAACGCCCACTATGCAGCTACCAAGGCGGCGGTAGTGAGCCTGACCAAGTCCTTTGCCCAGGCCTGTGCCAAGGACCAGATCCTGGTCAACTCGGTAGCGCCAGCCGGTTTTGCCACCGAGCGTGCCAGGCAGTTGGGCTTCCTTGGCGAACTGGCTGCCGCCAACCCGCTGGGCCGTGCCGCCGAGCCTGCGGAAATCGCCGAATGGATCGTGATGATGGGCAGTAGCCGCAACAGCTACGCCACCGGCGAGAACGTTATCGTCAGCGGAGGTTATATCTATGCCTGAAGTCGCATTTCCCGAGGGCTATCAGCGCGCGCTGGTGACCGGGGCTACCAGTGGTATCGGCAAGGCCATCGTGCTGGCGCTGCGCGATGCCGGGTTGCAGGTGATTGCCGTTGGCCGTAGCCAGGAAGGGCTGGCGGAGCTGGCGCGTGAGCCGGGTGTCAGCACCTTGCAGGTCGATGTCCGCGACTATCGGTCGTTGAGCGCGGCGCTCGAAGGGCAGACAGTGGATGTACTGGTCAACAATGCCGGGATTCTGTCTACACGGGCGGCTTTCCAGGACATCGACGAGGCCGAGATCGACAACATGATCGACATCAACCTCAAGGCGCCCCTGCACCTGGCGCGCCAGGTGTTGCCGGGCATGGTCGGGCGGGGCAGGGGGCACCTGTTCTTCATCGGCTCCAGCGCAGGCCGCGCGCCGCACCCGGGGGCGGCGGTGTATGGCGCCTCCAAGGCCGGGGTAAGCCTGTTCTGCGATGCCCTGCGCTGCGACTTGCTGGGCAGTGGCGTGCGGGTCACCGAGATCGCCCCGGGGCGAGTGCAGACTCAGCTCTACAAGGCCGCCATGGGCATGCAGGCGGCGGGCAGCGAGCTGTATGACGGCTATGAATCGATCCAGCCGGAGGATATCGCCGCGCTGTTGCTGGCGGCGCTGAAGATGCCGCGGCAGGTGGATGTGTCGCGCCTGGAGGTATTCCCCACGGCACAGGCGGTGGGCGGCGGGCGGATGGTCAAGACCGGCGCCTGATCCGGCAGCTGCTTTGACTGTGGCGGCCTCTTCGCGGGCTTGCCCGCTCCCACAGAAATCATGCATTCCTCAGGGAATGTGGGGGCCTGTGGGAGCGGGCAAGCCCGCGAAGAGGCCGGCGCAGATTTTCAATGAATAGGTGCTTGACCACCTGTAAGACAACATATAACTTACATGAAGACCGCTTCAGCGGATCGGTACAACTACAAAGCATTGCAGGGGATATGACGATGACTGCGACATCATGCCGGGTCGGCGTGGACATAGGCGGCACCTTCACCGATATCGCGCTGGACGTGGACGGCGTGCTGCATTCGACCAAGATCCTGACCGACTACGAGCTGCCCGAGCGGGCCATCCTCACCGGCGTGCGCCAGGTGGTGGAGCAGGCCGGCCTCAAGCTTTCGGATATCGACCAGCTGATCCACGGCACCACCCTGGCCACCAACGCCCTGATCGAGCGCCGTGGCGCGCGCACCGCCTTCATCACCACCGAGGGTTTTCGTGACACCCTGGAGATGCGCACTGAAAACCGCTTCGAACAGTACGACATCAACATCGCCCTGCCGCCGCCGCTGATCGACCGTGAACACCGCTACACCCTGCGCGAACGCCTGGACGTCAAAGGGCAGGTGCTGATCGCCCCGCAGCAGGCCGAGATCGATGCGCTGATCGAGCGCATTGCCGAAGGCAACTACGAGAGCGTCGCCATCGGATTCCTGCACAGCTACGTCAATGGCGCCCACGAGCGGCATCTCCGCGATGCTCTTCAGGCGCGCCTGCCGCACGTGTCGATCTCGATCTCCAGCGAAGTCTCGCCGCAGATGCGCGAGTTCGAACGCTTCAATACCGTGTGTGCCAACGCCTACGTCAAGCCATTGATCAAGTCCTACCTGGACCGCCTGGTGGTCACGCTTGAAAAGGAAGGCGCCGATTGCCCGGTCTTCATGATTCATTCGGGTGGCGGCATCATCTCGGTACAGAGCGCGGCCGAGTTCCCGGTGCGCCTGGTCGAGTCGGGGCCTGCCGGCGGGGCGATTTTCGCCGCCGACATCGCCCGCCGTTATGCGCTCGAGAACGTGCTGTCGTTCGACATGGGCGGCACCACGGCGAAAATCTGCCTGATCGAAGACCAGGTGCCGAAAACCGCCAAGACCTTCGAAGTGGCGCGTACCTACCGCTTCAAGAAGGGCAGTGGCATGCCGATTTCCATCCCGGTGGTGGAAATGGTCGAGATCGGTGCCGGTGGGGGCTCCATCGCCAGCATCGACAGCATGCGCCAGATCCGCGTCGGCCCGCACAGCGCGGCGTCCGAACCTGGCCCGGCCTGCTACGGCCGCGGCGGCAAGGAGCCGACCATTACCGACGCCAACCTGTTGCTCGGCCGCCTGGATGCCGACAATTTCGCCGGTGGTGCCCTGCGCCTGTCCACCTTGGACGCGGGTAACGCCATGGCGCGGGTGATTGCCCAGCCATTGGGAATGACGCCTGAAACCGCAGCCTTCGGCGTCTGTGAAGTGGTCGACGAGAACATGGCCAATGCCGGCCGCGTGCATGCGGTGGAAAGCGGCAAGGACATCGCCGACTACACCATGATTACCTTCGGTGGCGGCGGGCCGCTGCATGCCGCCCGCCTGTGCGAGAAAATGGGCGTGGCCCGGTTCATCGTCCCGGCCGGTGCCGGCGTGGGTTCGGCCATCGGCTTCCTGCGTGCACCCTTTGGCTACGAAGCGGTACGCAGTTCTTTCGTGCGCCTGTCCGAATTCGATGCAGTTGCCATCAATGGCCTGATCGCGGAAATGAAAGCCGAATCGCTGGGCTTCCTGCGCCAGGGCATGCCGGAGGGCGAGCCGGAAATGGACTGCACGGCATTCATGCGCTACGTCGGCCAGGGTTGGGAAATCCCCGTGGCGCTGCCGTTCAAGGCGTTCAGCGCAGCAGATACTGCGCAGTTCAAGGCGCTGTTCGAAGAGGCCTACACGCGCTTCTTCGGCCGCCCCATCGAAGGCCCGGACATCGAGATCGTCAGCTGGTCGGTCAAGGCCAGTTCGCCGCTGCCACCAGTCGAGCGCATCGAAGAGGTGGGCGCCGCTTACCGTGCCCATGAGGTCGCCCGCCGCCAGGTGTTCGATGTGGCCGCCGGTGGTTTCGTCGAGACGGCCATCCACCCGCGCGAAGAGCTGCAGGTCGGTGCCCGCGTCGATGGCCCGGCCATCATCGTCGAGCGCGAGACTTCGACCTTCGTCACCTCCAACTTCACCGCCACGGTCCAGCCAGACGGCTGCCTGCTGGTCGTGCGCCGCTAACGCCTGATTCGGAAGCCAGAACAATGAGCGATACCTTGATCGACATTCAAATGCAGGTGATGTGGAACCGCCTGGTCTCCGTGGTCGAAGAGCAGGCGCTGACCCTGATCCGCACCGCCTTCTCCACCAGCGTGCGCGAGGCCGGCGACCTGTCTGCCGGCGTGTTCGACCGCGCCGGCAACATGCTCGCCCAGGCGGTGACCGGCACGCCGGGCCACGTCAACACCATGGCCGAGGCGGTGGTGCACTTCATCAACGACATCGGCGAAGACAACATCTTCGAAGGCGATGTGTACGTGACCAACGACCCGTGGAAGGGGACTGGCCACCTGCACGACATCACCATCGTTTCGCCGTCCTTCTACAAGGGCAAGCTGATCGGCTACTTCGCCAGTACCGCCCACGTGGTCGACATCGGCGGCCGCGGTTTCGGCCCGGATGCCCGCGAGGTGTACGAGGAAGGGCTGTTCATCCCGATCATGAAGCTGTTCGAGCGCGGCAAGGTCAACCGTGACCTGATCAACATCCTGCGCAACAACGTGCGCGAGAACGACCGGGTGGTGGGTGACTTCTATGCGCTGTCGGCGTGCAACGAAACGGGCCACAAGCGCCTGCTCGACATGCTCGAGGAGTTTCAGCTGGACGACCTCGACCACATCGGCGGCTTCATCCTCGAGCACAGCCGCCGCGCTACGCTGGAATGCTTCAAGTCGCTGCCTCATGGCACCTACAGCAACAGCATGACCCTCGACGGTTACGACGTGCCGGTGACCTTGGCGGTAACCCTCACGGTCGGACCGGACGGCATCAAGAGCGATTTCACCGGCACCTCGGGCATGAGCCAGTTCGGCATCAACGTGCCGCTGGGGTACGCCAAGGCCTATGCCTGTTATGGCCTCAAGTGCATCGTCGCGCCGGAGATCCCCAACAACACTGCATCGCTGGCACCGTTCGAAGTCACTGCGCCGGAAGGCTGCATCCTCAACGCCAAGCACCCGGCACCGGTGTCGGTGCGCCATGTCCTTGGCCATTTCGTGCCCGACCTGGTACTCGGCGCGCTGCACAAATGCCTGCCGGGCAAGGTACCGGCGGAAGGTGCCAGCGCCCTGTGGAACCTGCACCTGAGCGTGCGTCCGTTGGAAACCAATCCGAACGGCCGCAACGCCGAAATGCTGATGTTCAACAGCGGCGGCATGGGCGCACGCTCGGCGATGGATGGCCTCAGTGCCACCGCCTTCCCAAGCGGCGTGCACACGATGCCGGTGGAGGCCACCGAGCATGCGGGCCCCGTGGTGGTCTGGCGCAAGGAGCTGCGTGAAGGCTCCGGCGGTGCCGGCCAGCTGCGCGGCGGGCTGGGCCAGGAAATCGAAGTCTCGGCAGCCGAGGGTTACAGCTTCCGCTTCAGTGCCATGTTCGACCGCATCCAGTACCCGGCCCGCGGGCTGGCCGGCGGCCTGCAGGGCGCCGAAGGTTTCGTCGGCCTGGACGATGGCACCTTGCTGCGCGGCAAGGGCCAGCAGTTCGTGCCGGCCGAGCGCCGCCTGGTGCTGCGCCTGCCCGGTGGCGGTGGATACGGCGACCCGCGTCAGCGCGACCGCCAGCAGGTCGAGCGTGACCTGCGCTATGGCTACATCAGTGCCGAACAGGCCCGTGACGACTACGGCTTCGATGCCGCCCAGGAGCGCTGAACCATGGACATCCAGAGCAGCCGCGTGCGTGCGGTAAAAAGCTCGCCGAGCATGGCGGTGTCGGTGCTGGCCAAACAGATGCTGGCCCAGGGCGAACCGGTGATCAACCTGGCGCTGGGCGAGCCGGACTACAACGTCCCGGGCCATGTGATCGAGGCAGCCCACCAGGCCATGCTGGCCGGCAACAACCACTACACCGCGCCCAATGGCCTGGAAAGCTTGCGCCAGGCCATCGTCGACAAGTTTGCCCGGGAAAACGACCTGGCCTATGGCCTGGACGAAATCTGCGTGGGCAACGGCGCCAAGCAACTGCTGTTCAATGCCTTCCTGGCGACCTTGGAGGAGGGGGATGAGGTCATCACGCCGGCACCGTACTGGGTCTCCTACACCGACATGGCCATGCTCAACGGTGGTGTGCCGGTGGTCATCCCGTGTGGTGCCGAGCAGGGCTTCAAGGTCACCCCGCAGCAGCTGGAAGCGGCCATTACCCCGCGCACGCGCTGGGTGATGCTCAACTCGCCGAACAACCCGAGCGGGGCGATCTTCACCCGTGAAGAGCTGGCCGCCCTGGGCAAGGTGCTGGAGCGCCACCCGAAGGTGCTGATCATCTCGGACGAGATCTACGAGCACATCGTGCTGGGCGATCAGCCGTTCGTGTCGTTCGTCACGGCCTGCCCGCAACTGCGCGAGCGCACTTTGCTGATCAATGGGGTGTCCAAGGCCTACGCCATGACCGGCTACCGCCTGGGTTACGCGGCAGGGCCGAAGGACCTGATCGTGGCCATGAACAAGACCCAGTCGCAGACCACCACCTGCCCGTCGAGCATCTCGCAGCTGGCAGCGGTGGCGGCACTGAACGGCCCGCAGGACTTCGTGCGTGACGCCAACCGCGAATACCAGGCGCGTGGCGAGCTGGTGATGCGCGGCCTGGCGCAGATCCCGGGGCTAAGGCTGGCGATGCCGCAGGGGGCGTTCTACGCCTTCCCCGAGGTCAGCGCCTACATCGGCAAGCGCACCCCGGACGGCCAGCTGATCAGCAACGATACCGAGCTGTCGGCCTATTTGCTGCGCGTCGGCAAGGTGGCCACGGTGCCGGGCTCGGCGTTTGGTGTCGAGCCCTACGTACGCCTGTCCTTTGCCACCTCGCGCCAGGAACTGGAACAGGCGCTGGGCCAGTTGCGCGAAGCGTTCGCGGCGCTGGCCTGAACACACGAATCGAACCGAGGTAAACCATGAGCAAGCCATTCAAACGTCTGTTGATCACCGGTGCCGCCGGGCGCCTGGGCAGCGTGCTGCGCAAGCACCTGGCGCAGTTCGCCGACGAGTTGCGCCTGACCGACATTGCCGACCTGGGCCATGCCGCGCCGAACGAAGAGCTGATCCGTTGCGACCTGGGCAACTTCGATGACGTGCTGCCACTGACCGAGGGCGTCGACGCGATCGTGCATGCCGGTGGCGTGCCGGTCGAAGATACTTTCCAGAAGATCCTCAACGGCAACATCGTCGGCACCTACAACATCTACGAGGCCGCCCGGCGCAATGGCGTCGGGCGCGTGGTGTACACCAGCTCGAACCACGCCATCGGCTTCTACGACCGCACCGAAACCATCGATGCCACCGCTGCTCATCGGCCTGATAGCCTGTACGGCGTGAGCAAGTGCTTCGCCGAGGACCTGGGCCGCTATTACTGGGACAAGTTCGCCATCGAGTCGGTGAACCTGCGCATCGGTTCGTCGTTCCCCGAGCCACTGGACCGGCGCATGCTCGCCACCTGGCTGTCGTTCGACGACTTCGCCCAGCTCACCGAGCGTGCGCTGCTGGCGCCGCGAGTCGGCCACATGATCGTGTACGGCATGTCCGATAACCGCGAAAGCCTTTGGGACAACCGCCTGGCCTCGTCGATTGGCTACGTGCCGAAAGACAGCGCCGACGACTACCGCGAGAAGGTCCTCGCCGAGCACCCGCCACTCAAGCCCGACGAACCGGCTGCGCGCTACCACGGCGGCAACTTCGCCGGTGCCGGCCATTTCGAAGACTCCAAATAACCAGAGGACACAGCATTTCTTCTGTGGGAGCGGGCGTGCCCGAGAACACCGGCAAAGCCGGTGCCAAGCACTGCGTTGCCTGCTTCGCGGGCACGCCCGCTCCCACAGGGTTCCCCGGCTACTTTCTAGAGAGCTACTTACATGGCTTCCACCGCTAAACAACAGAACTACGATGTGGTGATCGTCGGCGGCGCGGTCAACGGCAGCGCCACCGCCTACTTCCTGGCCAACAACCCGGACTTCAAGGGCTCGGTGCTGGTCATCGAGCGCGACTGGACCTACAACAAGTCAGCCACCGCACTGTCGAGCAGCTCGATTCGCCAGCAGTTTTCCAACCCGATCAACATCGAGATCTCGAAATTCGGCGCCGAATTCGTGCGCAATTTTCCGGACGTGATGGAGGTGGACGGCGACCGTCCGGACCTGGCCTTCCACGAGAACGGCTACCTGTTCCTCGGCGATGACAAGGGCTTTGAGGTGCTGCGCCGGCTGCACGATACCCAGGTGTCCCACGGCGCCGACGTGCATTTGCTCGACCCCGAGCAACTGCAGCGCAAGTTCCCTTGGGTCAACATCGACAGCTTGGCCGGTGCCAGCTATGGCCAAAGCGGCGAAGGCTGGTTCGACAGCCTGGGCATGCTCAATGGCTTGCGCCGCAAGGCGCGCGCGATGGGCACCGAATACATCGAGAACCAGGTGGTCGGCATTCAACGTGAAGGCGATCGCATCACTGGCGTGCAGCTGGCCAGTGGCGAACGCATCGGCTGCGGCCTGCTGGTCAATTGCGCCGGTACCCGCGGTACCCAGGTGGCGCGCATGGCGGGCCTGGACATCCCGGTCGAGCCACGTCGCCGCTCGCTGTTCGTGTTCGACTGCCGCACGCCGCTGGAAGGCACGGTGCCGCTGACCATCGACCCGACCGGGGTGTTCTTCCGCCCGGAGGGCAAGTTCTACCTGGGTGGCACTTACCCGAAAAACGACCCGGAAGTGGACTTCGAGGACTTCGAGGTGCTGCACGACGAGTTCGACGAAGAAGTCTGGCCGATCCTCGCCGAGCGGGTGCCGGCATTCGAGGGCATCAAGGTCGTCAACTACTGGGCCGGCCATTACGACTTCTGCGTGCTCGACCACAATGCCATCGTCGGGCCGCACAACGAAGTGAGCAACTTCCTGTTCTGCAACGGCTTCAGCGGCCACGGCCTGCAGCAGGCGCCGGCCATCGGCCGCGGCCTGTCCGAGCTGATCACTTACGGTGGCTACCGCTCGCTGGACCTGGGCGCGCTGAGCTACCAGCGGGTTATCGACAACAAGCCGTTCCTGGAAGATTCGGTCATCTGAGCGCACTGCCTGAGGGAGAACAACAATGAGCAACTCCGAAGTGAAACGCAGTGGCGGCCAGGTGCTGGTCGACGCGCTGCGTGTGAATGGCGTCGAGCGTGCGTTCTGCGTGCCCGGTGAAAGTTACCTGGCGGTACTCGACGCGCTGCATGACGTGCAGGACGAGATCGACCTGATCGTCTGCCGCCAGGAGGGCGGGGCGGCCTACATGGCCGAGGCCTACGGCAAGCTGACCGGCAAGCCGGGCATCTGCTTCGTCACCCGTGGCCCCGGCGCGACCAACGCCTCGGTGGGCGTGCACACCGCCTTCCAGGACTCCACGCCGATGCTGCTGTTCATCGGCCAAGTCGCCCGCGACCAGATCGAGCGCGAAGCCTTCCAGGAAGTGGACTACCGGCGCATGTTCGGCCAGATGGCCAAGTGGGTGGTGCAGATCGACGACGCCGCGCGCATTCCCGAACTGGTCAATCAGGCTTTCCAGCGTGCCATCAGCGGCCGCCCAGGGCCGGTGGTCATCGCCTTGCCGGAAGACATGCTGACCGATCTGGTACAGGTGGCGGATGCCCGCCCGGCCAAGCGCGTCGAGGCAGCGCCGGCACCTGAAGCCCTGGGTGAGCTGCAGCAGTTGCTGGCAAAGGCCGAGCGCCCGCTGGTGGTTGCCGGTGGTGGCGGCTGGACCGCAGAGGCGGTAACCGACCTCAAGACGTTCGTGCACACCCAGAATCTGCCGCTGGCGGCGTCGTTCCGCTGCCAGGATCTGTTCGACAACACCGACCCGCATTACGCCGGGGACCTGGGCCTTGCGGCTGGCCCGGTGCTGGTGGAGGCGGTCAGGCAGTCCGACCTGCTGATCGTGATCGGTGCGCGCCTCGGCGAGATGACCACCGGCGGTTATGCCCTGGTCGACATCCCCACGCCTAAACAGGCCCTGGTGCATGTGCATGCCAGCGCCGAGGAAATCGGCCGGGTCTACCAGCCGGCCCTGGGCATCAATGCCGGCCCGGGCAGCTTTCTGCGCCAGGCTAATGTCCTCGGCCCGGTACGCCCGCAGGCGTTCGAAGGCTGGACCGCCAAGCTCAACACGGGCTACCGCGGCAACTTCGAAACCCCACGTTCGCCGGGCGCCGTGCAGATGAGCGAAGTGATCGCCTGGCTGAACACGACCCTGCCATCCGACAGCATCCTCACTTGCGGCGCCGGCAACTACACCGGTTGGGTGCATCGTGGTTACCAGCACCAGGTATTCCGCACGCTGCTGGGCCCAACCAACGGCTCGATGGGCTATGGCGTGCCTGCGGCGGTGGCGGCCAAGCTGACCTACCCGCAGCGCACGGTGGTGGCCTTTGCCGGTGACGGCTGCTTCCTGATGAATGGCCAGGAACTGGCCACGGCGGTGCACTACGACGCCCGGTTGATCACCATTGTGGTCAACAACGGTATGTACGGCACCATCCGCATGCATCAGGAGCGCAGCTACCCAGGCCGCGTCTCGGGCACCGAGCTGCACAACCCGGACTTCGCCGCCCTGGCCCGTGCTTATGGGCTGCATGCTGAAACCGTGACCCGTACCGAAGACTTCGCAGGTGCCTTCGAGCGTTGCCAGGCCTCGGGCAAGCCCGCGCTGATCGAGATCCAGGTCGACCCCGAAGCCCTGACCCCGCGCATGACCCTCAGCCAGATCCGCGACAAGGCCCTGCAGGCCAAACGCTGATTCGCCTCAGGTGGGGCGCGGTACGGCCCCACCTTTTTTCCCTTTGCAACGAGCCCATCGACATGAACCTTGCCGATCACGATCTGCTGCGTGAAGTTTGCTACCTCGACGGAAAATGGCTGGCGGCCGACAGCGGCCAGCGCATTGCCGTGACCAACCCCGCCACCGGTGCCGTGCTCGGCCATGTGCCGCGTATGGGGGCGGAAGAAACCCGGCGCGCCATCGCCGCTGCCGAGCGTGCCTTGCCGGCATGGCGCGCGCTCACGGCCAAGGAGCGCGCGGCGCGGCTGCAGGCCTGGTTCCGCGAAATCCTCGCCCACCAGGAGGACCTGGCGCGCATCATGACCGCCGAACAGGGCAAGCCGCTGGCTGAGTCCCGTGGCGAAATTGCCTTTGCTGCGGCCTATGTGGAGTTCTATGCCGAGGAGGGCAAGCGCCTCTATGGTGATGTCATTCCTTCGCCCAGTGCCGACCGCCGTTTGCTCGTCACCAAGGAGCCCATCGGCGTATGCGCGGCGATCACGCCGTGGAACTTCCCGGCGGCGATGATCACCCGCAAGGCCGCACCGGCGCTGGCGGCTGGCTGCACGCTGGTGCTCAAGCCCGCCTCGCAGACGCCCTTCAGTGCGCTGGCGCTGTGCGTGCTGGCCGAGCGTGCGGGCATCCCTGCCGGTGTGCTGAGCGTGGTCACGGGCGATTCTGCGGCCATTGGTGGCGAGCTGACGGCCAACCCGACCGTGCGCAAGCTGTCCTTCACTGGCTCTACGCCAATTGGCATCCAGTTGCTGCAGCAGTCGGCGGCGACGGTGAAGAAGGTGACCCTGGAGCTGGGCGGTAATGCGCCCTTCATCGTGTTCGATGACGCCGACCTGGAGAAAGCGGTGGATGGCGCGCTGATCGCCAAGTTCCGCAACAGCGGGCAGACCTGCGTGTGCGCCAACCGCTTCTATATCCAGGAGGGCATCTACGAGCGCTTCGTTGCGCGCTTTGCCGAGCGGGTGCGCGAGCTGGTGGTGGGGCAGGGTGATGCGCCGGGTACCCAGGTCGGGCCGATGATTGATGGGCGTGCCGCCAGCGGCGTCGAGCGCCTGGTTGGCGAGGCAGTGGAAGCGGGCGCACGGGTGGTGGCAGGTGGGCGCCGCCATGCGTTGGGCGAGGCATTTTTCGAGCCGACCTTGCTGGCGGATGTGACCCCGGACATGCGTGTGGCGCGTGAGGAAATTTTCGGGCCGGTGGCGCCGATCTTCCGCTTCAGCAGTGAAGAGGAGGTGATTGCCCAGGCCAATGACACCGAGTTCGGCCTGGCCTGCTATCTGTATGCGCGCGATGTCGGGCGCATCTGGCGGGTGTCCGAGGCCCTGGAATACGGCATGGTCGGGATCAATGTCGGGGTAGTGGCCACCGAAGTGGCGCCGTTTGGCGGGGTGAAGGCTTCGGGGTTGGGGCGGGAAGGGTCGCGGTACGGGATCGAGGATTATCTGGAGATCAAATACGTGTGCCTGGGGCTCTGAGGCCGGGCTTGCTTACTTGTAGGAGCGGCCTTGTGTCGCGAAAGGGCCGCACAGCGGCCCCGGGGTTTCAGCAGCGCCGCTGAAATTGCCGGGGCTGCTTCGCAGCCCTTTCGCGACGCAAGGCCGCTCCTACAGGACCGGTGCAGGGATCACTTCAGGCCTTGCTGTCGAGCAACCGCTGGTACCGCGACAGGCTCTCTTCCAGATGCTTGCGCAGCGCCGTGCGCGCACTGCCCACATCGCCCATGCTGATCGCCGACAGGATCGCCCCGTGTTCACGGCCGATCTTCTTGATGTGCGCCTGGCGGTTCTTGCCGGTCACCTGCCCGTGCTTGAGGTTCAGGTCGAGGATGATGTCCGGCCCCAGCGCTTCGAGCAGCTGGGTGAAGTGCGGGTTGTTGGTGGCGCGGGCGATCGCCAGGTGGAACTCGAAGTCGGCGCGGGCTTCTTCTTCCTGGCTGGCACCGTCGAGCGAATTGAAGCGGTCGAACGCCTCGGTGATCGCCGCCATGCTGGCCGGGCTGCGGCGCTCTGCAGCGCGGGCCACCGACTCGGTCTCGATCCCCAGGCGCAATTCAAGGATCTGCGCTGCGGCACGCACGTCGTCGACCACGCTGTCGATGGCAAAGCCGATGCGCTTGACGTCCTGCTCGACCACGAACACGCCCACGCCCTGGCGGGCGATCAGGCGCCCGCCCAGGCGCAGCGAAGCCACCGCCTCACGGATCACCGGGCGGCTGACATTGAACTCCTTGCACAGCTCCTGCTCGGACGGCAGCTTGTCGCCCGGGCCATAGGTGCCGTTGTCGATCCGGCCGGACAGCTCCTGGATCACGGTTTCCGCCAGATTGGCGCGGCGCGTGCCTAACGACGCATTCATAGACGTGTTGCTCCTGAAACGGGTTGGCTCATCACGGTTGTTCTCCGGCAGGTGGCGCGAAGCCCGAAAGCCCTCGCGGTGGGATCCGTAGCCAACCAGCGGTGATGTTGTCGGCATATGTTATCAAACATCTTACCAGCTGGCAGGGCAGCGCTTTTTATGCCGACCGTTTCGCTGGTCGGCGGCCCAGTTATTTACCGACTCCCGTAGCATACACCCATTGACAGTTGCCTGCTGACTGTTATCTTACAAGTGCGACGGCATCCGTGCCAATTCGCAGGCGGTAAGCACAGTGTTTCGAGGTTCGTCCAACTACGACTGGGAGCTGAGCATGAATAACAACAACGGCGGGCGTACAGCCCTCGCCACCGCGGTAACCTTGCTGATGGCCATGGGGACGGCAAACGCAGCAGACAGTGAAGTGGTCAGGATCGGCTTTGCAGGCCCCCTGACCGGGCCATCGGCGCACCAGGGACAGGACGTCGAGCATGGCATTCAGATTGCCGTGGAGGAGGCCAACCAGCAGCAGCTGAAGATTGGCGACAAGGTGGCGCAATTCAAGCTGGTCTCCGAAGACGACGTCGCCGACCCGCGCACCGGCACCGCCGTTGCGCAACGCCTGGTGGACTCGAAAGTGGCCGTGGTGATCGGCCACTACAACTCCGGTACCAGCATCCCCGCCTCGAAGATCTATGCCGCAGCCGGCATCCCGCAGATCTCGCCCTCGGCCACCAACCCCACTCTGACCCAGCAGGGCATCCCGTCGGTATTCCGCACCGTCAACGACGATGCCACCCTTGGCCGCTACGCCGGCAACTACCTGGTCAACCAGCTCAAGGCCCAGCGCATCGCCATCTTCGACGACCGCACCGCCTATGGCCAGGGCCTGGCCGATGAGGTGACCCGGGCGGTCAAGGCGGCGGGCGGCAACGTGGTCGTGCGCGAGTACACCAACGACAAGTCCACCGACTTCAACGCCATCCTCACCACGGCCAAGGCGCAGAAGGCCGATGCGGTATTCTTTGCCGCCCTCGACTACCAGGCCGCGCCCATGGCCAAGCAGATGAAGAACCTGGGCCTGAAGGCGCGCTTCATGAACATTGGCAACCTGCCCAACGACTCGTTCAAGCAAATGGCCGGCAGCGCTGCCGAAGGTACCTACGCGTGGAACTACGGCACGCCGTTGCTGGATATGCCCAAGGGCGCAGCCTTCGAGCAGAAGCTCAAGGACAAGTTCGGGGTAGGCGTGGTGCAGTCTTCGCCGGCCGCCTATGACGCCACCTGGGCTGCAATCAACGCGATGGTGAAGGCCGGCTCCGATGACCCCAAGGTCTACCTGCCGGTGCTCAAGCAGCAGAGCTATGACGGCGTCACCGGCACCATCGCCTTCGATGACAAGGGCAACCTGAAAAACCCTGCCGCCACCGTGTTCCAGTTCGCCGATGGCGGCTGGAAGACCCTGTCGGTCGAGCGCGACTGAGCGCCACCCCATAACAAGCAGGCGCAGCCTGCACCATAACAACAAGACTTTTCCCACCTGCCAGGCCTGTCGGTGCATGGCGCTGAGCCACCGTGCACCGACGACAACGCAGTTTCGAGGATTCAGCGCGTGGACGGTACTTTCGATATCTTGTTGCAACAGGTCCTCAACGGCCTGGTGCTGGGCAGTATCTATGCCCTGGTAGCCCTGGGCTACACCATGGTCTACGGCATCATCGGCCTGATCAACTTCGCCCATGGCGAGGTAGTGATGGTCGGCGCCATGGTCACCATTTCGGTACTCACGATGCTGGCCGGTGCCGGCTTCGCGCCGGGTATTCTGACCTTGCTGCTGGCGATCATGGCGGCGGCGGTGGTCTGCATGCTGCTGGCCCAGGGCATGGAGAAATATGCCTATCGGCCGCTGCGCAAGGCACCGCGGCTGACCCCGCTGATCCTTGCCATCGGCATCTCCATCGCCCTGCAGAACCTGGCGATGATGATCTGGGGGCGCGGCTACAAGACGTTCCCCGAAGTGGTCGAGGTGCAGCCGGTCGAGGTGTTCGGCGCCACCCTGACCAATGTGCAGGTGTCGATCATGCTGATCGCCGTGGTGATCATGTTCGGCCTCTGGCTGCTGGTCGACAAGACCCGCCTGGGCAAGGCCATGCGCGCTACCGCACAGAACCAGGAAGTGGCCGGGCTGATGGGCATCAACATCAACCGGGTGATCTCGGCGACCTTCCTCATCGGCGCCAGCCTGGGGGCAATTGCCGGGGTGATGCGTGCCATCAACTACGGTCAGGCCGACGCCTACATGGGCCTGCTGCTGGGGTTGAAGGCGTTCTCGGCAGCGGTGCTGGGCGGTATCGGCAACCTGTTCGGCGCCATGGCCGGTGGCCTGCTGCTGGGGTTGATCGAGTCGCTGGCGGCCGGTTACACCGGTCAGCTCACGGGCGGCTTTCTCGGTGCCAACTACCAGGACATCTTCGCATTTGCCGTGTTGATCCTGGTGCTCCTGTTCCGGCCTAACGGCTTGCTTGGCGAACGCCAGGCCGACCGGGCGTGAGGAGGCAGCCATGAAAAACCTCAAGAGCCAGTACCTGCTGTTGATCCTGGGCTTCATCGCCTTGCCGTTCCTGGTCGATGCCATCCCGATGCTTGGCCCGACCTGGGTGCGTATCCTCGGTTTCGCCATGCTCTACGTGCTGCTGGCGCTGGGCCTGAATATCGTCATCGGTTACGCCGGCCTGCTCGATATGGGTTATATCGGCTTCTACGCCATCGGCGCCTACCTGTACGCCTTGCTGGCCTCGCCACACCTGAACCTGGCGGGCCTGGCCAGCGGCGTGATGGACTGGCCGTTGTGGGTGATCATCCCGGTGGCAGCGGTGGCTGCCGCGATCTGCGGGGTGCTGATCGGTGCGCCGGTGCTCAAGCTGCGCGGCGATTACCTGGCCATCGTCACCCTCGGTTTCGGCGAGATCATCCGCATCTTCATGAACAACCTCGACCAACCGCTGAACCTCACCAATGGCCCCCAGGGCATCAGCAACATCGCCCCGTTGCACGTGGATGGCGGGCCCTGGATGCATGCGGCAGGCGAGGGCGCTGCGCCGCTGCTTTCGCTGCAGCAGGGCTGGAACCTGTTCGGCCTGCAGGTCTCGCCGGTGATCAACTACTACCTGTTCTTCCTGGCCATCGTCATCTTCTGCATCGTGCTGTCCAAGCGCCTGGAAGTGTCGCGCATCGGCCGCGCCTGGATGGCCTTGCGCGAAGACGAAGTGGCGGCCGAAGCCATGGGCCTGAACAAGCGCAATCTGAAATTGCTGGCCTTCGCCATGGGGGCCACTTTCGGCGGTGTCTCGGGTGTGCTGTTTTCCAGCTATCAGGGGTTCGTCAGCCCCGAGTCGTTCACCCTGATGGAATCGATCATGGTGCTGGCCATGGTGGTACTCGGTGGCATGGGCTCGATCCGTGGCGTGGTGCTGGGGGCGCTGATCCTGTCGGTGATGCCCGAGCTGTTCCGCGACCTGGTCAACTGGGTGCAGCCGTGGGTGATGGACAACGTCAGCTTCGTCAGCCGCGACATCCTGCGCAACGTGCTGGATGCCTCGACCCTGCGCATGCTGGTGTTCGGCCTGGCACTCATCCTGGTGATGCGTTTTCGCCCCGAGGGCCTGTGGCCGTCCGACCGCCGCCGTGCCGAGCTGCACGATGCCGACCCGGAGGTCGAACCGCTGCCGGCGGCACTCAGTACCGCCGTGCAGGCCCCGGCCAGCGAAGCCTCCTTCGAACACCCGATCAAACAGGCGGACAAGGCATGAGCGAAATCCTTCTCGAGCTGCACCAGGTCAGCAAGTTCTTCGGTGGCCTGCAGGCTCTGCACAACATCGACCTGAGTATTCGCCGTGGTGAGATCCGCGGCCTGCTGGGCCCCAACGGCGCCGGCAAGACCACCCTGTTCAACGTGCTCACCGGGTTGTACCGGGCCGAGCAGGGGCGGGTGATGTTCGATGGCCAGCCACTGCGCATCAGCAAGCCGCACAAGGTGGTGGAGGCCGGTATTTCCCGTACCTTCCAGAACATCCGCCTGTTCCACAACATGACCGCACTGGAGAACGTGATGATCGGCCGCCATGTGCGCACGCGCAGTGGCGTGTTCGGCGCCATCCTGCGGACCCCGGCCTGCGTGCGCGAGGAGCGCGAGATCCGCCAGGCAGCGCGCTACTGGCTGAACTATGTCGGTATCGCCCACCTCGCGGGTGAGCTGGCGAAGAACCTCTCGTACGGCGACCAGCGTCGCCTGGAAATCGCCCGCGCGCTGGCCACCGAACCCAAGCTGATCGCCCTCGACGAGCCGGCCGCCGGCATGAACGCGGCGGAAACAGAAGGCCTGCGCCAGCTGATGTGCAAGATGCAGGCGGACGGCAAGACGGTGCTGCTGATCGAGCACGATGTGAAGCTGGTGATGGGCCTGTGCGATCACATCACCGTGCTGGAGTTCGGCCGCAAGATCGCCGACGGCCTGCCGGCCGATGTACGCAAGGACCCACGGGTGATCGAGGCTTATCTCGGCGCGGAGGCAGTGGCATGAGAAGCATCCTGGAAGTGAATGACCTCAAGGTGTCCTACGGTGCCATCCAGGCGATCAAGGGCATCGACCTGAAAGTGGGCGAAGGTGAAATGGTTGCGCTGATCGGCGCCAACGGCGCGGGCAAGACCACCACCCTCAAGACCCTGGCCGGGCTGCTCAAGCCCAGCGCCGGGCAGATCACCTTCGATGGCAAGTCGCACGCGGCGATCAAGGGCCACGACCTGATTCGCGAAGGCCTGGCCCTGGTGCCGGAAGGGCGGGGCATATTCCCCAAGCTGACGGTGCACGAGAACCTCGAGATGGGGGCGTTTTCCCGGCGTGATGGCAAGGAGGCGATCAGTGCCGACATCGAGCGCATGTATGGCATCTTCCCGCGCCTCAAGGAGCGCGCCTTTCAGTTGGCCGGGACGATGTCCGGCGGCGAGCAGCAGATGCTGGCGATTTCCCGGGCGCTGATGGGGCGGCCGAAGTTGCTGCTGCTCGACGAGCCGTCGATGGGGCTGGCGCCGATCATCGTGCAGAAGATCTTCGAGACCATCGTCGAGGTGGTCAAGGGCGGGGTGACGTTGCTGCTGGTGGAGCAGAACGCGCGCCTGGCCTTGCAGACCTGCGACCGCGCCTATGTGATCGATGGCGGGCAGATCAGCCTGGAAGGCTGTGCGAAAACCCTGCTGCACGATGATCAGGTGAAGAAGGCCTACCTCGGCGATTGACCCATGCCCCGGTGTCTGGCCGGGGGCTCTGACAAGAAAAGACAAGAAGACTTGCACATACTGCACTGGCCTCTTCGCGGGCACCCCCGCTCCCACAAGGGCCCCCTTGAACCGGGGCTGTGGTTATCCTGTGGGAGCGGGCGTGCCCGCGAAGAGGCCGGTGAGTCTGAACCAAGTCTCTCGAAGGCTCACAAGATGTCGCTGCAACCAAACAAGAATGCTGCACTGCAACACGGCCTGACCTCGCGCCAGGTCTCGATGATTTCCATCGCCGGCATCATCGGTGCCGGGCTGTTCATCGGCTCGTCCAAGGCCATCGCCTCGGCCGGCCCGGCGATCCTCATCTCCTACGCCATGACCGGCCTGCTGGTATTGCTGGTCATGCGCATGCTCGGCGAAATGGCCGTGGCCAACCCCAACAGCGGTTCGTTCTCCACTTACGCCGCCGAGGCCATCGGGCCGTGGGCGGGCTTTACCATCGGCTGGCTTTACTGGTGGTTCTGGGTGCTGATCATTCCGGTCGAGGCCATCGCCGGGGCGCAGATCCTGCATGCCTGGTTCCCTGCCGTGCCGTCCTGGGCATTCGCCTTCGTGATCATGGCGGTGCTCGCGGCCAGCAACCTGATCAGCGTGAAGCATTTCGGTGAATTCGAATTCTGGTTCGCCCTGGTCAAGGTGATCGCCATACTGGCGTTCATCGTCGTCGGTGGCATGGCGGTGTTTGGCGTCTGGCCGCGGGCCGACGTCTCGGGGGTGGCCCAGCTGTGGGCCAATGGCGGCTTCGTGCCCAACGGCTGGGGCACCGTGCTGGGTGGCGTGCTGATCACCATCTTCTCGTTCTTTGGCGCCGAGATCGTCACCATTGCCGCCGACGAAACCGCCAACCCCCAGGCGAAGATCCGCCGCGCCACCAACCTGGTGGTGTACCGCATCGCCATCTTCTACCTGGCGTCGATCTTCCTGGTGGTGGCGCTGGTGCCGTGGAACGACCCCCGATTGCTGGCGGCCGGCTCGTTCCAGCGGGTGCTCGAAGTACTGGATGTACCGGGCGCCAAACTTGTGGTCGACATCGTGGTGCTGGTGGCCGTCACCAGTTGCATGAACTCGGGCCTGTATACAGCGTCGCGCATGCTGCATTCGCTGGGTGCGCGCGGCGAAGCACTGGCCGTCACCTGCAAGGTCAGCGGCAACGGTGTGCCGGTGGTGGCGGTGCTGACCTCGACCGTGGCGGGGTTTGCCGGTTGCCTGGTCAACTATGTGTTTCCGGGCAAGGTGTTCGACTTTCTGCTGTCCACCACGGGTGCGATCGCCTTGATCGTCTACCTGGTGATCGCCATCTCGCAGCTGCGCTTGCGCGCCCGTGCCGAGCGCGAAGGCAAATGCCTGGAGCTGCGGATGTGGTTGTTCCCCTGGCTGACCTGGCTGGTGATCGGTGTCATCGCCCTGGTGCTGGGCTACATGCTGTTCAGCGATGCCTACCGTTACGAAGTGCTGATGACCGCCGGGGTGACGCTGTTCATCCTGCTGGTGTGCGTGAGCCGCCGCTGGCTGGGCTCAGGCCGCATACAGCACGATGGCCGCCAGCTCGATTGCACATAATACGGTGACACCAAGGGCAAGCAGCAGGTGT
The DNA here is from genome assembly GCF_044748405.1 of Pseudomonas sp. NPDC089996. Taxonomy (NCBI): domain Bacteria; kingdom Pseudomonadati; phylum Pseudomonadota; class Gammaproteobacteria; order Pseudomonadales; family Pseudomonadaceae; genus Pseudomonas; species Pseudomonas sp. NPDC089996. The sequence continues at coordinate 355,796 of NZ_JBIVGA010000005.1, read as the reverse complement.
TCGGTGACACCGGACACCACGCCCTCGTCATGCAGGCCGCGCACCAAGTAGTGATAACGCCGCCGCAGTCGCAGCCAGGTGGCGCCGGCCAGCAGCAGGCAGAGCGCGGCGGGCAGCGCGGCAAACCAATGGTGGTGAGGCACCCAGCGCAAGTACATGCAGCAGCAGACGACCAGCGCGAGGATGGTACGCCGCCACGCCAGCAAGGTGCGCTCCGGCTGCAGGCCATCGTCGGCGTGGACCGGTTGCGGGTCAGGCATGGAAGAACACTGCATAGGCGAAGAAGGCCATCACCAGCGACACGCCAATCGACAGCGCCGGGGCGATCAGCGGGAACGGCAGCGGGCGCTTCTGGCGCATTGCCCGTTCCACATTGAGCCAGCGGACGAAGGCCGGCAGGCTCAGCAGCAACGCCAGGCTGATCAACGCCAGCGCCAGCAGGCGGCGGGTGCCGGCGCTGAAGATCTCGGCGGTGAACATGTCCACGGCAATGCCGCTGGCCAGCAGTGCCAGCGCGGTCCTGATCCAGGCGAGGAAGGTGCGCTCGTTGGCCAGGGTGAAGCGCGGGTCCGGTTCCTGGCCGTCGGCGAGGAGCTTGCTGGCCAGCCACCCGCGTGACGGTTCGGTGTTCTTGTTCAAGGGCGGTCGTCCTCCTCGGGTAAGGTCGGTTTGGCACTTTTGTAAGGGCTGGCTCAGTTTGAGTGGCAAACCCTGCCCCTGTCCATGGTTCGCCAGCCGCTGGCGCTATTCGTACTCCGTTACGCCGCTGATATGCCGCCCGGCGACATAACCGAAGGTCAGCGCCGGCCCAAGGTTGATGCCGCCAGACGGGTACCAGCCGCCGAACACGCTGGCCATGTCGCTGCCGGCCGCATACAGGCCGCTGATCGGCTGGCCGGCGTCGTTCAGCACGCGGGCCTGGCCGTCGGTGCGCAGGCCGGCGAAGGTGCCGAAGCACCCGGGTTGCACTTTCACCGCATAGAACGGCCCTTGCTCGATGGGCGCCAGGCAAGGGTTCGGCCCCTTGTGCAGCGGGTCGCCCTGTTTGCGGTTGAACGGCGTCGAGCCGCGGCCGAAGGCCGGGTCCTGGCCTGTGCACGCATGCAGGTTGTACTCAGCGACCGTCGTGCTGAGCCCAACGGGGTTGATACCGCAAGCCTTGGCCAGTTGCTCCAGGGTGGCGCCGCGTTTCAGGTAGCCGCTGCGCAGGTGTGGCCTCACAGGCAAGGGCGCAGGGCGCGCGTGGCCGAGGCCGAAGCGGCGCAGGAAGCGGTGGTCGCAGATCAGCCACGAACAGACTTCCTCACCGTGCGGCACTGCATCGACCATGGCCGACACATAGTCGTAATAGCCGTGCGCCTCGTTGACGAAGCGCTTGCCGCTGGCGAGCACGCCGATGATGCCCGGCTTGCCGCGTTCGATGATGTGCGGGAAGTGCCCGACGCTGCCGTCGCGTTGGGGCACTTTGGACACCGGCGCCCAGGCCACCGGCGACTTCAGGTCGGTGGCCACCACGCCGCCTGCCGATTCGCCCAGGCGCAGGCCGTCGCCGGAGCAGGACCGCGGGGGCAGGGCGAGGTTGTCGTAGCCGCTGGCGTCGCGCGGGAACAGCTGCCGGCGCCGAGCGGGGTCATTGGGGAAGCCGCCTGCGGCCAGTACCACGGCCCGGGCGCGGATTGTCCGTTCGCCTTGCGCGGTTGTAACCACAGCCCCCAGTACCTTGCCGTCTTCGATCAGCAGGCCCTTGGCCGCGGTCGACTCGATCATGCGCACGCCCAGGTCCTGCGCCGACTTTGCCAGCCGTGCCACCAGCGCCACACCGTTGACCAGGTGCATGGCCCGGCCATGGCGGGCCAGGTGGTAGAGGTGGCGGGTGAAGCGTTTGCACACGTGCAGCAAGGCGCGCGGCGAGCGGGTCATGTTGAGAAAGGCAGCCAGGTCGGCGCCGGCCATGATCGGCATGCCCATGAACGAAGTCTCGCGCATCGTCTTGCGCAGGCGCGGCAACAGTGCGCCGAGCTGGCGGGCATCGTACGGTGCGGCGATTACCTGATGGCCGCCGAGGGCGGCACCGGGCGTGTCGCCATGCATGTCCGGAATGGCGTTGCCGTCGGCGAACTGCAGCGAGGTGTGCCGCTCGAAAAAGGCAACCATGTGCGGGCAGGCTTCGAGGAAGGCGTCGACACGCTCTGCGTTGAAGTGTGTGCCCAGTTCGTTGCGCAGGTAGGTGCGCGGCTGTTCGATGTCCTCGATGATGCCGGCGCGCCGGGCCAGCGGATTGCGTGGCACCCAGGCCCAGCCACCCGACCAGGCAGTGGCGCCGCCAAGCACCGCGTCCTTTTCTACCAGGACGACCTTCTGCCCATGCCAGGCGGCGGTGACCGCCGCTGCCAGGCCGGCCGCGCCGGAGCCGATGACCAGAACATCGCAGTCGCTTGGGAGGGATTCGGCGGGCATTACGGTGTCTCCTGCATTATTATTGGAACATGATTCCATAATATTCTTTTCAAGCAGTTGGTACTGCAAGGCCGTGAGCCACTTTCTGGTCGATAACCGGACACTTCACAGCTTGCAGGGTGCGCTGGCTGTCCAGGGCTTGGAATCTTCTTCTAGAATTCGGCAATTTTTAAGGGATACGTGTTATGGCCGGTAGTCAGATCGAACGTGCTTTCAGCCTTGTTGAAAGCCTCACCGGCGAGCCTCATGGCTTGCCGCTGCAAACCCTGGCCGAGCGCCTGGACATTCCCAAGAGCGCCGCCCACCGCATGCTCACAGAGCTGGTGCGCCTGGGCTATGTGCGGCAGAACCGCGACAACAGCCGCTATCAGCTGTCCGCCAAGCTGGTGGCGATGGGCTTTCGCTACCTCTCCAGCAGCGGCGCCGACATCATTCAGCCGATTCTCGACCGTCTGGCCCAGGACAGTGGCGAGCTGGTGCGTCTGGGCGTGATCGAAGGCCACCGCCAGACCTGGATCGCCAAGTCCCAGGGCGCGCGTTCCGGGCTACGCTACGACCCGGACATGGGGCGGGATGCGCCATTGTTCTACACCGCCTCCGGGCACGCCTGGCTGGCCAGCCTGAGCGATGACGAAGCGCTGCAGATGGTGCTGCGCCAGGGCATCGCTGACCCGGCACAGTTCGGCCCCAATGCGCCCCGTTCGACCGATGAGCTGCTGACCTACCTGCATCGTGCCCGCGAGCGCGGCTATGCCTGGGTCGAGCAGACGTCGGCCATCGGTACCTCAGCCTTGGCCGCCGTGGTGCGGCGCCCACAGAGTGACGAGGTGATCGGCGTGCTCAGCATTGCCGGGCCCAGCGCTCGCCTGGCGCACACGCGCCTGGCCGAGTTGGCGCCGCTGCTGTTGGCGGCGGCGGAAGAGCTGTCGACGGCCAGCCGGGCCAGTGAATTGTTCGCCTGATGGGCATTTCCGGTCGGTAATCGCACAGTCTTCGGGGTGGGTCGTTCTGGAAAGCTGAACTTGGTTCTACATTGTGCAGTGTCGATTCCGGAACTTGGTTTCACTATCGGCACCACAATAACGACAAGAGGACAGTGCGTTGAACTCACCCCTACGAATCGCCCTGATCGGCGCCGGCATCATGGGCCGCCAGCATTACCAGCACTTGCGCCGGCTGCCGCAAGCCCAGCTGTGCGCTGTGGCAGATCCAGGCCCACAGGCCGAGGCGTTTGCCGCGGAATGTGGCGTTGCCTGCTTCGCCGATTACCGGCAGATGCTCGAGCAGGCCCGGCCCGATGCGGTGATCGTCGCCAACCCCAACAACCTGCACGTGGCCACCGCCCTGGATTGCGTCGAGGCCGGTGTGCCGGTGCTGGTGGAAAAACCGGTGGGCGTGCACCTCGACGAAGTCCGCGCACTGGTCGAGACCTCGCGCCGCCGTGGCGTGCCGGTGCTGGTCGGCCATCACCGGCGGCACAACCCGCTGATCGCCAAGGCCCGTCAGGTCATCAACGAAGGCAAGCTGGGCCGGCTGATCAATGTCACCGCGCTGTGGCAACTGCAAAAGCCCGACAGCTACTTCGAAACGCCCTGGCGCCGCGAGCCGGGGGCGGGCTTCCTGCTCACCAACCTGATCCATGACCTCGACCTGCTGCGCCACCTGTGCGGCGAGGTGGTGCAGGTGCAGGCCTTTACCCGCAACGACGTGCGCGGCTTCGCCAACGAAGACAGTGCGGCGGTGCTGCTGCAGTTTGCCAACGGGGCGCTGGGCAGCCTGACCGGTTCCGACGCTGTGGCCGCGCCGTGGAGCTGGGAGCTGGATTCCGGGGAAAGTCCGATCTACCCGCGTCAGGACGGGCAACCGTGCTACCTGCTGGCTGGCACCCAAGGGGCGCTGAGCATTCCGCAACTCAAGCGCTGGCGTTACGCCGAGGCCGGTTCTGGCTGGCACACGCCGTTGCTGCAAAGCGAGGAGGCCATCCCCGCAGGCGAGGCGCTGACCTTGCAGTTGCAGCACTTCATCCGCGTTGTCCAGGGCACTGAGGCGCCGTTGATCGATGCCGCCGACGGTGGCCGTACCCTGGCCCTGATCGATGCAATCCGTCAGGCCGCCGAAACGGGCCGGGCCTGTGCGCCAGAACTGATCGCCTGATTTCTCGTCCTTAGGTAAATGACATGACCGACCGTATCTTTTCCCTCGCCGCCCTGACGGTGCTCGAACTGTCCCCGCCAGACATGGTTGAGGCTGCCGCCCGTGCCGGTTACAGCCATGTGGGCCTGCGCCTGGTGCCGGCCACCGAGCAGGAGCAGCACTACCCGCTGGTGGCGGACGCCGGCCTGCGCCGGCAGACCCAGGCGCGCCTGCGCGATACCGGCATCAAGGTGCTCGACCTGGAAATCCTGCGCCTCAAGGCCGACACCTGCGTGGCCGACTTCGAACCGATCCTGGCGGTCGGCGCCGAACTGGGCGGCACCGAGCTGCTGGTGGCCGGCAACGACCCGGATGAAGCGCGCCTCACCGCGCGTTTTGCCGAACTGTGCGACCTGGCTGCCGGCTACGGCATTCACCCGCACCTGGAGTTCATGCCCTGGACCGACGTGCGCGACCTGCGCCAAGCCATGCGCGTGATGGCCAACGCCGACCGGGTCAACGGCTGTGTGCTGGTCGATGCCTTTCACTTCAACCGCTCGCGTTCTTCGCTGGACGACCTGGCGCAACTGCCGGCGCAGTGCATGCGCTATGCCCAGCTGTGCGACGTCGCAGGTCCGGTGCCGGCCGACATGGACGAGATCCTGCGCCAGGCGCGCAACGAACGGCGGTTCCCGGGGGAGGGTGATGCCGACCTGGTGGGGCTGTTGCGTGGCTTGCCGGCGAGCGTGCCGTTGAGCCTGGAGATCCCCACCCGGCAGCTGATGGAGCAGGGCATCAGTGGTGAGCAGCGTGCGCGCATGGCGCTGGAGAAGGCCAAGGCGGTACTCGCCAGAGTCTGAGCCCATGGCACGGGCTACGCCTGTGATGGCCGGCAAGCCGGCTCTCACAGGGGCGCTCGAATGTTCTGTTGCGCCAGACAGCTACCTTGTGGGAGCAGGCTTGTCCCGCGACCGGGTGCGCAGCACCCGCTATTCAGACAGGCCGGCCTAATCGCGGGACGAGCCCGCTTCCACAGTGAGGCTCACGCGCTGCCTAAATCTGGCTTTGTCCTGTAACCACCATAGTCGTTTCAGCCTGCGGCAACGCCAAGGCGGGCAGTTTTGAAGGCAAGTTCAACTGCCGCAATAGCGGCGTGTCGTAGCCATAAACGTCGGGTTTGAACGTCACTCGCCCCTCGTTGCTCAAGTCGACCGTCCAATAGGCCAACAACACCGGTACCTTGACCGGAAGCTTGATGTTCTCGGTCCTGCCTTTGGCCAACTGTTTTTGAATACCCTCGCTGTTCCAGCGCACCGGGTCGTTGAGCAACAGCTCGACCAACTGCAGGGGATTCTCCACCCGAATACATCCGGAGCTAGTGGTGCGCACCGCCTTGGCGAACAACTCGCGATGCGGCGTGTCGTGCAGGTAAATCGCATAGTCGTTGGGGAAACGAATGACCACCTGCCCTAACGAGTTGGTAGGGCCGGCGTCCTGGCGCAGCGTGAGGCCGCGCGCGTTGTACCAGTCGACGTTCGCCGGATCGAGTTCATTGCCAGCCCGATCAAGGACCCTGATCCGGCTGGCCGCCAGGTAATCTGGATTCTGCTGAATCTTGGGCAGCATATCCTTTTGCAGAATCGTCGGCGGCACAGTCCAGGTGGGGTTGAAGGTGATGTAGGTGATCTCGGATTGAAATACCGGAGTGCTGCGCACAGGCTTGCCGACCTGCACCCGGGAACGCCAGATGGGTTTGCCGTCGCGGTATAGCGCCACCTTGTAGCCGGCGATATCGACAACGACAAAGGTGCCATGGAGTTTGTAGAGCAGCCAGCGCGCCCGTTCCATGTTCACCCGGACCTGATCAATCCGTGCCTCGACAGGCACATTCAGCGCCGTCAGGGTGGCCGCGCCAGCCACGCCATCCACACCAAGGTACTGGTCGGCCTGATACTTCTTCACCGCAGCAATGACTGTGTCGTCGTAATCGCTGCGCTTGCCCTTATGCGGATCCAGGTAACCACCGGCCACCAGACGGGCACGTAACTGTGCGACCACAGCGCCGCCCATTCCCGGTTTGAGTGACTGCCCTTCGGCGATTTTCGGCCAACCGCCGGCATCGCGAACCTGACGCAACTGCGCCAATGCCTCACGCATGTTGTCATAAACTGCCTCTTGCGGCGGTGCCTGGGCGAACGCACGGGCCACATCGTGGGCATCCAGGGCAGCAAAGAAACTGCTCACATCTTCACGGGGATAAACACCGACCGGGTCGAAGTTCCAATGAAAATCCAGCTGCGATGGGTTGACCTTGCCGCGCCGCAATTGCAGGAGTGCAGTGATGTAGGTGCGGGTCAGCGCGATATCAAAAGCCGCCGCTTGCGCTGGCGTCGGCGCGGAGGCCTGCAATAACGATTGAGCCTCGGCCAACTCGCCGACCCGGAAGTCCGCAGGGTTCAGGCCGTCGATGTGAGTGTCATTCAGACTTTTGAGCAACTGGGTGACATCGCGCCCGTCTGTCCAGGCGGCGCGATAGTTGCGATGGGAATAGAAATCGAGAACAACGCGATTGATGTCCGCGCGCTGATGCTTGCGCGAGGTAATCAAGGGAGGAAATGACGATGCCAGGGGTTCGAGCGCGGCCTGGATCTCTTGTCCAACGATGTCGTCAGGCGCTGCAGTCGCCGAACTGACTTGCGTAGATGCCGACACGATCTGCGACGTTTCACCCAGCGCAGTGCCACTGATCAGAAAGACCATAAATACAGCGCGGCTTATGACGAACAACCTTGTTGATTGCACCATGGAAAATCCTTAATGCGCATGCAAGGCCTGGAACCGGGCTTTAACGATAACGCTTTTGATCGGGCAATCGTCATCCATGGTGCACCGTACGTCAGCCCGGTGCTGGCCCGGGCCAATGGTCGCATCGGCAGAAGCCTCGGCTGTCCGGCAGTGAGACCGGCAATTGCGCACCGGCTGATCGACGCCATGAAAGATGGGCAGTTACTGTTTTCCTACTATCCCGACCAATGCTGGCTGAAGTCTTCTTCCTACATCAATTGTGCGGCACGGTGGCGTCGTCTGAGAAGGCTACGAAGCGTCAGTAACCCAAGCCCTCGCCTGTCAAAATTGAAATCCCTGCCTCAGCCTGCCTCGACAACATCGACGAGCAGGGCAGTTGTTCCCACAAGTACTGCACAGGTCTCGGGGCCGGTGGTTTACCAGTGAAAACCCAGGCACGCATAAAAAAGGGGCCCGTCAGGGCCCCACCGAGGTAACTGGAGTTCGCGCCTATTGGGCTTCGATCTTGCGCGGCGCCATGAAGTACATCCAGACCAGCGCCAGGAAGTACATCGCCGGAATCATGGTGAACAGCACGGCATAGTTGTTGTTCGTCGCCATCAGCACGCTACCGACGATCTGGGTCATGAACATCCCGCCAATCGCCGCGCACATGCTGGCGAAACCGAACACCGTGCTGATCAGGTGCTTGGGCGTGTAGTCCATCACCAGGCTCCAGATATTCGCCGTCCAGGCCTGGTGCGCGCCGACCGCCACGGCGATGGCCAGCACCGCGATCCACAGCCCGCTGGCATGGGCGGCGAAGGTCACGCTGAGCATGGTGCAGGCGAAGATCAGCATCGATACCAGGCGCGCCGTGGTGGCGCGCACGCCGCGGCCGATCAGCCACGAGGACAGGATGCCGCCGCCGATGCTGCCGAAGTCGGCGGTCAGCCAGATCAGCATCAGCGGGATGCCCATCTGGGTCACGCTGATGCCCAGGTTGTACTGCTGGTTGAGGAACGGCGGCAGCCAGTACAGGTAGAACCAGAACACCGGTGCAGTGATCGCGTAGGCCACGGCGAAGGCCCAGGTGCCGCGCATGCCGAGGATACGGCTGAAGGGCAGGCGCGCCACCTCCGGCTCGACGTCCTGCTGGATGTAGTCGAGCTCGCTCTGACGTACCCGTGGGTGTTCTTCGGGGTTGAAGTACTTCAGGCCCCAGAACACCAGCCAGACCAGGCCCAAGCAGCCCATGGCGATGAATGCAGCCTGCCAGCCCCAGACAGTCAGGATCAGTGGCAGCAGGGCCGGGGTGACCATGGCGCCGACGTTGGTGCCGGCGTTGAACAGGCCGGTGGCGATGGCCCGCTCGCCAGCCGGGAACCACAGCCGCACGGTCTTCACGCAGGCCGGGTAGTTGGCCGCTTCGGTCAGGCCGAGGATGAAGCGGCAGACCATGAAACCGGCCGCCGAGGTGGCCAGGCCATGGGCACCGGTGGCCAGGCTCCACAGCAGCACGGCGGCGAAGAAGGCGCGCTTGACGCCGACCTTGTCGATCAGCCGGCCCTGGAGCACGAAGCCGACCGCATAGCCGACCTGGAACCAGAAGTTGATGTTGGCGTAATCCATCGCCGTCCAGCTCATGGCCTTGGCCAGTTCCGGCTGCATGATGCCGAGTGCGGCGCGGTCGATGTAGTTCAGGGTGGTGGCGAAGAACACCAGGGCGAGCATGCCCCAGCGGGTCTTGCCGACGGCGAAGGCGCCACGGACCTTGTCGCCGATGCCGGCGGATGGCAGCCGTGGGCTGGCGGTAGTGAGCTTGGAGTGGTTCATATCCTGGTCGTTTCTTGAAATTGTAATTAACAGCTGTTTCTCGAACGTGACCTGGCCCCAGGCAGGGGGTACACGCAAGGCCGGTGCATGGTGAGCAGTCAATCGGCGACCGTCAATTCGCAGGAATGGGCTATTGTTCGATAATCGAACAATAGCGAGCCCCGCTCACACGCTGGCCAGCGCCTTGCCAGCCAGGTAGCCGAACGTCATGCCCGGGCCAAGGGTGATACCACCGCTAGGATAATGCCCGGCCATCACGCTGTGCATGTCGTTGCCGACCGCGAACAGGCCGGGTATCGGCTGTTGCGCGTGATCCAGCACGCGCGCCGAGGCATCCGTGCACAGGCCGGTGAAAGTGCCAAGGCTGCCGGGTAGCAGTTTCACCGCATGGAAAGGGCCGTGCAGCAAGGGCCGCAACGAAGGGTTAGGCCCATGCAGCGGTTCGCCCTGGGCCTTGTTGTAGGCCGAGGTGCCGCGCTGGAAGGCGGGGTCTTCGCCGAAGGCGGCATGCCGATTGAAGTCGGCCACGGTGCGTTGCAGTTGTTCGCTGTCGATGTCGCAGCGCTGTGCCAGTTCTGCCAGGGACTGGCCGCTGAACAGATAGCCACGTCGCTGATAGAAGCCGGTCGGGAAGGGATACGGCTTGGCCCAGCCGATACCGTAGCGCCGTTGTGCAGCATGGTCGCAAATCAGCCAGGCTTCGTGCGCTTCGCCCGGTGGCGTGGCGGCGAACAGCGCATTCATGAAGTCGTGATAGCAGTCGGCTTCGTTGACGAAACGTCGGCCATCACGGCGCACGGCGATGAAGCCGGGCTTGGCCCGGTCGATCAGGTGCGGGAAGTGGCCAATGCTGCCGTCACGGCGCGCAACCCTTGAGACCGGTGCCCAGGCGCCGGCCTGAACCAGTGTGCCGACGCGAGCGCCAACCTGTTCGCCCAGGCGCAGGCCATCACCGCTGTTCTGCGGCGGTGCGGCCGAGTAATGCTGGTCGCCATCAGGCGCATGGGGCATCAGCTGGGCAATGCGCTGTCGATCATGGGCGAAGCCGCCACAGGCAAGGACCACACCACGGCGTGCGCGGATCACCTGGCCATCGGCGAACTGGGCGCCGTCGACGCGCCCATCGCCGAGCAGGCGGGTGGCTGGTGTGTCGGTGAGGAAGGTCACATTCAGGTCCAGGGCACTGCGCAACAGGCGCGCGACCAGGGCGTTGCCGTTGACCAGCTGCAGGCCGCGACGGTGCAGCAGCAGGTCGCGGCCATGGCGCAGCAGGCGCTTGCCGACATGCAGGGCGGCCTTGGCTGAGCGGCGCGCATTGAAGAAGGCGGCCATGTCCGCGCCACCGGCGATGCCCATGCCCGCCAGGCTAACGATGTCCAGTGGCGGGCGCAGCGTGTGCAGCCACGGGCCAAGCAGGCGGCCATCGAACGGCAGCGCGCACAGCGAGCGCCCGCCACCCGCGCTGCCGTCGCCTGCATGCATGTCGGGCATCTTGCTGCCGGACTGGAATTGCACGGCCGTGTGTTGCTGGAAGAACGCCACCATCTCCGGGCCATGGCGCAGGAAGGCGCGCTGGCGAGGGTCCAGTTCGGCGGTGTGGGTCTGGGCGCGCAGATAGCGTTCCGGTGCGTCGTCCCTTTCGACGATGCCTTCGGCGATGGCCAGCGGGTTGCGCGGAATCCACAGCCAGCCCCCCGACCAGGCACTGGTGCCGCCAAGCTGGCTGGTCTTTTCCGCGACGATCACTGTCAGGCCGTGATGTGCGGCGGTTACGGCGGCCGCCAGGCCGGAGGCACCGGAGCCGATGACAAGTACGTCACATTCGCGGGGTTGCATGAGTAGATCCTTATGCGGTCAGACACGGTTGTTGTGGGAGCGGCCTCGCGTCGCGAAAGGGGAGCGAAGCGCCCCCAGGATTTCAGCTTCGCCGCGTGAATTGTCGGGGCCGCGCTGCGGCCCTTTCGCGACGCAAGGCCGCTCCCACAGGCCGCTCCCACAAGGTCGGCGTTGAATCATGGGGCGGGTTATTGCAGCGGCGAAAAGCCCGTAGGCCGCAGCAGCCGCGAGTGCAACTGCAACACCGCGCCCAGTTCGCGGTTGCGCCGCGAGAACTCGGCCCAGCGTGGGTCGGCTGCCATCGAGGCACGGCGCGCCATACGCTCGTCGAGGCTTGCATAGGCCCACATATGCACCACCTGGTTGACCTCGCCGAATTCGCTGGTGAAGAAGCCCACCAGGTTGCCCAGGTGCTCGCTTTGCACTGCCAGTGCATGGCTCTGGTACAGGGCCAGCCAGTCGGCCATCTTCAGCGGGTCGAGGGTGTAGGTTCTCAGTTCGTAGTACATGCGGGTTGCTCCAGGTGAGGGGCTGGCGCCTGCAGGCGCGCGGCGATATGGCTGGCAGCGATCCAGCCGAAGGTGAGGGCGGGGCCCAGGGTGATGCCGGGGCCGGGGTAGGTGCCGTTCATCATCGAGTTCATGTCGTTGCCCACGGCATACAGCCCGGCAATGGGCACGCCGCTGCGGTTCAGCACGTTGGCATTGGCGTCGGTCACCAGGCCACGTGCCGAGCCGAGGTCGCCGGTATGGATGCGGATGGCGTAGTACGGCGCCCTGGTCAGCGGCGCCAGGCAAGGGTTGGGTTGGTGCTGGGGGTCGCCCATATAGCGGTTGTAGCTGTTGCCACCTTTGCCGAACTCACGGTCGATGCCGTTGCGGGCGTCGGCATTGAAGTGCTCCAGCGTCTGCTGCAAGGTCTGTGGATCGACGCCGATGGCCGCCGCCAGGGCTGGCACGCTGGCGGTGCGCCGCAGGTAGCCGGCGGCGATCAGCGCCGAGTTGTCCACCGGTTTTGGCCGCGCCAGGCCCAGGCCATAACGGTTCATTGCCTCGGCGTCGCAGATCAGCCAGCAATGGCCGATACCCTTGGCGAACATGGTCTGCACGAAGTGGTGGTACGAGTTGGACTCGTTGACGAAGCGCCGCCCGGCCGGGTCGACCGCGATCACCCCCGGTTTGGCACGGTCGGTGACGAGGTGCGGAAAACGCTCGCGCTCGCCGTTGGCATGGCGCAGCTCAGACACCGGCGCCCAGAAGAAATTGGCCGCCAGACCCTCGCCCTGGGCCGCCGCCACTGCCTCGCCCAGGCGCAAGGCGGCGCCGTCGTTGGTGGGTGGCGACATGCTCAGGTGGGGCGCTGCGGCGTCCGGACGGTAGCTGGCCGCCAGCGCCCCGGCAGCGAAGCCGCCCATGGCGCAGACCACGCCTGCGCGCGCACGCACCCTCACCAGTCGGCCGTCACGCTTGACGATTACACCGGTTACCACGCCGCGTTCGACGATCAGCTCCTGCGCTTCGCTGCGCAGCCAAAGCTCGCTGCCGTGGGCAAAGGCGCTGCTGGCCAGACGCGCGATCAGCGCATTGCCGGTGGTCAGGCGGGTGCCCCGTGGGTGACGCAGGCGGTCCCGCGCATAGCGCGCCATCAACTTCAGGCAATGCCACAGCGAGGCCGGCGAGCGGCGCAGATTGAGGAAGTGCTGGATATCCACCCGGTTGACCATCATGCCGCCGAACAGCAGCATGCCCGGCGGTGGCATCTTCAGGTCCTTGAAGCGTGTGCCCAGGGAGCGACCATCGTACTCGACCATCTCCAGGGCGCGGCCGAACTCGGTGGCGCCAGGCTCGTCGGGGTAGTAGTCCGGCGAGTGCGGACGCAGGCCGTAGCGCAATTCGGTGTTGTGCTCCAGCCAGCGCAAAGCCTGGTGCCCTTGCTCGATGAAGGCGTCCACCAGCGCGGGGTTGTAACCTGCGCCGATGATCGTCCTCAGGTAGGTGCGCATGGCCTCGGAGGAGTCCTTGGCGCCGGCAGCACGGGCTTGATCGCTGCCGTAGATCCACACCGCGCCACCGGAAATCGCCGAGGTGCCGCCAAAGTGTTCGGCCTTTTCCACTACCAGTACTTTCAGCCCGCGGCGGGCCGCCGTGGCCGCCGTTGCAAAGCCCCCGGCACCGCTGCCGAGAACGACCAGATCGAACACTGCTTGTTCGCTAGCGCTCATGGCTTCAGATCTCCAGCGGTGTGACGCCCATGAAGGCGCCGAGGTGGCCCAGTTGGGCGAAGGCCATCTGTGCACCGGTCTGGATCGGGCAGCCGCGTTCGCGCGCCCGTTGCAGCAGCGGGGTGATTTCCGGCGAGGTGACGACGTCGGCCACCAGCGTGGTGGCGTTCAGGGTCTCCAGCAGTTCGGCCGGCAAAGGCAACTCGCCGCTGTCGCCCATGCCGACCGGGGAGGCGTTGACGACCAGGTCGAAGCCCTCCAAAGAGCGGTACCGGGTAGCGATTTCCAATGGCGCGAAGGCATTGCCGAGCACTTCACCCAGCGCCCCGACGCGTGCGGCGCTGGGGTCGACAAGGGTTATGCTGGCGATACCCGCTTCGCCCAACGCATAGGCGATCGCGCTGCCGACCCCGCCGCAGCCCACCACCAGCGCGCGCTTGCCGTTGGCCACGAAGCCATGCAGGCGCGCGGCGCCGAGAAAACCCGCACCATCGACGTTGTCGCCCAGCAGGCGGCCGTCAGGTTCGCGGCGGATCACGTTGACCGATCCCAATGCCCTGGCGCGCTCGCTGAGCCCGTCCAGCTGTGTGGCCAGGGCCTGCTTGTACGGCACGGTGACCACGCAGCCGCGCAGGTTGCGCCAGCCGCGCAGGTTGTCGACAAAGGCGCCCAGCGCCGTTGCCTGCAGGTCGATGGGAAGCATCGCCACGTCGCGGGCGTTGTTGGCGAACCAGGTGTTGAAGTTTTCCGGCGACTTCACCTGGGCAATGGGCGAACCGACGATGGCGACCAGTGCTGTCGAACCTCGGATCATGTTGACCTCCGTTATGGCTGTTGTTCTGGAGGCCAGCTTGGCGCGGGGCGGAGTCATCAACAATGCGCTTGACGGGAATTAAATGCGATAATCGCAGCCATCACGCGGTAATCGCATTAACTGCCCCTTTCCAAGAGCCGAGTTCATGTCCCAGCCTGAGATCCACCCCCGCGACCTGATCGCCGGCCTGCAGAAAGGCCTGGCGCTGATGCAACTGTTCAACGCTGAACAGCCGCGCCTGAGCGTGCCCCAGGCGGCCAGGCTGTCCGGCCTGACCCCAAGTGCCGCGCGGCGCTTTCTGCTGACACTGGTGCATGAGGGTTTTGCCGACACCGACAACCGCCATTACTGGCTGACGCCCAAGGCCCTGCGCATTGGCCAGGCCTATGTCGATTCCGCGCAGTTGCCGCGCATGTTGCGGCCGATCGTCGAGCAGGTGGCGCGGCAGACCCAGGAGCATGTGTCGGTGGGCAGCCGCGATGGTGACGAGATCATCCACCTGGTGCGCAGCCGCTACAGCCACATCGCTTCGTTGTCGATCCGCCCCGGGTCACGGGTGCCGATGTATTGCACGGCCAGTGGCAGGGTGTGGCTAGCGTGGCTGGAAGAGGGGCAGCGGGAGGACTATTTCGCGCGCAACCCGCTCAGGGCGCTGACGCCTTTCACCCAGACCGACAGGGTGCAGTTGGAGGCGGAACTGCAGCGGGTGAGGGCGCAGGGTTACAGCATCGTCGATCAGGAGTACGAGATCGGCATGCGCGTGCTGGGCGTGCCGCTGCAGGGACGCAGCGGCACGCTGAAGGCGACCTTGACCATCACCACCCATGCGTCGAGGTTGAGCATCGACGAGATGCGCCTGCGCTACCTGGCGACGCTGTATGAGGCGCAGGCGCTGCTCAAGCCGGTGCTGGATTGAGACAGCGGGGGCAGGCCAGAGGCCGACTCACGACCCTTGCTCAGAAGTCGGCTCTCAACGTGACGGTATAGTTGCGAGGCTCGCCATACACATTGCTGGCGTTCAGCCAGCCGATCGAGGAGTAGTACTTCTTGTCGAACAGGTTGTTGCCGTTGAGGGCGACGCTGAAGTTCTGGTTGATCTGATAGGCCACGCGAGCGTTCCAGATGGCGTAGCCTGCCTGCTCGATCTTGCCGACGCCGCCGGTGCCACCAAAGTTGGTGTTGTAGTTCTTGCTCTGGATGTTGGCGCCGGCACCAACGGTCCACGGGTTCAGCTCGCCAGGCAGGTTGTAGTCACTCCAGAAGCGCAACAGGTGGCGTGGCGTGTAGCTGTTGAAGGTAGCACCTGAAGCCGTGGTGCCATCACCCGGGTCGTTGAGAAACTTGGTAGAGGTGTAGGTATAGCCGGCAAACAGCTGCAGGCCGGCCAGCACTTCGCCGCTGATTTCCGCATCGAAGCCCTCGGCGCGCACCTTGCCCCCTGCCACATAGCAGTTGTTCTCACCGTCCTGTCCGCACTGCGAGGCGTAATCGTACTGGGCGCGGTTTTCCTGGTCGACCCGGAACACCGCGAAGCTGGTGTTGACTCGGCCATCCATCAGTTCGCCTTTCAGGCCGATCTCGTAGTTGGAGCCTTCGATCGGCTTGAGTGGGGCGAGGTCCTCGCTCAGTTCGGTCTGCGGCTTGAAGATGTCGGCGTAGCTGACATAGGCCGACCACTGATCGTTCAGCGCGTAGATGAAACCACCATACGGGGTGACTTCGCCGGTTTCCTTCGCGTGTGCAGGGTCTGGCGAGGTGGTGGTGAAGCGCTGCAGTTCGTAGTCGTACTGATAGTTGCTGACCCGTGCGCCCAGTACCAGGGTCAGCGGCTCGGTCAGCTTGTAGCGCACCACGCTGTACACGCCATTCTGGCGAATCTTGGCCTTGGAGACGCCGGCATAGGTGGTGTTGAGCATTTCATCCTGGGTCGGTTCACGCGGGGAAACCGGGTCGTAGATGTTCAGCGGGCCGAGATTGAGCAGGCCGCCTTGCAGGTCGTCGGAGCGCAGGTCGCTGGCGTTGGCTCCGACCACCACCTCGTGCTCCAGGCCGAAAGCCCGCCATTTGCCGGTGAGGTTGATGTCGGCGCCCTGGTTGATGTTCTCGAAGTCGTACAGGTAGGCACGCGACTGCATGCCGTCACCGGTTGCCGGATCGACAGCACCACGGCCGAAGCTGTAGAAAATGTCGTTGGTTTCGCGAATGTAGCTGCCGGAGGCTTTCAGGCGCCAGTCTTCGTTGAAGTCGTGGGTGATGTCGGCGAAGTAGGTGGTCTGCTTGTTGTTCCACTTGTTCCAGTCGGCGCCGGTGAAGGTGGAGCGGCCGGCATGCACCGCGCTACCGTCCAGGTTGCGGGGCAGACCACCGAAAAAGGGTGTGGAGTGCAGGTCTTCGACGCTGGCCCCGGCGGCCACCGTGGTGGCGTCGCCGAGGTCGTATTCGAGGATCCCGTACAGCACGTTCTTGCGGCTTTCTGCCGTGTCGTAGAAGTAGTCACGGTCTTCATGGCCAGCGACCAGGCGCCCGCGCAACCGGCCGTCGGCGGTCAGCGGGCCGCTGGCGTCGAGGGTCTGTCGATAGGTGTCCCAGGAGCCAGCGCTGGCCGTGACGGACAGCGAAGGTACGGCCTTCGGACGCTTGCGCACCAGGTTGATGGCCGCACCCGGGTTGCCGCTGCCTTGCAGCAGGCCGTTGGCACCGCGCAGGATCTCGACGCGGTCATACAGCAGGGTGTCGGAGGTGAAGCTGCTGCCGATACCGTAATAGCGGCGGTCGAGCGGCACGCCGTCATACTGGATGGTTTCCACCTCGAAGCCGCGCGAGTAGATGTACTTGCCGCCTGAGGGGCTTTGGTAGGTGGTGATGCCCGTCGTGTGTTCGAGCACTTGGTCGAGGGTATCGAGACGCTGGTCGTCCATCGCCTTGCGGGTGACCACGCTGACCGACTGCGGGATGTCCTTGAGGCGCTGAGTGCCCTTGCCGATGGTGACCGCGCTGGAGGTGTAGCTGCCAGAGCCCTCGGTGGTCGCCGAGTCGCGCTGGCCGTTGATATTGAGCGGCTCCAGATTGAGGGCGTCGCCGCTCAGTGGCTGCAGTTCCAGGCCGTAGACGTCATTGCCGCGCCGCACGGCACGCAGCCCGGTTCCGGCCAGCAGTTGCTGGAAGCCGTCCTCGATGCCGTAGTTGCCCTGCAGCCCTGGGCTGGACAGGCCACGGGTCAGTTCCGACGTATATTGCAGGGTGATACCACCCTCACTGGCAAACCGGGCCAGTACCTGGGCCAGGCTTGCGGAAGCGATGCTGTAGGCATGTGGCGCCTGAGCAGGTGCGGCAATGGCCGGCATGCCTGCACCCTGCAGGGCGACGGTAAGGGCGAGGGCGGTTTTGCAAGCCCTTGGAGTAGAGCGGATCATCGAAATATTGTCCTTATGTGTGGCAGTTCCACTGGTAAGGACTGACGAGCTGGAAAATCGGGCCAAATTTTTCAGTGCGTGGTCACGGTCACCCAGTAACGGGTGCGGTAATCCACATTCACGGGCAGGGTGGCGGGCAGCGCGGCCAGGATCGCGTCGGTATTGCCCAGCTGGAATGTGCCGCTGATGCGCAAATGCGCAGCCTCAGGCTGGCATCTCAGCCAGCCAGAGCGATAGCGGCCAAGCTCGCTCAGGAACTGCCGCAGAGGCATATCCTCGACCACCAGCTGGCCTTGGGTCCACAGGCTGTCCTGTTCGCGGGCGATGCCCCTGTGGCCTTGGCCCTGGGCGTCGAAGGTCAGCTGCTGGCCTGCCTCGATGGTGTGCCGTGCGCCTTCGAAAGGGCTTACCCGTACCGCGCCCTCCAGTACGCTCAGTTGCGTGCTGCGTTCGCGTTGCCGGACCATGAAACGGGTGCCCATGGCCTCCATCAGGCCTTGCCCGCTGGCCACCCGTAGTGGCCGGTGATGTGTGCTGCTGGCGTCAGGCCCGCTGACGACCAGCACCTCCCCCCGCTGCAGGGTGATCAGCCGTTGCCGCTCCTCCAGACGCACGTCTACCACGGTGTCGGTATTCAGGTCGAGCAGGGTGCCGTCTGCCAGTGTGAACCGCCTGTGCTGACCGACGACGGTGGCATAGGCCGGCTGCGGAGATAGCTGGCGGTAACCCAGATAGCCCAGTGGCGCGACAATGGCCAGGGTCAACAGTTGCTTCATCGCCTGCCGCCGTTCCCGGTCCAGTGTGCCCATTGCCAGGCGCGGCGGCAGCAGGCCCAGCTGCGCACGCACGCGTTCAGCCTTCTGCCAGGCCCGCTCGTGCTCGGGCGCGGCAGCCCGCCAGCGCGTGCAGGCTTCGCGCTGGGCCGGGCTGACGCCGTCGTCGAGCATCAGCATGTGCCAGTGGGCAGCCTGGCGCGCCACTTCTGGGCTTATCCGCAGCATGCTGGCAGCCATCAGGCGTCTTCATCGAACAGGATGCAGGCTTCCAGCGCATTGGCCATGTGCCGCTTGACCGTACGCTCGCCAATGCCCAGGCGGCGCGCCACTTCGATGTAGCTCAGGCCTTCCAGTTGCACCAGCAGGAACACTGAACGCACGATCGGCTTGAAGGTGTCGAGCAGAGCGTCCAGTTGCTGCAAGGTCTCACGCATGGCCCATTGTTCTTCGGCAGACAGCGCGAACAGCTCCGGCAGCTGCGCAAGCATTTCCAGGTAGGCGCGCTCCAGCGACTGGCGGCGGAAATGGTCGTAGACCAGGCGCCGGCTGATCGTTGCCAGGTAGGCCCGCGGCCGTTGCAGGCTGAGGCTGGCGCCTGCTTTTTGCTGGGCCTGAAGGATGCGCAGGAAAGTGTCCTGTGCCAGGTCGGCGGCCTGGGCCGAGCAGCCCAGCCGGCGGTAGAGCCATTGCTTGAGCCATCCGTTGTGCTCGGCGTAGACCTGACTGAGATCATCGTTGATCACGGGTGTCCCTCCGGGGTGAGGAGGGCACCTTAGATGATAACGATTATCAAATCAATTTCTTTTCAGGCAGGTTCAGCCTGCATCCCTTGTCAGGCGTCGATGCTGGCGCAGTCCACCCGCAACAGAGGGAAACGCTCGTCTGGATTACGGCACTCGTCCGTCAGCTTCTGGCGTGCTGCTTCTGCGAGTGACCGGGTCGGGTAGCTTGGCTTGAGCCGCAGTTTTTCCTGGTTGTCGTAGATGTCGAAGCCACCAGGAACGGTAGCGGCATAGAAGCGGGATCCCGACTGGAAGGATTGTTTTTCGATGGGCACCGCTGGAACGATAACAAATCTCGATTGCATGATTCGTGCCTCCCCAGGCAGATACCTTAGTATTAGCCTGAAGAGCGGGAGGCATCAATATGACTCATCGGGACGATTCAATGGCGCGTCGTGTCACGCCCAGCCGCCCGCCCGCCTGGGCTTACCAACCCTTGCCAAGATAGAACCTCACCACCAGGCGCTGAACCCAGCGGCCATAGGGAGGATGGAACAGCTGGGTCGGGAACCAGCGCTGGCGCTTGAATACCGACTTGCCATGGGACAAGGCGCGGAAGCCTTCCTCGCCATGGTAGGAGCCCATCCCGGAGTTGCCCACGCCGCCAAAGGGCAGGTCGTGCTGGAACACATGCCACGCCCAGTCGTCCAGGGTTACGCCGCCACTGTGGGTGTGCGTGAGCAAGCGCCTGGTCTGCGCTGCGTCCAGCCCGAAGGGGTAGAGCGCCAGAGGCCTCGGGCGGGCCTGGATGTAGGCGATGGCCTGGTCCAGGTCACGGTACTCGATGATCGGCAACAGTGGCCCGAACAGTTCCTCCTGCGCGACCCGCATGTCGTCGCTCACCCCGGTGATCACCTGCAGGGGCAGGCGTCTTGGCGCGTCGTGCGAGCTGTGGCAAGCGAGTACCGTTGCGCCCTTGGCCCGGGCGTCGGCGAGCAGTGCCTGCAGGCGCTGGGCATGGCGGTCGCTGATGATGCTGGTGTAGTCGGCGCTGGTGGCCGGGTCCGGGTACAACCGTTCGAATGCCCGCTTCACCGCTTCGGCGAACAACTGTGCCTTGCCTTCGGGGACCAGCACATAGTCCGGCGCCACGCACACCTGGCCGGCGTTGAAGCCCTTGCCATGGGCGATGCGCAAGGCCGCGTCCGCCAGGTCAGCACCTTCACCGAGCAACGCCGGCGACTTGCCACCCAGCTCCAGGGTCACTGGCACCAGATGGTCGGCGGCGGCGCGCATGACATGGTGGCCGACCTGCGGCGCCCCGGTGAACACCAGGTGATCCAGCGCCATCCCGGTGAATGCCTGGGCGGCGGACAACTCGCCGCCGAACACGGCCACGTGGTCCTCGTCGAACACCTCGGCAAGCAGGGCCTGCAGCACCTTGCGGCTGTGCGGTGCGAACTCCGAGACCTTGATCATCGCCCGGTTGCCGGCCGCCAGCGCGGTGATCAGCGGTCCCAGGGTCAGGTACAAGGGGAAATTCCAGGTGCCCACGATACCCACCACACCCTTGGGCTGGTACTCGACCCAGGCGCGGTTGCCCAGGAACAGCAGTTCGGTCTTGC
Organism: Pseudomonas sp. NPDC089996; assembly: GCF_044748405.1. Classification (NCBI taxonomy): domain Bacteria; kingdom Pseudomonadati; phylum Pseudomonadota; class Gammaproteobacteria; order Pseudomonadales; family Pseudomonadaceae; genus Pseudomonas; species Pseudomonas sp. NPDC089996. The sequence continues at coordinate 335,179 of NZ_JBIVGA010000005.1, read as the reverse complement.
GTCGCTGCGGCTTCATCCAGCGCCGCAGGTGGGCGATGGCGTGGCGGGCGTGCAATACCGGGCCGAGCACTTCGATCTGCAGCGTCTCGAAGGCGGCACGGCCAGCGAAGTCGGCGTTCAGCGCCGCGACGATAGGTTGCTGGTACCGGCGGATGGCGCCGACCAGACGCTTGAGGTGCTCCAGGCGAACCTTGAGCGGAACCTCGGGCTGAGCGTTGAATGCCGCGCGTTGGCGGGTCAGCACCCGTTGCATGTGCTCGATTTCGGCCGTGTCGCCGAGGTGTGCCAGATCGTTCATCGCGTGCCCTCCTGGCGGCTGCGCAGCAGCATGTCCGCCGCCTTCTCACCGATCATGATGCTCGGTGCATTAGTATTGCCGCCGATCAGGGTAGGCATGATCGAGGCGTCTGCCACGCGCAGGCCGGCGATGCCATGCACGCGCAGCTGGTCATCCACCACTGCCAGCGGGTCGTGGCCCATCTTGCAGGTGCCAACCGGGTGGTACTGGGTGTCGGCGCGGTTGCGGATGTCCTGCTCGACGGCCTGGCGGTCGTGTTGATGCAGGGGATACAGAGGCTTGCCACGATACGGCGTCAGCGGCGTGGCATCGAGGATGGCGCGCTGTACGTCGGCGCCGCGCATGAGCACGTCCAGGTCCTGCGGGTCGCTGAAGAAGCGCGGGTCGATCAGCGGCGCCGCCATCGGGTCGGCACTGGCAAGCCGAACGGTCCCGCGGCTTTTCGGGCGCAGCAGGGTCAGGTGGCAACTGAACCCGTGGCCCAGGCGCAGGTTGCGCGCATGGTTATCGACGATGGCCGGGACGAAGATCAACTGCAGGTCGGGGGCGGGCAGGGTCGGTTGGCTTTTGAAGAACGCCCCCGATTCGGCGAAAGGCGAGGTCACCAGGCCCTTGCGCTCGCGTTTCCACTGAACCATGGCCTTGAGCATCTTCCAGCTGAAGGTGGGTGAGCAGCCGAAGGTGTCGGCTTTGTCGGGGCTGCGGTAGGTGAACACATAGTCGATGTGATCCTGCAGGTTTTCGCCTACCCCCGGTAGTTCGTGGGTGAGGGCGATGCCGTGCTTGTGCAGTTCCTCGCGCGGGCCGATACCCGAGAGCATCAGCAGTTGCGGCGATCCAAAGCTGCCGGCGCTCAGCACCACCTCGTGGCGCGCCTTGAGCACGACGCGCTCGCTGCCCTGGCGCAACTGCACGCCCGTGGCGCGTTTGCTTTCCACCAGCACTCGCTCGACCACGGCGCCGGTCAGTACGGTGAGGTTAGGGCGGTGCAAGTTGGGTGTGAGGTACGCCTTGGCGGCACTGCAGCGCTCGCCATTGCGCTGGGTGACCTGATACATGAACGCGCCTTCCTGATTGGCGCCGTTGTAATCCGGCGTTCGCTGGATCCCATGGATTTCGGCGGCCTGGATGAACGCGGCGTTCAGCGGGCTCGGGCAGCTCACCTCGGTGACGCTGAGCGGACCGTGCTGGCCATGATAGGCGTCGTTCACCTGCTGGTTGTGTTCGGATTTGACGAAGTACGGCAGCACCTCGTCATACGACCAACCCTGGTTGCCCATGGCGGCCCACTGGTCGTAGTCCTGGCGGTGCCCGCGCACGTAGAGCATGGCGTTGATCGAGCTGGAGCCGCCAAGGGTCTTGCCCCGCGGCTGGTAACCGCGTCGGCCGTTCAGGCCGGCCTGCGGTTCGGTCTGGAAGGCCCAGTTGTTGATGCGCGTCGGCAACATCGCGACCACCCCCACGGGCGCGTGGATCAACACGCTTTTGTCACGGCCGCCAGCCTCGATCAGGCAGACGCTGATGGCAGGGTCCTCGCTTAACCGGCTGGCAATCACACAACCTGCCGAGCCACCGCCAATCACGATGTAGTCGAACGTGGTGTTCATTTTTCCAGTGCTCATGTCTGGGCTCCGTAAGGGCTGCGGCGGGTTCAGAAGTGATAGCCGACGGTGAACGAATAGACGTCAGGGTCTGCTTCGACGTCGATCTTGCGCTTGACCTCGCCCACGCCCGGGGTCTGGGTCTTGATGGTGGCCGTGGTATCGATCCAGTAGCGTGAATAGGAGAACCCGGCGCTCCAGTTGTCCGTCAGAGGAATCTCCACGCCAACCTTGGCCACGGCGCCGAACGAGTCGTCCAGCCTGGAGGTGCTGGAGGTGCCACCGAACGCCGTGTTGTAGGCGGCGGTCATCTTCTCTTCACTGAACCAGGTGTAGTTGACCCCCAAGGCAATATAGGGCTGCACGCCGAACACCTCGAAGTTGTAGGCGATCAGCACGGCGGGGAACCAGGCCCGGGCGCTGCCGACCTTGCCCAGCGGTTGGGCGGCGCCTGCACCGTCGAAGCTGATGACAGGCGGTGCGCCGGTTTGCAATACCAGCGACCAGGGGCCAGCCAGCCTGCGCTCGTAGATCAGTGCCAAGGTACCGGTATCACGCACAGTGGCCTGGACATGCTCTGGGGTCATGCCGGGCATGCTGGTCATGTCGCCCGAGTCGGTGTTGAACTGGATGTCGGCATAGCCGATACGCACGGTGTTCAGGGGGGCGTCACTGGCGAACACCGGCAAGGCAGTCAGCGGCAGGAGCGTGGCAAGGGCAGGGGCGAACAGTCTTCTCATGACAGCCTCGGGTCTTATTATTTTTCTTCGGTGAATCAACGAGGCTAAAGATGCAACGAGGGGGGCGGCGGCGGGAGGTTGTAATGTGCCAGCGTGGGGGTTAATTTCTGCCAATGTGCAAACGGAGACCCTTGCATGACCCAGCTGATCGTAGGCAGCTATGGCACTGCCATGGATGTCCCGCAACACAACATGCTTGGGCTGCCGGCCCTGGTAGCCGAGCTGCAGGCTCAGGGCGTCGATGCCCTGGGGTTGTTGGCGGATACCGAGCTATCGCCGCAACAGATGCTGGATCCGGCCACGCGCATTTCCCATCGGCAGAAGCTGGCGGTGTTTGCCAACATGCAACGCTTGATGCGCCACGCTGACAGCGGCCTGCGGGCAGGTGCCAGGCAGCGCCTGAGCGACTTCGGGATCTTCGGCTACGCGCTGGTCAGCAGCGAGACGTTCGGCCAGGCAGTCGAGTTCGGCATCCGGCACATCCGCCTGCTCGGGCCAATCTTCCAGAAGTCGTTCCGGCTGGAAGGCGACGAGGGCGTATTCATTGGCCAAGGCTTCTACGCCCTGGGCGAATTGATGCCCCTGGCGAGCGAATTCTGGTTCGCCTCCATCCATTCGCTGGTCCAGTGCGTGCTGGAAAAGCCGTTCCCGTCCCGGCGGCTGTTGCTGCCGTATCCGGCACCTGAGCATTGGCAATGTTATGAAGCGTTCTTCCATTGCCCGGTCGAGTTCGACAGCCCGGTCATGGAGTGGCGTTTCGACGCGAGCGTGCTGCAGTTGCCTTGCCCGAACGCCAACCCGATCACCTCGGCGATGAGCATGGGTTTCTGCCAGCAACTGGTCGCCAACCTGCCGGACGAATCCGACCTGGTCGAGTCGGTGCGCATGGCCTGCCTGAGCCGCAACGGACGTTTCCCGGGGGTGGAGGTGGTAGCGCGCAGCCTGGGCATGTCGACGCGTACCCTGCACCGGCGTCTGGCAGACTACCAGCGCACCTACCAGAGCGTGCTGGATGAAGTGCGCTGCGCGTTGGCGATCGAGTTCCTGCAGCAAAGCGACATGCCCATGGACGACCTGGCCGCCCAGGTCGGTTTTTCCGAGGCGGCCAATTTTCGCAAGGCGTTCCGCAAATGGACCGGCCGGGCGCCGGGGGAATATCGCAAGGCCATTCGTAACGGCCCCTGAGTATCCGATCCGTCAGCCTGCCTGTGCCGCCAGGCTGTTGCTGACATTGCGCCCCAGCACCAGCACCGTGACAAACCCGCAGCCGACCAGGGCCGTGGCCAGGCTCAACAGCACCGAGCTGCCCAGCTGGTCGACGATGCGCCCGCCAAAGAACGAACCCAGCGCGATGATCACCTGGAACATGGCAACGAACAGCGGCATGCCGCGTTCCACGTCCTTCGGTGCCACCACGAACATCCAGATGCTGGAGCAGGCCGGGAAGGCGCCGAAGGCAAAGCCCCACAGCGCGATCAGCATCGCCGCGCCGGTCAGGCCGGTGGCGAAGTACGGGAACAGCGCGGTGCTGACGCCGATCATCACCGCCACCAGCATCAGCGTGTGGCGCACGCTCTGGTTGGCGGCGTAGCCGGCGAACAGGTTGCCGATCACCCCGGCCACACCGTAGAGCAGCAGCAGCGAGCCGATGGTCGGCCCATCGAAGCCGGAGCTTTGCTTGAAGAACGGCGCAACATAGGTGTACGCGGCAAAGTGCGCCAGGCCGATCAGCAGCACGGCGATCAAGCCGACCCGGGCTTGCGGGTTGATGAACAGCGCCGGCAGGTCACGCAGCGCAATGGCTTTGTCCGGGTTGAGCCGCGGCAGCAGGAACAACTGCGCCAGCAGTACCGGCACGCCCACCAGTGCGGTGACCAGGAAGGTCATGCGCCAGCCCATCAGGCCGCTCAGCCAGGTGCCCACGGGCACGCCCAGCACCGTCGCCAGGGTCACGCCGGCCATGATGATCGAGGTGGCCCGGGCCACGCTCACGCCCTTGGGCGCCAGGCGGCCGCTGAGGGCGATGGCGGTGGCCCAGAAGCCACCGATACTGACGCCCAGCAGCACGCGGCCGAACAGCAGCAGGCTGAAGTCGCTGGCGTAGGCCACCACCGCGTTGGCGATGATCATGATCAGCGTCAGGCCGATCAGCAGGTAGCGCCGGTCCATGGCGCCGATGCCCACCGACAGCAGCGGGGCGGCGAGGGCGGCCATGATGCCGGGCAGGGTCACCATCAGACCGGCGTGGCCGGCGCTGATACCCAGGTCGCTGGCGACATCGTTGAGCACACCGACCGGGAGAAACTCACTGGTGACCAGGGCAAAGGCGCCCACGGCGACCGAGAGTATCGCCAGCCACTGCTGCCTGACGCTTTGTTGATCATGTTCGGGACGGCCGTGTGAGGCCTGGCTGTCGCTTGGCATTGTCCTGATTCCAAGGTGAAGTCGCCTGTTGCAGGCGAAGGGGAGGGAGAAATTGAAGGCGATTATAAAAGCCGCTCTTGCCAACCTGACAGGCGCGCCGTTCGATAGTAATCATCAGCGTGATCGATAGAACGCGCCGTTTAGAGCGGTAGCGCGCCGGTTTGTATCGCAACGTATCCAGCCCTGCTGCGGATACGCTGTGATTTGATCCGCCAGGGGGCGTGACACAAGCCAGGTACTTTACCGGCTTTTAATGGGCTCCATCGAAGCGATGCAGTAACGCCTCGGTTCAAAAACCCATTGAAGCCCGGAGAGCATCACCATGAACCGCAAAGCCGTCTACGCCGCCTGCCTGTTTGCCGCCCTGAACGTCTGCACCCTGGCCGCCCGTGCCGAAGCCGCCGACAATGGCCGCGACTACACCTATGGCACCCAGCTGGACATCAAGAAAGTGTTGTCGACCAGCCAGGACGCAGCGCCGACTTGCGGGGTGGTCAATGCCCGGCTCACCTACCTCGACTCGCACGACCAGACCCAGGTACTGAACTACCGCACCAGCTCCGGCACCTGCATCGGCGAGAACTGAAATGCCCGGATACGGCGCCCAGAGAGGAGGTCTGCCATGAACTGGTAAGCCAGATGACTGAGACGCTGACGAAGCGGTGGATGGCACCCGCTTCGCCAGCGTTCGCGGCTGAAGCCGCTAATCCAGCACCTCGACCACCCCCTGATCCTCACCCAGAAAACCGCCGCTCTGGTGCTGCCACAGCCGCGCATAGGTGCCGTTCTTCGCCAGCAGTTCGCCGTGGCTGCCTTGCTCGATGATGCGCCCCTCGTCCATGACGATCAGCCGGTCCATGGCGGCGATGGTGGACAGCCGATGGGCGATGGCGATCACGGTCTTGCCCTGCATCATCTCGTCCAGGCTCTCCTGGATGGCGACCTCGACTTCCGAGTCCAGGGCGCTGGTGGCTTCGTCCAGCAGCAGGATCGGGGCGTTCTTGAGCATCACCCGGGCGATGGCGATACGCTGCCGCTGGCCGCCTGACAGCTTGATGCCGCGCTCGCCCACCAGGGTGTCGTAGCCGCTGTGGCCGTCGCGGTCGCTGAGCTGGCGGATGAAACCATCGGCCTGGGCGTTGACGGCGGCGCGCTGGATCTGCGCCTCGCTCGCCTCGGGCCGGCCATAGGCGATGTTGTCGCGGATCGAGCGGTGCAGCAGCGAGGTATCCTGGGTGACCATGCCGATGGCGCTGCGCAGACTGTCCTGAGTGACGCGGGCGATGTTCTGCCCGTCGATGCGGATCTCGCCGCGGTCCACGTCATAGAAGCGCAGCAGCAAGTTGATCAGCGTCGACTTGCCGGCGCCGGAGCGGCCCACCAGGCCGACCTTTTCGCCCGGGCGGATGTTCAGGCTCAGGCCATCGAGCACCTGGCGCTCGCCGTTGTAGTTGAAGCTGACGTTGTCGAAGGTCACCGCGCCGCCGCGAGTTTCCAGCACGCCGGCATTCGGCGCGTCCTGCACCTTGGGCCCGCGGGTGAGGGTGGCCATGCCGTCCTGCACGGTACCGATGTTCTCGAACAGCGAAGTCATCTGCCACATGATCCAGTGCGACATGCCATTGATGCGCAAGGCCATGGCGGTGATCGCGGCCACCGCACCGGTGCCGACCTGGCCCTGGTGCCACAGCCACAGGGCGTAACCGCCGGCGGCGAAGATCAGCCCGACCACCAGCGCCTGGTTGACGATCTCGAACTGGCTGACCAGGCGCATCTGGCGAAAGCCGGTCTGCTTGAAGTCTTCCATGGCAGCCCGGGCGAAGTGCGCTTCGCGTTTGGAATGAGAAAACAGCTTTACGGTGGTGATGTTGGTGTAGGCGTCGGAAACACGCCCGGTCATCGACGAGCGCGCGTGCGCCTGTTCCTGGCCGACTTTGCCCAGGCGCGGCACGAAATACAGCATGGCCAGGCCGAACAATGCCAGCCAGGCAATGAACGGCAGCATCAGCTTGGCGGCGAAACCGCCAGCCAGGGCGATGATGGCGATGAAGTACACGCCGATGCCCGGCACGATCTCGATCACCGTAAACAGCACTTCACGCACCGCCAGTGCGGTCTGCATCACCTTGGTGGTGACCCGCCCGGAAAACTCGTCGGAAAAGAACGACAGGCTCTGGCGCAGCATCAAGCGGTGGAAGTCCCAGCGCAGACGCAGCGGCAGGTTGATCGCCAGCACCTGGTGCTGCATGAGGGTGCGCAAGCCTACCAGCACGATGCTGGCGATCAGCAGCAGGCCGACGCCCCACAACACGCGGCTTTCTTCCGCGCTCACGCTTTCGCCGGCCTGCCAGTGCGAGAGCAGGTCGACCACCTGGCCAAGGAAAGAGAACAGCCAGGCTTCGTAGATCGACACACCGGCACTGAACAGCGCCAGTGCCAGGATATAGCCGCGGGCTCCACGGGTGCAGGCCCACAGGAAACGCAGCAGGCCGACCGGGGGCGGCGGCGCCTCGTCGGGCGGGAAGGGGTCGAGCCAGCGTTCAAAGGCGCGAAACATAGGGGTCTCCGGGGGTTAATCGCTCGCAGCAACCATACAGCACAAAGGCCATCAGGTGCCTGCCGGGAGATTTGCAGCGCCTGTGAGATCGAGCGCCGCGCGGGCGGCGCTCGATTTCACAGGCGCTGAAACGCTCAAGAGGAACACTTCGAACCCAAACAAGGGTCTCTTTTTTACGCTCTTTTTACGGCTGCCCTGGCGGCCGGCGAGGATACTGACCGCGCGATGCTCAAGGATGGCATGCATTTCTACCCCCAGCCCAGAGAAGCCCTTTTCGTGAGCCAGTCCGCCGTCGCAGCAAACCCTCCCCATTCCAGCAAATCCAGCGCCATCGGCATGCTCGTCGCCGCAGTCGGTGTGGTGTATGGAGACATCGGCACCAGCCCGCTGTACACCCTCAAGGAAGTGTTCGCCGGGCACTACGGCGTGCAGGCCAACAGCGCCGGCGTGCTCGGTGTGCTGTCGCTGGTGTTCTGGTCGTTACTGTGGGTGGTGTCGCTCAAGTACGTGCTGTTCATCCTGCGTGCCGACAACCAGGGCGAGGGCGGCATCATGGCCCTGACGGCCTTGGCGCACCGTGCCGCGGCGCCGTACAAGCGGCTGAGCAAGGTGCTGGTGCTGCTGGGCCTGTTCGGCGCCGCGCTGTTTTATGGCGACAGCATGATCACCCCGGCGGTGTCGGTGCTGTCGGCCGTGGAGGGCCTGCAACTGGCCTTCGACGGGATCGAGCACTGGGTCGTGCCGCTGGCGGTGGTGTTGCTGGTGGCGCTGTTCCTGATCCAGAAGCACGGCACTGCGCGCATCGGCATCCTGTTCGGGCCGGTCATGGTGCTGTGGTTCATCGTGCTCGGCGCACTGGGCATCCACGGCATCGTGCAACGCCCGGAGGTGCTGCAGGCGCTGAACCCGGCGTGGGCGGTAAAGTTCTTCGTGCTGCACCCGGGCATGGGCGTGGCCATCCTCGGCGCGGTCGTGCTGGCGCTGACCGGCGCCGAAGCGCTGTATGCCGACATGGGGCACTTTGGCCGCAAGCCCATCGCCCGGGCCTGGTTCCTGCTGGTGCTGCCGGGGCTGGTGCTGAACTACTTTGGCCAAGGCGCGTTGATCCTCGGCAACCCGCAAGCGGTGCGCAACCCGTTCTACCTGCTGGCGCCCGACTGGGCCCTGTTGCCTATGGTCGGGCTGGCCACCCTGGCCACGATCATTGCCTCGCAGGCGGTGATCTCCGGCGCGTTTTCCCTGACCCGCCAGGCGATCCAGCTGGGCTACGTCCCGCGCATGTTCATCCAGCACACCTCCAGCGAGGAGCAAGGGCAGGTGTATATCGGCATGGTGAACTGGGCACTGATGGTTGGCGTGGTGCTGCTGGTGGTCGGTTTCGAGTCGTCCGGGGCACTGGCGGCGGCCTATGGCGTAGCGGTGACCGGCACCATGCTGATCACCACGTTGCTGGCTTCAGCGGTGGTGCTGTTGCTGTGGAAGGCCCCGCGCTGGCTGGCAGTTCCGATGTTGCTGGGCTTCCTGCTGGTGGACAGCCTGTACTTTGCCGCCAATGCCCCGAAGATCCTCCAGGGCGGCGCGTTCCCGGTGGTCGCCGGGGTGGCGCTGTTCGTGCTGATGACCACCTGGAAGCGCGGTCGCACGATCATCGTCGAACGCCTGGACGAAAGTGCCTTGCCGCTGCAGCAGTTCATCGCCAGCCTGCAGTCACAGCCACCGCACCGGGTCAGCGGCACGGCCGTGTTCCTGTCGGCGCGGCCGGAGGCGGTGCCCCATGCGCTGCTGCACAACCTGTTGCACAACCAGGTGCTGCATGAGCAGGTGGTGCTGTTGACCGTGGTATTCGAAGACGAGCCGCGGGTCACTGCCGCCCGGCGCTGCGAGGTCGAAGTCTTTGGCGATGGTTTCTTCCGTCTGTGCCTGCACTTTGGCTTCATGGAAGAGCCCGACGTGCCCTTGGCACTGAGCCGTTGCCAGCAGGCTGGCCTGGAATTCGGCGCCATGCGCACCACCTATTTCCTCAGCCGCGAGACGGTCATCGCCGGCAAGCAGAAGGGCATGGCGCACTGGCGCGAGCACCTGTTCGCGTTCTTGCTGAAGAATGCCAACAGCACCCTCAAGTACTTCAAGCTGCCGCTCAACCGGGTGATCGAACTCGGCACTCAGGTCGAGATGTGACGGGCCTCTGCAGGCGCGAAAATCTAGTATGAGTCGCCTTGATGCATTCACATAATGCGACTAATACTAAAGAGCTGCCAAGAAGAGGGATGGTCATGCAGACGCGCTTCGTTGTGGTTCCCGCTCTACCGCAGGAAAAAGAGTGCCTGCCCAGGCTCGCAGGCTTCCCCAAGGTTCTGGGTAACGGCTACGACCTCTACGACACGATCGACAAGCTCAGGCTCGTACTGAACTTCTCAACTCGGGCTGAAGCGGATTACGCATGCGCCTGCCGTAATGGCCTGATAGGCGAGCGTGAGGACAGCGCTTCAGGGGGGCGTTCTGGATGGTGTGCAGCAGAAACCTGATGCGCCAGTGCGACTGACGTCGCACTGGCGCCAACCGTTGACTCAACGATCCTTGTCTTTGTGCTGGGTGCCGCCCATGCGGCCAGTGTCCGACGGAGTCTGCTTACCGCCAGCCTGTCCAGCCTGTCCACCCTGGCGCCCTGTATCCCTGGACTTTTCCCAATCCTTGTCCATCTTGTCGTCAGGCTTTTGCCCGGCCTGCTGGCCTCCTTTCTGCGTACCAGCCATGCCGCCCTGGCTGCCTTTTTGGCCAGCATCGCCTGCATTGGCCTGGTTGCTGCTGCCCTGATTTCTATCTTTGTCTTGATTGTTAGCCATGATCGGTTACCTCAAGTCAGACACAGAACGTTCTGTGTTCACATGTGACTGGAGAAGGTTGCGCTGCTCTGCAAAAACTTTCGGTTATTCGGACGAGGCGCTTTAACAAACCCCGGACCAATCTTTAGCGGATAAAAACCCGCTGGATTTCAAAGGCAGGCGTACACCACCAGCTCCACCAGCATCTCCTCACGGGCCAGGCCTGCCACCACCACCGCCGCGCGATTGGGGTAGGGGGGCTGGAAGTAGTCGCCGTACAGGCGGTTGACCGTGGCCAGGTAACTGCGATCGGTGACGTAGATCAGCACCTGGGTCACCGCATCCAGCGAACTGCTGGCGGCCTCCAGGGTGTGGCGCAGGTTGTCCAGGGTCTGGCGGGTCTGCGCCTCGATGCCGCCCGCGACCACCTGGCCCTGGGCATCGATGGGGATCTGGGCGGTGTAGAGCGTGCCGTTGCCGACGACGGCCCACTCCAGCGGCGCCTTGGAGGCGTAAAGGTCGGTCTTGATCGCCTGTTTCATTGAACGGTTTCCTGAGTGTGCGGGGGTCAGTCGGCATCGCTGCCGCCGCCGGCGCCATGGCGGCGGGAGGCTTCGGTGCTTTCGACGAGGATCAGATCGGACAATTGCTTGAGCCGCTGCCAGGTGCCTTCATTGACGCTGAACCCCTGGTTGGTCATGGGCTGAGTGCTGCCAAGCAGCGGGAGAGGGTCGGCTGGCCGGGTGAACAGCACCGTGATGCCTTGCTCGAACGCTTCGACAGTGACGGGCTGGGCATCACTGCGCAGCACCGGACGTTGCTCGCCTGCGCTGAAGTCGGCCAGGTGGCGCTGGCGCGCGTCTTCCCAGCGGGCCTGCACGTGCAGCCCGCGCTCCGCCGCCTTGCTCAGGTAGCCCAGCAGCAACAGGCGGTTGTGGCAATGATGGATCTGCAGCAGCGCCTGGCCACGGCGTACTGCCTTGTCCAGTACCAGCTCCACCGCCGTTGCCGTGCAGCGCAGCACGCTCTGGCCGTGGGCTTCGAGTACCAGCAGGGTGCTGTCTTCGTAGCTCAGGGTGAAAGGCTGACGGGCCTCGCCTTGCAGGTAGTCCAGCGCCTGCGCCAGCGTGCCGATGCCGTCCAGCCCCTGTACGTGCAGCCATCCCACCAGTTCGGCGGCGTCCTCGCAGTCGCCTGGGGCAAAGCCCATGCCTTCGAATGCCTTGCGGCACATCACCTGGATTTCGTTGAGCGATACACGCATGGTCACAGTGCCCCCTGCGGCATGACCGCGAAGTTCCAGTCGTCTTCGAACGGCTGGTCGATGTCGTTCAGCCCGATGTCGCTCACCAGCGGCGCACCCTGGAACAGGGTGATGCGTACCCAGCGGCTCGATTTGGGGTCGAACTTGCCCGCACCGAAGAACGCTAATTTGCAGCGCAGCAGGTGGATCGGCAGCATGTCGCGGTCCAGCAGGTTGGCGCGGACTTCGCCGTAGGTACTGTGCGCCATCCCTTGCAGGCGGCGCACTGTGCCCTTGAGCGCCGGCTCGGCGATGAGCAGGTGTGCGGTCAGGGCCTGGGGATGGGCCTGCAGGTGCTTGAGCACGGCGCTGTGGCAGCGCTGGATATTGCGGGCGATGCCCAGTTGCATTTCCTTTTCCGCGCCCGGTTCTTCGGCGCGCAGGCCCAGGCGTGGTTCCTCTTTATCGGCCGAGCGATACCAGAAGAAGTGCTCGGCCTGCACGGCGGTGAAGTCGTAGGCCAGGGCCCAGGCATACTGCTGCTCGATGAGTTCGCGCAGGTGCCCGAGGGGCATCTGCGCGTCCAGCTGCCAGCCTTCGCGGGTGCCCATCTGCTCGGCCAGCGGCGTGATGTGTTCGGGGTACAGCTCCAGCAGCAGGCTCACCAGCAGTTCCTGGCACCCCAGGCCGGCGTGGGCTTCGCTCCAGGCCAGCAGGCGGGGCCAGAGGTTTGCGCTGGCGGGTTGGCCTGCGAGCCAGTCGGCCAGTGCCGCGAGCTCGGCCAGGGTGTGCCGGTTCTGTTCGTGCTGGCGCAGGTCTTCGGTCTGGGTCTGGGCAAGATGCAGGCTGGCCCGACTCAGCAACCCTTGCAGGCGTGCCTGGCGAGCGGGCTCGGCCGGTTGCGCCAAGGCCAGGGCCAGCGCGGTTTCGCGCACGCTGATCCAGCGTTCCACCAGTTGCGGATGATTGATCAGGAACGGCGCCATGCCCAGCCCGGTCGCGTTGCCGACGCCCAGGTAGCGCTGCAAGGCCGGGGCCAGCGGCACGGCCCGTTGCGGATCGAGGGCACGGGCCATGTGTTCGATCTGCTCGATGCTGAAATGACGCAGCAGGTAGACCGTGAACATCTGCGCACTGAACGGCTGATTGAAGTCCGGGTTGTGCTGCAGGCAGCCGAAGTCGGCGATGCCGAACTTGCCGTTGCCGTACACCGCGGTGGTGCGGTAGAGGTAACCGACCTCGGCCAGCTGGCGCGGGTCTGGCTGCTGCCCTTCGGCAAGCGCCGCCAGGAAACGGTCGAAGTTGCGCTGGCTGCGGTTGGCCCGCGACAGCACCAGCACGCGGGCATCGAAACGGCCAGCCTCCTGCAGCGGCACGTTGCGCTGCAGGTCGGCCAGTTGCGCCGCATCGACGTCGCCGGCGACCAGCACGAAGGTGACGTCCCACTGGTCGGCGATTACCCGGTCGCTGCGTTTTTCCGGCGGCAGGTAGGCCGAGAACAGCACGCAGTGGTAATGCCCGTGCGGTGTATCGATGCGGTAGATGGCAGTGCCGAAGCCTTGCCCATCGAGGTCGAAGCGGCTGCGCTGGATCTGCCAGCGCTGGTTCATCATCCGCCGCATGCTGCTGCGCACGAAGCTCAGCGGGCTCTGGAAGTGGCTGCCCAGCCGGGCCAGGTCCATGACCTGGCTGGCAGGGCGCAACGCCGGTGTTGCAGGCAGGCTGTTGGACATTGTTGTCATACCTGGATGGATCATGTTCAGACGCCTTGTTCGCGGGCCATGTGACGGGCGATGCGTACCGCATCCCACAGCGCTGGGAGGATCACCAGCGACACCGGCACCGCGGTGATGACAATGAAGGACTGCAGGGCCGTCACGCCGCCCGCGCCGATGGTGATCAGCACCACCGCCGCCAGGCCCATGCCGATGGCCCAGAAACCACACAACCATTTCTTCGGTTTATCGTTGCTGGACATCGCCAGTGCCACGGTGAAGGCCATGGCATCGCCATTGGTCGCCACCGAAATGAAGCTGAGGAACAGGAACAGCGCACTGATCAGGCCGCCCAGCGGCAGGTTCTGCGTAACCCCCAGCAACAGGTCTTCGGGTTGTGCGCCGTGGGCGGTGACGATGCCCGGGGCTTGCAGTTCCAGGCCGATGCCGGTGCCGCCGACCACGGTGAACCAGAACATGGTCACCAGCGGCGCGATGATCGACAGTGTCATGATGATCTCGCGGATGGTGCGTCCCCGCGAGATCCGCGCGACGTACAGCGCCACCATCGGCGCGTAGCCGATGAACCAGCCCCAGTAGAACACCGTCCACCAGTCCAGCCACTTGGGGTCGGCGCGGAACATCGCCATCGGGATGAAGTGCTCCACATGCAGGGCAAAGGCCGCCGGGAAGTTGCCGAGGATGAACAGGGTCGGGCCGAACGCCACCATGAACAGCGCCAGGCCGATCATCAGCCAGACGTTGATCTCGCTGACGAAGCGGATGCCCTTGAGCCCCACCAGGCAGGACACGGTGTACATGGCCGTGACCAGCACGATGGTCAGCGACTGGGTGACGATATCGTTGGGTAGGCCCCACACGGCGTGCAGGGCGCTGCTGATCTGCAGGCCGAGGAAGCCGATCGGGCCGATGGTGCCGGCGACCACGGCAATGATCGAGGTGGCGTCGGCCAGGGTGCCGATCGGGCCCTTCAGGGCACGCTCGCCAAACAGCGGGTAGAGCAGGGTACGCGGTGCCAGCGGCAGGCCCTTGTCGTAGTGCAGGTGCATCAGCACGATGGCCAGCAGGCTGCCCAGCACTGCCCAGGCCAGGAAGCCCCAGTGCACGAAGGATTGCGCCAGTGCTGCGGTGGCCGCTGCCTCGCTGTGCGGTTGCAGGCCGGCGAACAAGGGCGGCGGGCTGGCAAAGTGCATCAGCGGTTCGGCGGCGGCCCAGAAGGCGCCGCCGCCTGCCAGCAGGGCGCACATGATCACGGCGATCCAGTTGAAGGTGCTGATGTCCGGGCGCTGGGTCACACCGCCCAGGCGCACCCGCCCGCAGCGCGAGAAACCGATGCCCAGGCTGACCGCGAAGGTGGCCAGCATCAGCACCTGCCAGTACAGGCCAAAAGCCTTGGTCGACCAGGCGAACAGGGTGTTGACCAGCGCCGATACCGTGTCGATGTCGATCAGTGCCGCCAGCAGGAAGGCGCCAAGGAAGCCGCCGCTGATCAGGAACAGCGGCCAGTCGATGTCCCGCGTCAGCGGCAGGCCCATGGCCTGGCCTTCAGCCTGCAGGGTGGTTGGGTTTTTCATGAAGCCTCCGGAACCTGCGATTGTTGTTATTGTTGATGCTGTCCGTGCAAGGGGCTCAGGCCTGCGCCGTGGTGGCGGTCTCCAGCAGGCGCAACCAGTTCAGCCCCATGATGTTGGCCACGTCGGCCTCGGCAAAGCCACGAGCGCGCAGGCCCTGGGCGATGTTGCCGAAGTCGCGGCTGTCGCGGAACCACTGCAACGGTGCCGGCCAGTTGGCGTTGTCCTTGGAGCCTTCGCCGTAGTCCTTGTCCTTGCTCCAGCGGCCGTTGCGCATCCATTCCAGCACCGCCAGCGGCTGTGCCTGGCACAGGTCGGTGCCGATGCCGATATGCTCGACGCCCATCAGGTCGGCGGTGCGCGCGACCATGTCGCAGAAGCTTTCCAGGCTGCAGTCCGACGCGCCCTTGAGGTGGAACGGGTAGGTGCTGAAGCCCAGCAGTCCGCCGGTTTCGGCGATGCCGCGCAGCACCGCGTCGGACTTGTTGCGCTTGGCGGCGTGGAAGCTCGACGGGTTGGCGTGGGAGATGATCACCGGCCGGCTCGACAGCTCGATGGCATCCAGCGTGCTGCGTTCGGCGCTGTGGGACATGTCGATGAGCATGCCGACCCGGTTCATTTCGGCGATCACCTGGCGGCCGAAACGGCTGATGCCGCTGTCCTCACGCTCGTAGCAGCCGCTGGCGAGCAGGCTCTGGTTGTTGTAGGTGAGCTGCATGACGAACACCCCGAGCTGGCGGAACACCTCCACCAGGGCGATGTCGTCCTCGATCGGCGAGCAGTTCTGGAAGCCGAAGAAAATGCCCACCCGGCCTTCCTGGTGGGCCAGGCGAATGTCGCTGGCCGTGCGCACCGGGCGGATCAGCTCGGGCCAGGTTTCGAAACGGCGGTTCCACTCACCCAGGCGCGACAAGGTCTCACGGGCATTCTCGTGGTAGGCGATGGTGGCATGCACCGCGCTCAAGCCACCGGCCTGCATCTGCTGGAATATTTCCGGGCCCCAGTTGGAGTACTGCAGGCCGTCGATCATCAAGAGGTCGTGCATGGCGGGTATTCCTTCAGGGCCGCAGGTAGGTGGTCTTGACCACGGTGTAGAAGTCG
Organism: Pseudomonas sp. NPDC089996; assembly: GCF_044748405.1. Classification (NCBI taxonomy): domain Bacteria; kingdom Pseudomonadati; phylum Pseudomonadota; class Gammaproteobacteria; order Pseudomonadales; family Pseudomonadaceae; genus Pseudomonas; species Pseudomonas sp. NPDC089996. The sequence goes on along the minus strand of NZ_JBIVGA010000005.1, from coordinate 319,086 downwards.
CGGGCGTACTGGCCCTGTTCGCGGGGGCCGAAGCTCGAGGCTTTGCGCCCGCCGAACGGCACGTGGTAGTCGGTGCCGGCGGTGGGCAGGTTGACCATCACGCAGCCAGTCTGGGCGCCGCGCTTGAAGGCGCTGGCGTGGCGCAGCGACTGGGTGATGATGCCGGCGGTGAGGCCGTATTCGGTGTCATTGAGCGTGGCCAGGGCCTGGTCGAAGTCGCGCACGCGGATCACGCAGGCGATCGGGCCGAACACTTCCTCGCGGTTGATGCGCATGTCATTGCGGCTGTCGATGAACAGGGCGGGGCGCATGTAGTAGCCGTCGTGCTCAAGCTGCAGGCGTTCGCCACCTTCGATCAGGGTGGCGCCTTCGTTCTGGGCCAGCTGCAGGTACGCCAGGTTCTGTTCCAGCTGACGTGCGTCGGCCACAGGGCCGATCTGCACGCCGGCCTCCAGGGCATGGCCGACCTTGAGCTGGCGCATGCGCAGGCGCAGGGCCTCGACGAAGCGGTCGTGGATGGCGTCACAGACGATCAGCCGTGAAGAGGCCGTGCACTTTTGCCCGGTGCCGAAGAAGGCACCGTTGAGGGCGCATTCCACGGCCAGGTCGAGGTCGGCGTCGTCCATCACTACCAGGGCGTTCTTGCTGCCCATTTCCAGTTGGCAGCGCACCAGGTTCCCCGCAGTGGCGACCGCGACGCGGCGGCCGGTCTGCAGCGAGCCGGTGAAGGTCAGGGCGTCGATCTCGGCCGACTGCGCCAGGGTTTCGCCGACGCTGGCGCCGCTGCCCATGACCAGGTTGAAGGTACCGTTGGGCAGGCCCTGGCGGCTGATGATCTCGGTCAGCGCCCAGGCGCTGGCCGGCACCAGATTGGCCGGTTTGAAGACCACGGCGTTGCCGAAGGCCAGCGCGGGGGCGATCTTCCAGGCGGCAGTGGCCATGGGGAAGTTCCACGGGGTGATGATACCGACCACGCCCACCGGCTCGCGATGCACTTCGATGTCGATGCCAGGGCGTACCGAGGCGGCGGTCTCACCCATCTGGCGCAGCACTTCGGCGGCGTAGTAGTGGAAGAACTGGCCGCTGCGCTGGACCTCGCCGATGCCTTCGGCCAGTGGTTTGCCTTCTTCGCGCGAGAGCAGTTCACCGAGCTCCTGCTTGCGGGCGATCAGTTCGTCGCCGATGGCCATCAGCACGTGCTGGCGGGCTTCCAAGCCGCTCGCGGCCCATTTCGGCTGGGCGGCGCGGGCGGCCTGGATGGCCTGGCAGGCCTGCGCGGCGCTGGCCTGATGGTATTTGCCGATCAGATCGCGGGTGTCCGAGGGGCTGTGGTTGCCGAGGGTGGATTCGCCTTCGCACCACTGGCCATCGATGTAGTTCTTGTAGGTGTTGAGTGACATGGATGAAAGCCTCTGGTTGCCTGGCCTTCATCTTGCGAGCAATATGCAGCAAATAAAAATTAATAAAAAAAATGCTTTGATAAGGAATGTTAACCATGTTGCCCGAGCTGAAAATCGCCCAGTTGCGCTACTTCCTGCTGGTGGCTGAACTCAAGAGCTTCCACGCCGCGGCGCGCCAGGCGTTTCGCACCCAGCCGGCGATATCGCTGGCGGTGCGCGAACTGGAGCAGAAGCTGGGCCAGGCGCTGATCGAGAAGGGCGGTGGCCGGGTCGAATTGACCCCGTTCGGCGAGCATTGCCTGCCGTTGTTTCGGGGCTTGATCGAGCACCACGACCGCATCGCTCGCGAGGCCACCTTGCTGGCCCGCCACGAAATCGGCCAGGTCAGCATCGCCACCGTTCCCTCGGTGGCTAGCCGCATGTTGCCCGGGCCACTGGCCCGTTTCGTCGCCGAGCATCCGAACGTGCAGGTCAGCATCCAGGACGGCACGGCCGAGCGGGTCCAGCAGTTGTTGGCCCAGGGGCAGGTGGACTTCGGCATCAGCAGCCTGTGGCTGGACGACGATCAGCTGGCGTTTTCCCCCATCATCAATGATCAGGTGGGCGTGGTGTGCCGCGCCGACCATCCGTTGGCGCAAGCGGGCGATGCCCTGCACTGGTCGCAGCTGCAAGGCGTGCCGATGGTCCGCAACGGGACCTCGCAGCTGCTGGCAGGCACTGAGGCCGAAGGCCTGCTGGTGCATAGCCGGCTGTTCGTCTCCAACATGATTTCGTTGATCGCGATGCTGGAGGAGGGGGTGGGCATCAGCACCTTGCCGTACCTGGCGTTCCCCCTGGAGAACGAAAAGCTGGCATTCGTGCCGCTGGTCGAACCCAAGGTGGAGCGGCACATCGGCATGCTGACGCGAAAGGGGCGCAGCTTGTCCCCTGCGGCAGCGGCGTTGAAGACCTTTCTGCAAGTGGAGTTGGCACAGGCTGAGCGCTGACGCTTCGATCTGGCGGTAAGTGCTGTAGACCGTAGGGGCCGCTTTGCGGCCCATCGCGGGCAAGCCCGGCTCCCACAGGGGATGGTGCTGGCTTCATACATTGAACAGGCAGTTGCTGCCATAGGTTGAACGTTGCCAAAAGGGCAGGGCTCATACATGCAAAGGGCCCCGCGAGGAGTGTCACCCATGAGCATCGAACGCAGCATCCCCGAGCTTGAAGCCTGGTACGCCCAGTACGACGACATCAGTTACCGCCGCGAGTCGCCCGACGCTTACCACCATGAACTGGTACGCACGGCCGAGGCCCTGCGCGACGATGGCGCGATCGACTGGGACGACTGGCTGGCGCTGAAGGCGCTGGCCGACGAGGCCCATGTGCGCGCCCTGGAAGACGCCGTGCAGGCCCACGTGAGCGACCCTGACGCATGAAAGCGCTGAAGATCGCTACCTTCAATATCAACGGTATCCGCAGCCGCCTGCCGGCGCTGCTGGCCTGGCTTGAACGGGAGCAGCCGGATATCGCCTGCCTGCAGGAACTCAAGGCGCCCGACCCGCAGTTCCCGCGCCAGGAACTGGAGGCGGCCGGCTATGCCTGCCTCTACCAGGGGCAGCCGTCGTGGAACGGGGTGGCGATCCTGGCGCGTGGCAGCGAACCGCTGGAGGTTCGTCGCGGCCTGCCCGGCATGGAGGACGACAGCCAGAGCCGCTATCTGGAGGCCGCTGTGCATGGCGTACTGGTCGCATGCCTGTACCTGCCGAATGGCAACCCGCAGCCCGGGCCGAAGTTCGATTACAAGCTGCGCTGGTTCCAGTGCCTCATCGAGCATGCCAAGGCACTGTATGGCAACGGTCACCCGACCCTGCTGGCAGGTGATTTCAACGTGGTGCCCACCGACATGGACATCTACAACCCACGCTCATGGCTGAAGGACGCGTTGCTGCAACCCGAGTCGCGAGCGTGTTACCAACAGCTGCTCGAGCAGGGCTGGGTCGACGCCATTCGCCACCTGCACCCCGACGAGCGGGTGTACACCTTCTGGGATTATTTCCGTAATCACTGGGCGCGTAATGCCGGGTTGCGCATCGACCACCTGCTGCTCAACCCGGACCTTGCCCCCTACCTGAAGCGGGCGGGTGTCGACGCCTGGGTACGCAATGAAGCCAAAGCCAGCGACCATGCGCCGGTGTGGGTCGAGCTGGGCACCCGCAGAAAATGATGGACCAGCAGCACCACTGGCATAACCGAAAATCAGGCAATTGACTGCGCAAATGTCGCTGTAACCCCTGCAGGTGAGGCCTTAGGCTTTTGGCATGGAGCAATAGACCGCTCGATGCCGTGGCTGGACCGTCCAGCCGAAAACAATAAGGAGTTACCGCATGTCTGCATTCCCGTTTTCCGGTGTGAACCTGGCCATCACCACCCCGTTCGACGCACAGGGCAAGATCGACTTTGCGCGCTTCGAGAGCCTGATCGAGCGCTACATCGCCGCCGGTGTGCATGGCCTGGTGCTCAGCTCTGGGACCGGCATGCATGTGTACCTGAGCAAGGATGAATCCAAGGAACTGGTCGCCTTCGGTGCCAAGGTCATCAATGGCCGAGCGCGGGTGATCGCCCAGACCTCCGCGCTGCTGGTCGAAGAGGTGGTCGAGCGCACCCGTCATGCCAAGGACTGCGGTGCCGATGGAGTCATGGTGCTGCCGCCGTTCTTCGAAGGCCCGACCGATGACGAGGGCATCATCGATTTCTACTCGACCGTGTCGCAGGCCGGCTTGCCGATCATTGGCTACAACGTGCCACAGGCCGTGGGTGTCGAAGTCACGCCCGCGCTGTTCAGGCAGCTGAGCGAGATCCCCAACTTCGTTTCGGTCAAGGACAGCAGCGGCGACCTGGCGGCCCAGGCCTCGCTGTCGCGCACCGGGCTGCCAACCATGAACGGCGCCGACCCGCTGGTGCCCTATGCACTGTTTGCCGGAGCTGCGGGGCTGATCTGGGGGGGCGCGAACATGGCGCCGAAGAGCTGCGTGGCCCTGGCCAATGCCGCCAGCGAGGGCAAGTGGGCCGAGGTGCAGCAGATCTGGAAGAGCCTGGCCCCGGTGATGTCGCTGATCTGGCAGGGCGACTACGTGCAGTCGGTGTATGCCGGCGCGCAGATCATGGGCTTTGACGCCGGTAACCCACGCCGTCCGCTGCGGCGTCTGGCCGAGGAAAAGCTCGGAGCGCTGCGCGAAGCACTGGCGCCGCTGATCAATCACGAAGCTTCGGCTTCCTGATCGGGCGGGCTCAGAGCATGTACGTTGCAGCGAAGATGCCCAGCAACAATGGCAGCTCCGGTTGGGCCGAGATGCTGCCGCCACGGGTCGCCAGCGGCGCACTGGACAGTGCCGTTACTGCCGATGTAGCGATTATCGGGGGTGGCTTTGCCGGCTTGTCGGCAGCCCGCCAGCTGCTGCGCCGGGAGCCGACCCTCAAGGTGGTGCTGCTCGAAGCCGGCATCGTCGGCGAGGGCGCCTCGGGGCGCAATTCGGGTTTCATCATCGATCTGCCCCACGAGGTCTCTGCCGAAGGCCTTGGCGGTGGTTCGCTCGAACGCGCCCGGCGCGACATCACGATGTACCGCACGGCCATCGACATGGGCCGCGAACTGGCCGAGGCGCACGGCTGGGGCAAGGCGGTGTTCGACCCTTGTGGCCGCTTCAGTGTCGCCCGTGGTACGCAAGGGGACGCGCACATCCTGGCTTACGCCAGGCAACTGGACGCACTGGGCGAACCCTACGAACTGCTCGACACCGTGCAGATTGGCGCGGTGACCGGCAGCCCGGCCTACACCTCGGGGCTGTTCATGCCCGGCACGGTGATGATCCAGCCGGCGGCGTATGTCCGGTGCTTTGCCGATGCCCTGGCAGGCGCGGTGCAGCTGTACGAGCAGACGCCGGCCTTGTCGTTCAAGCAAGTGGGCGGCGCCTGGGTGATCAGGACGCCGAAGGGCGTGGTCACGGCTGGCAAGATCATCCTGGCCAACAACGGCCATGCGCAGAGTTTCGGTTTCTTCAAGGGCAAGCTGCTGCATGTGTTCACCTACGCCTCGCTGACCGAACGCTTCGACCCGAAACGCCTGCCGGGCCAGCGTACCTGGGCGGCGACCCCGGCCTTGCCGATGGGCACCACGGTGCGTCGCATCAGCGATGGCGACAGTGACCGCATCCTGGTGCGCTGGCGCTACAGCTACAACCCGAGCCTGACCATCGGCGACCGCCAGGTGGAAAGTGCCGGGCGGGTGCACGACGGCAAGTTCCTCACGCGCTTCCCGACCCTTGAGGGGCTGCGCATGGAGTACCGCTGGGGTGGCCCGATGGCACTGACCTGGAACAGCGTGCCGGCGTTTGGCGAGTTGGATCGTGGGGTGTTCGCGGCTTGTGGCTGCAATGGACTGGGAGCGTCCAAGTCCAGTGCTGCCGGTATCGCAGCGGCTGATCAGGCACTGGGTGTGCGCAGCGAACTGGTGGAGATCTTCAGTGGTTTCGACAAACCGAAACAGTTGCCGCCGCAGCCGTTCCTGACTATCGGTGCAAAGGCCAACATGAAGCTCAAGGAACTGTGGGCGGGGGATGAGTGACGCTATCGCGGCCCCTCGTGTAGGAGCGGCCTTGTGTCGCGAAAGGGGTGCGAAGCGCCCCCCAAATTTCAGCTTCGCAGCAGAAATTGCCGGGGCCGCTGTGCGGCCCTTTCGCGACACAAGGCCGCTCCTACAAAGCGCGCGCAGGTTTTTGAGTGCAGCGTTACGTATAGACTGTGGCATCCCCTGCGCAGCGAGATCCACGTGTTCAACTTCCTGATCATCGTGTTCCCCTACTTCAATGCCGCCGCCACCACGGCGTTCGTCGACCCGTTCCGGGCGGCCAACTACCTGAGTGGGGAAAGCCGCTTCCATTGGCAGTTCGCCTCTGTCGAGGGCGGCGGCATCCGCGCGTCCAATGGCATGGACCTGTTCACCCAGTCACTGGCCAACTTGCGCGATCAGCCCTGGGACCTGATCGTCGTCTCGTGCAGCTGGGCGCCGGAGCAGCACCACAGCGCCTACCTGCAAGGGGTGCTGCGGGCCTGGGCCGGCAAGGGCTGCATGCTGGCGGGGCTGGACACCGGTACCTTCCTGCTGGCCGAGGCCGGCCTACTGGCGGGGCGCCGGGCCACAGCACACTACGAGCATATCGACGCCTTGCTCGAGCTGTACCCGGACGTGACGATCGTCGAGGACCTGTATGTTTTCGACCAGAACCGCATCACCTGCTGTGGCGGCGCTGCTTCGACGGATGCGGCCCTGCAGCTGATCCGTAACCTGCACGGCGAAACCGTGGCCAACGAAGCGGCCCGCTACGTGTTCCACCAGCAGTTTCGACCCGGTAGCAGCCAGCAGAACCCGGATGCCCGGCAACCCCTCGGGCACACCGTTCCGCTGGCAGTCAGGCAAGCGATCAAGCTGATGGAGCGACACCTGGAAGAGGTGATCAGCATCCCTGACCTGTGTGAGCAGGTGGGCATCTCCCAGCGCCAGCTCGATCGCCTGTTCCACCAGGTGGTGCACAAGAGCCCGGCCCTGTACTACCGCGACATCCGCCTGGACAGGGCGCGTGGCCTGGTGACCCAGACCGACCTGGCGCTGACCAAGGTCGGCGTCGCTTCGGGCTTCCCCAACCAGTCGCATTTCTGCCGCATCTACCGTGAGCGCTTTGGCCTGACCCCACGTCAGGACCGTCAGGAAGGGCGCGTGCCGTTCGACTATCGAGCCTGGCCGATGCACCAGCATGGCAAGCCCCGCTAGTCGTTGACAGCTTGCACATATCTAAAAACGACCATGGCTAAAAAGGAATAGAACACGGCGTAAAATACACATTTAATCCCCGCAGCCCAGATCACTATCAACGCCACAGAGCAGGCAAATCCCCATTGCCTGTGACAATAAAAGGGCCGTTGATATGTCTGAGTTGATCCATCCTCGCCAATTCGAATCGATCAAGCAGGGCTATGACCCGGACCCATTGTTGTCCCAGTCGCTGCGCGCCGACGCTTATGTCGACCCCGAGTGGTTCCGCCTCGACCAGCAGGCCATCCTCGCCAGGAGCTGGCAGTGGGTGTGCCACGTGGAAAAGGTCCGTGAGCCCGGCGCCTATACCACGGTGGATATCGCTGGCCACCCGATTGCCGTAGTGCGTGACCAGGAAGGCGTGCTGCGTGCCTTCTACAACGTCTGCAAGCATCGCGCCCACCCCGTGTTGCAGGGTGAGGGCAAGACCCGGCGGATCGTCTGCCCATACCATTCCTGGTGCTACGGCCTCAACGGCGGGCTGGTCGCCGCGCCGCATGTCGGGGGGCTCAAGGATTTCAACAAGGAAGAGATTCACCTGACCCCGGTGCAGGTCGAGGAATTCTGCGGCTTCGTCTACGTCAACCTCGACCCGCAGGCAACGCCGCTGCGCGAGCAGTCCGGCGACCTGGCCAAAGAGATACAGCAGTGGGCACCGGACATCGACAAGCTAACCTTCGCCCACCGCCTGACTTACGAGATCAAGTCCAACTGGAAGAACGTGGTCGACAACTTCCTTGAGTGTTACCACTGCCCGACCGCGCACAAGGACTTCTGCACCCTGGTCGACATGGACACCTACAAGGTGCAGACCCACGGCATCTATTCCAGCCACATGGCTGAAGCCGGCAAGGGCCAGAACTCGGCTTACGATGTGTCCAAGGCCAGCGTGCGCACCCATGCGGTGTGGTGGCTGTGGCCCAACACCTGCCTGATGCGCTACCCAGGCCGCAGCTCGATGATCGTGCTGAACATCGTGCCCATGGGCCCTGACCGCACCTTCGAAACCTACGACTTCTTCCTCGAAACCCCTGAACCGGACGACATGGAAAAAGAAGCCATCCGCTACCTGGATGAAGTGCTGCAGGTCGAAGACATCTCGCTGGTGGAAAACGTGCAGCGCGGCATGCAGACCCCGGCCTTCGAGCAGGGCCGGATCGTCACCGACCCGAACGGCTCGGGCAAATCAGAGCATGCCTTGCATCACTTCCACGGCCTGGTACTGGACGCCTATGCGCGCTGCGTGAAGCCATGAGCGGTGGCCTGAACGGCAAGGTGGCGCTGGTCACAGGCGCCACCGGCGGCATCGGCAGGGCGGTGTGCGAGCGCCTGCTCAAGGAAGGGGCGCAGGTCTATGCCGCCGACCTTTCCCAGCAGCATCCGGTGGCGGGCGCGACGGCGCTGCAACTCAATGTCGCCGACGAGGTGCAGGTGCAGGCAGCGCTGCAGCAAGTGGCGCAACAGCACGGCCGGCTCGATGTGCTGGTGAACGCCGCCGGCATCGAAGTGGAGCACACCATCGAGCACACCACCCTGGAGGTCTGGAACCGGGTGTTCGCGGTCAATGTCACCGGCACCTTCCTGGTCAGCAAGCACGCCTTGCCGATGCTGCGCGAAAGCAGCGGAGCCAGCGTGATCAACTTCGGCTCCTACGACGGCTTCATTGCCGACCCGGGGCTCGCTGCTTACTGCGCCAGCAAAGGCGCGGTGCATGCGCTGACCCGCGCCATGGCCTGTGACCATGGCCCCGAGGGCATCCGGGTCAATGCGGTGTGCCCGGGCTACATCGACACGCCGATGCTGCGCAGCTTCTTCCAGGACCACGGCGACATCGCCAGCCTGGAAAAGGCAGTGCGCGATGTGCACCCGACGCGGCGCTACGGCACCCCGGCCGATGTCGCCAACCTCGTGTACTGGCTGGCCAGTGATGAGGCCCGCTATGCCAGCGGCCAGTTGTGGGTGCTCGATGGCGGCCTTACCGCCCAAGTCCAACAAATGAAACTGTGAGCCTCGCCATGCCAAAGTCCGTAATCATCACTTGCGCCACCACTGGTGGCGTGCACACCCCGACCATGTCCGAATACCTGCCGATTACCCCGCAGGAGATTGCCGATTCTTCCATCGAGGCCGCCGAGGCCGGTGCTTCGATCATCCATTTGCATGCCCGCAACCCCGAGACCGGCAAGCCGGACCCGCGCCCCGAACTGTTCCAGGACTTCATGGGGCAGATCCACCGCCAGAGCGATGCGGTGCTGAACGTGTCCACTGGCGGCGGCCTGGGCATGACCCGTGAGGAGCGCCTGCGTGCGGCGCTGGCGGTCAGCCCGGAGATGGCCTCGCTCAACGTCGGCTCGATGAACTTCGGCATCTTCCCGATGAAGGCCAAATATTCGAACTGGAAGCATGAGTGGGAGCCGGCTTTCCTCGACAGCACCCGCGACTTCATTTTCCGCAACACCTTTGCCGACATCGAATACATCGTCAAGGAACTAGGCGAGGGCCACGGTACCCGCTTCGAATTCGAATGCTACGACCTGGGCCACCTGTACAACCTGGCGTGGGTGATCGACCAGGGCTGGGTCAAGCCGCCGTTCCTGATCCAGATCGTGTTCGGTGTGCTCGGCGGCGTCGGCGCCGACCTGGACAACCTGATGCACATGCACAGCGTGGCGCAGAAGCTATTCGGCAAGGATTACGAATGGTCGGTTCTGGCGGCGGGCAAAAACCAGATGGCCTTTGCCACACAGGCCGCAATGCTTGGCGGCAACGTGCGCGTCGGCCTGGAAGACAGCCTGTTCATCGGTGCCGGCGAGAAGGCCAGAAGCAATGCCGAGCAGGTGCTGAAGATCCGCTCGATCATCGAAAACCTCGGGCTGAAGGTGGCCACGCCTGCAGAAGCCCGGGCGCGCCTGGGCTTGAAAGGGCGCGACAAGATCACCTTGTGATTCGCGATGGGGATACGCCATGCATAGCAAAATGTTGATCAACGGCGAGCTGGTTGAAGGCGCCGCTGCGGCCCTGGCTGCCATCGACCCGGCCACCGGGGAGCAGATTGTCAGCGTCAGTCAGGCCGATGACGCTCAGCTGGACTGCGCCGTGCGCAGCGCCCATGAGGCCTTCGCGTCGTATTCGAAAACCACCCCGGCGCAGCGGTCCGCGCTGCTGCAGGACATTGCCGGTGTCATCGAAGCCCACGCCGAAGAACTGGCGACGCTGGAAAGCCAGAATGTCGGCAAGCCCTGGCCATCGGCGCTGAATGATGAAATGCCGCTGACCCTCGACACCTTCCGCTTCTTTGCCGGTGCGGCACGCACCCTGGCGGGGGTCGCGGCTGGTGAGTATGTGGCCGGGCACACCAGCCTGATCCGGCGCGACCCGATCGGCCCGGTGGCGGCCATCGCACCGTGGAACTATCCGCTGATGATGGCCGCCTGGAAACTGGCGGCGCCACTGGCCGCCGGCTGCAGCGTGATACTCAAGCCCTCCGAGGTGACCCCGCTGTCAACCCTGCGCCTGGGTCAGCTGTTGGCTGACGTGGTGCCCAAGGGGGTCATCAATATCGTGCACGGGGCTGGCAGTTCGACCGGGGCCCGGCTGATCAGTGCCGATGGCATCGAAGCCGTGAGCATCACCGGTTCGCCAGCGACCGGCAGCGCGGCCATGCGCGCCGCTGCGCAACAGATGCGCCAGGTGCATGTCGAGCTGGGTGGCAAGGCACCGGTCATCGTCTTTGAGGATGCCGACCTCGAAAAACTGGTCGACACCTTGCGCGCCACGGCCTTCTTCAATGCCGGCCAGGATTGCGCCCAGCCTTGCCGGGTGCTGGTCGCCAGCAAGGTCTATGACCGTGTGGTCAGTGCCCTGGCCGAAGCGGCGGCGACGATCAAGGTCGGTGCACCCCGGGCAACCGGTACGGAAATGGGTCCCTTGGTGACCGAACTGCACCGGCAGCGGGTAGCCGGCTTCGTCGACCGCGCCCGGGGCTATGCCGAGGTGGTGACGGGCGGCACGGTCGAACCTGGCGGCGGTTTCTTCTACCGCCCGACCGTGATTGCCGATGTCGACCATCACGCGGAAATCGCCACCCAGGAGCTATTTGGCCCGGTGATTTCGGTGTCGCGTTTCAGCCAAGACCAAGACCCGGTCGCGATTGCCAATGCCACCCGCTATGGCCTGGCCTCGTCGCTCTGGACCCGCGACAGTGGCCGCGCCATGGCGGCCAGCAGCCGCCTGCGTTACGGCTTCACCTGGGTCAACACCCATGGCGTGGCTACGCCGGAAATGCCCTGGGCCGCCATGAAAGGCTCAGGCCACGGGTCCGACATGTCGGTGTTCGCGCTCGATGCCTACACCAGCGTTCGCCACGTCATGCTCGCACACGGGTGACCCACATGGACAAAACAGCAGTGATCGTCACTGGTGGCAGCCGCGGTATCGGCCTCGCCATCGTCGAGAAATTCGTCGCCCAGGGGCGCCAGGTCGTCACCTGTGGTCGCGGTGCCAGGCCACGGCATCTGGACAGCGCGGTGGAGTGGGTGCAGGCCGATGTGTCCCGCCCGGAGGATGCTCGCTGCATCGTAGAGCGTGCGGAACAGCGCTTTGGTCGCGTGGGCATCCTGGTCAACAACGCCGGCGTGCAGGTCGAGAAGACCGTGCTGGAAAGCACCGACGACGATTGGGACATGGTGATGGGCATCAACGCCCGCGGCACTTTCAACCTGTGCCGGGCGGTGCTCCCGGGCATGCTCGAGTGCGGTGGCAGCATCATCAACCTGGGCTCGATTTCCGGGCAGGCCGCCGACCCGTGCATGGCCCTCTACAACGCATCCAAGGCGTTCGTGCATGGACTGACCCGTTCCATTGCCGTCGACCATGGCCCGCAGGTGCGCTGCAACGCGGTGTGCCCCGGCTGGATCATGACGGCGATGGCCGAGGATGCCTTCGCCATGGCCGACGACCCGGCACAAGCCAAGGCGGACGCCCTGGCGCGCCACCCGGCAGGCCGCTTCGGCCAGCCTGAAGATATCGCCGAGACCGTGGCCTGGCTGGCCTCTGACGCGGCGCGTTTCATTACCGGGCAGTGTTTCGTCGTCGACGGCGGCCTGACCAGTGCATCCCCCCTGCAACCGAGGTTCTTCTGATGAGTGAATTCCAACATGTCGCGGTGATTGGCGCAGGTGTGATCGGTGCCAGCTGGGCCGCGCTGTTTCTGGCATCCGGGCGCAATGTTGCCGTGTATGACCCGTCGCCGACCCTGGAGGCCGATGTCCGGAGCTACATCGACAATGCCTGGCCGACCCTGCGCGAGCTGGGCCTGGCCGACGACGAGCCAGGCCAGTTGAGTTTCCATGACGATGTTGCCAGCGCTGTGGCGGGGGCGGATTTCATCCAGGAAAGCGTGCCCGAGCGCATCGCCATCAAGCATGAGCTGTTCGCCAGGCTGGAAGCTGCCCTCAAACCCGGTGCCATCGTCGCATCGTCCGCCTCCGGCTTGCGCCTGGGCGAGATGCAGGCGGGTTGGCAGAACCCGTCGCACTTCATCCTTGGCCATCCGTTCAACCCGCCACACCTGATCCCGTTGGTCGAGGTCATGGGCAATGACAAGACCGCAGCAGGTGTGGTCGAGCAGGCCGAGCGCTTTTATGCGCTGGTCGGCAAAGTGACCATCCGGGTCAACCGTGAAGTGAAGGGGCATGTTGCCAACCGCCTGCAGGCTGCGCTGTGGCGCGAGGCCATTCACCTGGTCAAGAGCGGTGTGGCCAGTGTGGAAGACGTCGACAAGGCCGTCTGGGCCGGCCCCGGCCTGCGCTGGGCGGCCATGGGGCCAACGTTGCTGTTCCACCTTGGCGGCGGGCCGCAAGGCCTGAGTTCGTTCTGCCAGAAGTACACCGAGAGCTTTCACGGCTGGTGGGACGACCTGGGCGACCCACGCCTGGATGCGCAGACGGCCTCGATGCTGGTCGAGGGTGTGCACGATGAGGCCGGCGAGCAGAGTTGGGCGACCCTTGCTACGCAACGGGACGAACTGATCACCCGCATGTTGAAGGCGACCACGCCCCTACGGCGCGGTTGAGAATCGGCCCGGGGCTCACCAGGCTTCGGGCCAGTTTGCCGCTGTGTGAGGTATGCCATGCCTGAACAATTGACCCTGCAGATAACCGACCTGATTGCCGAAGCCAAAGGCGTCATGGTTATCGAGCTGCGTTCGCCTGATGGGGCAGCACTGCCGCCGTTCAAGCCCGGTGCCCATATCGAGCTGCATCTGCCAGGGAATCTGATACGCCAGTATTCCCTGTGCAATGACGCCCGCGAAACCCATCGCTACTGCGTGGGCGTTGGCCTGTCGCCCGTCAGCCGCGGCGGCTCCCGGCACCTGCATCAGTCGTTGCGGGTGGGCGACACGTTGACCGTCAGCGCGCCGCGCAACCATTTTCCGCTGGAGGAAGACGCGCCGGGTTTCGTGTTTTTTGCGGGCGGCATCGGCATCACGCCGGTCTGGTCGATGATCCAGTGGTGTGAGGCCAACCAGCGACCGTGGCGCCTGTACTACGTAGTACGCAGTCGCCAGCGGGCAGCGTTTCTGGAGGCGCTGCAGTCCTTTGCTGATCGGGTCACCTTGCATGCCGATGACGAGGCCGGTGGGCTGTTCGATATCGCTGCAGCCATCGGCCAGCAGCCTGCCAACGTGCATTTCTACACCTGCGGCCCGACCCCCTTCATGCTCGCGGTCGAAGCCGCTGCCCGCGGTTACCCCGAAGAGCAGGTGCATTTCGAGTGGTTCACCCCGAAGGCGGCGGCAACCACGGCAACCGACAAGCCCTTCACTGTCCAGCTGGCGCGCAGCGGCAGGGCCTTCGACGTGCCTGCAGACCAGAGCATCCTCCAGGTACTGGAAGCCAACGGCCTGCGCGTGGAAAGTTCGTGCCGGGAGGGCACCTGCGCCTCATGCGAAATCTGTGTGCTGGACGGCGTGCCGGACCATCGCGACAGCGTGCTGACGGCGGCCGAGCGCAAGAACAACGACGTGATGATGATCTGCGTCTCCCGCGCGTTGTCGCACACCCTTGTGCTCGACCTCTGAACCGAATGCATGACGTGGGCAAGGAACTGTTCGTGAACATCCTGCTGCTGATTCAGAACTGCTGGCTGCCAGCTGGCAGACGCTGCCGCGTCAATCTCCCGCTTCCCATAGCTGCCACAGAGAGGATTTGCGTCATGAAAACTGCACTGCGCGTCATGTTCTGCTCCGCCTTGGCCATGAATGCGCCTACCTATGCCGCCGAGCCGCCCCAATGCCGCCTGGTGCGGATGTCCGACCCTGGCTGGACCGACATCCAGACCACCACCGCGATTGCCACCACCTTGCTGAAAAGCCTCGGCTACCAGACCAAATCGACCCTGGTGGGGGTGCCACTGACCTTCAAGGCCCTGGCCGATGGCAAGAACATGGATGTGTTCCTGGGTACCTGGCTGCCGACCATGGAGCCTGACCTCAAACCCCACCGTGACGCCAGCGCCATCGATATCGTGCGGGTCAACCTGCAGCACGCCAAATACACCCTGGCGGTCCCGCAGACCTTGTGGGACCAAGGGTTGAAGGACTTCTCCGATATCCCCCGGTTCAAGAACGAACTGGGCGGCAAAATCTACGGCCTGGAGCCTGGCGACGGTGGTAACAACGCCGTACTCAAAGCCATCGGCGACAACGCCTTCGGCCTGAAGGACGCCGGGTTCTCGGTAGTCGCGTCCAGCGAGTCGGGCATGCTGGCGCAAGTCGAGCGTGCGCAGCGGCGCAACCAGGCAATCCTGTATCTGGGCTGGGAGCCGCACCCGATGAACACGCGGTTCAAGATGAAGTTCCTCACCGGCGGCGACGCCTATTTCGGCCCGGACTTCGGCGATGCCACGGTCTATACCAGCACCCGCAAAGGCTATGCCGACGAGTGTCCGAACGTGGGGCTGCTGCTCAGAAACCTGAGTTTCACCCTGGACATGGAGAACCACATCATGGGCTCCATCCTCTACGACAAGATGGAGCCGGAGGCCGCTGCCAGGGCCTGGTTGAAGCAGAACCCGCAGGTGCTCGACGGCTGGCTGGCGGGCGTGACTACCTGGGATGGCCAGCCGGGCCTTGCTGAAGTCAAAGCGCAGGTGGCGCGGTGAAGAGCGGGTGAGGGTGGGTGTTGGGGTTAGAGGTGTCCGCCGCGGGGTTTTCAGCGCCTTTGAGATCGAGCGCCGCCCGCGCGGCGCTCGATCTCAAAGGCGCTGAAAATACCCAGGTGAACACTTGAAACCCACAACTTCATAACTTCCACCCGCGCCTGTTTCATGCCTGTTCGCGCCGTAAATAATTATATTTTCCCGACCGTTGACCCTCTCCAAATCCATCGTCTATCCTGCGCCGACAAATTGTAGACATGCAGTAGACATGTCTAATCCGGTCGTCAGGGCCGCGTAAGCGCTCAGTATAAAACTGCCTCGATCGCAGGCTGTCTGCAGTTCCTCAAAATAATTAATACAACAGGAGAGTTGTCGCGGTGAGTAATACAACGTTGTCTATCGAAGATGCGCCATTGAACAACTTCCACCAGTTGATGACCGCACGGGCCGGCGGCGGCTGGATTCTCGATGGTTATATCCTCAGTATCATCGGCGTGGTGATCGTGCAGTTCTCCGATTACCTCAAGCTGGATTCGTTCTGGCAGGGCATGGTCGCCGCCTCGGCGATGCTCGGCACCTTCTTCAGCGGCTTTCTCGGTGGCTGGCTGACCGACAAGGTCGGGCGCCGCCGTCTGTTCTTCGTCGGCCCGATCCTGTTCATGGTTGGCTCGCTCGGCTCGTTGTGGGTCGAGTCCGGTATCGCTCTGTTCATCCTGCGCTTCCTGGTCGGGGTAGGCGTTGGCCTGGAGTACCCGGTGGCAGGTTCCTTGCTGACCGAGTTCCTGCCCCAGAAACACCGAGGCCAGCGCCTGGCCGGCTTGACCATCCTGTGGTTTGCCGGTGCCGCGCTGTCGTACATGGTCGGCAACTTCATCCTCGCGCGCGGTGGCGATGAGGCCTGGCGCCTGGTGCTGGCCAGCTCTGCGGTGCTCGGCGCACTGCTGTTCATCATCCGCCTGCGCACGCCCGAGTCGCCGCGCTGGCTGGTCAGCAAAGGGCGCCTCGAGGAAGCCGAGCGCATCATCAAGAAGGTGTACGGGCCGTCGTATTCGCTGGCCAACATGCCGGCGCAAGCGGTGGAGAACAAAGTCTCGCTGGGTGACCTGATGCGTTCGGGTTACGGCAAGCGCATGCTCTTCGTCGCGGTGTTCTGGAGCGCGGCGGTGGTGCCGATGTTTGCCGTGTACTCGTTCGCGCCCGTGGTGTTGCAGGCACTGAACCTGAAGGGGGACTGGGCGTCCTACGGCTCGGTGATGATCACCCTGCTGTTCGTGGTCGGCTGTATCGTCGCAACCCGCATGATCGATACGCTCGGGCGCCGCCCGCTGATCATTCACAGCTTCCTCTGGTCGACACTGGCATTGCTGGGCCTGGGGATATTCTCCAACAGCTCCGAGGTGTTGGTACTGCTAATGTTCGGTGCCTATGCGCTGTTCATCGGTGGCGCCCAGGTGCTGGAGCTGGTGTACCCGAACGAACTGTTCCCCACTGAAATCCGCGCGTTCGCGGTTGGCATGGGCTCGTCGATGTCGCGCATCGGCTCTGCCGCGGGTACCTGGCTGGTGCCGATCTCACTGCTGCACATCGGTATCGGCAATACCATGCTGGTCGCCGCGCTGGTGTCCCTGGCCGGGTTGGTGGTGTCGGTGTGGCTGGCACCGGAAACCCGTGGCATGAGCCTGGAGATGGCCTCTTCGCTCGAACGTTGACCGGGTGCCCCGCCGCAGGTTTGCCTGCGGCGGACGCCTCAAGTGTGCTTGCGCAGCGCCTCGACCAGTTGCGCCTTGGTCATGGTCGAACGCCCCCTGATGTCCTTGCTGCGCGCTTCCTTGAGCAGGCTTTCCTTGGTCTGGCTTTCCAGCGACGTATTCGATGTCCGTGAATACCCTTCGCGTGACTTCGCTGCACGCTTGGCAGAATCCGATCGGGCGGTTTTCTTCTCGCCTGATGAAGTCTTGCTGCCCGAGCCCCCTGACTTCTCGCCACCGCCGGACTGCTTGTTGACGGTGGCCCAGGCACGCGCTTCGGCTTCGTCCTTCGGCACACCCTTGTGCTCGTAGCTTTCTTCGATATGTTCGGCCTTGCGCTTCTGCTTGTCGGTGTATTTGTCCTTGTCGCCGCGTGGCATGGCGTCTACTCCTGCGTGGTTTGCATGAACGGTTGAAGGCTCGCAGTGGCCCGGAGTGCCATTGGATGGACAGGCGGTGGTTCACGGTTCGCTGATTTGCGACAGCGGCCTGGCTACCTGTTCGAGCGAACGCCGCTCGGCCGCCACACCCCACAGTGCCTGGGTCAGCGCGGCAATGATCATCAACGCTGCGCCGAGCAGGTAGCCGTAGAGGACATTGATGCGCTCGCCGGTTTCGATCAGGGCGCCGAACAGTGTTGGCCCGATCAGGCCACCCAGGCCAGTACCGAACGCATAGAACACCGCAATGGCCAGCGCGCGAATTTCCAGCGGGAACGTTTCTGCCACGGTGAGGTAAGCCGAACTGGCCGCCGCCGAGGCGAAGAAGAAAATCACCATCCAGGCGACAGTCTGCTGGGTGACGTCGAGCAGTTGCTGCTCGAACAGGTAGCCGCTGACGGCCAGCAGCACGCCCGAAATCAGGTAGGTCGAGCTGATCATGATGCGTCGGCCGACCACGTCGAACAGCCGGCCCAGCAGCAGCGGGCCGCAGAAGTTGCCGAGCGCGAAGGGCAGGATGTACCAGCCGACCTTGGCCGCTGGCACGCCATAGAAATCGCTTAGCACCAGCGCATAGGTGAAGAAGATCGCGTTGTAGAAAAACGCCTGTGCGGTGAGCAGGGTCAAGCCTACCAGCGCACGTCGGCGGTGCTCGACGAACAGGCTCTGGAACACCTCGTGCAGCGGCGTATGGTTGCGTGCGCGAAGTTGCAGCGGCGGGGCTTGCAGGGGCGGTATGTGGATTGCGCACTCGCAGTAATGGCGCTCGATATCGGCAACGATGCGTTCGGCTTCTTCCGGTTGGTTATGGATCATCAGCCAGCGCGGGCTTTCAGGTATCCATAGCCGCATCAGCATGATCAGCAGGCCCAGCACCGCGCCGATGCCAAAACACAGGCGCCAGCCTAGGTCGCCACCGGCCACCGCCGGGTCGAGCAGGACCACGGCGCCCACCGCGCCGAGCGCGGCGCCGATCCAGAAGGTGCCGTTGATGGTCAGGTCGACCCAGCCTCGATAACGTGCCGGCGTGAACTCCTGGATGGTCGAGTTGATCGCCGTATACTCGCCGCCGATGCCGGCGCCGGTAAGGAAACGGAACAGCAGGAAGCTCCACAGGTTCCAAGAGAACGCGGTCGCCGCCGTGGCGCCGATGTACAGGAACAGGGTGATGAAGAACAGCTTGCGCCGGCCCAGGCGGTCGGTCAGCCAGCCGAAGAACAGCGCGCCCAGCACAGCGCCGGCGATGTAGGTGGCGCCTGCCAGACCGATGTCGAGGTTGCTCATGTGCAGGGCAGGGCTGTCTTTGAGCGCGCCTGCCACCGAGCCTGCCAATGTGACTTCAAGCCCGTCGAGCAGCCAGGTGATGCCCAGGGCCAGCACGAGCAGGGTGTGAAAACGCGTCCACGGCAGGTGGTCGAGGCGGGCGGCGATGTCGGTGCTGTACAGGCGATCCTGCAAGGCTTGGGTCGTCACTGCAATTCCTTCACTGGCAGCTTTACACGGGCGCTTGTAGGAGCGGCCTTGTGTCGCGAAAGGGCTGCGAAGCAGCCCCAGCAATGCTTGGGCATATGCCGAAATCCTGGGGCTGCTTCGCAGCCCTTTCGCGACACAAGGCCGCTCCTACAGCGGCACCATGAGCTAACTGCCTGAGCCGCCCCCTGAACTACCGCCGGAACCTGTCCCTCCCGTTCCTTTACCCGTACCGCTGCTACCCGATCCGGAACCCGAGCCGTTGGTAGTGCCATCACCACCCGTACTGTCGGTACCATTGTCGTCCGTGCCGCCATTGCCTGTGCCCATGCCATCGCCGGGCGTACCCGAGCCAGTCGCACCGCCCTGTTCGTGCATTTGCCCGGCGTCGTGAGGTTGCGTACCCGGGGCGCGCTGATCGTTCATGTCGGTTGCCGCCAGAACGATAGGTGCGCTGGCACCCAGGCACAGCGCCAGCAGGACCGTATGAGGCTTGATTATCTTCATGGTGAATCTCCTTTTGCAGCGTTCACCTACTGTTCGGCCTGCCTGAAAGTGGGCGGTGCGATCAGAACGACGGACGGGATGCAACGGTTCACGCGCCTCTGATTCCGCGGTCCTCGCGGACTGACCCCGACAGGTTGGCCTCCTGCGGCAACGCCGTGACCTTGATCGCCCGCACCGGTACGGCGAATTTGGCGCCGATCCGGGAAAAGCGCTCCAGCAAGTGGAAGTTGATGGCTTGCTGAATGTCCATGTACAGGTTGTAGCCAGGGTCCTTGACGATGTAGACGCACTCGAACTCCAGCGCCTCCCTGCCGAACCCGCGCAGGTGGGCGCGGTCGAACCGCACCTGCCGTTGTGCCTGAATCGCCTCTTCGACGATGCCAGGTGCTTTTTTCACAGCCTCGGTGGGTGTGTCGTAGGAAAGACCGAACTCGAACACGATGCGCCGTTCCTGCAGGCGCTTGTAGTTCTGGATGGTGCTGCTGATCATGCTGGCATTGGCCATGACAATCTGTTCGCCACCCAGGCTGCGAATGCGCGTGGTCTTCAGGCCCACATGTTCCACGGTGCCTGCCAACGGGCCGATGACGATGAAGTCGCCGACCTCGAACGGCTTGTCCACGGCGATCGACAGCGAGGCAAACAGGTCGCCGAGGATGTTCTGCACCGCCAGCGCCACGGCAATACCGCCTACCCCCAGGCTGGCGACGAAGGCGGTGATGTTCACGCCCAGGTTGGACAGCATCGCCAACAGCACCACCGACCACAGCAGCACCCGCGCGCCCCATGCTGTCAACGTGGCCAGCGCGCTGCCCTGGTCAAGACCGCCGTCGGCGCGGTGGCGGCTGAAGTAGCGGGTCAGGCCCAGGCCGATGGCGCGGTTGGTCCAAAGGCCGATCTGCAGCGCTGCGACCACGAACCACAGGCTGCCCACCCGTGTCAGCCAGCGCTCGGGCAGGTCGAGCATGCTCAGGCCCACCAGCAGCGAGGCAAGCAACAACAGAAAGTTGCTGGTGCCTGACAGCACCTTGGCCAGCACCTGGCTCAGCACACCGTCGTGTTCGGACCAGCGACGGATGCGGTGCAGCAGGAAGCTGATGGCGGCGCGGGAGACCAGGAAGGTCACGATGGCCACCGCCAAAGCCAGCAGCAGGTTGAGGATGGAAATACCGAACAGGGTGGTGTCGGTGAACAGGGCAATGATGCGGTCATTCATGAGCGGCGTGCCTCCCGGTTGCCTGGGTAGATATGCAGGTCGTTCACATGGGACGTTCAAACGGCGCCAGAGGTCGATCGGATTTCACCCGTCGACCCTGGG
This sequence comes from Pseudomonas sp. NPDC089996, assembly GCF_044748405.1. NCBI lineage: Bacteria > Pseudomonadati > Pseudomonadota > Gammaproteobacteria > Pseudomonadales > Pseudomonadaceae > Pseudomonas > Pseudomonas sp. NPDC089996. The sequence goes on along the minus strand of NZ_JBIVGA010000005.1, from coordinate 298,198 downwards.
CAATGAAGATGAAGGGGGGAGCAATGTCAGCCGTCGGACTGTTCTTCCGGGGGCACCTGGCCTTCGGGCCAGTCCGGCGCCTCTTGTTCCGGTTCGGGTTTGGGCACAGGCTCTCCCGGGTCGTGGGGGATTTCGTCGACGTAAGGATCGGGGTGGTTGGGGTCGATCATGGCGTGCTCCTTTCGTTTGTATTACCCAGCTTAGGGTGCGCCGGTGGCGGGGCTGTTCAATCACATTGCGTGAGTGGCTGCATGGGCGCAGATCAGGCATTTACGCTGGGCAAATGGATCAAACTTTTTCATGCCGTGGGGTTCTTCTGAACTACAGACGTGCTAGGAGAAGCCCATGAAACATACCGACGGCAATACCGGCGACAAAGTCCCACGGCCGCTTTCTTCTGAAGAGGCGCAACAAGGGAGGAGGGTGCCGGATCCGGTGCTTGAGCGCCCGGACCAGGATACCGAGGCGGTAGACAAGGTCATCACGCCGACCTCGATCAAGGAGCAGGAAGCACAGGCCCGCAAGATCCGGGAGCGCCTGGCTGAGGTGGAAGAAAAAAAACGCGGCTGAACGCCCAGCGCGGTCAACCTCCGAGTCCAGAGTGAACCTTGCCACGCCCTCGGGCTCGACTGAGAAAGCGAGTGAGGGCTGCCGGCATGAACGCGGTCACAGAGCAGATCACCCTGGAACATCGGCGGCTGGTGGCAGTGAATCGTTGGTTTCTGCTTTACGACGACGTCGCTCGCAGGCGTGAATGCCCGAGCAGCCACTACGAAGAACTGCTGCGCCAGGCCGATGAGATGGACCGACTGGGGCTGGTCGACTGGCGCGAATGGCGGGACCTGCGTCGGCTTGCAGACCGGGGGTTTCTCAGGGCCATTGCTGGCGGCGATTTTGCGTGGGGTCACAGGCGTCGGGCAGGAGCTGCGTGAATGGGTGATGCAGCGTAGTGTGTTTTTCGAACTGGCTGTTGAGCTTGCGCGGGGGCGGCCGAAGCAACTGGTGAGCCTTGCCTTGGGTGCGGTAGACTTCGCGGTACAGGTCATCGCGCTCCATGTCGCTGATTACCTGGCCATCCAGATTCAACTGGTGCAGGTGGCCACTGCCGTAATACAGGTGGTTGACCTTGCGACTATCCGGCAAGGTCAGCGTGGTCAGGTTGCCGAGCCGATCATATTCGTATTCCAGGGTGCCATCGGGCGTGATTTCTTCTGTCAGCCGGCCCGCGCTGGTCAACGAGAACAATGCGGCCTATCGCTTCAGCTATGACACGTCGGACCGCCTGAGTGAAGAAGTGCGGGTAGACAACCTGACCCGGCGCCTCAGCTATGACGTCGGTGGCCATCTGACGCGGCTGGACGAAATCGGCTACGGCGAGAAAGGGGAACGTCCGGAGCGGCATACGCTGTTCGAGCGTGATGCCGAGATTGCCGGCACTGTCCAGCGCCAGGTCGTAGCGCTCGCCAGCACCATGAAGCCCTAGCCACCTCCCTCACCAGCTTGCATACTCTTTCCAGCGTTTCTCGCTCCAGAAGATAGTTGGAGAATATTTCATAAGTTTCCCAGACATCCACTTCGCCACAAAAAACTTGTGCCGCACACATATAAATAATATCTGCTCCATGTATCTCAATTCAAGCTCGACAGCAGCGGCATATCATATTCTTTGTTTTTAATAATCTTTTTAGACTTTTTTGCTTCATCCAAATCGAATAGTTCTCCACCCTTACGTAAGATTGCAGTGCAATGTATGAATATCGCAGGATAAGCATAGTCCTCAGGTGAAGACAAAACATCTTTAATTGTTCGATCATTCGGCACAATGCATGCTAAGATTTTTGGTATATAGAAATTCTCCAGAGCGCCTCTAATGTGCGCACAAACTTGATCAACTGAATCTGGCGTTGGTGTTTTTATTGCGCCGCCCGGACTATCGCTGAATACTTTGTGTTGCTCGCCGGCAGAGGTGAATGAAAAGCAAGACTTGTTGAATAAGTTGCTTTTATATGGCGGATTAAAACCAGCAGAGCACTCAAATATCTCCCCGCCATGCACCATTCCGATCAACACATAAGAATCAACTCGAGAAAGATGCTCAAGGACAAGTTCCGCTACAAATTCCTTTTTGTGCTTAAATTTCAGCTTGTTTTTTGAGGCGGTTACGCCATCAAACTTGGCAGCGACCAATTTCAGCTCTTTCAGTAGTTTAGATTCGAAAAGGGCGCGATCATCAGTACTCATAATTTACCTATGCTTGAGAGCATTGAATATTGCATCATGAACAGCCCCTTTGCCACCAAGCAGCTTACCACGCGCACTCTTGGTATCGACTTTTAACTTGGCTGCGGTACCACTTGATGGCTTGATTACTCCCCCGCCGAGATGCTGGGTTGTATTTGCAGGGTTGCTCATATCAAATACACCGGATGCCTTTTGGTTTTTGGTAAGTGCTCCCGCGCCATGCTTAACTTCGAATACATGCAAGTTACCTTGGGCATCACGAGCAACAAAGTCAGCCCTTACCCTACTTCCATTAACTTTCATTGTCACCTCTTCAGCGACAATTTTATATCCATTACGCTCCAGATCATGCATCGCTTTGGTTCGACCTCTGTCACCGCTAACGGCGCTCTTGCATAGGCCAAAAGGATCAATCCAAATAACAGCGTTGGGCGCGTAAGTGTATAAATTGTAATCGCCTTCTAGGCCGATTGGGTCTTGAGTGACAAATCTACCCGGTTCCGGATCGTAATATCTAAACGTATTGTAGTGCAAACCCGTCTCTGCGTCTGAGTACTGTCCTTGAAAACGCAGATTTTGTTCAACTTCACCGACTGCCAGGTGCTCAATCGAACCCCACGAACGATACGTAGCCTGCCAGACGATCTTGCCTTCGCTATCCGTCAGCTCTTGTGGCGTGCCGATCTGGTCAGTATGAAAGTAGTACAGCTTCTGCTCTTCTCCTTCCGCCCGATCAACCCGCGCCAACGGCGCATAGCTCCCCGGCTCATACAGGTACACGATGCTTTGCCCGGGCGTCTCTTCCCACAGCATCCTCAGCCCTTGCCAAAGGAAGCGCTTCTGCTCGGCAACTCCGTTGACCTGAGCCTCCTTGGCCACTCGCCGCCCAAGGCTGTCATAGCGGTACTGCCCGGTGCCTTCCAGCCTGCCTTCGACGTACCTTTCCGCCCGCACCAAACGGTTCTCACAGTCATAAGTAAAGAACTGCAGCCTGTTGTACCCCGAGCTTTTCTCGATAAGGTTGCCCCAGGGATCGTAACGGTATTCGTGATTACCCCACTGCTTGATCCGGTTGTCCTTAACCTTGGCAAACTGTCGCTCATTGAAGTCCAACCGGTTAGCCGCCGGGTCGTAACGGAATTCTTCGCTGCTTCGTAAAGAGCCGGTATTGCGGCCGCGCAACTGGCCATTGGCTTCGTATTCGTAACTGACTTCGCCCCGCAGCTTGTCGAGCGTGCGCACCAGTTCACCGGCGGGGTCGTACTGGTAACGGCGGTGGATCGGGTTGTAGGCATGCTCCACCAGCAGCGAGGTATTGATGCCGGTGTTGTGCACCTGCGAAAGCTTGTCGGCCGGTAGCGTCGAGGCGTATTGCCAGGCCTCGCGCCCCATGGGGTCGTAGCCGAAACAAACTGGTGAGCTTGCCCTGGGTACGGTAGACCTCGCGGTGCAGATCATCGCGCTCCATGTCGCTGATCACCTGGCCATCCAGATTCAACTGGTGCAGATGGCCACCGATGTCATAGCTGAAACGGTAGGCCGCATTGTTCTCGCTGGTCAGTGCGGACAAGCGCAAGGTCTTTACTTAAATCCCTTTCAAATCACGCAAATTTTTAGACCAGTATCTTAAAAGACCCCCCATGGCGAGTAACGAAAATCGTTGTCAATAGATTCGAAGGAGATACCCTTCATTCTAGTTTCGATGAATCTTGTTTGGAATTCTTTTGAGCACACTAATTCTTTTAATTCTCGACAAAAAAAGAGGTGGGCGCTGGAAGGTAAAGTCATGAAAAGATCAATGGCCTCATAAACTGGAAACTGACCGTCTTCCTCAGAGGATATAGCAGGGCGCCCTGTGTGCTTGTCGGTTTCACGCGAAAACTCAGATCTACTTTCGTCAAGAAGACTAATTCTTTCGGCCGGAGCGAAGAAGAAGTAATTCTGTATGCTCCCTTGTAGCCCATTTATTTCAACCTTTCTATGAATTGTCTTAACATCAAGCTCATCGCATAGGTCAATGAATTTGCGTGACGCAAGAAATTGATCTGGCAAGTAATCCGCATTCAAGAATTCTATCTCGGCTTTGACCTGGTACTCATTATTTAGATTTTTTGGATTTTCCGTCGGGTAATGAAATTCCGGCAGTTCTGGCAACCATTCAGTCTCGAAGAAATAGGGGGTATCAGCACCGTTTGGAGCATATTTTAAAACAAAGAACTCATTATTCATAAGAGCCTTCCTGTCACAGTGTCAATGTTAAAGCCGCCACTCTCAAGATTGCTAGCCGCCCATCGCTGTATATGTTTAATCCCTAATGCCAGATCCAGATCAGAAAGGCTAGAGCTTTGCTTATTTAAGATGGAAACCTTGCCCTTCACCATCTCTGTGTACTGACTGTGATTGGACCAATGCCCTGGCGCCCTAACTTTCTCTGCAAGCCCTTTCGATGCTGGAAGAAATATACCATTTGAGGCGCCATCTGGATCCCACCCCATTTTTCTCAGACGCATGAATATTGACTTGAATTGCGCGCTCTTGATTAGCTCCTCCGGAATGAGATGATGATTTGCCATCCCATCACCTTTCCTAGCACCCATACTCTTACCCAACTTCGTCGAACACCACCCTAGCGGGTCAATTTCCTGAAAAGGGTTTGCAGTGTACGAATAGATATTTGCCCCGCCCTCCAGTCCAATCGGGTCTTGCGTGACAAATCGTCCGACCTGAGATTCATAGTATCGGAACGTATTGTAGTGCAGTCCCGTTTCATCATCGAAATATTGGCCTTGAAAGCGCAGATTCTGCTCGACCTGAGCGACTGCCGTGTGCTCAATCGCGCCCCACGAGCGATACGTTGCCTGCCAGACGATCGTGCCGTCACTATCCGTCAACTCCAGCGGCGTACCAATCTGGTCCGTATGGAAGTAGTACAGCTTTTGCTCTTCCCCTTCAGCCTGATCAATTCGCGCCAACGGCGCATAGCTACCCGGCTCATACAGGTACATGATGCTTTGCCCGGGTGTCTCTTCCCGCAGCATCCTCAGCCCTTGCCAGAGGAACTGCTTCTGCTCGCCAACTCCGTTGACCTGAGCCTCCTTGGCCACTCGCCGCCCAAGGCTGTCATAGCGGTACTGCCCGGTGCCTTCCAGCCTGCCTTCGACGTACCTTTCCGCCCGCACCAAACGGTTCTCACAGTCATAAGTAAAGAACTGCAGCTCGTTGTACCCCGAGCTTTTCTCGATGAGGTTGCCCCAAGGATCGTAACGGTATTCGTGATTACCCCACTGCTTGATCCGGTTGTCCTTCACCTTGGCAAATTGACTCACATTGAAGTCCAGGCGGTTGGCCGCCGGGTCGTAGCGGAATTTTTCACTTCCCCCCCGCAAGCCCGTATCACGGCTGCGCAACTGGCCATTGGCTTCGTACTCGTACTTGATCTCGCCGCGCAGCTTGTCGAGCGTGCGCACCAACTCACCGGCCGGGTCGTATTGGTAACGACGGTGGATCGGGTTGTAGGCATGCTCCACCAGCAGCGAGGTATTGATGCCGGTGTTGTGCACCTGCGAAAGCTTGTCGGCTGGCAAGGTGGATGCAAACTGCCAGGCCTTGCGCCCCATGGCGTCGTAGCCGAAGCAACTGGTGAGCTTGCCCTGGGTGCGGTAGACCTCGCGGTGCAGGTCATCGCGCTCCATGTCGCTAATCACCTGGCCGTCCAGGTTCAGCTGATGGAGATGGCCGCTGCCGTAATAAAGGTGGTTGAGCTTGCGCCCGTCTGGCAGGGTCAGCGTGGTCAGGTTGCCGCGCCGATCGTATTCGTATTCCAGGGTGCCACCGGGGGTGATTTCTTCTGTCAGCCGGCCCAGTAGGTCATAGGCGTATTCCAGCTTTTCCGCGGTCACGCCGTTCCGCTTGCCGCTATCACTCGGTTTACGCTCGATGCTCAGCAGCCGATCAGCCTCGTCATAGGTGAACTGCTGCTGTGCATCGCTGTTGACCTTGGCGATCAAGCGTCCAATGGCATCGCGCTCGAACAGCGTATGCCGCTCCGGACGCTCACCTTTCTCGCCGTAGCCGATTTCGTCCAGCCGCGTCAGATGGCCACCGACGTCATAGCTGAAGCGCCGGGTCAGGTTGTCCACCCGCATTTCTTCACTCAGGCGGTCCGACGTGTCATAGCTGAAGCGATAGGCCGCGTTGTTCTCGTTGACCAGCGCGGTCAGGCGCAGGGCCTTGTCATACTCGTAGCGCACCCACTGGCCCTTGGCGTCCTGACGGCCGCTTGGCAGGCCGCGTAACGTGCGCAGCAGGCGAGTGGTCTGGCCTTTGCCGTCGGTGTGGCTCAGCACCTGACCCATGGCGTTGTAGGTGAAGGTTTCCGAACTGCCGTCCGGATGGCTGATGCGCAGCACTTCACCGTCAGGTTTGCGCTCCAGCGAGGTCGTCTGGTTGAGCGCGTCGGTCACCGCGACCAGGTGTTGGCGTTCATCATAGCGGTAGTAAGTGCTCTTGCCGGAGCAGTCCTGGAAGTGTTCGACCTGGGCATAGGCGTTCCACCACAGGTACCTGGATTTGAAGTTGTCATCGATGATCGTGTGCGGCAGGCCATCTTCGCTGATGAGGTACTGGGTCTTGTGACCCAGCGGGTCGATCTCGGTGATCAGGTTGCCTTTGGCGTCGTAGCGCGACTGCCAAATGCTGCCGTCGGGGAAGCGGGTCTCGGTGACCAGCGGCGTGGCCAGGTGGTGCTTGTAGCTGATCTGGCGGCCCAGCGGGTCGGTTTCCTCGATCAGCCGACAGAACTCGTCGTACTTGAAGGCCAGTTGGTTGCCATCGGGCAGGTCGATGCCGGTGAGATTGCCGGCACTGTCCAGTTCCAGGCCGTAGCGCTCGCCACCGAAGTCGCGGCTGGCGATGACGCGGTTGTCCGCGTTGTAACGTATCTCCAGTTCACGCCCCAGCACATCGGTGGCCCAACTGGTGCGGACAGCAATGTCATAGCGCAAGTGATAATGCTCGCCGTCGCTGGTCGTGTGCTCGACCACGCGTGGTTGCCCCTCGACAGTTGCCCAGCGGTACTCGCAGATCAGGCCCAGGGCATTGGCGTGGCGGCTCATCAGGCCATCGGCGTAAGCGAACTCCCGCACCGTATCGCCATTACGGTTGATCACTTCGCGCAATTGCCCGGCTTCGTCGTAACGGTATTGCACCAGGGTTTCCGCTGACGCCTGGGCGACGATGCGCCGGACCTCGGTCAGACGCCCGAGCGGGTGCTCGTAGTGCAGGTGAACCCTGATGCCGCCAGAGGCGCTGATGTCGGTCAGCAGCCCGTCCTGGTCGCGGGTGAAGTGCAGAAAATGCCCGTGCGCATTTTCAAGGCGCTGCAGCGGTACTTCATGGTTGTTGTTATCCACTTCGCCGAAATAGAAAAATACGTTATCCAGCGTCTGCAGCAGGTAATGCCCACCCTGGCTGCGCACCAGGTAAACCTGCTCGTTGGAGTTGAACAGGCGCTGGCCGGGGGCCACATCGACGAAGGGCACGCTGCGCCCCTGGTTGTCCCGCAGGTAGATGAACCGGCCATTGCGCCGCAGGCTCTGTTCCCAGGGCAGCATCCAGCCACGGCCCAGCATGCTGCCGACATCCAGGTCGCTGGCGTAGAAGCGGGTCCAGTTCAGCGGCATCAGGCCGGGCAAGCTGAAGTCGGCCTCGTCGGGCAGCAGCTTGCGGCCGCTCACCAGGTCCACGGGGTTGCCCAGCAGGCCGCCCAGTGCGCGCTCCACCACCGGGCCAATGAGGTAGCGGCCTGCCAGGTAGCTGGCCGCGATCGATGCACCGACCCGCAAGGCGCAGGGCATCGCGGCTTTCAGGCCGGCCTGCAGCCCCAGGGTGGCCACATTGAACACCGAGCGCCCCATCGACGCGGCCACCATCAGTATGTCGACGGTAACGCGCAACGCTTCGGGCACTTCGTCAGCCACTGGCAAGTAACGCTGGGTGCCACCGCCGATGAAGACATTGCGCGAACCGCTGGCAATTCGGGCGCCGCAGGTGAGCTTGTCGCCCGAGCGCGCGGCGGCCACACCGTTGATGAATACATTGCTCGAGCCTTCGGCGACCATCACCGGTCCCGGGTGCTTGTCGCACTGCGCCGTGCTCAGTGTGGCGTGGGCGGCGTTGCGCCCATTGATGAAGACGTTGTCGGAGCATCCTGGCCGTTCGATCTGCCCGGCCGCCGAGCTGAACAGCGATCCGAACGACTCCACCAGCGACGGCAGGAAACTGGCGCCGATACCAATGACCAGCGGCAGCAGGACGCCGCCCAAGCCGCCCGTGCAGATCATGAAGGACGCCGCTGCGACGATGGCCAGGCCCACCACTGCGCCGGCCATGAAACCGGCGAGTGCGCCGGTGTGTTCGATTTCGTCGCCCAGGCGCGCTGCTTCGAACATGGCGCTTACTCCTGCGGCGATTGAACGCGAGGCCGGAAGCCATCGAGCAGTTGTTGCCAGCACGCGTCCTGCTTGGCGTTGAAGTTGTTCTGGCTGGTTGCGCAGAACACCAGGATGCGCCCCGCAGCGACCTCGAATGCCGCCTGGCGCTGGTGAACCGGGCGGCCATCGTGCAGGTAGTACGCATCGATCTGCAGGCCGGCCAGCGGTACAGAAGTGGACAAACTGGCCGACCGCTTCCCCAGCAGGGTGTAATTGCGCAACTTGCTGCCTATCTGCGCGACCTGCCGATCGACGTAGGCTTCCAGGCTCTCTTCCGGTAGCAGGTCATCGCGTGAAACGGTGATGTTCAGGTGGGTGGGGCCGCTGTTGGGCTGGACGAAAATATTGACTGTACGGTCCTGTAACCCTTCGGGTAGCTGAAGCGTACCTTCGGCAAGTGGGTAGTCCATGGGGTGATGTCTTCCTTTGTGATCGAGTCAAGCGGTGGTGACGGCGACGAGCATGGCGTCGAAGTCGATCAGCCAATCGGCCAACGGCCTCTGGGCGGGATCGATGAACGTCGAGAGGGAAAAGGACAGCGCTTCACGACTGTCACTGGGCGGGATCAGGGTGAGGACGGTGCGGCAATGCCGGCGCGCCTCGTGCTGACCGGTGAGATAATCCAGCATCAACGCCGGGTGCCCGGCGAGAAGGGAGGGCTGCTGACGCACCAGCGTGAGTTCGGCGTGCTGCTCGCGGGCCTCGGCCAGGTAGCTGTCCAGCGCTTGGTCGAGGGTCAGCGTCTGTGCAACGCTGCGGCATCCGGCCCTGACAATGACGCTGTGCTCGCCGACCTGAAGCGTGACCCACACATCGCTCAGCCTTGCACTGCGAGGCACCAGCAAGTGCAGCCCGGCGATCGTCATCGCATTGCGTTCCGGTAGTACTGGCAGGGTGGGTGCTGGCTGCGATAGCGCGAGCGCAGCTTCCTTCTCGGCCTGCGCCCTGGCCCGAGCTTCTTCGGCTTCGCGCCGCTGCCAGAGGCGGTCGTAGAGATTGCCTTTCCCCCTTATGAATTGACTACTCATTGATATCCACCCGGTCACCCTTGACGAAGGTGTGCTTGCCGCGCACCTCGATGTTGTCTGCGTGGATCAGGATCTTGTTCGGCGTCATGGTGAGCGTGCTGCTGCCAACGTGAAGCGCGATGTGCTTCTGCGCTGACACCTGAATGAACTGGTTGTCGACCTGCAGGGTGTACGAGCCCTCCTGAATGTTGATCAGCGTGTCCTGGCCGATGGTTTCGTGGTGCGTGCCAGCGACGGTTAGCTTGCGATCGTTGCCGACGAAGTGGGTCTCGTCATGCTCTACCTCGGTATCAAGATTGCGCTCGGCATGCAGAATCACCTGCTCGGCGCCGGCCTTGTCTTCGAAACGGAAGAAGTTCGCGGTGCCGCGATCCCCCTTGATCGAGCGGGTCAGCAAACCGCTCTGGGTCTTGTTCGCCGGCAGCGCCCATGGCGGGGTATTGCTGCTGTTGTAGAGGCTACCGATGATCAGCGGCCGGTCCGGGTTACCGTCGAGAAACACCGCCACCACCTCATCCCCCACCCGCGGGATCTGGATGCTGCCGAAGCCGCCGCTGGCACCGGCCTGGGCCACGCGCACCCAGCAGGAGCTCTGGTCGTCCAGATCGCCGTTGCGGTCCCAGTGGAACTGCACCTTCACCCGGCCCAGTTCGTCGGTGAAGATTTCTTCGCCCGGTGGGCCGACCACAATCGCGGTTTGCGGGCCGGCGATGGTCGGCCTTGGGGTGCTCAGGGGCGGGCGGTACGGGATCTTCTTGCGCACGCAGGTGAAGGTGTTGAAGTAGCCGGCCTGCTGGCCGCTGAGGTAGTTATTGTGGCCCTCGCAGGTCACGCCCATCAGCAGGAACTCGCGCTGTTCCAGCGGGCCGTCTTGATGGGCCGGGTGCTGCAGCAGTTCGAAGCTGTAGCCGGGGCGCATCGCGCGGCAGTTGCTGGCGCCTTCGAAGTGCTTGCCAACCAGTTCCAGTGCCTCGATGCGCCGACGCAACAGCGCCTCGCCCTCGTCATAGGTGCTGTGGGTGTACTGGCCGGGGTCGTAGATTTCGAAGCGCTGCACGGCGCCTTGCTCGTTGAGACTGCGCAGGGCAACCGGCAGGCGGTTGCCTGGCTGGCGATAGTCGAAGGTCTGCGCCGCCAGGCTGCCGGCCTGCAGCTGGCGGTGGCCGCACCACTGGGTAATCGCGTCGGCGGTTTCGGTGACCGCAGTACTGTGGAAGCGGATCTGCGCCTGTTCGGGGAGCGCGTCGAGCATCGTGGAGTAGTCGCAGATGACCAGGGTGTGGCCTTCGCTGCTGTGTTCGAAGAAGTAGAACAGCCCAGCCTCATCCAGCAGGCGCTGGACGAAGTTGAGGTCGCTTTCGCGGTATTGGGTGAGGTAGGTGTGGCGTTTCTGCGGGCGATACAGGCGAAAGGTGTAAGCGCTGTAGGCTGGATACAGGGCGAAGACTTCAGCAAGCACCTCTTCGACCGTGCAGTTCTGGAAGATACGCGTGTCGGTGCGGTGCCTGAGCATCGTCAGCCAGGGGCTCAGGGTCGCGCCGTAGCGGTCCAGGGCGCCGTCGCTGCCCTGGCTGGCGAAACGCGTGAGGTAGCCGTTGATGAAACGCGGCGCGGCATCGGCCAGCTCGATCTCGATGCTGACCTGCTGGCCGATCATCGACTTGAGCGGCAGCTGTGGTGCGTCGCAGATCAGTAGCAGTTCATAGGCGAACGGCTGCGACAGTGTCTCGACGCCCTTGAAGCTTTCCAACAACAGCGGCTGGTCGGGGTCGGTCAGGTGGTGAAACTTGAACAGTCGGCGATGCTGCGGCGACAGGCGCACGGCCAGGTCCATGATCATTGCATTGTCCTTGAGTGCTTGAAGCGCTCGGAGGCTAGGGCAATGATCCTGGGGTTGGCAATGAACAGGGTGTTGAGGGAAAAACGCGTTTGTAGGACGTAGGAATCAGGTGATTTCGCGTTTTCCTACAAAGCGCCCAAGCGTTCGTCGCCGGGAGCGCGCGCCAGCCCAGCAACGGCGCTACTTTGCGGAAAATGCGCGACTGACCGGGAATTCGCCCGCGTTCACGGTCAAGTTGGTACAAAAAAAGTGCCCTGCAGAAGCTAATGCCTGTCAGTCAAGAGCGTTGGGGCTGACAGGTGCTTGCCTTTGCCTTTTTGGCGCCTGTGAGATCGAGCGCCGCCCGCGCGGCGCTCAATCTCACAGGCGCTGAAAGGTCAAAGGCGGGCCCCTGTCAGCCCAACACCCTTTTACTGACAGGCATTACCCGCAGAAGCAGGGCGTTAAAGATAGCCGCCTCTTGCACTACCTGCCGGGGCAACTGGCATGTTGCCCCGGCGTTCTGTCAGCCCGCCAATCGCTTGAGCAGCGCCTTGGCCACCGCCTCGGACGAGGCAGGGTTCTGGCCGGTGATCAAATGGCCAGCCTCGACCACATGGCTTGCCCAGTCCGCCGCCTTGGAGTATTCGCCGCCGTTGGCCTTGAGCATGTCTTCCACCAGAAACGGCACGACGTCAGTGAGCCCGACGGCTTGCTCTTCACTGTTGGCAAAGCCGGTTACCTTCTTGCCTTTGACCACCGAATGCCCATCCGGCGTCTTGACGTCCCTCAGCACGCCGGGGGCGTGGCACACCGCAGCAATCGGTTTGTTGGATGCATAGAAGGCCTCGAGAAGGGTGATTGAATCCTTGTCTTGCGCCAGGTCCCAGAGCGGCCCGTGCCCGCCGGGATAGAACACGGCATCAAAGTCGTACGGGTCGATTTCGCCAAGCGGCACGGTGTCGGCCAGCGCCATCTGCCCGTCGGTGTCGCTGGCAAAGCGCCGGGTGGCGTCGGTCTGGGCGTCCGGTTCGTCGCTTTTCGGGTCCAGCGGTGGCTGGCCGCCTTTGGGCGAGGCGAGGGTGACATCGGCATTGGTGTCGACGAACACGTAATAGGGCGCGGCGAATTCTTCCAGCCAGAAGCCGGTTTTCTTGCCGGTGTCGCCGAGCTGGTCATGCGACGTCAGCACCATCAGGATCTTTTTCATGCGAGCCAGTCCTCCAGATGTAGGTGGGCAGTGCGCCGTTCGCCCTGCATGAAACTGGGAGGGCAGCGCGCGGCAGGGGTTCCCTGAACTGCGGCATCAATGGAAAGCGTGCGGGTTTTGTCGGCCAGGTCATTTATTCTAGCGGCATACGCTTTTCACTCAAGGAAGCATACCCATGAGCAATACCTCATTCCGCCAACCCGTAGTCCAGGACGCCGAGCGCTGCTACGCCATCGAGATCGCTGCCTACGAGGGTGACGAGGCGGCTACGCTGGAGAAGATTCGTACGCGCATCAGCCAATACCCTGAAGGCTTCCTGCTGCTCGAAGACCCCCATGGCATCGTCGGCTTCATCAACAGCGGCTGCGCCCACGAGGTGGTGATGTCCGACGAGGCGTTCAAGGAGCTGGTCGGCCATGACCCGCTGGCGCCCAACGTGGTGATCATGTCGGTGGTGGTGGACACGGCCCACCAGGGCAAGGGCTATGCCAAGCGACTGATGAACGAGTTCATCCGCAGCATGAGGGCGCAGGGCAAGCAGACCATCCACCTGATGTGCAAGGAACAGCACGTCGAGCTGTACCGCAACCTGGGCTACCAGTATGTGCGGCCTTCGCCCTCGGACCACGGTGGCATGGCCTGGCATGAAATGGTCATGGCGCTCTGAACCCGCCAGTGCGCCGTTTCAGTACACCTGTGGCACGATGATGTCGGCCGGGGTCGGGTTGCGGGTGTAGTCCTCCTTCCTGACCCGTTGCGGCAGCTCGATCGCCGGCACCTGCACTTCTTCATAGGGCATTTGCCCGAGCAGGTGATGGATGCAGTTGAGCCGGGCCTTCTTCTTGTCATCGGCCTGCACCACCCACCAGGGCGCTTCGGCGATGTGGGTGCGCTCGAGCATGACTTCCTTGGCCTTGGTGTAGGCCTCCCAGCGCCGACGCGACTCCAGGTCCATGGGGCTGAGCTTCCATTGCTTGAGCGGGTCATGCACGCGGCTGAGAAAGCGCAGGTGCTGTTCCTGGTCGGAAATCGAAAACCAGTATTTGATCAGCTGGATGCCCGAACGGGCCAGCATGCGCTCGAACTCCGGCACGCTGCGGAAGAACTCCTCGTACTGGTCGTCGTTGCAAAAGCCCATGACCTTTTCCACGCCCGCGCGGTTGTACCAGCTGCGGTCGAACAGCACGATCTCGCCGGCTGCCGGCAAATGTGAAACGTAACGCTGGAAGTACCACTGGGTGCGTTCGCGGTCGTTGGGCGCCGGCAGCGCCGCCACCCGGCAGACCCGTGGGTTGAGGCGCTGGGTGATGCGCTTGATCACGCCGCCCTTGCCGGCCGCATCACGGCCTTCGAACAGGATCACCACCTTGTGGCCGGTCTTGACCACCCAGCTCTGCAGCTTCACCAGTTCGCCCTGCAGGCGGAACAGTTCGCGGAAATAGGTGCGACGCGCGGCCTTTTCGCTGCCTTCCTCTATGTGGTCGTCAAACAGCGCATTGATGTCATGGCCGTCTTCGGCCAGTTCCAGTTCCAGCTCCTCGTCACTGTGGTCCAGCAGTTCACGGTGGATTCGCTTGATCAGGTTGTGTTCTGTGGGGGACATGGCAGGTACTCCATCGAGGGATGATGGCACAGTGTTTAGTCATATTTGGTTACTACGGAATGACAACCCCTGGCCCTTTGCCCCGACCTAGAGGGGATGAATGATGCTTTGCCATTCAATAGTCACAAAGCTGTAACACAGCTGATGCAAAGTGTGCTCGCCATCACACGGAGCGCTTTTTCCATGATACGCCTGATGAAGTCTGCTGCACTCGCCGTTGCCGTCTCGCTTAGCGCCACTTCGGCCTTTGCCGCAGACAACGTTCGCCTGACCGGTTCCGGCGCCAGTTTCCCTGCACCGATCTACCTGACCTGGTTCAAGGACTTCAGCAAGAACACGGCTGGCGTCACCGTCGACTACCAGTCCAAGGGGAGCGGGGCAGGTGTTCAGGACTTCCTGAACAAGACCGTCGACTTCGCCGCCAGCGACTCGGCCATGAGCGAAGCAGACATTGCCAAGGTCGGCGAAGGCGTGCAGTTGCTGCCAATGACCGCCGGCGAAATCGTCCTGGCCTACAACCTGCCGGGCAACCCGAAAGGCCTGAAGCTGCCACGCGATGTGTACTCCAACATCTTCCTCGGCAAGATCACCAAGTGGAACGACCCACAGATCGCCAAGGCCAACCCAGGCATGAAACTGCCTGAGCTGCCGATCACCGTGGTCGTGCGTGCCGACTCCAGCGGTACCAACGCTGTCTTCACCAAGCACCTGTCGGCCATCAACGCCGACTTCAAGAAAGACCTGGGTGAAGGCAACACCGTCAACTGGCCGGCTACCGACAAGTTCATCAAGTCGCCGAAGAACGACGGCGTGACCGCCACCGTTCGCCAGACCCCGGGCGCCATCGGCTACATCGAATACGGCTTCGCCAAGCTGGCCAAGGTCGACTTCGCCGCGCTGGAAAACAAGGCCGGCCAATACGTCGTGCCGAACGCCGAAAGCGGTGCCGAAGCACTGGCTGCCGTGAAGATGCCGGAAAACCTGATCGCTCACCTGCCGGACCCGGAAGGTGCCAAGTCCTACCCGATCACTTCCTACACCTGGATGATCTTCCGCAAGGACAACGGCAGCCCGGAAAAGGCCAAGGCCATGCGTGACATGGTCGAGTACGGCCTGACCCACGGTCAGAAGATCGCCGACTCGATGGGCTACATCCCGCTGCCTCCGTCGGTTGTCGACGAAGTGCGCAAAGCGTCGCAAAGCATCCAGTAATACCTTCAGGCGCTCCCGGTGTGGTGTGACAGCCATGCCGGGGGTGTTTGCCCCCAAGTCCCGGAATCAGCTAAATGAACACACCTTTTGCCATACCGGATAACCCAGATTCTGCGTGCCAGCCGCCGTCCACCAAGGACTTCCTGGTCGATCGCACCTTCCGTGCCCTTGCACGTATCGGTGTGGTGCTGATTCTCGCGCTGGTTTTCGCGTTGGTATACGAAGTAGGACGCAAAGCACTTCCAGGAATGGAAAAGCACGGTTTCGACGTGCTGTTCGGCAGTGTGTGGGACGTCAACCAGGGCAAATACGGCATTCTGCCCGCCATCTGGGGCACGCTTTACAGCGCCCTGATTGCTTTGTTGATCGCAGGTTTCTTCGGCGTCAGCATGGCCATCTTCCTCACCCAGGATTTCCTGCCGGCGAGACTCGCAGCGGTGTTCCGCACTATCGTCGAGCTGCTCGCCGCCATCCCCAGCGTCGTTTACGGCCTGTGGGGCATCTATGTAGTGATTCCGGCCATCCGGCCACTGACCACCTGGCTGAACAGCGAGCTGGGCTGGATCCCGTTCTTCGGCACCTCCCTGAGTGGCCCCGGCCTGCTGCCGGCGGCGTTGGTGCTGGCGATCATGATCCTGCCGACCATTGCCGCAGTTTCCCAGGATGCGCTGACCAGCGTGCCGATGAAGACCAAGCAGGCTGCCTACGGCATGGGTACCACCCACTGGGAAGCCATCCTCAAGGTCATGGTGCCGTCGGCCGCCACCGGCATTTTCGGTTCCCTGGTGCTGGGCCTTGGTCGCGCACTGGGCGAAACCATGGCCCTGGCGATGCTGGTCGGTAACGCCAACACCATTACCCTGTCCCTGTTTGCCCCGGCCAACACGCTGGCAGCCTTGCTGGCGCTGAACTTCCCTGAGGCCGGGCCGAACGAGATCGAGGTGCTGATGTACGCCGCCCTGGTCCTGATGTTCATCACATTGCTGGTGAACGTGTTCGGTTCGATGATCATGCTCTACGCCCAGCGGGGTAACAAATAATGACTGACCTCTCTGCAGCAACTACTGCATTGCCCAGCCTGCAGCGTCGCTTCGAAGGTCGCGCCCTGCGCAGCCTGGTGCTGACTTCCACGGTCTGGTGCGTGGCCTTGCTGGCCGCCGTGCCACTGATTTCCGTGCTGTACATGCTGATCACCCGTGGCGGTGCTCGCCTGAGCCTGGAAGTGTTCACCGAGCTGCCACCGACCGGCTTCGAGATGGGCGGCGGTTTCGGTAACGCCATGGCCGGTACCTTCGTCATGGTCGGCATCGCCGCCGCCATCGCCGTACCGGTCGGCATCCTGGCAGCCGTGTTCCTCGCTGAACTTGGCCCCGAGAGCAAACTGGCCAACGCCTCGCGCTTCGCTGCCAAGATGCTGACTGGCCTGCCATCGATCCTTGCCGGCGTATTTGCCTACGCCCTGGTGGTGATGACCACCGGTACCTACTCGGCACCGGCAGGTGGCGTGGCGCTGGCCGTGCTGATGCTGCCGATCGTCGTGCTGACCGCTGAAGAAGCCATGAAGATGGTACCCAAGATCATGAAGGACGCCGCCTACGGCATGGGCTGCACCCGCGCCCAGGTGATCTGGAAGATCGTCCTGCCGACCGGCATGCCGGCCATCCTCACCGGCGTCATGCTGGCCGTGGCCCGCGCTGCAGGTGAAACGGCACCGCTGCTGTTCACCGCGCTGTTCAGCAACTACTGGATCTACCACGACGGCAGCCTGGCCGTCATGAACCCCACGGCGTCGCTTGCCGTACTGATCTACAACTTCTCCGGCATGCCGTTCGACAACCAGCTGGAGCTCGCCTGGGCGGCGTCGCTGGTGTTGGTGATGATCGTGCTGGTAGTCAACATTCTTAGCCGAATCTTCGGCAAGCCAAAGTACTGAAAGGGAGCATTCGACCGTGAACGTATCAACTGCACAGAGAGCTGCTCCCATGGTCAGCGAAGCGCCAATCGTCATGGACTGCAAGCTGGACAAGATCTTCTACGGCAACTTCATGGCGGTGCGTGACAGCCATGTACCGATCCGCAAGAACGAGATCACCGGCTTCATCGGCCCGTCCGGCTGCGGCAAGAGTACCGTGCTGCGCAGCCTCAACCGCATGAACGACCTGGTCAAGGGCTTCCGCTTTGAAGGCCATGTGCACTTCCTCGGCCAGGATGTCTATGGCAAGGGCGTGGACCCTGTGGTGGTGCGCCGCTACATCGGCATGGTGTTCCAGCAGCCGAACCCGTTCTCGATGAGCATCTTCGACAACGTTGCCTTCGGCCTGCGCCTGAACCGTTACAAGGGCGACATCGGTGACCGCGTCAAGCACGCCCTACAAGGCGCTGCCCTGTGGGATGAGGTCAAGGACAAGCTCAAGGTCAGCGGCCTGTCGTTGTCTGGCGGCCAGCAGCAACGTCTTTGCATCGCCCGAGCCATCGCCACCGAGCCGGAAGTGCTGCTGCTCGACGAACCGTGCTCGGCGCTCGACCCGATTGCCACCCGTCGGGTGGAAGAGCTGATGGTCGAGCTGAAGAAGGACTACACCATCGCGCTGGTCACCCACAACATGCAGCAGGCGATTCGTGTGGCCGACACCACCGCGTTCTTCTCGGTAGACATTTCCCAGGGTACCCGCACCGGTTACCTGGTGGAGATGGGCCCGACCACGCAGATCTTCCAGAATCCGCGTGAACAACTGACCAGTGATTACATCAGCGGCAAGTTCAGCTGAGTCAGCCGGCACCCGCCAGGCGACCCGCCCCGCAGGCCAGGAAGGCCGAGCGGGTTGGGTCGTTTTCACGTTTGTACTGTTTCAAGAGATTACCAATGGATGCGACATGTCGTCTTGACCTGCCAGCGGTAGAGCGCGCACTTCGCGAAGTGCAGGGGCGCTTTGCCGAACTCAGCCAGCATTTCACCGAGCCGCGTGATCCGTTCACCGACGAGGTGCTGCTCAATGTGCTTGAAGGCTATGCCCTGATTGACGACTATGTCGCTCGGGGCGTGGACCTGTTCGACCTGCAGCAGCTGAACCTGATGCTGGAGATCAACGCCACCGTGCTGTGCGGCAGCGACCCGGCGCGCCGGCGCGAGTTCGCCCCGCACCTCGAGGCCACCGAGGCACGTTTTTTCAACAACGTCGAAGGCGGCATCAAGGACCTGTACAACTGGTATTGCTCGTACCGCAGCGAGTCGATCTGGAAGCGCGCGGCGGGTGTCTACGTACGTATTCTCAGCAAGCCGCAACTGTTCATCGAAGGGAACAACCGCACGGGGTCACTCATCGTCAGCTATCTGCTGATGCGTGCAGGGTTGCCACCGTTCGTGCTGACGCTGGACAACGCCGAGGGCTACTTCAACCCGTCCTCGGTGATTCGCAACTCTGCCAAGCATGGTGTGAAGGCTTTGTACGAATTGCCCAAGATCAAGAAAAAGTACGCGGCCTTCCTCGAAGCGAAGGCGCCTGAACCCGACACGTTCTTCCTGCCCGGCACCTGCGCGCCGGTCCGCCAGGGGAACCGATGATGGAAAAGTATTCGATGCTAGAGCAAGGCAAGGCCAGTGGGCGACGTGCGTGGCACGCCATCGGGCGCAAATTCAGGCGCCCGCAGATGCGCATTTCCTTCGATATCGATGACACGCTCGCCTGCCTGCCGCACCACGCCGATGAAGAGCACAGCAAGCTGCCGGCATTCATCCACCGTTGGCTGGGCGAACCGCTGCGCAGCGGCACACGCTCGCTGATCCGCGACCTGCGCCGCCAGGGCTGCAGCATCTGGATCTACACCTCTTCGGGCCGCACCCCGGCCTATATCCGGCGCTGGCTGATGCTGTACGGCATTCACGTCGATGGCGTGGTCAACAGCGACCGCCACCAGCACATCCTGCAGCTGCACGGGCTCGAGAAACCACCGTCGAAGTACCCACCGGCATTCGATATCGACCTGCACGTCGATGATTCCGAAGGGGTGGGGATCGAGGGCTACGACCACGGTTTCCGTGTGGTGGTGGTCAATCCGGAAGATGACAGCTGGGCGCAGAAGGTGATGGACGCTGCCGAACAGGTGCAGGCTCAGCTGGCCTGGCAGCAACCACAGCGGTATGCAGCGCCGGTGCCACGCAATTCGCAAGCGCTGGCATCCTGATCCGCTGAGGTCACCCTGAAAAAGAAAAGCTCATCGCGCCTGGTCAGGCGCGATGAGCTTTTTTTGTTTCCGATGCCAGGTCAGTGCTGCGCGCTGTCCACTGCGATGCTTTCGCCGGACACATCCAGGTGCCTGACGCTACGGTTGGCGAGGGCGTAGTGGATCAGCCCGCCAAGGCCAGCGCCGAAGAACCAGGAGAACTGCGACAGCGTCTCGAACGCCGGCACCAGCGCCAGCAGGATGGCGATCAGCGAGGCCGGGATGAACGCTGCCACGGCGCGCAGGTTGACTCCGCCCTGGTAGTGATAGGCGGCCTGCGGGCTTTCGCTGTACAGCTCAGGCAGGTTCACCCGGCTTCGGCGTACCAGGTAGTAGTCGGTGACCATGATGCCGTACAGCGGGCCGAGCAATGCACCCAGGCCGCCGAGGAAGTACACGATCACCGATGGGCTGTTGTACAGGTGCCAGGGCAGGATCACCACCGCGATGGTAGCGCTGAGCAGGCCCGCGCGGCGGAAGTTCAGCACCTTGGGCGCCAGGTTGGTGAGCACGAAGGCCGGGGCGACGAAGTTGGCCATGATGTTCACTGCCACGGTGACCAGCAGGAACGCCAGGCAGGCCAGCACCAGGCCGGCGGTGTTGGGGATGGCGGCGACGATTTCGCTCGGGCTCTGCACCAGCTTGCCGTCGATGCTGAACTGCGCACCGGCGAGCACCACGGCGATCAGCGCAAAGCCCAGCATATTCACCGGCAGACCCCAAAAGTTGCCCACGCTGATGGTGCGGCGGTCCGGGCAGTTGCGGGTAAAGTCGCAGAAGTTGAGGATCATGGTGCCGTACAGCGAGACCCACAGCGCGGCGGCGCCGAATACCTTCAGCCACATGGCGGAACCGGTCGGTGCGTTGCCGCTGGACCAGGCGATCGACAGGCCACTGCGCCAGTACATCCAGCCAGCCAGGCCGGTGAAGGCGACCAGGATGATCGGCCCGGCGAGGGATTCGAAGCGGCGTACCATCTCCATGCCGTAGGCGAAGATCGCCACCTGCACGCACCAGATACCGATGAAGGTGACCCAGCCCAGTGTCGACAGGCCGAGGATCGAATTCTGGTCGTAGGCCTTGAGGTCGGGGGCGATTGCGGTGAGCAGCACACGCAGGACCACCGAGGCGAGGTAGGTCTGGATGCCGAACCAGGCGATGGCGATCACCGCGCGGATCAGCGCCGGGATCTGCGCACCGTGGATGCCGAAGCTGATCCGGCACATGACGGGGTAGGGCAGGCCGGTCTTCTGCCCCATGTAGCCGGACAGGTTCATCAGGCCGTAGATCAACAGCGCGCCGAGGGCGAAGGCGGCGAGGATCTGCGCGCCGCTCATGCCCAGGGCGAACAGGCCGATGGCGAAGGAATAGTTGGCAATGTTATGCACATCGTTGGTCCACAGCGCGAACAGGCTGTAGCGCCCCCAGGTGCGGTTCGTCGCGCGGGTCGGTGCCAGGTCGGCACTGTACAGACGCGGGCTCAGTTGCAGCTGGCTGGGGTCCGCGGTCTCGGCGGGGCGATCGGCAAGTTGGCCAACATCGGAACGGGAAATCGACGCCATCGGAACTCCGTGATGGTTGTGTACTTTTGTTGTTGTCGTTTGTATACAAACAAGATTCGCGCCAACCCATTGACGTGGAGGAATTAACTGTCTCTGCGCTTTTTCACCTGTAGGAGCGGCCTTGCGTCGCGAAAGGGCTGCGAAGCGGCCCCGGGGCTTCAGCTCGGCAGCCTGCATTGCCGGGGCCGCTTCGCGGCCCTTTCGCGACGCAAGGCCGCTCCCACAGGAACGATGATTTGAGGTGGGAATTTTGTGCACACTTTTTTGCGCGGTGTTACTGCCCCACACCGCGTGAGCATGGCGCAAGGTGGCCTGCGGCGCAGGTTCCGCATAAGCTGAGGGCAGGTTGCCATGAGGATCACTTCGATGTTGCATGTACCGCTCGCGATGGGCCTGCTGCTTGCCGTCACCATGGTCGAAGCGGCGCCTGTGCAGGTGCCCACCCCGGCTGCACTCAGGAGCCAGCTCGACAGCCTCAAGCCTGGCCAGTTTCTCTGGTATCCGCAGGTCTCGCCGGTGGGGCCGGTGACCGTCGTGGTCAGCCTCACCGAGCAACGTGCCTACGTCTATCGCAACGGCATCGCCATCGGCGTCAGTACCGTGAGCAGCGGCAAGGCAGGGCGGGAAACCCCTACCGGGGTATTCAGCATTCTGCAGAAGAAGGTCGAGCACAAATCCAGCCTCTACAACAGCGCACCCATGCCGTATATGGAGCGGCTGACCTGGGACGGCATTGCCCTGCATGCTGGCCATCTGCCGGGCTACCCGGCCTCGCACGGTTGCGTGCGCTTGCCGTTGGCGTTTGCCAAGAAGCTGTATGAGGTCACCGGTTTCAGCTCGACCACGGTGATCGTTTCCGATACCCACAGTGCACCGGTCGAGGTCAACCACCCTGGCGTGCTGGCGCCTACGGTCAGCTCAGGCAAGGCCCAGGGGCCGCTGCTGTTGAGCAACCAGCAGTTCTGGAACGACCCGGACCCGACGGCAGGGCCGCTGTCGATCCTGGTCAGTCGCGCCGACCTGCGTGCCTACGTGTATCGCGGGGGTCAGTTGATCGGCTCGGCGCCGGCACTGTCGCTTGGCAACAGCCAGCATCGCAGCGGCATGGCGGTGTATTCGCTGCTGCAAAAGCCGTCGGAACTGGCACTCGAGGGTGGGCTGCCGTTGCGCTGGTCGGTGGTGGGCCTGAGCAACCCTGAATACGGGAACACGCCTTATGAGCAATTGGGGCAATTGACCATCAACCCGGAATTCCGCCGTCATCTGCGTGCGGCGATGGATGTCGGCACGATGCTGGTGATCACCGATTGGGCGTCCACCCGGGATACCCGCAGCGATGGAAAATTCACGGTGATCACCACCGATGACAGTGAAGAAGTTAAGCCATTGGTCAAGAAATGATCGGCAATCCTGTAGAAATCCAGCAAAGTGGCGGTTTTTGACCGCGATCCAGCGGATATTCTGCCTAGGGTAATTCATGCCGATGTTTGCACCATTGCGGGGAGCCGTGCGGCTCTCGGTGGCCAGTCTTGGCCTGTTGTTTCTCAGCGCCTGGCACGGCGCCCACGCACAATCCCTGCCCAGCGCCGCCGAACTGCAGCAGCTGGCGCCCAATGCCAGCTTGTCTGCCCTGGACCTGGCACTCACTGCCTATGCCTGCGCCAGCCACGGTGAGCCGGACAAGTTGCTGACCGTGATCGACTACTCCAAGGCCTCCCGTGACAAACGCCTGTGGGTGTTCGACCTGCGCGCGCGCAAACTGCTGTTCGAGGAATGGGTCGCCCATGGCAAGAACAGCGGCGCCGATGTGCCGACGACGTTTTCCAACGCCCCGAACAGCTACCAATCCTCACTCGGCCTGTATCAGACAGGCCAGACCTACAGTGGCAGGCACGGCCGCTCGCTGCGCCTGCAAGGGCTGGAGCCGGGGTTCAACGACAACAGCATGTCGCGGGCGATTGTCATGCACGCCGCCGCGTATGCCGACCCCAAGGTCGTGCCCGGCCTCGGTCGGCTGGGGCGTAGCCAGGGCTGCCCGGCCGTGCGGCCGGCGATTGCCGGCAAGCTGATCGACACGCTGCAACGCGGTAGCTACGTGTTTGCCTATTATCCGCAGCAGGACTGGCTGAAGACATCGCGTTTTCTCAATGCCCAGAGCTGCCCGCTGACGAACCAGTCGATCGCCAGCAAGTAGCGAAAGCGACACGTAGCGACGGTATCAAGCGTATCAACCTGACGGTTCAGCCACCCTTGCGCGATACCATTGCGGTCAAGGCAGCCTTCGCCTCATCGCTGTTGAGCCGCTCGATGAAAAGCAGACCTTCCCTGGCCACTGTTTCGGCCAGCGCTTCGCGCTGCCCAGCCTTGAGTAGGCGCCTACTGATGCGCAGCGCATCGGCAGGCAGTTGCTGCAGGCGTCGCGCCAGCTTGACGGCGGCGGCCAGGCATTGCATGCCATCGTCGAACAGTTCGCTCGCCAGCCCCCACTGCACAGCCTGTTCGCCATTCAGCGCCTGGTTGCACAGCAACAGCTGTGCCGCCCGCGCATGCCCCAGCATCTGCGGCAGCAACAGGCTCGCGCCAAACTCCGGGCATACGCCCAGCGCCACGAACGGTGTGCGCAGCTTGGCGTCACGGCTGATCAGCACCTGGTCGCAGTGCAGCAACAGCGTGGTGCCGATGCCGATCGCAGGCCCCGCCACCGCGGCGATCAGCGGTTTGTCCAGCGCCAGCACTGCCCACATCATGCGGAATACCGGGCTTTGCAGGTCGGTTGGCGGCTGCTCGAGAAAGTCCGGCAAGTCGTTGCCGGCGGTGAAGCACTCGGTGCTGCCGGTGATCAGGATCACCTCGACCTGCGGGTCATTGTTGGCGGCCTCGAACAGCTCCGCCAGCTGCGTGTACATGGCGTTGGTCAACGCGTTGAGCTTGTCCGGGCGGTTCAGGCGCAGGGTCAGCAGGCCTTCGTCGAGCTGCTGCTGGATCAGGTCGGTCATGGGCGATGCCTCTGTTGTTGTTATCGTGCCCGAGTATAAACAGGCTTTCGCGACCGAGGCGAGTTGCTATACAGTCGTTCAACTGTGCGATCCATGAGAGCCACCGATGACCCAGGAAGCCCGCTTCAGCCGCATGCTGCCCGAATTGCGCAAGGCCAATCTGGTCGAGGCTACGTTGGCCTGCCTGAAGCGCCACGGTTTCCAGGGCGCGTCGATTCGCAAGATCTCTGCCGAAGCTGGCGTTTCGGTGGGCCTGATCAGCCATCATTATTCGGGCAAGGACGAACTGGTCGCGGAAGCCTACATGGCCGTCACCGGGCGCGTCATGCATCTGCTGCGCGAGGCCATGGCCCAGGTTGCGCCCAATGCGCGCGAACGGCTGTCGGCGTTCTTCCGTGGATCGTTCAGCGCCGAGCTGCTCGACCCCCAGCTGCTCGATGCCTGGCTGGCGTTCTGGGGCGCAGTGAAGACCGCTGATGCGATCAACCAGGTGCACGAGCACTCCTACGGTGAATACCGCCGCGAACTGGGTTCGTTGCTCGCTGAACTGGCGCAGCAGGAGGGCTGGGAGCGCTTCGATGCCGACCTCGCGGCCATCAGCCTTAGCGCCTTGCTCGACGGCCTGTGGCTGGAGTCCGGGCTGAACCCGGGCACCTTCACCCCGGCCCAGGGCGTGCAGATCTGCGAGGCCTGGGTCGATGGCCTGCAGGCCGGCGGTCGGCAACGCTTCACCTCGGCCACCGAGGGCTGTTGATCGACCGTTCAGCAATCGCTAGTCTTGGCCCACTCTAATAAAAAAATCGCCTTCGGGCACTTCAGGACTACCCGCAATGACCTCTCAGGTACTGATCGTCGATGACGATCCGCTGATTCGCGACTTGCTCCAGGCCTACCTGTCCCAGGAAGGCTATACCGTCCACTGCGCCGCCACCGCGGAGCAGGCCGAAACCTTGTTGACCGAGCAGCCGGTGGAGCTGGTGATGCTGGACATCCGCCTGCCCGGCAAGGATGGCCTGACCCTGACCCGCGAGCTGCGGGTGCGCTCGGAAGTGGGGATCATCCTGATCACCGGCCGCAACGACGAGATCGACCGCATCGTTGGCCTGGAATGCGGCGCCGACGACTATGTCAGCAAGCCGCTCAACCCTCGCGAACTGGTATCCCGCGCGAAGAACTTGATCCGTCGCGTGCGCCACGCCCAGGGCGCGCGGCCGGCCAGCGCGGCCACTGTCACCCTCAAGCAGTTCGGCGACTGGTCGCTGGACTGCGACCGCCGCCGCCTGGTCGATCCGAAGGGTGCAGAAACCCTGCTGACCCACGGCGAGTTCCAGTTGCTCAACGTGTTCCTGCGCAACAGCGGCCATACCCTGAGCCGCGACCAGCTGATGGACCAGATCCGCAACCGTGAGTGGGTACCCAACGACCGTTCCATCGACGTGCTGGTCGGCCGCCTGCGGCGCAAACTGCACGACGACCCGGCCGAGCCTGAGCTGATCATCACCATCCACGGCGCCGGCTACCTGTTCACCGCCAGCGTGGCCGCGTGAGCCAGTACCTGCTCGGCCTGCTGCTGCTGGCCAGTGGTGCACTGCACGCCGCCGACACCGTGCGTTACTGCGATTACCCGGTATACCCACCGGTATCCTGGAGCGATGGCAAGCAGCCGCGCGGGCTGGCGCCGACGGTGGTACGCGAGCTGTTCGGGCGGCTGGGCTACCGGGTCGAGATGGTCGTGCTGGGCAACTGGCAACGCTGCCTGCTCGACGCTGCCGAAGGGCGGGTGGATGTGGTGCTGGCCTATACCTCGGAGCAGCGTGCCAAAACCATGCGCTTTTCACAGGTGCCGGTGCTGCGCGAGGAAGTGGCGGTGTTCGCCAACCGCCAGCACCCGTTGCAGTTCGACACGCTCGAAGACCTGGCCCGATACCGTGGCGGGCTGCTGTTCGGAGAAAGTTACGGCCCGGCGTTCGACCGCTTCGTCGCGCAGCACCAGAACATCGAATGGGTGTCGGACAGCGGGCAGAACTTCGGCAAGCTGATTCGCGGGCGTATCGACTTCGTGGTTCAGGAACGGCGCACCGGCCAGCTGTTCGTCGAGCACCTGCGCGGCGCCCAGGACATCGTCGCGCTACCTCCGGCCCTGAGTGTCGACTACCTGCGCGTGGCAGTGTCACGCCACTCGCCGTTGAGCGAGCACATGCACGAGATCGACGCGCAACTGCAACAGATGACCGACGCCGGCGAACTGGACCGCTGGCTGCACGAAAGCGAGGTCACCTACCGCGACATGGTCAGCCAGCCATGAATCGCCTGCAGCCGGGTGGCCTGCTGCGTCGGCTGCTGCTGTTCATCCTGCTGTTCAGCCTGTGCTTCACGGTGCTGGCCAGCAGCGTGCAGCTGTATTTCGAATACCGCCGCGAGATGCGCGAGATCGATGCGCGCATGGCGCTGATCCGCGCCGGCTACCTGGCCAGCCTGGAGCGCAGCCTGTGGGACCTGAACCAGGAGCAGTTGAACGTGCAGCTGCGCGGGCTGGTGGATTTTTCCGATGTGGCGCGGGTGCGTCTGAACAGCGCCGACTTCACCTTGCAGCAAGGTGAGCCGACCCCGCAGGGGCCGCTGCGGGTCGAACGTTTCGCGCTGGACTACCAGCCACCTTCCGGGCCTGCGCGGCACCTGGGCGAGCTGGAAGTCAGCATCGACCTTGGGGCGGTGCACCGACGGCTGTTCGCTACCGGCCTGACCAGCCTGTTGTGGATGAGCGTGTTTCTCTGCGGCCTGGCGCTGGCGTTGTCGGGGTTGTTCTATCGCCTGGTGACCCGTCACCTGCAGGTCATGGCCGACTTTGCCCGGCGCATCGGGGCCGGGCAATGGCACGAGCCCCTGCGGCTGAACAAGCGCCGTTCTCCCCATACCGACGAAATCGACAGCGTGGCGCTGGCACTGGACGACATGCGCCGGGCGATCCTCAGTGACAGCGAACGCCGCGAAACCGACCGCCTGGCCTTGCAGGACAAGCGCGACGAACTGCAGAAGCAGGTCGAGCGCCGCACGGCCAGCCTGATGCGCGCCAAGGACGATGCCGAGGCGGCGAACCTGGCCAAGTCGCGCTTTCTCGCCACCATGAGCCATGAACTGCGCACGCCGCTCAACGGCATCCTTGGCATGGCCGAACTGCTGCGTGGCGCGGGCCTCGCGGCGCCGGACCGCCAGCGCCTGGAGGCGCTGTACAAGGCCGGCGAGGGGCTGCTGAGCATCCTCGACGAAGTGCTGTATTTTGCCCGTCTCGAAGAGGGCGAAAGCCGTCCCGAGGCCGTGGAATTCTCCCTGCGCCAGTTGTGCGCCGAGGTCGTGACCCTGCTCGAGCCACGCGCCCTGGCCAACGACAGCCTGGTGCTGTGCCGCATCGACCCGCAGCTGGCCGCGTACCAGCACGGCGCCGAGCAATACCTGCGCCAGGTGCTGAGCAACCTGCTGGCCAACGCCATCAAGTTCACCGAGGGCGGCGAGATTCTCGTCGAGGTGCAGGTGTTGCAGAGGCCGCCGGGGCGGCAGCGCCTGCGCTTGAGTGTCACCGACGACGGTATCGGTATCTGCGAGGCGATGCAGCCGAAGATCTTCGAGCGTTTCGTCCAGGCCAGCGAGGCGGTCGCACGGCGCTATGGCGGCACCGGCCTTGGCTTGGCGATCAGCAAGCATCTGGTCGAGCAGCTTGGCGGGCAGATCGGGGTACGTAGCCGCGAGGGGGAGGGCAGCTGCTTCTGGCTGGAACTGGAGCTTGAAACCGCGCAGGCCCCTCAGGCCATGGCCAAGGCTGATCATGCCGCGGCGCCGCTGCAGATCCTGGTGGTCGAAGACGTCGCGTTGAACCGTGAAGTGGTATGCGGGCTGCTGGAGCGTGACGGGCATGCCGTATGGCTGGCCGAGGATGCCGAGCAGGGCCTGCAACTGTGTGCACGGCAGCGCTTCGACCTGTTGTTGCTGGATGTGCACCTGCCAGGCATCAGTGGCGTGGAGCTGTGCCGACAGCTGCGTGCCGGCGCCACGCCCAACCGCGATACGCGCATCCTGGCGCTGACTGCCAGCGTTCAGCCGGGGCTGGTGCGTGCCTATCTGGATGCGGGCATGCAGGGGGTACTGGGCAAGCCGCTGAAGCTTGCAAGCCTGCGCCAGGCCCTGGCGGGCCAGTGTCAGCAGACAGCGCCGGCAACACCCGCCTGGCTGGACCACGAGTTGCTGAACACGCACCGCACGCTGCTTGGCGAGCAGAAGCTGCAGGGCCTGCTGGCTGGCTTGCAAGACGGCCTGGCGCAACAGCGCCAACCCTTGCTCGAGGCGGTCGAGGCGGGGGACTGCACCGAGGTGACCCACTTGGCCCATCGGCTGGCCGGCAGCAGCGATTCCATGGGTCTGTGCGGCCTGGCGGCGACCCTGCGCCGCCTTGAAGCGCATGCCCTGGCCCGTGACAAGGCCAGCGTGCGGGCCATGGGCCCGTTGCTGGGCGAGCAGCTGCAGCGTGCCGATCACACCCTGGCTGAACTGCTGGTCGCCTGAGCGACAAAATCCTTACGACTTTTTACATCTTTGATCTTTACGATCAATCGGGCCTTACATCGCCTTCCAATAATCGGACTCAACCGCTGCACACGCGGTCTTCGAAGCTTATTGGAGATAATAATAATGAAAGGCCGTAAAGCTGAAGGTATCCACCTCACACGGGCATTGAAGAGTCGGCACATCTTTATGCTCTCCCTCGGTGGCGTGATCGGCACCGGGCTGTTCATGGGTTCGGGCGTGACCATCAACCAGGGCGGACCATTGGGTGCGATCCTGGCCTATCTAGTGGCCGGTTTTCTGATGTACCTGGTGATGGTCTGCCTGGGTGAGCTGTCGGTGCAGATGCCGGTGTCCGGCTCATTTCAGGCCCATGCGACGAAATTCATCGGCCCGGCCACCGGCTTCATGATCGGCTGGGTGTACTGGATGAGCTGGGCCACCACCGTGGGCCTTGAGTTCACCGCCGCCGGCATGCTGATGACGCGCTGGTTCCCCGAGGTGCCGATCTGGTACTGGTCGGCGCTGTTCGTTGCGGTGCTGTTCGGCATCAACGCCCTGGCTACCCGCGCCTTCGGTGAGGCGGAATACTGGTTTTCCGGTATCAAGGTGGCGGCGATCCTCGGCTTCATCATCGTCGGTGTGCTGGTGATCTTCGGTGGCATTTCGCTGAACAGCGGGGCGCCGGCGCCGATGATGAGCAACCTGATCGGCGATTCGCTGTTCCCCAACGGCCTGTCGGCGGTGTTCGCGGTGATGATGACCGTGGTCTACGCGTTCCAGGGCTGCGAGATCATGGGCGTGGCGGCGGGTGAAACCGACCAGCCGGAGAAGAGCATCCCGC
The DNA here is from genome assembly GCF_044748405.1 of Pseudomonas sp. NPDC089996. Lineage (NCBI taxonomy): Bacteria > Pseudomonadati > Pseudomonadota > Gammaproteobacteria > Pseudomonadales > Pseudomonadaceae > Pseudomonas > Pseudomonas sp. NPDC089996. The sequence continues at coordinate 268,417 of NZ_JBIVGA010000005.1, read as the reverse complement.
GGGCCGTGCGCAATGTGGTGTTCCGCGTGCTGATCTTCTACGTGCTGGCCATCGTGGTGCTGTCGGCGATCGTGCCATGGCAGCAGGCCGGGCTGATGGAAAGCCCGTTCGTGCAGGTGTTCGACATGGTCGGCATTCCTTACGCCGCAGACCTGATGAACTTCGTGATCCTCACCGCGATTCTGTCGGTGGGCAACTCCGGCCTTTATGCCTCCACCCGCATCCTCTGGGCGATGTCCAAGACCGGCATGGCACCGCGCAGCCTGTCGCCGCTGAGCAGCCGTGGTGTGCCACTGCGCGCGTTGTTCGTCACCCTGTGCTTCGCGCTGGTATCGCTGCTGACCAGCTTTGTCGCCGCCGACACCCTGTTCATGGTGCTGATGGCGGTGAGCGGCATGGCCGGCACGGTGACCTGGATCGTCATCGCCCTGGCGCAGTACCGCTTTCGCAAGCAGTTCCTGCGTGAGGGTGGGCAGTTGAGCGACCTGAAGTACCGGGCGCCGCTGTACCCGCTGGTGCCGTTGCTGTGCATCACCCTGTGCAGTTCGCTGTTTGTGTTTTTGGCGATGGATGAGACGCAGCGGCCTTCGTTGTATTGGGGCTTTGGGTTCATTGCGCTGTGCTATGCGGCGTATTTCGTGGTGCAGCGCAAGCGCCAGGGCGTAGCGCTGGAACCGGACATGCCGGCAGCCTGAGCCTGCCGCCTTGCGCGGTGCTTGTAGGAGCGGCCTTGTGTCGCGAAAGGGCTGCGAAGCGGCCCCAGAAATTCCAGCACTTTTGCCGAGATCCTGGGGCCGCGTTGCGGCCCTTTCGCGACACAAGGCCGCTCCTACAAGGCGCCGTCGTTGTGGGCAGTTGTACAAAGTTGTAACAGCGCCGTTTCGCACCAAACCGGATAACAAAATAAATTCATATAAAACAGATAGATAAATAGATATTGATGCCGCTTTAGGGCAATCCACTCGGCAATTGCCTCCTTGTTGAACACTCGTTTAGCATGAGCCTCACCTCTCACAGCAATCACAAGAATCCGAGGTCCCTCATGACCGCTCCGTCGTCCCTACTCACGCAGGTTGAAGCCGGCGTTGCCTGGATCACCCTGAACCGCCCCGAGCAGCGCAACGCGCTGGATATCCCGACCCTCAAACACCTGCACGCCACCCTCGAGGCGTACAACCTCGACCCCGCCGTGCGCGTGGTGGTACTGACCGGCACGGGCCGCAGCTTCTGCGCCGGCGCCGACCTCGCCGAATGGGCCGAAGCCGAAGCCCGTGGCGCACTGGAAACCTACGGCTGGACCGAAACCGCCCACGCCCTGATGCACTGCCTGCACAACCTCGACAAACCCACCATCGCCGCCATCAACGGCACCGCCGTCGGCGCCGGCATGGACCTGTCGCTGTGCTGCGACCTGCGCCTGGCCGCCCAGTCGGCCCGTTTCAAGGCCGGCTACACCAGCATGGCCTACTCGCCGGATGCCGGCGCCAGCTGGCACCTGCCACGGCTGATCGGCAGCGAGCAAGCCAAGCGCCTGCTGTTCCTCGACGAACTCTGGGGCGCCGAGCGCGCCCTGTCGGCCGGCCTGGTTGGTGAAGTGGTCGCCGATGACCAGCTGCCCGCCGCCACCGCCGAACTGGCCGCGCGCCTGGCCCAGGGGCCGACCTTCGCCTACGCCCAGACCAAGCGCCTGATGCGCGAGGGCGCCTCGCGCAGCCTGGCCGAGCAACTCACGGCAGAACTGGCCGCCGGCCTGCTATGCGGGCGCAGCGAGGACGGCGCCGAAGCCTTGCGTGCGGCCACGGAAAAACGCGCACCACGCTTCAGCGGCAAATAAGCACTCACTCATTCCCCGGTTACCCAGGAACAGGCCATGAATTTCCAACTGACCCAAGAACAAGAAATGTTGGTGGATGCCGTACGCAGCTTTGTCGCCAAGGAGCTGCTGCCCCATGAAGAAGCCGTGGACCGTGCCGACGAAGTGTCCCCGGAGCTCGCCGCGCAGATCCGTGGCAAGGCCATCGCCGCTGGTTTCTACGCCTTCAACATGCCCGAGGAAGTCGGCGGCGGCGGTCTCGACTACCTGTCCCAGGCCCTGATCGAGCGCGAGCTGTCGAAGGTTTCCTGGGCGCTGCACGTGTTCGTCGCCCGGCCTTCGAAGATTCTCATGGCCTGCACCGGCCAGCAGGTCGAGGATTACCTGCTGCCGTGCATACGTGGCGAGAAGACCGACTGTTTCGCCCTGACCGAACCGGGCGCCGGCTCCGACGCCAACTCGATCAAGACCCGCGCCGTGCGTGAAGGCGATGATTTCATCATCAATGGCAGCAAGCACTTCATCAGCCATGCCGGGCACGCCGACTTCGCCATCGTCTTTGCCGTCACCGACACCTACGAGCACAACGGTCGCAAGCGCAACGCCGTCACCGCGTTGCTGGTCGACCGCGGCACCCCGGGCATGACCATCCGCCGTGGGCCGAAATGCGTGAGCAACCGTGGTTACCACACCTACGAGCTGTTCTTCGACGACTGCAAGGTGCCCGCCGGCAAGGTACTCGGCGAAGTCGGCAAGGGCTGGGAAGTTGCCAACGCCTGGCTGACCGCAGGCCGGGTCATGGTTGCCGCCAACTGCGTCGGCCAGGCCCAGCGTGCGCTGGACGTGTCGCTGCAATGGGCGGCCGACCGCAAGCAGTTCGGCCAGCCGATCGGCACCTACCAGGGCGTGTCGTTCAAGCTCGCCGACATGGCCACGCAGATCCGCGCCGCCGAACTGCTGACCCTGCACACCGCCTGGAAGATGGACCAGGGCAGCATGACCGACGGCGAGGCGGGCATGGCCAAGCTGTTCGCCAGCGAGGTGCTCGGCAAGGTCGCCGACGAGGCGGTGCAGATCTACGGCGGCATGGGCCTGATGGACGAGGGGCCGGTCGAGCGCATCTGGCGCAACGCACGTATCGAGCGGATCTGGGAAGGCACCTCGGAGATCCAGCGGCACATCATCTCCCGCGAACTGCTGCGCCCACTGCTGCGCTGACCGGAGCATCACCATGTCGCAAGCCATTCGTGACAACCTCAAACGCCTACTGGCGCCGCGGCACCTGGCCTTCGTCGGTGGGCGCAGCATGGCCCGCGCGCTCAGGCGCTGCGCCGACGGCGGCTTCCAGGGCCAGATGTGGCTGGTCAACCCGCAGCAGGACAGCATCGACGGCGTCCCCTGCGTGCGCAGCGTGGCCGAGTTGCCCTGCGCGCCGGACGCGGTGTTCATTGCCACCAACCGCGAACTGACCCTGACCTGTGTCGCCGAACTTGCCGAAAAAGGGGCAGGCGGGGCGATCTGCTATGCCTCTGGCTTCGCCGAATGCGGCGCCGAGGGCCAGGCACTGCAGCAGCAGTTGCTGGCAGCCGCCGGTAACATGGCCTTGCTTGGGCCCAACTGCTACGGCCTGCTCGACTACCTGCACAGTGCCGCCCTGTGGCCGGTGGCCCACGGTGGCAAGGCGGTAGAGAAGGGTGTGGCGGTGCTGACCCAGAGCGGCAACTTTGCCTACAACCTGTCGATGAGCGACCGCTCGCTGCCGGTGGCCTACATGGCCTCGGTCGGCAACCAGGGGCAGCTGGGCATTGCCGAGCTGATGGACGTGCTGCTCGATGAGCCGCGGGTCACCGCCATCGGCCTGCACCTGGAAGGCCTGAAGAACGTGCCGGGCTTTGCCCGTGCGGCGCACAAGGCACTGGAGAAGGGCATCCCGATCATCGCCCTGAAGACCGGCGTGTCGCAGATCGGCGCCGAGCTGGCGCTCAGCCACACCAGTTCGCTGTCCGGTTCCGATGCCCTCTACGACAGCCTGTTCGACCGCCTGGGGGTGATCCGCGTCAGCGGCCCTGTGAGCTTCGTCGAAACCCTCAAGGCCGCTGCCTGTGGCAACCTGCCCAAGGGCCCCAGCCTGATCGCGCTGGCCTGTTCGGGCGGCGATGCCGGGCTGATCGCCGACTACAGCGAAAGCAACCAGCTGAGCCTGCCAGCCCTGGACGCCAGCCAGGTCGATGAACTGGCTCAGGTGCTGCCGGCGTATGCCAACCTGGTCAACCCGCTGGACTTCACCACAGCCATCTGGGGCGACGGCCCGGCCAAGGCGCGCATGCTCGACAGCGCCCTGCGCAGCGACGCCGACGCAGCGATGCTGGTGCTCGATTACCCCGCCGAGTTCACCGGCGAGCGCAAGGAGTGCGACCTGCTGCTGGAGCTCTACTGCGCGGCGCTAAAGCGCCATGGCAAGACCGGCTTCGTCACTTCGGCCTTCCCCGAACTGCTGCCAGCCAGCGCCCGTGAGCGCCTGCACGCAGCCGGTGTGCCGGCTTTGCAAGGGGTGGAGGATGGCCTGGCGGCCTGGGGCCGGATCGCCCGTTACGCGCAGCAACGCCCGGCCCTGCTGGCGCTCGGCGAGTCGGCACTGGTGCCGCTGTGCCCGCAGCCGCTCGCCGGTGACAGCCACCTGCTCAACGAGTGGGTGTCCAAGCAGGCCTTGCGTGGCTTCGGCCTGCCGATCCCGAATGGCGTGCTGAGCAGCCCGGAACATGCGCTGGCCGACGCCCGCAAGGTCGGCTACCCGCTCGTGCTCAAGGCGGTCAGCGCGCAGTTGCCACACAAGACCGAGGCCGGCGCCGTGGCGCTGAACCTGGCCGACGAGGCCGCTCTCAGCCACGCGCTCGAGCAGATGCGCACACGCATCGCGGCTTACGCGCCGGGTGTCGCTTTCGACCAGGTACTGCTCGAACCCATGGCCAGCGCGCCGCTGGCCGAGTTGATCGTCGGCATCAAGCGCGAGGCGGATTTCGGCCTGGCGTTGGTGATCGGTGCCGGCGGCATCCTCGTCGAGCTGCTCAAGGACAGCCAGAGCCTGCTGCTGCCGACCACCGATGGCGCGATCCGCAAGGCGTTGCTCGGCCTGCGCAGCGCAGCGCTGCTGCAAGGCTTCCGGGGCAAGCCGGCGGCCGACCTCGACGCGCTGGTCGCTGCCATCCGTGCGGTGGCCGACTACGCCTGCGAAAATGCCAGCCAGTTGCTCGAACTGGATGTGAATCCATTGATGGTCGGTGCCAGCGGTACGACTGCGGTCGATGCCTTGATCCGTCTCGGCCAGGTGTAAGGACATGAACATGACGAATTCCATACTCACCGGCGGCCAGGCGCTGGTGCGCCTTTTGGCCAACTACGGTGTCGATACCGTTTTCGGCATCCCAGGCGTGCACACCCTGGAGCTGTACCGCGGCCTGCCCGGCAGCGGCATCCGCCACGTGCTCACCCGTCACGAGCAGGGCGCCGGTTTCATGGCTGATGGTTATGCCAGGGTCAGCGGCAAGCCGGGCGTCTGCTTTGTCATCACCGGCCCCGGCGTGACCAACGCGGCCACCGCCATCGGCCAGGCCTATGCCGACTCGATTCCGCTGCTGGTGATCTCCAGCGTCAACCACACCGCCAGCCTGGGCAAAGGCTGGGGCTGCCTGCACGAAACCCAGGACCAGCGCGCCATGACCGCGCCGATCACCGCCTTCTCGGCCGTGGCGCTGAAGGCCGAAGACCTGCCGGAGCTGATCGCCCGCGCCTATGCCGTGTTCGACAGCGAGCGGCCGCGCCCGGTGCACATCTCGGTACCGTTGGATGTGCTGGCCGCGCCTGTAACGAGGGATTGGAGCAACGAAGTCGTGCGCCGCGCCGGTCGCGGCCCAGCCAGCCTCGACAGCCTGCAACAGGCGGGTGAAAAACTGGCAGCGGCCAAGCGGCCGATGATCATCGCCGGCGGTGGTGCATTGCAGGCGAGTGCCGAGTTGCAGTTGTTGAGCAAGCGACTGGCTGCGCCACTGTTCACCAGCGTTGCCGGCAAGGGCCTGGCGCTGCTGGACTCGCCGCTCAACGCCGGCTCTACCCTGTGCGTGGAGCCAGGCTGGGCGCTGATCGCCGAGGCCGACGTGGTGTTGGCGGTCGGCACCGAAATGGCCGACACCGACTTCTGGCGCGAGCGCTTGCCATTGACCGGCGAACTGCTGCGGGTGGATATCGACCCCCGCAAGTTCAACGATTTCTACCCGTGCTCGGTGGCGCTGCACGGCGACGCCCGGCAGACCTTGGCGGGGCTGCTGGAACAGTTGCCCGATGGCGTGCGCGATGCGGCTCAGGCGAGCGCTGCCGTGGCACGCTTGCGCGATGAAGTACAGGCCAGCCATGGCCCGTTGCAGGCGATTCACCAGGCAATCCTGCAACGGGTCGCTGCAGAGCTGCCGGACAATGCCTTCGTCAGCACCGACATGACCCAGTTGGCCTACACCGGCAATTACGTATTCAGCAGCAGAGCACCGCGCAGCTGGCTGCACCCCACCGGCTACGGCACCCTCGGCTACGGCCTGCCGGCTGGTATTGGCGGCATGTTCGGCAGTGCCGACCGCCCGGGCCTGGTACTGGTGGGCGACGGTGGTTTCCTCTATACCGCGCAGGAGCTGGCAACCGCGGTCGAGGAGCTGGACCGCCCGCTGGTGGTGCTGTTGTGGAACAACGATGCGCTGGGGCAGATCCGCGACGACATGCTCGGCCTGGACATCGAGCCCATCGGTGTGCTGCCGCGCAACCCGGACTTCGCCGGCCTGGCCCGCGCCTTCGGTTGCACGGTTGCGCAGCCGCAGAGCCTGGACGAACTGCAGCGCGACCTGCGCGGCGGCTTTGCCCGCAACGGTGTGACCCTGATCGAGCTCAAGCACGCTTGCGCGCGCTGAGCCTACCCCGCACAACAGGACAACCAGCCATGCGATTCTCCTCATTGACCCAACGGATCGCCGGTGACGGCGCCGCCGCCTGGGAGATCCACTACCGCGCCCTGGCCATGCTCGAGCAAGGCCGCGACGTGCTGCTGCTGTCGGTCGGTGACCCGGACTTCGACACCCCGGCGCCGATCGTCCAGGCGGCGGTGGCCAGCCTTGAAGCTGGCAATACCCATTACGCTGATGTGCGCGGCAAGCGCAGCCTGCGCGAGGCCATTGCCCGTCGCCACCAGCAACGCAGTGGCCAGGCGGTCACGGCCGACCAGGTGACGGTGCTGGCGGGGGCGCAGTGCGCGCTGTTCTGTGTGGCGCAATGCGTGCTGGAGCCAGGTGATGAAGTGATCGTCGCCGAGCCGATGTATGTCACCTACGAGGCGGTGTTCGGTGCCTGTGGCGCCAAGGTGGTGCCGGTTCCGGTGCGCCCGGAGCATGGCTTTCGCGTGCAAGCCGAAGACGTCGCCGCACGCATCACCCCGCGCACCCGCGCCCTGGCGCTGAACAGCCCGCACAACCCTTCCGGTGCCAGCCTGCCACGCAGCACCTGGGAAGCCTTGGCCGAACTGTGCATCGCCCATGACCTGTGGCTGATCAGCGACGAGGTGTACAGCGAACTGCTGTTCGACGGCGAACACATCAGCCCCGCCAGCTTGCCGGGCATGGCCGAGCGTACGGCGACGCTGAACAGCCTGTCCAAGTCCCATGCCATGACGGGGTGGCGGGTGGGGTGGGTGGTCGGCTCGCCGGCGTTGTCCGGGCACCTTGAGAACCTTGCGCTGTGCATGCTGTATGGCTCGCCCGACTTTATCCAGGATGCGGCGGTGGCTGCGCTGGAACAGCCTTTACCGGAGCTTGAGGCCATGCGCGAGGCTTATCGTCAGCGCCGTGACCTGGTGTGCGAAAGCCTTGCGCACTGCCCGGGGATACGGGCGCTCAAGCCCGATGGCGGGATGTTCGTGATGGTCGATATCCGCGAAACCGGGCTCAGTGCGCAGGCATTCGCCGACCGGCTGCTCGACCAGCATGGGGTGTCGGTGCTGGCTGGTGAAGCGTTCGGCCCGAGCGCGGCGGGGCATATCCGCCTGGGCCTGGTGCTGGGCGCCGAGGCGCTGGGTGAAGCTTGCCGCCGCATTGCCCTGTGCGCCCGCGAATTGATGAGGAATGCCTGAACGGTTGATGTGGTCCATCAGTGTGGGAGCCGGTGATCAGGCCGAGTGGGTGTGTTCCCTGGGGGGATCAAACGCCACAAACAACTGATCCGCAGTAATGGTCCCCAAATCCAGCCGCATGTTCTGCTCCAGCATCGCAAACAGCCGGGTGAACACTTCGTACACCTTGCAGTGGTCTTCCAACCCGGCAAACGGGTTGTCGATCTTCTCGGCGATCAGCGAGCTTTCCTGCACGGCGTCATACACCTCGCGCAAGGTGATCTCTTGCGGCGCACGGGCCAGCGTCACGCCGCCCTGGGCGCCGCGGTACGAGGTCAGGATATTGGCCTTGACCATCTGCGAGACCATCGAGCGCACGCGGGTAGGGTGCACCTTGACCCACTTGGCGATGGTCTCTGTGCGCAACTTCTGCGGGGCATTGGCCGCCACGAACGAAAGGATGTACGAGGCGGTGATGAGTCGGGTCGACTGGCTCATGGGGCGAGGGCTCCCTGCGAAAACGTCAATGTTATACCACTGAAAAAGCCCGGTAACGGGCGCTGGAAATCAGCTTGTCCTGCCGCTAATGTATTTGTTACGGTAACAATTACAAATTGTAAACAGCTTCTACGCAATCTGCTTTGACCGAATAACAATTTCTTGCGGTTCAACAGGGGCAAATGCCATGAGCGATAACAACAAGAACAGTCCTCACGCCATTCTCGACAGCGGCCTGCCGCGCCGGGATTTCCTCAAGTACAGCGCTGCCGCTGCGGCCATCGCCGGGGCGTTTTCCCTCGGCCTGCCGCTGCCTGGCCATGCCGACGAGGCCACGCCAAAACCAGGCGGCACCTTGCGCCTGGGCCTAGCCGGGGGCAGCACCACCGATTCCAAAGACCCAGGCTCGTGGGTCGACACCTTCACCTTCATCGGCTTCTCGGCGGTGTACAACACGCTGACCGAAATTTCCGTGGAAGGCACTGCCATCCCCGAGCTGGCCGAGCGCTGGGAATCGAGCCCCGACGCCAAGGTCTGGACCTTCACCCTGCGCCAGGGCGTGACCTTCCACAACGGCAAGACCCTGACCGCCGATGACGTGGTGGCCTCGATCCAGCACCACCTGGGTGACAAATCCACCTCCGCTGCCAAGACCGTACTGGGCGATGTCGCCAAGGTGCACGCCAGCGCCCCCGACACCGTGGTGTTCGAGCTGCATTCGGGCAACGCCGACTTCGCCTACGTGGTCGCCGACTACCATCTGGTGATCATGCCCGCCAAGGACGGCCTGGCCGACTGGCAGGCCGGTGTCGGTACCGGCGGTTACCGCATCAAGGGCTTCGAGCCGGGCATACGCATGGACCTGGAGCGCAGCCCCGACTACTGGAAGCCGGGCAGGGCGCATTTCGCCAGCGCCGAGCTGATCGCCATCGCCGACGGCGCCGCGCGGGTCAACGCGCTGGTCACCGGCAAGGTCGATGTGATCAACAAGGTCGACCTCAAGACCGTGTCCTTGCTCAAGCGCAACCCGAAGCTGGTGATCGAGGAAACCAAAGGCGCCCAGCACTACACCTTCCCGATGCTCACCGACAGCCAGCAGTTTCGCGACAACAACGTACGCTTGGCTCTCAAGCACGCGATCAACCGCGAGACCCTGCTGGCGTCGGTGCTCTACGGCTACGGCCAGGTCGGCAACGACCACCCGTTGCAGCCGGCCAACCGCTTCATCAACCCGGCGCTGGAGCAGCGCGTCTACGACCCGGACAAGGCTCGCTTCTACCTGCGCCAGGCCGGCATGGACAGCCTCAAGGTGCGCCTGCAGGCCTCCGATGCCGCCTACAGCGGCGCGGTGGATGCCTCGGTGCTGTTCAAGGAGCAGGCGCGCCAGGCCGGCATCGACATCGACGTGGTGCGCGAACCTGCCGATGGCTTCTTCACCAACGTCTGGATGAAACAGCCGTTCACCACCTCGTTCTGGTATTCCAGCCTGACCGCCGACCGCATGTTCAGCATCGGCTACGCCAAGGGCGCGGCGTGGAACGAGACGCACTGGGACAATCCGCGCTTCAACCAGCTGCTCAACGCCGCCCGTGGCGAGATGAACGAGCCGCTGCGCCGCGAGATGTACAACGAGATGCAGGCGCTGTGCCGCGATGAAGGCGGGGCGATCGTGCCGCTCTTCGCAAGCTCCGTCGCCGCCCGCTCCAGCCGCGTCGCCCATGGCCCGCTCACGGCGCCCTATGGAGAGCTGGATGGCCTGCGGGTGATCGAGCGCTGGTGGCAGGCGTGAACCCCTAGCGTTTCGCAAGGCTGACTCTGCATCCCGTAAAGGAGTGGTACGGTGAACAATCTTGGCAAACTGCTTGTGCAGCGGCTGGCCCTGGGCCTGTTGTCGCTGTTTGCGGTCTCGGTGGTGATCTTCCTGGCAGTCAGCATGCTGCCGGGCGACATCGCCCAGGCCATGCTCGGCCAGTCGGCCACCCCGGAAACCGTGGCCGCATTGCGTGCCCAGCTGGGGCTGGACCTGTCGCCGCTGCAGCGCTTCGTGCAGTGGGCATGGCGCCTGGTGCACGGTGACCTGGGCGTGTCGCTGGCCAACCAGCGGCCGATTATCGAGCTGGTGGGCTCGCGGCTGGGCAACACCTTCAGCCTGGCCCTGCTGGCGGCGCTGTTCTCGGTGCCGACGGCATTGCTGCTGGGCATGCTCGCAGCGCTGTACCGCAACAGCTGGTTCGACCGGCTGCTCAATACCGGCGCGCTGAGCGCGGTGTCGTTCCCCGAGTTCTTTGTCGCCTACCTGCTGATCCTGGTGTTCGCGGTGAAGCTCGAATGGCTGCCAGGCATCTCCAGCCTGCCTGCGGATGCTTCGCTGGGCGAGGTGCTGGAAGCCTCGGTGCTGCCGGTGGCGACCCTGAGCCTGGTGGTGATCGCGCAGATGATGCGCATGACCCGCGCCTCGCTGATCAACCTGCTGGCCAGCCCCTACATCGAAATGGCCCGGCTCAAGGGCGTGTCGCCAGCGCGGGTGATCTTCAAGCATGCCTTGCCCAATGCTTTGGCGCCGATCGTCAACGTGGTGGCGCTGAACCTGGCGTACCTGGTGGTGGGCGTGGTGGTGGTGGAGGTGGTGTTCGTCTACCCGGGGCTCGGCCAGTTGCTGGTGGACTCGGTGGCCAAGCGCGACATCCCGGTGGTGCAAGCCTGCAGCCTGATCTTCGCCGGCACCTACATCCTGCTCAATACCGGCGCCGACGTGCTGTCGATCGCCAGCAACCCACGCCTGATGCATCCGAAGGGGTAGACCATGAGCCTGTTGACACCTGTGCTGCGCGCGCCCCTGAGCGCCAAGTTCGGCCTGCTGGTGATTGTCGCCTACACCGTGGTGGCGCTGTTCGCGCCGCTGCTGGCGCCGTATGGCGAAACCCAGGTGGTGGGCGAAGGCTTCGCGCCGTGGAGCCCGCAGTTTTTGCTGGGCACCGACAACCTTGGCCGCGACACCTTCAGCCGCCTGCTGTACGGCGCCCGCAATACCCTGGGCATCGCCTTCCTGACCACCAGCCTGGCCTTTGCGCTGGGCGGCCTGTGCGGGCTGGTCGCGGCTATCAAGGGCGGCTGGATCGACCAGGGCCTGTCGCGCCTGGTGGACATCCTGATGGCCATCCCGCAGCTGATTTTCGCCTTGCTGATCCTCAGCGTGGTCGGCACCACGGCCACCTCGCTGGTGCTGGTGATCGCGCTGCTCGACGCCACGCGGGTGTTCCGCCTGTCGCGGGCGGTGGCGATGAATGTAGTGGTGCAGGACTACGTCGAGGCCGCGCGGCTGCGTGGGGAGGGGCTGTGGTGGCTGGTCACCCGCGAAGTGCTGCCCAATGCCGCCGCGCCGCTGATCGCCGAATTCGGCCTGCGCTTCTGCTTCGTCTTCCTGTTCATCAGCGCCTTGTCGTTCCTCGGCCTGGGTATCCAGCCGCCGACCGCCGACTGGGGCAGCATGGTGCGTGACAACGCGGTGCTGATCACCTTCGGTGACATCAGCCCGCTGCTGCCGGCCCTGGCGGTGGCGTTGATCACGGTGAGCGTGAACTTTGTCGTCGACTGGGTGCTGCACCTGTCCAGTGGCCTGAAGGAGTGCTGAGCATGAACACAGATACTTTGCTGGAAATCCGCGGCCTGCGCATCGAAGGCCAGCATGACGACGCCTGGCACCCGCTGATCAAGGGCATCGACCTGACACTCAAGCGTGGTGAAGTGCTGGGCCTGATCGGCGAGTCCGGTGCCGGCAAGTCGACCCTGGGCCTGGCCGCCATGGGCTACGTGCGTGACGGCTGCCGGATCAGTGGTGGCAGCGTCTGCTTCGATGGCATCCAACTGCTCGAGTGCAGCGCCGAAGCCCTGCGCAAGCTGCGCGGGCTGCGCATCGCCTACGTGGCGCAGAGCGCTGCCGCCTCGTTCAACCCGGCGCATCGGCTGATCGACCAGCACGTGGAAACCGCCGTGATCAATGGCGGCATCGACCGCGCCAAGGCCGAGGCCGAAGCGGTGGAGCTGTACCGCATCCTGCGCCTGCCCGACCCCGAGCACATTGGTCAGCGCTACCCGCACCAGTTGTCCGGTGGCCAGCTGCAGCGGGTGATGACCGCCATGGCGATGGCCTGCCACCCGGACCTGATCATCTTCGACGAACCGACCACGGCACTGGACGTCACCACCCAGATCGAGGTGCTGGCGGCGATCCGCGATGCGGTGAAGACCTTCGGCAGCGCCGCGCTGTACATCAGCCATGACCTGGCGGTGGTGGCGCAGATGGCCGACCGCATCATGGTGCTGCGCCACGGCAGCCTGGTGGAGGAGGCGCAGACCCGCCACATGCTCAGTGCGCCGCAGCAGGCCTACACCCAGTCGCTGTGGGCGGTGCGCAATTTCCACACCTCGGCCAAGGCCTGCCCACGCGATGAAAAGCCCTTGCTGGAAGTGCGCAATGCCAATGCCTGCTACGGCCAACAGCCGGTGCTGCACGATGTTTCGCTGAAGCTGTACCGCGGCCAGACCCTGGCTGTGATCGGCGAATCGGGCAGCGGCAAGAGCACCACGGCGCGTCTGATCAGCGGCCTGCTGCCGCCAACCTCGGGCCAGGTGCTGTATGACGGTGAGGCCTTGCCGGCCGACTACCGCCAGCGCAGCAAGGAGCAGCTGCGGCGCATCCAGATGATCTACCAGATCCCCGACACCGCGCTGAACCCGAGGCAGCGCATCGTCGACATCATCGGCCGGCCACTGGGTTTCTACCTCGGGCTCAAGGGCAAGGCGCTGCGCGACCGGGTCGCCGAGCTGCTGCGGATGATCGACCTGGAGCCGGGCAAGTACATGGACCGCCTGCCACGCGAGCTCTCGGGCGGGCAGAAGCAGCGGATCTGCATCGCCCGCGCCTTGGCCGCCGAGCCGCAGCTGATCATCTGCGACGAAGTGACCTCGGCGCTCGACCAGCTGGTGGCCGAGGGCGTGCTGAAGCTGCTCGACCGTATCCAGCGCGAGCTGGGCGTGGCCTACCTGTTCATCACCCACGACGTGGCCACCGTGCGCGCCATCGCCGACGAGGTGCTGGTGATGCAGCGCGGGCGGGTGGTCGACCATGGCAGCCGCGAGGCGATCTTCCAGCCGCCGCACCGTGATTACACCGGGCTGCTGTTCTCCTGCGAGCCCGAGATGGACCCCGACTGGCTCGACCGCCTGCTGGCGACGCGCAACTCCAATTCCCCTTTGGCAACTGTTTGAGGATTGCCCATGAAAGTCCTGATCGTTCACGCTCACCCCGAGCCCCAGTCGTTCACCGCCGCACTGCGTGACCAGGCGGCACAGACCTTCCGCGCCCAGGGCCATGAAGTGCAGGTCAGCGACCTGTACGCCATGGGCTGGAACCCGGTGGCCAGCGCCGATGATTTCAGCCACCGGGAAAACCCCGAGTACCTGGTGTATGCGCTGGAGCAGCGCCTGGGAGTGAAGAGCGGTTCCATCGCGCCTGATATCCAGCAGGAGCTGGACAAGCTGCTGTGGGCGGACCTGCTGGTGCTGAACTTCCCGATCTTCTGGTTCTCGGCGCCGGCGATGCTCAAGGGCTGGATCGACCGGGTGCTGGTGTCCGGGGTGTGCTATGGCGGCAAGCGTTTCTATGACCAGGGTGGCCTGGCTGGCAAGCGTGCGCTGGTAACGGTGACGATTGGCGGGCGTGAGCACATGTTCGGGGAAGGGGCGATCCATGGGCCGCTGCAGGATATGCTGCGGCCGATCCTGCGCGGCACCCTGGCCTATGTCGGCTTCGAAGTGCTGGAACCGTTCGTGGCCTGGCATGTGCCGTACATCAGCGATGAAGCGCGCCAGGACTTCCTGCGCAGTTACCAGCAGCGCCTGCAGCACCTGTCGGATGACCTGCCGCTGAGCTTCCCACGCCTGGAGCAGTTCGACGAGGCGCTGTATCCCCGACAGCGCTGAACACTGTGGGAGCGGCCTTGTGTCGCGAAAGGGCCGCGAAGCGGCCCCCGGTTTTCAGCTTCGCAGCCAACATTGAGGGGCCGCTCTGCGGCCCTTTCGCGACGCAAGGCCGCTCCTACAGGGATCGCGCCGGTTCTTAAAAATGATCTTGCCGACACACCCATTCGGGGTATGGTCCCCACCCGCCAATCCCTCGATAGTGGTTCCATCCTGATCACACGATGGAGTTGCTATGCGCAAGGCATTGAAGGTGATTTCCAGTCTGCTGTTGTGTTGCACCGCCACGGCCACCCTGGCCACCGAGGCCGACACCAGCAACACGCTCAGGCTGTACAACTGGACCGACTACATCGGCGAAAACACCCTTGCCGATTTCGAGAAACAGACCGGCATCAAGGTGATCTACGACACCTTCGACGGCTACGAGACGGTCCAGACCAAACTCCTCACCGGCCGCTCCGGCTACGACCTGGTGATGCTCAATGGCTCGCTGGTGCCGCCGCTGATCAAAGCCGGGGTGTTCCAGCCGCTGGATAAAACCAAGCTGCCAAGCTGGGCCAACCTCGACCCGCAAGTGGTGCAGAGCCTGCAGGCCTTCGACCCCGGCATGCGCTACTCGGCGCCCTACACCTGGGGCAGCTCCGGCATCACCTACAACGTCGACAAGATCAAGCAGCGCATGCCCGACGCGCCCATCGGCTCGCTGGCCATGCTGTTCGACCCGAAGATCGTCTCGCGCTTCGCCGACTGCGGCGTGACCGTGATGGACGCGCCCAGTGAAGTCATCCCGCTGGCCCTCAAGTACCTCGGCAAGGACCCGCAGAGCGCCAAGCCGGCAGACCTGAAAGCCGCCCAGGACGTGCTCATGGGCATCCGCCCCTACATCAAGAAGTTCGACTCGGTGAACTACCTCACCAGCCTGCCCAACGGCGACGTGTGCATGGCCCTGACCTGGTCCGGCGACTATGCCACCGCCCAGGCCCGCGCCCAGGAGGCGAAGAAGGACATCAAGCTGGCGTTCTTCATCCCCAAGGAAGGTTCGCTGATCTGGTTCGACAGCCTCTACCTGCCCAATGACGCCCCGCACGTGGCCAATGCCCACCGCTTCATCGAATACCTGCTGCAGCCCAAGACCATGGCCGAGGTCACCAACTACATCCACTACGCCAACAGCAACGCGGCCGCCACGCCCCTGGTGCTGGCCGATATCCGCAACGACCCGGCCATCTACCCCGACGAGCAGACCCGCGAGCGGCTGTTCACCCAGAAGTCCCAGGACCCGCAGGCCATGCGCGCCATCACCCGGGTCTGGAGCACGGTCAAGACCGGCATCTGACACCTTTCTGCGTACCCATCCGACAAGGAATTGCTTATGGCTACCCCGACCAACGACCGCCTGGTGAAAGCCGACAAGGCCCATTACATGCACGGCTACCACATGTTCGACGAGCACGCCGAGCAGGGCGCGCTGAACATCCAGGCCGGCGACGGCGCCTACATCTTTGATACCCAGGGCAACCGCTTCCTCGATGCCGTCGGCGGCATGTGGTGCACCAACATCGGCCTGGGCCGCGAGGAAATGGCCCTGGCCATCGCCGACCAGGTGCGCCAGCTGGCCTATTCCAACCCGTTCTCGGACATGGCCAACCCCAAGGCCATCGAACTGTGCCAGAAGCTCGCCAGCCTGGCGCCGGGCGACCTCGACCACGTGTTCCTCACCACCGGCGGCTCCACCGCCGTGGACACCGCCTACCGGCTGATCCAGTACTACCAGAACTGCCGCGGCAAACCGCACAAGAAGCATGTGATCGCCCGCTACAACGCCTACCACGGCTCGACCTGCCTGACCATGTCGATCGGCAACAAGGCCGCCGACCGGGTGCCGGAGTTCGACTACGCCCACGAGCTGATCCACCACGTGTCCAACCCCAACTTCTACCGGGCGGCGCCTGATATGGACGAGGCCGAGTTCCTCGACTTCCTGGTGGCCGAGTTCGAGGACAAGATTCTCTCCCTGGGCGCGGACAACGTTGCCGCCTTCTTCGCTGAGCCGATCATGGGCTCGGGTGGAGTGATCATCCCGCCCAAGGGCTATTTCCAGCGCATGTGGCAGGTGTGCCAGACCTACGACATCCTCTTCGTCGCCGACGAAGTGGTCACCTCGTTCGGTCGCCTGGGCACCTTCTTCGCCTCCGAAGCGCTGTTCGGCGTCACCCCGGACATCATCACCACCGCCAAGGGCCTGACCTCGGCGTACCTGCCATTGGGCGCGTGCATCTTCTCCGAACGCATCTGGAAGGTGATCGCCGAACCTGGCAAGGGCCGCTGCTTCACCCACGGTTTCACCTACAGCGGGCACCCGGTGTGCTGCGTGGCGGCGCTGAAGAACATCGAGATCATCGAGCGGGAAAACCTGCTGGCCCATGTCAACGATGTCGGCGCCTATCTGGAGCAGCGCCTGCAGACCCTGGCCGAGCTGCCGCTGGTAGGCCAGGTGCGCTGCATGAAGCTGATGGCCTGCGTCGAGTTCGTCGCCAACAAGCAGACCAAGGCGCTGTTCCCCGACGCGGTGAACATCGGCGAGCGCATCCATGTGCGGGCTCAGGCCAAGGGCCTGCTGGTGCGCCCGATCATGCACCTGAACGTGATGTCGCCGCCGCTGATCATTACCCGTGCCCAGGTGGACGAGATCGTTGGCACCCTGCGCAGCTGCATTCTCGAGGCGGCCCAGGAGCTGACCGAGCAGGGCCTGTATCACGGCCAATGATCGACCTTCAGCCAAAGATGCGCGCACGTGCCCCGGCCGGTAGACTGCGGGGCATGAGCCGAGCACACGAAAACACCCCAATAAACCTGCCGTTTCATGCCCTGCAGCAATGGCACAGCGCCCTGCAACAGGCCTCCGCCCACAGCGAGGGCCCGGACGCGCTGGCCTGGCTGGCGGCCGCCATCAGCCAGCTGGTGGCGGCCGAATCGATGCTGATCAGCCTCGAACGCAAGGGCCAGCCGCCGCAGCTGCTGTACCAGCAGGGCATCCCCGACCGTTACCACGAGGCGGTGCTGGAGCGCTATTTCGCCGCGGGCTACCTGCTCGACCCGTTCTGCCTGGCGGTGCAGAAGGGCCTGGCGCAGGGCTTCTATCACCTGGAAGACATCGCCCCGGACAACTTCTTCGACAGCGACTACTACAAGACTTATTACCTGGGCACCGGTTGCAGCGAGGACAGCTATTTCATCGTCGACCTGGGCAACGACAGCAAGATATCCCTGAGCCTGTTCCAGGGTTGCAGCGGTGCGCGGCTGGAACAGCCGCAACTGCACCTGCTGCAGGCGGTGGAACCGATGGTTCGCGAGCTGCTGATACGTTATGCCCGGCATGGGCTGCAGCCGCAGCCGCAGGCGAACGAGAGCGTGCAGGCCGCCTTCGACAGTTTTGGTTGCGGGGTGCTGACCGAGCGCGAACGGGAAGTGGCGCAGATGGTGCTGCAGGGGCACTCGGTGAAGTCCACCGCCCATGAGCTGGGGATTTCGCCAGAGACGGTGCGCATGCACCGCAAGAACCTTTACCTGAAGCTGCAGATCAATTCGCAATCGGAACTGTTCGCCCAGTTCATTGGGTGGTTGCAGCGTGCGCCCGGCCAATGACCCGCTACCGCAGCTCCTGTTTTGCCAGGGCGGTCAATGGGCAGTGCAATACCAGCTTCGCGCCACCCAGCTCGCTTTCGCCAATCTCCAGGCCGAAGCCGTGCAGGTCGACGATCGCCGCAACGATCGACAGCCCCAGGCCGAACCCGGAATGACGGTGGCCTTCCTCGCTGCGGTAGAAACGCTTCAACACCGCGGCGCGCTCTTCTTCGGGTATCCCCGGCCCGCTGTCTTCGATGGCGATATGCACGCCCAGCTCATCCTGAGTCGCGCTAATGGCCACGCGACCCTCTTCAGGGGTGAACTTGATGGCATTGCCCACCAGGTTGGCCAGCGCTTCGAACAGCAGTTCGCGATCACCATGCAGTGCCGGCAACTGGGCAGGCTGTTCGAGATTCAGGCGGATGCCGCCGTCCTCGGCCAGCGGCAGGTAGAAGTCATGCAGTTCCACCAGCAAATCGTGCGGATCGAGCTGGACGAAGCCGGCGCGACGCTGGCGGTCCTCCAGCTCGCTGATACGCAGCAAACCACGGAAACGCGCCATCAGCGTGTCGGTTTCGCCGATTGCCTGGTCCAGCGCCTCGGCTTGCGGCGAGTCTTGTGCACTGTGCTGGCGAATGCGGTACAACTGTGCGCGCAGGCGGGTGAGGGGGGTGCGCAGGTCGTGGGCGATGTTGTCGCAGACGCCCTTGACCTCGTGCATCAGCCGCTCTATGCGGTCGAGCATGGCGTTGACGATGGCGGCGAGCATGTCCAGCTCATCGCGGCGTGCCGACAGCGGCAAGCGGTGTGTGAGGTCGCCGGCGACGATCAGTTCGGCCTGGGCCTGGATGGCACGAATGCGCTTCAAGGGGCGGCGGCGCAGCAGGTACCAACCGGCAAACCCCGGGATCAGGGTCAGCGAGATGCCCCACAGCAGCGCATGCAGGATGATGCGGGTGACCACGAACAGCGAGCCATTGTCGCGGAACAGCACCAGCCAGCGGCCATCCTGCACCTTGATCGCCACCGCATCGCAGCTGTCGCGTGGCATGTGCGGGTCGTCGGCATCCAGGCAGCGCTTGAGCTCGTGCACCTTGCCGTCCAGGCCAAGGTCCGGCGGGATCGCGCGAATGCGCCCGCCCACCGGGTTGAGCTGTGCGTCGAACAGGCCATAGGCATCGAAGCTGCGCTCTTCGAACGCCTGGCTGGCGATCAGGGCGTCGTCCAGCTGCTTGCCGCTCATGTGCGCGAACAGGTGCTGGCGCTGCAGCATGGAGTGGCGGGTGAGCTTGTTCAGGTAGCTGGACACCTCGAAGTACAGTACCCCCATGAGGATGCTGCTCCAGGCCACGAAGAGAAAACTGTACAGCGCCAGCAGGCGGCTGGTGGACGAACTCCAGCCTTTAGACGGGTTCAGCAATGGCATAGCCCGAGCCCCGTACCGTACGGATCAGCGGCGACTGGCCAGTGGCGTCGATCTTCTTGCGCAAGCGGCCGATGTGCACGTCGATCAGGTTGGTGCCCGGATCGAAGTGGTAGCCCCAGACTTCCTCGAAGATCATCATCCGCGTGATCACCTGGCCGCTGTGGCGCATCAGGTACTCCAACAGCTTGTACTCGGTGGGCAGCAGGTTGAGGGTGTGCTCGCCACGGCGGGCTTCGTGACTGATCAGGTCCAGCTCAAGGTCGGCGACCTGCAGGCGGGTCTGGGTCATGGGCACGCTGTTGCGCCGCAGCAGCACTTCGACCCGCGCCGCCATTTCGTCGGAGGCGAACGGCTTGGTCAGGTAGTCGTCGCCACCGGCTCGCAGGCCACGCACGCGTTCATCGACGTCGGACAGTGCGCTGATCATCAGGATCGGTGTGGCGATTTTAAGGTTGCGCAGGGTGGTGACGATCGTCAGGCCATCGACCTCGGGCAGCATGCGGTCTACGGTGATCAGGTCGTAACCGCCGGCAATGGCCTTGGCCAGGCCTTCGCGGCCGTTGTCGGCCCAGTCCACATCCAGGCCGTGGCTGGAGAGTTCGGCGACGATTTCCTGGCCGGTGACGGCGTCGTCTTCGATGGTCAGTACGCGTGGCATGCTCGTTCCTGGGCGTCTATTGAAGACTTGATTGTGCCAAAGAATAGCCAAACGGCGATTTAAGAAAAATTCATCTACGGCGCGTCAAACAAAACGGGGCATGCCAGTGTCTGGCATGCCCCGTCGATCAGCGTGGCGCAGCGGCTCAGGCGACCTTGACGATCCAGCCGGCAGGCGCTTCGACGTCGCCGCTCTGGATGCCGGTCAGCTCGTTGTAGAGCTTCTGGGTGACCGGGCCGACCTTTTCCAGGTCGTGGAACACGTGCAGCTTGCCGTTGTACTCGATGCCGCCGATCGGGGTGATCACCGCGGCGGTGCCGCAGGCGCCGGCCTCGATGAAGCGGTCGAGCTTGCTGATTTCGACATCGCCTTCGATCACGGTCAGGCCCAGGCGCGATTGCGCCAGTTCCATCAGCGACAGGCGGGTGATGCCTGGTAGTACCGAAGCCGATTTCGGGGTGACGAATTCGTTGTTGGCGGTGATGCCGAAGAAGTTGGCCGAACCGACTTCCTCGATCTTGGTGTGGGTCAACGGGTCGAGGTAGATGGCGTCGGCGAAGTTGGCCTTCTTGGCTTCAGCGCCCGGTTGCAGGCTGGCCGCATAGTTGCCACCGACCTTGGCAGCGCCAGTGCCCTGAGGGGCGGCACGGTCGAAGCTGGAGATCTGGAAGTTGTGCGGCTTCATGCCGCCCTTGAAGTACGAGCCAACCGGGATGGCGAAGACCGAGAAGATGAACTCGGGGGCGGTGCGCACGCCGATGTTGTCGCCGGTGCCGATGACGAACGGGCGCAGGTACAGGGCGCCTTTGCCGTGCGGCGGAACGAACTTCTCGTTGGCCTTGACCACTTGCTTGCACGCTTCGATGAACACATCGGTCGGCACCTGCGGCATCAGCAGGCGCGCACAGCTGCGCTGCATGCGGGCGGCGTTCTGGTCCGGGCGGAACAGGTTGATCGAGCCGTCCTTGCAACGGTAGGCCTTGAGGCCTTCGAAGCACTGCTGGCCATAGTGCAGGGCGGTGGAGCCTTCACTGATGTGCAGCACGTTGTCTTCGGTCAGGGTGCCGTTGTCCCACTCACCATTGCGCCATACGGACAGGTAGCGCTTGTCGGTCTTGATGTAGTCGAAACCCAGCTTGTCCCAGTTAATGCTTTCGTTACTCATGACACCCTCGATTGTCTTGCAGGTGCCCGATCGCTCGGGCTGCTGTTATATGCGCACCTCGCCACGATAATACATCCGTCGAGGATCGGGAACGGCCAGTCGCGAATTGGGGGGGCTAGGGGGTCAGGCGCTGCAACTCAAAAGGCTGGCCTACTCATCAATCTGCTGACAAAACCGCAATAAATTGCCGAATGGATCACGAATCTGCATCTGCAGACCCCAATCCACCCGCTCGGCCTGGGGCCGGGCATACCCGTACTGCTTGTCCAGCAACTCCTTCTCCAGCGCACGCAGGTCTTCGGTGCGGGCAAACACCGTCGACCCCGGGCAGGCATCACCATGATGTTCGCTCAGGTGCAAGATCAGGCCATCGCGGTGAATCTGCATATAAAGCGGCAAATCCGGGCTGAAACGGTGCTGCCAATCAATCTGGAAACCCAGGAAGTCGAGGTAGAACTCCTTGGCCTTGTCGACCGAGAAAATGCGCAAAACCGGGATGGCGGGGGCGAATGTCATGGCGATTCCTTGGCCGCAGGTAAAGCAAAGACTCTAGCGCAGCACCGAAACAGCGCCAAGTGCCGCCCCCGCAATGTGCGCTGAGCCGCCGTATGCCCCATGCCAGAGCCCTCGCCAGGAAGGTTTCATCTTCATTCACCTGCGTAGTTGGCCCGCAACCTGCTATATC
This sequence comes from Pseudomonas sp. NPDC089996, assembly GCF_044748405.1. Classification (NCBI taxonomy): domain Bacteria; kingdom Pseudomonadati; phylum Pseudomonadota; class Gammaproteobacteria; order Pseudomonadales; family Pseudomonadaceae; genus Pseudomonas; species Pseudomonas sp. NPDC089996. Next base: position 246,424 of record NZ_JBIVGA010000005.1, on the reverse strand, counting down.
CAGCCAGCGAAATTTGATCGAGTGGTCAGTCTGCCATCACCCAAGGGTGTTGCACACGACCCTCAAAACGGCCGCCAGGCCACGGATATCAAGGGGCCGCAGGATGTCGCTCGCGGAGCAGATCGAACCATCGGAGCAGGACGCAGGCTGGAGCGCCCACCTGCAACTGCGCTTTGTCCAGCGCGATGGCGTGACCCGCCTTGGTGCGCGCCGCCACTTCGGCCCGCTTTTGGTGCAGCGCCCGTTCTATCCGGAGGGCGCACCGTGCCACGTTTATGTGCTGCACCCGCCCGGCGGCATCGTCGCCGGTGACCGGCTGGAGCTGGACATCCACCTCGAGCCCGGTAGCCATGCGCTGCTGACCATGCCCGGGGCCAGCAAGTTCTACCGCAGCATCGGCCCCACCGCGCGGCTGGCCCAGCGCTTTCACCTGCAGGCCGGCAGCACGCTGGAATGGCTGCCCCAGGACAGCATCCTGTTCAACGGCGCCCGCGCCAGCCTCGACAGCCGCTTCACCCTCGAACCCGGTGCCAGGTTGCTGGCCTGGGAAACCCTGTGCCTCGGCCGGCCGGTGATGAACGAGCGCTTCGAACAGGGCGCACTGGACAGCCGCTTGTGCATCGAGTTGCCCGGCGACCCGGGCCTTCACGAGCGCCTGCGCATCGCAGGCGGGCAACTGGCCAAGGTCGGCGACCACCCGCTGGTCGCCACCTTCTGCGCAGCGCCGGCGACCCCGGCGGTGCTGGAACAGGTGCGTACGCTGCTCGACGACCTCGACACCCCTGCAGGCGCGACCTTGCTGGGCTCGCTGCTGGTGATCCGCCTGCTCGATCACGACAACCAACACCTGCAACACACCCTGCAGCGCCTCTGGCATGCCCTGCGCCCGGCCATTCTCGGCCTGGCCGCGTGCCCGCCGCGCATCTGGGCCACTTGAGAGAGCGCCATGGAGCTGACCCCGAGAGAGAAAGACAAACTGCTGCTGTTCACCGCCGCGCTGCTGGCTGAACGGCGCCTGGCCCGTGGGCTGAAGCTCAACTACCCGGAGGCCGTGGCGCTGATCAGCGCCGCAGTGCTCGAAGGCGCCCGCGATGGCCGCACGGTGGCCGAGCTGATGAGCCTGGGCCGCGAAGTGATCGGCCGCGAGCAGGTCATGCCGGGGGTTCCCGAGATGCTGCATGACGTGCAGGTCGAGGCGACCTTCCCCGACGGCACCAAGCTGGTGACCGTACACGACCCTATCGTCTGACCTGGCGCAGGAGCCCAGCATGATCCCAGGTGAAATTCAGGTTGCCGCTGGCGACATCGAACTCAACGTCGGCCGTGCCACGGTCAGCGTCAGCGTGGCCAACCATGGCGACCGGCCGGTGCAGGTCGGTTCGCACTACCACTTCTACGAGGTCAACGAGGCGTTGGTGTTCGAGCGCGGGCCGACCCGGGGCTTTCGCCTCGATATCCCCGCCGGCACCGCCGTGCGCTTCGAACCGGGCCAGTCGCGCACCGTGCAGCTGGTGGCCTATGCCGGCAAGCGTGAGGTGCATGGTTTCCAGGGCAAGGTGATGGGCGCGCTGGAGGGCAGGGCATGAGCCGTATTTCCCGTCGGGCCTATGCCGACATGTTCGGCCCCACCGTCGGCGACCGCGTGCGCCTGGCCGATACGGCGCTGTGGGTGGAGGTCGAGAAAGACTTCACGGTCTACGGCGAAGAGGTCAAGTTCGGTGGCGGCAAGGTCATCCGCGACGGTATGGGCCAAGGCCAGATGCTCGCCGCCGAGGCCATGGACCTGGTGCTGACCAATGCCCTGATCATCGACCACTGGGGCATCGTCAAGGCCGATATCGGCGTCAAGCACGGGCGCATCGCGGTCATCGGCAAGGCTGGCAACCCCGATGTGCAGCCGGGCGTGACCGTGCCGGTCGGCCCGGGCACCGAAGTGATCGCTGCCGAAGGCAAGATCGTTACCGCCGGCGGCATCGATTCGCATATCCACTTCATCTGCCCGCAGCAGGTGGAGGAGGCGCTGACCAGCGGCGTCACCACCTTCATCGGCGGCGGTACCGGCCCGGCTACCGGCACCAATGCCACCACCTGTACGCCGGGGCCCTGGTACCTGGCGCGCATGCTTCAGGCCGCCGACTGCCTGCCGATCAACATCGGCCTGCTGGGCAAGGGCAACGCTTCGCGCCCGGAAGCGCTGCGCGAGCAGATCGCCGCCGGCGCAGTGGGCCTTAAGCTGCACGAGGACTGGGGTTCGACCCCGGCCGCTATCGACTGCTGCTTGGGCGTGGCCGAAGAGATGGACATCCAGGTGGCGATCCATACCGACACCTTGAACGAGTCGGGGTGTATCGAGGACACCCTGGCCGCCATCGGTGACCGCACCATCCACACCTTCCATACCGAAGGGGCCGGTGGCGGCCACGCGCCCGACATCATCCGTGCGGCAGGGCAGGCCAACGTGCTGCCGTCCTCGACCAACCCGACGCTGCCGTACACCGTCAACACCGTCGACGAGCACCTGGACATGCTCATGGTCTGCCACCACCTGGACCCGAGCATCGCCGAGGACGTGGCCTTCGCCGAGTCACGTATCCGCCGCGAGACCATCGCCGCCGAAGACATCCTCCACGACATGGGCGCCTTTGCCATGACCTCGTCCGACTCCCAGGCCATGGGCCGGGTCGGTGAAGTGGTGCTGCGCACCTGGCAGGTCGCCCACCAGATGAAGCTGCGCCGCGGCCCGCTGGCGCCAGACACCAGCTACAGCGACAACTTCCGGGTCAAGCGCTACATCGCCAAGTACACCCTCAACCCGGCGCTGACCCATGGTATCGCCCATGAAGTCGGCTCGCTGGAGGTGGGCAAGCTGGCCGACCTGGTGTTGTGGGCGCCGGCCTTCTTCGCCGTCAAACCGGCCCTGGTGATCAAGGGCGGGATGATCGCCACCGCGCCGATGGGCGACATCAATGGCTCGATCCCGACCCCGCAGCCGGTGCACTACCGGCCCATGTTCGGCGCCATGGGCGCGGCGCGCCACGCCACGCGCATGACCTTCCTGCCCCAGGCCGCCATGGACCGCGGCCTGCACCAGGAGCTGGGGCTGCAGAGCCTGATCGGTGTGGCGCACGGCTGCCGCCGGGTGCGCAAGGCCGACATGGTCCACAACACCTTGCAGCCCGTGATCGAAGTCGACTCGCAGACCTACCAGGTGCGCGCCGACGGCGAGTTGCTGGTCTGCGAGCCGGCCAGCGAACTGCCGCTGGCGCAGCGTTATTTCCTGTTCTGAAGGAGTGAAGATGATTGTCCTGACCCGCCGGATCGAGGCATCCGAGAACGTCACCGGTAGCGTGACCCTGGACGTCGACAGCCGCATCAAGAGCCGCCTGCGCGTGACCCTCGACGACGGCCGCGAAGCCGGCCTGATGCTTGAGCGTGGCCACTTGCTGCGCGGTGGCGAGCTACTCGCCGATGCCACGGCAAGCCAGGTGATCCGCGTACTGGCCGCGGCTGAAACAGTATCGACGGTACGCTGCGACGACCCGCACTTGCTGGCCCGTGCCGCCTATCACCTGGGCAACCGCCACGTGCCCCTGCAGATCGAACCGGGCCTCTTGCGTTACCAGCACGACCATGTGCTCGACGACATGCTGCGGGGCCTGGGCCTGACGGTGGACGCCGAGCAGGCGCCGTTCGAGCCCGAAGCCGGCGCCTACCAGAGCACGCCGCATAGCCATGGCCACAGCAACGACCATCCGTTCGTGCGTCTGCCAGCCCATTCCTGATTCCCTCATATAAGGAGCCCACAATGAAAAAGATCTTCGCCCTTGCCCTGCTGATGGTCGCGCTGCCGGCCTTCGCCCACCCGGGCCATGACGGCAACCCGCTGCACGACGGCCTGTTGCACCCGCTGACCGGCCTCGACCACCTGCTGATGCTGATCGGCACCGGCGTGCTCGCCGCGCTGACCCGGCGCAACCTGACCCTGCCACTGGCCACCCTGGCAGCGATGTTCGTCGGCGCCGTGTGCGGCCACCTGTTCGGTGATGTGCTGGGCATGGAGAGCATGATTGCCGTGTCGGTGCTGGTGGCCGCGGCCGCCGTGCTGCTGCCCAGCCGCCAGCTGCTGCTGGCCCTGGCCATGCCGGTATTTGCCCTGTTCCACGGCTGGGCCCATGGTGTGGAAGCCACGCCGAGCGCCTTCTGGATGTTCAGCGCCGGCTTCGTCACGGTCAGCGGGCTGTTGCTGGTGGCAGGTTTTGCGGTCGGTTGCCTGCTGCGCCGTCACAGCGGCCTGCAGAAGGCGTTCGGTGGCGGCATGCTGGCCGGCGCCGCGCTGGTACTGGCCGGTTGATGAACAGCGACCTGGCGCTGCTGCGCCTGCTGCAGCTGGCCAGCCCCGGCCTGCCGGTGGGTGGCTTCACCTACTCGCAGGGGCTGGAGTGGGCCGTCGAGGCGGGGTGGGTGCGTGACGCCGCCGGCTTCAGCGCCTGGCAGCGCGAGCAGATGCACGACACCTTGGCCTGCCTGGACTGGCCGGTGCTGGCGCGCCTTTACCGCGCCTGCGAGGCCGACGATGCACAGGCATTCGCCCGCTGGAGCCGCTTCTTGCTGGCCAACCGCGAAACCGCCGAGCTGCGCCTGGAAGAACAGCAGCGCGGCGCGGCCCTGGCGCGCTTGCTCGATGGCTGGCAACTGGGCCAGGCACCGGCCTGGCGCACCAGCCTTGAACTCAGCCAGCTCGGCGGCATGGCCTGGCTCGCCGTGCACTGGCAGATCCCGCTGCGTCAACTCGCCCTCGGCCTTTCCTTCGCCTGGCTCGAAGGCGCGGTGATGGCCGGGGTCAAGCTGGTGCCGTTCGGCCAGCAGGCGGCGCAGACTCTGCTGCGCGACCTGGGCGCCGAGCTGCCCGGCGTGCTGGACCAGGCACTGGCACTGGCCGATGACCAGCTCGGCGGTGGCCTGCCGCTGCTGGCAATCGCTTCTTCGCGTCACGAAACCCAATACACCCGTTTGTTCCGTTCCTGAGGACTGCCTTCATGCAAAGCTATCAGCAACCCCTGCGCGTCGGTGTCGGCGGCCCGGTCGGCTCTGGCAAGACCGCGCTGCTTGAATGCCTGTGCAAGGCCATGCGCGATCACTATCAGATCGCCGTGGTCACCAATGACATCTATACCAAGGAAGACCAGCGCATCCTTACCGAGGCCGGTGCCCTGGAGCCTGATCGCATCGTCGGCGTCGAGACCGGTGGTTGCCCACACACTGCCATCCGCGAAGACGCCTCGATGAACCTGGCCGCCGTCGAAGCGCTGGCGCGCAAGTTCGGCAACCTCGAAGTGATCTTTGTCGAAAGCGGCGGCGACAACCTCAGCGCCACCTTCAGCCCGGAGCTGGCCGACCTGACCATCTACGTCATCGACGTGGCCGAAGGCGAGAAGATCCCGCGCAAGGGCGGCCCGGGCATCACCAAGTCGGACTTCCTGGTGATCAACAAGACCGACCTGGCGCCTTACGTCGGAGCCTCGCTGGAGGTCATGGAGCGCGATACTCAGCGCATGCGCCCGCAGCGTCCCTGGACCTTCAGCAACTTGAAGAAGGGTGAAGGCCTGCAGGCGGTGATCGACTTCATCGTGGAGCGGGGGATGCTGGGTGTGAGGGGTTGAATTCCAGCACTTCGACACGGTTGCGGCCATTGTGCTTGGCCTTGTACAGCATGTCGTCGGCTTGCTTGAGCACGGTTTCGGCCTGCTCGGTGTCGGGTTGACGGCAGGCCACCCCGACCGAAAGCGTGAGCTTGCCGACGTGGGGAGTATCGGCCTGTTCGACCGCCTCGCGAATGCGCTCGGCAATACGCCGGGCATCGGCCAGGGTGGTGTCCGGCAGCAGCAAGGTGAACTCCTCTCCGCCTACCCGGCAGGGCAGGTCATGCAGGCGGGCGTTGTGCCGCAGCAACTCGCCCAGGTGCTTGAGCACGTCATCGCCGGCATCATGCCCGTAGGTGTCGTTGACCCGCTTGAAGAAGTCGATATCCAGGGCCAGCACGGCGAATGCCCGCTGGCTTTGCATCAAGGTGTCCAGTGCCAGTTGCAGTGCTCGTCGGTTGGCCAGGCCGGTGAGGGCGTCGCTTTGGGCTTGCTGGCGCAGCTTGCCGAACTTTTCCTGCAGCAGGCGCTCGGCGGTGAGCAGGGCGCGGCGAATGGCGGCGGCCTCCAGGTACCAGGCGTCGATGCTGCGCAACTCATCGGCAACCTCGCTGGCTGACAGGTGCGTGGCGCCGTGGGCCAGCTGGCGCAGCGGCTTGATCAGCCGGTAGGTCATCCACAGCACCAGCCCGAAGCCGATCAGGCTGGCCGGCAGAATGTACAGCAGCACCTTGCGCATCAGCTCATGCAAGGGCGCCAGGGCCAGCGCGCGCGTTTGCTGGGCGACCACTGCCCAGTGCGCGTCAGGCACCGGGGCGAAGCCGGCGAGCATGGGGATACCCTGGTAGTTGGGCGCATTCAGATTGCCGGTCTCGCCGCGCAGGGCCGCCTCCATGGTCGGGCTGCCGTTGATCTGGATGCCGATGCGCTGATAGTCGGGGTGGTAGAGCAGGCGTTGGTTGGCGTCGGTGACGAAGGCATACGTGCCGTCGCGCTGATAGTGCTGGCCGATCACGCTGTGCAGCTCGCTTTCCTTCTTGAGGAACACCGAACCGCCGACGATGCCAAGGTAACGGCCGTCTTTGGCGAATATCGGCTCGGAGACGAACACCACCAGGTCGCCCGCCCGTGAGGTGTAGGCCGGGCTGACCAACGGCTTACGGGCGTCGACCGCTTGCTGGATCTGCGACGAGCGCTGGCGATGGCTGGCGATCTGACGAATATCCGGGTACGCCTCCAGCACTTGCCCCTGGGCATCGACAATGACGATGGAATTGAAGTCCTGGTCCTGGGTTCGCAGGCGCCTGGCTTCGGCTTGCAGCACAGCGGGGTCATCCAGGCCGGTGGCAAGCTGCCAGGCGCTGTAGGTCAGGTGGCTGCGGGCCGAGCGCAGGAATTCGGTGATGCTCGCGGCCACCTTGCTGGCGTAGGACTGGTTGGCTTGCAGGGAGAACTGCTCCAGGGTGGCGAGCTGCACCCGGTAGGCGACATACAAGGTGTTGCACAATGTGGCCAGGCAAGCCAGCACGACGATGCCGACTACCAGGGTTCGCAGGTCGAGCATGGGTAAGCGCTTGGGCATGGCGGGCCTGTCTGGCAAGGGTGACGGGCTCAAGTATGGCGGGTTTCTGCGCGGCTGCTGCCGACGTGCCGCCGTGCCGCCGTGCTGCTGGCGGCACGGCACTGGCGGATCACTCATGGCAGCAGTGCGGTTTGTCGGGTTGCCCTTCGTAGCGATCATGATGCCGCACCCAGTCCATGGTCCCGGCTTCGTTGCGCCCCAGCGGTGCGATGTCGAGGAAGTTGTAGGTGTTGACCAGGATGTCCAGGCCACGGGCGTAGGTGGAGTAGGTATGGTAGAGCGTGCCGTCGCTGTCCTTGTAGAACGCGCTCAGGCCTGGCAGCTCTGGCTCGTTGCCGGTGTACGGCTCATAGTTGTACTGGCGTTGGCCCTCGGTGCCGACGCTGACGCCGAAGTCCTCGTTGAAGCCGCTGCCGTGTGATGAATACCATGGGAAGCGCCAGCCCATGCGTTGGCGGAATGCCTGGAATTCGGGGTAGGGCGCACGCGACACGGCGACCAGCGAGACGTCATGATGGGCCAGGTGCAGGTTGGCGCCATCGAAGTGGTCGGCGAGGAACGAGCAGCCCGGGCAGCCTTCGCTCCAGCCTTCGGCAAACATGAAGTGGTAGACCAGCAGCTGGCTGCGCCCGGCAAACAGGTCGGCCAGGCCCAGTTCGCCGTCCGGGCCCTGGAAGCGGTAGGGCTGTTCGACCTTGACCCAGGGCAGTGCCCGGCGAGCGGCAGCCAGCTCGTCACGCTGGTGGGTGAAGGCTTTTTCGTGCAGCCATAGCTGGTGGCGGGCGGCTAGCCATTGGTCGCGGGAGGTGATGGGGTGTTTGGAATCGGGGGTGCTCATGGGGCTGACTCCGCTGGGGGGTTCAGCTTTTGGTCGATTTGGGGGGAGGGGAATCGACAGGTAGGGAGCAGGGCCGACGAGTGGTTTGCGGGTGTAGGGCGGGAGGGTTGTGGCGCCTGTGAGATCGAGCGCCGCCCGCGCGGCGCTCGATCTCAAAGGCGCTGAAGAGCTAAAGGCAGGCACCTGTGAGCCCTGACACTGTCCAGAGGCATTCCCCTGTAAGCCCTCAGCCGTGCATGGCTTCGATCAGCGCCCACAACCGCGGATCATTGAAATCCTTCACCACCAGCTTTGCCCCGGCAGCTATCAACCGCTCCGGTGTCTGCGTGGTAGCAACCCCCACGGTAAAGATCCCGGCCCCACTCGCCGCCTTCACCCCCGGCACAGAATCCTCGAACGCCAGCGCCTCACCCGCCATCGCTCCCAGGCGCTGCAGCCCGGTCAGGTAAGGCAATGGATCAGGCTTGGGCCGTTCCAGTTCTTCGGCGACAAGCACATGCTCGAAGCGTTTTCCCAACCCCATGGCGCAGAGCATGTGCTCGGCATTGAGCCGCGGCGCATTGGTCACTACGCACATGCCGATCTCCCACGCCCGTGCATGGTCCATCAGCCGCAGCAGGCCCGGCATGGGTTGCAATACCGGTGACAGCTCACGGAACAGCGCTTCCTTGCGAACAGCCAGCGCCTGGCACTCGGCGGCGTCGGCAAGTGGAAACAATTCGGCAAACAGCTCGCCATTGGCCCGGCCACTGACCTGGGCATCGAATTGCTCCTGGGTCAGCCCGCGGCCGTCATATTCGTCGAGCAATTGGCGGAAGGCCTGCAAATGCAGGGTGTCGGTGTCGGTCAAGGTTCCATCGAGATCGAACAGCAGGGCAGTCAGCATCAGGTATCCAGGTATTCAAAAAAACAGAAGCCCGGGGATGATAACCAAACCTGACGATAAAGGGGGCTGTTCAGCGTACGCCGAAAAGAGTACAAATGTACTCCATGGACAATCTCTCCCCAAAACGCCGTGCAATCCTCGAATTCATTCGCGAGCGCATTGCCGACCACGGCCAGCCTCCGAGCCTGGCCGATATCGCCAGCCGCTTCGGCTTCGCCTCCCGTAGCGTTGCGCGCAAGCACATCACCGCGTTGTGCCAGGGCGGCTACATCGACGTCACGCCAAACCAGGCGCGGGGCATTCGCCTGGCCGAGCCCCTGCGCCGGCCCGAAATCCTCGAAATTCCCGTGCTGGGGCAGGTGGCAGCCGGCGCGCCGATCGGCCCCGACCTGGGCATACACGAGCAATTGCTGCTCGACCCCAGCCTGTTCCGCCGCACACCGGACTACCTGCTCAAGGTGCGCGGTGATTCGATGATCGACGACGGCATCTTCGATGGCGACCTCGTGGGCATCCGCCAGCAGGGTGAGGCACGCGATGGCCAGATCGTGGTCGCGCGCCTGGACGGCGAGGTCACCATCAAGCGCCTGCAGCGCCAGCCCGATGGTTACCGGCTGCTGCCGCGCAACCCGGCTTATGCGCCGATCGACGTGGGGCCTGAACGCGAGTTCTTCATCGAAGGCGTGTTCTGTGGCCTGTTGAGGCGCGACTGATGGGCGCGGTGGTCGATCTCGATCGGCTGCTCGACCAGCGCCAGGTCTGGCGTGGGCGGCAGGGCCAGGTGCGGCCGGCCGGGTTGCAGCCTACGGGCCACCCGGTACTCGACCAGCGTCTGCCAGAGGGCGGCTGGCCGGCCGCAGCCCTCAGCGAGTTGCTGTTGGCAAGCCCAGGCTGCGGTGAGTTGCAACTGCTCTGGCCATCCCTGTCGCGCCTGACCGCTGAAGGCGGGCGGGTGGTGCTGGTGGCCCCGCCGTTCATTCCCTATGCGCCGGCCTGGCAGGCCGCCGGTGTCGACCTGCGTTGGCTGGTGCAGGTCGATGCCGGGCAGGCCGATGCCCTGTGGGCGGCTGAACAGTGCCTGCGCTCCGGCAGCTGCGCGGCGGTGCTGTGCTGGCCGGAACGTGCCGATGACCGTGCCCTGCGCCGCCTGCAGGTGGCCGCCGAAACGGGGCAGGCACTGGCTTTCGCCTGTCGGCCGCAACAGGCTGCGCACAATCCGTCGCCCGCCGCGCTGCGTATCGCCGTGGATACGCGCCCGGCGCAATGGCGTGTCATCAAGTGCCGTGGCGGCATGCCACCGGCCATGCCAATCGCCTGCCCAGGGCGGGGCTGATGCAACATGCTCTGGGCCTGCATTCTCCTGCCGCAGCTGGCGCTGGACTCGATCCTGCGCGAGCGTGATGACGCCGATACGCCACTGGCGCTGATCGGTGGCCCCGTCCAGCGTCGTGTGCTGCAAGCCGTCAACCCTGCGGCAGCGGCACTTGGCCTGCGGGCGGGGCAGACGCTGACGGCTGCGCGGGCCTTGGCTGACGGCTTCCACTGTGTCGAGGCAGATCCGGCCCGCATCGAGCAGCTCCAGCAGTTGCTGGCAGCCTGGGCCTACCGCTTCAGTGCTCAGGTGAGCCTTCACTACCCACGCACCCTGTTGCTGGAAGTCGGCTCCAGCCTGCAGCTGTTCGGCCCCTGGCCTTTGTTCGAGGCGCGCTTGCGCGAGGAACTGACGGCACTTGGCTTGCGCCAGCGCATCGTGCTCGCGACCAACCCGGTGGCGGCCCGCATGCTTGCCAACGGCCATGACGGCCTGGCGCTGACCTGCGCCGACCAGACCCGAGCGGCGCTGGCGCGTATGCCGATCGAGCGGGTCGGGTTGCCAGCGGACGCTGCGCAAGCCTTTGCCCGCATGGGCCTGCGTCAGTTGGGGCAGGTGCTGGCCTTGCCGCGGGATGCACTGGCCAAGCGTTTTTCTGCCCAGGTGCAGTTGCACCTGGACCAACTGCTCGGGCTGCGTTCCATGGGGCTGGACTTCTATCAGCCTGCGGACCGTTTCGAAACCCGCCTGGAACTCAACTTCGACGTCGAGTCGCACCAGGCCCTGCTGTTCCCGCTGCGGCGCATGCTCAATGACCTGGCCGCCTTCCTCGCCGGGCGCGACTGCGGTGTGCAGCGTTTTTGCCTGTACCTGGAGCATGTCGAACGGCCGGACACGCAATTGCAGGTAGGCCTGCTGGCCGCCGAGCGCGACCCGGCCATGTTGTTCGAACTGGCCCGCGGGCGCCTGGAGCCGCTGCGCATCCCGGCACCGGTGCGCAACCTGCGGCTGGTCGCCGATGACCTGCCAGCCTTCGTGCCCCAGCACCAGGCGCTGTTCGACCCCCGCGCCAGGCAGGCCCAGCCCTGGGAGCAACTGCGCGAACGCCTGCGTGCGCGGCTGGGTGATGACGCTGTCAAAGGGTTGCGCGCCGAGGCCGACCACCGCCCCGAGTGTGCCTGGCAGCAAGCGGAGCAGGGCGCTCAAGGCAGCTTGCCAGCCTCGCCCGGCAGCCGCCCGGGCTGGTTGCTGCCCGCGCCACAGGCATTGGACGCCACGGATCACACGTTGTTGGGCCAGGCCGAGCGCATCGAGTCGGGCTGGTGGGACGGCGGTGACGTGCGCCGCGATTACTACCGCATAGAAACCCGCGAAGGCCTGCGTGGTTGGGCCTACCAGGACCTGGCGCAACCCGGCCCGCTGTGGCTGCAGGGCTGGTTCGCATGAGTACGCCGGGCTACGCCGAGCTGCATTGCCTGTCCAATTTCAGCTTTCAGCGCGGTGCATCGAGTGCCGAAGAATTGTTCCGTCGCGCCCGCGAACAGGGCTACCAGGCCCTGGCGATCACCGACGAGTGCACCCTGGCGGGTATCGTTCGCGCCTGGCAGGCCGCCAAGGCGCAGCAAATGCACCTGATCGTCGGCAGCGAAATGCGCCTGCAGGATGGCCCCAAGCTGGTGTTGCTGGTGCAGGACCTCACCGGCTACCAGAACCTGTGCGCCTTGATCACCCGTGGTCGACGGCGGGCCGAAAAGGGTGAGTACCAGGTGTTCGCCGACGACCTTCGCCAACACCATGAGGGTCTGCTGGCGCTATGGATTGCCGAGGATGCCGATGACCAGGCGACGGGCTGCTGGCTGCACGGCCTGTTCGCCGAGCGCTTGTGGCTGGGCGTGCACCTGCACCGGGGCAGCGGTGATGACCTGCGCCTGGCGCGCTTGCGCGAACTGGCTTCACAGCTTGGGGTCCGCGCCGTGGCCTGCGGTGACGTACACATGCACGTGCGCGGCCGGCGTGCCCTGCAGGACTGCATGACCGCCATCCGCCAGCATTGCAACGTGGCCGAAGCCGGGCGCCATCTGTTCGCCAATGGCGAACGCCACCTGCGCACGCTGGCGCAACTGGCCGAACTGTACCCGGCAGACCTGCTGGCCGAGAGCCTGGTCATTGCCGAGCGTTGCCAGTTCGACCTGGGTGAACTGCGCTACCAGTACCCGCGCGAGCTGGTGCCCGAGGGCCGGACGCCCGCCAGCTGGCTGCGCGAACTGTGCGAGCGGGGCTTGCCCCAGCGCTGGCCGGCAGGGCCGAGCAGCAAGGTACGGGCGGTGCTGGACAAGGAGCTGGCGCTGATCCAGGAGCTGGGTTACGAAAGCTATTTCCTGACCGTGCATGACATCGTCGCCTTCGCCCGCAGCCAGCACATCCTCTGCCAGGGCCGAGGTTCGGCAGCAAACTCGGTGGTGTGCTTCGTGCTGGGCATCACCGAGCTCGACCCGATGGAGCATCGCCTGCTGTTCGAACGCTTCCTGTCCCGCGAGCGCAACGAACCGCCCGATATCGACGTGGACTTCGAGCATGACCGACGCGAAGAGGTGATCCAGTACGTGTTCCGCCGTTACGGCCGGCACCGCGCGGCGCTGACTGCGGTGGTCAATACCTATCATGCTGCCGGCGCTGTGCGTGATGTGGCCAGGGTGCTGGGGCTGCCTGCCGACCAGGTGGATGCCCTGGCCAAGTGCTGCGGTCGCTGGAGTGACCGCATCCCCGACCCGCAACGCCTGGCAGAGGCCGGTTTCGAACCCGGCAGCCCGTCGCTGCGGCGTATCCTGGTGCTGGCCGGTGAACTGATCGGTTTCCCCCGTCACCTGTCCCAGCACCCGGGCGGCTTCGTCATTTCCGAACAGCCACTGGACCACCTGGTGCCGGTGGAAAACGCGGCCATGGCCGAACGCACGGTGATCCAGTGGGACAAGGACGACCTGGACATGGTCGGCCTGCTCAAGGTCGATGTGCTGGCCCTGGGCATGCTCAGTGCCCTGCGCCGCTGTTTCGACCTGCTGCAACGCCACCGCGGCCGGCAATTGACCCTGGCGACCATCCCGAGCGAAGACCCGGCGACCTACGCGATGATCAGCCGCGCCGAGACCATGGGCGTGTTCCAGATCGAATCGCGGGCACAGATGGCCATGCTGCCACGGCTCAAGCCCACTACGTTCTATGACCTGGTGATCGAGGTCGCGATCGTGCGCCCCGGGCCGATCCAGGGCGACATGGTCCACCCTTACCTGCGCCGGCGCCTCAAGCAAGAGCCGGTGACCTACCCCTCGGAAAAACTCAAGGAAGTCTTCGAGCGCACGCTGGGCGTGCCGTTGTTCCAGGAACAGGTGATGGAACTGGCCATGGTCGCCGCCGACTACAGCCCCGGCGAGGCCGACCAGCTGCGCCGCAGCATGGCTGCCTGGAAGCGCCACGGCGGGCTGGAGCCCCATCGTCAGCGCCTGGTCGAAGGGATGCTGCGCAATGGTTACGACCTGGCATTTGCCGAGCGCATCTTCGAGCAGATCAAAGGCTTTGGCAGCTACGGCTTCCCTGAGTCGCACGCGGCCAGCTTCGCTTTGCTGTGCTATGCCAGCAGCTGGCTGAAGTGCCATGAGCCGGCGATCTTCACCTGCGCGTTGGTCAACAGCTGGCCGATGGGCTTCTACAGCCCGGACCAGTTGTTGCAGGAGGCGCGGCGGCAGGGGATCGAGGTACGGCCGGTGGATGTGTTCCACAGCGAATGGGATTGCACTCTGGAGCCTGACCCTGAAGGCGCCCTGGCCTTGCGCCTTGGCTTGCGCCAGGTCCGTGGTTTCAGCGAAGCGGATGCGCGCCGGCTGGAGCAGGCGCGGGCGCAGCGCCCCTGGCGGGATGTCGAGGACCTGTGCCTGCGCAGTGGGCTCGACAGTCGGGCCCGTGCCCGGCTGGCCGATGCCGGCGCACTGCGCGCCCTGGCACGTGACCGCCATCAGGCGCGCTGGAAGGTGGCGGCGGTGCAGCCGCAGTTGCCGCTGTTCGCTGAGGTGCAGGCATTGCCGGAAGCGCCCGTGGCGTTGCCGACGCCAACGGTAGGCGAGGACCTGGTTGCCGATTACGACACCTTGGGCACGACCCTGGGGCCGCATCCGCTCAGGCTGTTGCGTTCACGGTTGCGGGCGCTGGGCTGTCGCAGTTCGGCCGAGCTGGCGGCGGTCGAGCATGGCGACGCCATTGCCGTGGCCGGGCTGGTGGTGGGGCGGCAGCGGCCGCAGACCGCCAGCGGGGTGACCTTCGTCACCCTCGAGGATGAACATGGGATGGTCAATGTGGTGGTCTGGCGCGACCTGGCCGAGCGGCAGCGGCGAGCGCTGGTGGGGTCGCAGTTGCTCAAGGTGAGCGGGCGGCTGGAGCAGGAAAACGGGGTTCGGCATCTGATCGCCCGGCGCCTGGAGGACATCAGCCCCTTGCTGCAAGGACTGGATGTGAAAAGCCGAGATTTTCACTGACCTTTACCGGCCTCTTCGCGGGCACGCCCGCTCCCACAGGTCACCAGGGCTTCCTGTGGGAGCGGGCGTGCCCGCGAAGAACCCAACCCGGTCTATCAGACCATCGCCAGATGCTGCTTGCGCGTCGGTGCCGGGAACGCCCGGTCAATCTCCCGCAGGTCCTGACGGGTCAAGGTCAACGCCCCGGCAGCCGCATTCAAACGCACATGCTCCGCAGACACCGCCTTGGGAATGGCAATCACATCGTTCTCCCGCGTCACCCACGCCAGGCTGACCTGCGCCGGCGTCGCCCCGTGCCGCTCGGCGATCTCGCTCAGCACCGGGTGCTGCAATAGCCGCCCGGCCTGGGCCAGCGGGCAGTAGGCCATGGTCGGCAAGCCCCGCTGTCGGCTCCACGGCAACAGGTCGAACTCGATGCCGCGCTGCGCCGGGTTGTACAGCACCTGGTTGGTGGCGCATTCAGGGTCGTGCAGTTCACGCAGGTCATCGACGTCGAAGTTGGACACCCCCCAGTGGCGGATCTTGCCCTGCTCGCGCAAGCGCTCGAACGCCTCGACCGTTTCCTCCAGCGGGTACTGGCCGCGCCAGTGCAGCAGGTACAGGTCTATTACCTCGGTATCCAGGCGCTTCAGGCTGCGTTCGCACGCTTCAGGCACGCCGCGCCGGCTGGCATTGTGCGGGTAGACCTTGCTGACCAGGAATACCTGGTCGCGGCGCCCGGCAATGGCCTGGCCGACCACTTCCTCGGCGCCGCCGTCGGCATACATTTCCGCAGTGTCGATCAGCGTCATGCCCTGCTCGATGCCTTGTTGCAGGGCGGCCACCTCGGCCGCCTTGCGGGCCGGGTCTTCGCCCATGTACCAAGTGCCCTGGCCAATGGCCGGCACCTTGCAACCTGCCAGTTTCACGTAACGCATGTCACCTCCGGAGTCTGGGTGTGGGAAAGCACGACCTCGAGCAGCGCCTGAGCTGCCGTGGAAAGGTTGTGGTCGGCCAGGGCGATCACGCCGATGCGCCGTTCGACGGCGGGGTCGACCAGTGTCACGCAGCGCGCGCCCAGCTCCTGCATCTGGTTGATGCACAGCGCCGGTACCGCGCTGACGCCCAGGCCACTGGCGACCATGCGGCCAATGGTCGACAGCTGATGGCTCTCGAACGCCACTGCCAGTTTGCCGTGGCGCGCCGCGACGTACTGTTCCAGCAGCAGGCGCACCGCCGATGGGCGTTGCAAGGCGATGAAGTCTTCAGCCAGCAACTGTGCCCAGGTCGCCTGGGTTTGCAAGGCCAGCGGTGAATCGGCCGGCACCACAGCGACGAAACGGTCCATGTAAAGCGGGTGGAAATTCAGGCCCTCGGTGTTTTCCGGCTCGAAGCCGATGCCCAGTTCGACGCGGCGATGGCGCACCAGTTCCAGCACCTGTTCGTTGATCACGTCATGCACCG
Organism: Pseudomonas sp. NPDC089996; assembly: GCF_044748405.1. Lineage (NCBI taxonomy): Bacteria > Pseudomonadati > Pseudomonadota > Gammaproteobacteria > Pseudomonadales > Pseudomonadaceae > Pseudomonas > Pseudomonas sp. NPDC089996. Next base: position 230,201 of record NZ_JBIVGA010000005.1, on the reverse strand, counting down.
TGACATTGACCTTGGGGTAACGCTGGCGGAATACCTTGAGCGAATGGGGCAGCAGGTTGCCGGCGAAGGCGGGCATGGCAGCCACCGAGACGCGGCCAAGCTGCAGGGTGAAGCGCTGGCGCAGCATCTCTTCGGTGTCGTCCCAGTCGGCCAGCAGGCGCCGGGCCAGCGGCAGCAGCACCTCGCCTTCGGCGGTCAGGCTGACGCTGCGGGTGGTGCGGGTCAGCAGGGCGCCGCCGAGGTTTTCCTCGAGCGCCTTGATGGTCAGGCTCAGAGCCGGTTGCGACACATGCAGGTGTTCGCCGGCCTGGGCGAAGCTCTGGTACTTGGCGACGGCGACGAAGGCACGCAGTTGCTTGACGTTCATTACAGCCTCGATCGCTGTTTTGGAAAAGTTATCAATCAATGATGAAAACAAAATTAACAAATCAGTCGCCAGCGGTGAAGATGGCTACACACGCTCACCGACAGCCTCGTCGGCTCAACAACTACAAAAGGCGGATCAGCATGGCCGGACTGGACAAGCGCGTAGCAACCTATGAAGAGGCCCTGGCAGGCCTGACCGACAACATGACCGTACTGGCTGGCGGCTTTGGCCTGTGCGGCATCCCTGAAAACCTCATTGCCGAAATCAAGCGAATGGGCGTCAAGGGCCTGACCGTGGTTTCCAACAACTGCGGCGTCGACGGCTTTGGCCTGGGTGTGCTGTTGGAAGACCGGCAGATCCGCAAGATGATCGCCTCCTACGTCGGCGAAAACGCCGAGTTCGAACGCCAGCTGCTCAGTGGCGAGCTGGAAGTCGAGCTGACCCCGCAAGGCACCCTGGCCGAGAAGATGCGCGCCGGCGGCGCCGGTATTCCGGCCTTCTATACCGCCACCGGCTACGGCACCCCGGTTGCCGACGGCAAGGAAGTGCGCGAGTTCAAGGGCCGCAAGTACATCCTTGAAGAGTCCATCACCGGTGACTTCGCCATCGTCAAGGGCTGGAAGGCCGACCACTATGGCAACGTGGTGTACCGCAACACCGCGCAAAACTTCAACCCGCTGGCTGCTACCGCTGGCAAGATCACCGTGGTCGAAGTGGAAGAAATCGTCGAACCTGGCGTGCTGCTGCCCAGCGAAATCCACACCCCGGGCATCTTCGTCGACCGGGTGATCGTCGGCACCTTCGAAAAACGCATCGAAAAGCGCACCGTCAAGGCCTGAGCGCCGTCCATCAGAACAACAAAGAGATCCTGACCATGGCACTGACCCGCGAACAGATGGCGCAACGCGTCGCCCGTGAACTGAAGGACGGCTACTACGTCAACCTCGGCATCGGCATCCCGACGCTGGTGGCCAACTATGTACCGGCCGACATGGACGTGATGCTGCAGTCCGAGAACGGCCTGCTCGGCATGGGCGAATTCCCTACTGAAAGCACCCTTGATGCCGACATGATCAACGCCGGCAAACAAACCGTCACCGCTCGCCGCGGCGCGTCGATATTCGACTCGGCACAATCGTTCGCGATGATCCGTGGCGGCCACGTCGACCTCACCGTGCTGGGCGCCTTCGAAGTGGACGTTGAAGGCAACATCGCGTCGTGGATGATCCCCGGCAAGTTGGTCAAGGGCATGGGCGGCGCCATGGACCTGGTGGCCGGTGCCGAGAACATCATCGTCACCATGACCCACGCCTCCAAGGATGGCGAGTCCAAGCTGCTGCCGCGCTGCAGCCTGCCGCTGACCGGCGCCGGCTGCATCCGCAAGGTGCTGACCGACCTGGCCTACCTGGAGATCGAAGACGGCGCCTTCATCCTGCGCGAGACAGCGCCGGGGGTGAGCATCGAAGAAATCATCGAGAAAACCGCCGGCAAGCTGATCGTGCCGGACGATGTAAAGGAAATGACCTTCTAAAACCTCATACTGTCCCCCTGTAGGAGCGGCCTCGTGTCGCGAAAGGGCTGCAGAGCAGCCCCTCGATTTCAGCACCGATGCTGAGGTCAGGGGGCCGCTTCGCAGCCCTTTCGCGACACGAGGCCGCTCCTACAGGGGTTTTGTGTTTTTACTGACGTATCCGATAAGACCAATAAAAGGAAGTAACCGTGGCCGCTGAAATCCAAGACAGCCGCTCCGCCCGCTTTGCCCTGCGCTGTTCCAACTGGGCCGAACGCTGGTTCCCCGACTCCTGGGTATTCGCCGCCCTGGCCGTGCTGCTGGTGTGCATCGGTGCCCTGGCCATGGGCGCCAAGCCGACCGACACCGCCAAGGCCTTTGGTGATGGCTTCTGGAGCCTGATCCCGTTCACCATGCAGATGTCCTTCGTGGTCATCGGCGGTTATGTGGTGGCCAGCTCGCCACCCGCGGCCCGGCTGATCGACCGCCTGGCGCGTATCCCGAAGAACGGCCGCTCGGCAGTGTGCTGGGTCGCGCTGATCTCGATGCTGGCTTCGCTGCTCAACTGGGGCCTTTCACTGGTGTTCGGCGGCCTGCTGGTCCGGGCCCTGGCCCGTCGCACCGAGCTGAAGATGGACTACCGCGCCGCCGGTGCTGCCGCCTACCTGGGCCTGGGCGCTGTCTGGGCGCTGGGCCTGTCATCCTCGGCCGCGCAGCTGCAGGCCAATCCGGCCAGCCTGCCGCCTTCGATCCTGTCGATCACCGGCGTGATCCCGTTCACCGAGACCATTTTCCTCTGGCAATCCGGCGTGATGCTGGCGGCCCTGGTGATCGTCTCGCTGGTGATCGCCTATGCCACGGCACCTGGGCCGAGCAGTGCCCGCAGCGCCGAAGACTGCGGCGTCGACCCCAGCTTCACCGCGCCACCGGCACCCAAGCGTACCCGCCCGGGCGAATGGCTGGAGCACAGCCCGATCCTGATCCTGATGCTGGTGGCCTTGGCGGGCGGCTGGCTGTACCAGGAGTTCGCGACCAAGCCGGCCATTACCGCGATTTCCGGGCTGAACACCTACAACCTGCTGTTCATCATGCTCGGCGCCTTGCTGCACTGGCGCCCGCGCAGCTTCCTCGATGCCGTGGCGCGCGCCGTGCCGACCACCACCGGGGTACTGATCCAGTTCCCGCTGTACGGTTCGATCGCTGCGATCCTGACCCAGGTAAAAGGTGTGGATGAGCAGACCCTGGCCCACCACATCTCGCTGTTCTTCACCCAGATCGCCACCCACGATACCTACGCGCTGCTGATGGGCGTGTACTCGGCGGTACTGGGCTTCTTCATTCCTTCCGGCGGTGGCAAGTGGATCATCGAAGCGCCATACGTGATGCTGGTGGCCAATGACCTGCAATACCACCTGGGCTGGGCCGTGCAGATCTACAACGCGGCCGAAGCGCTGCCCAACCTGATCAACCCGTTCTACATGCTGCCGTTGCTGGGCGTGCTGGGGCTCAAGGCGCGTGACCTGATCGGCTTCTCGTTCGTGCAGTTGCTGGTGCATGTGCCGTTGGTGCTGGTGCTGCTGTGGGCGTTGGGGACCACGTTGCAGTATGTGCCCCCGGTAATGCCTTGAGCTGAACAACGGGCACGGACATCGCAATCCTTATGCTTTGCCGAAAAATCGATAACGATTCTTATATGAGATTCGTTTTCATGTGAATGCCGCCATCGGCAGTCATGGATTTTCAGCAAATGTACAAGGAGTAAGGCAGCGATGTCCGCGCCCATCAGTCGTTCCACGACCCTAACCCTGGGTTTCTGCGTCACCTTGCTCGGCACTGCCGACACGCAAGCCGAGGAGGGTGTGCTGGAACTCGGCTCTACCGAAATCCTCGCCCAGGGCCTGGGTAGCACCACCGAAAACAGTGGCTCCTACACCACCGGCAGCATGAGCGCCGCCACCCGCCTGAACCTGTCGATCAAGGAAACCCCTCAATCGGTTTCGGTGATCACCCGCCAGCAGCTCGATGACTTTCAGCTCGACAGCCTGTCCGAGGCCATGGCCCATGTCACTGGCGTGACCGTGCAGCGCAACGACTCCGAACGCCCCGCCTATTACTCGCGTGGCTACGCCATCAACAATTTCCAGATCGATGGCATGCTCAACACCTTCTCGGTGTTGAAGTCGGATTCGGACACCATCATCTACGACCGGATCGAAGTGGTGCGCGGTGCCACCGGCCTGACCACCGGAGCCGGCGATCCATCAGGTACCATCGCCATGGTGCGCAAGCGCCCGACCGGCGAGCTGGCGATCAAGAGTGGCGTCAGCGCCGGCAGCTACGACAACTACTCCACTTACCTGGATGTCGGTGGGCCGCTGGGTGGGGACGGGCGCCTGCGTGGGCGCACCGTACTGGCGTATCGCGACAGCAAGTCGTTCATGGACAGGTACGCCAGCCAGCGGGAAGTGGCTTACGGCATACTCGAGGCCGACCTGACCGACAGTACCGTGCTGGCGGTGGGTTACGACTACCAGAACAAGGATGTGCAGGGCGCTTCGTGGGGCACCGTGCCGTACTGGAACGCGTCCGGCGGCAAGGCCGACCTTCCGCGCGCCACCAACATGTCAGCACCTTGGTCGTCATGGCCCCTGAAGGACAAGACCGCATTCGTCACCCTCGACCAGCACCTGGCCAACGACTGGTCGCTGAAGGCGGCCTACACCCATCGTCAGAGTGACACCGACGGCAAGGTCTATTATGGCGGCAGCGGTTTCCCCGAGGCCGACCGCAGTGGCATGAGCGCCTTCATCAGCCACTTTTCCGGTGAAGAGAAGATGCAAGCCATCGACCTGAACCTGGCCGGCCCGTATCAGCTGTTCGGTCGCAGCCATGACTTCATGATCGGCTACGGCGTCTCCGAGCGGCGCAACCGCTCGCCGTTCTTCGCAGGCCGTAATGACCCGCCCGATTACGCACTGATACCCGACTGGAAGTACATGGGTGACGTCGTCAAGTTCAGCGATTACGACAGCGGGCGGGATGCGTCACGCTCGCACATCAAGCAGAAAGCGGGCTACATCGCCACGCGGCTGAACCCGACCGATCGGTTGCACTTCGTTTTGGGAAGCCGTTATGGCAGCTGGGAAACCGAAAGCGACTCGTGGTCCTACGACGCCAACCTGGCGCTGACCCGCGCTTCGCACAGCGAGCAGACCCAGAACGATCAGTGGACGCCATACGCTGGCGTACTCTACGACCTCACCGAGCACTACACGGTGTATGCCAGTTACACGGATATCTTCAACCCGCAGACGGTGCGCGACGTCAACGAGAAGTACCTGGAGCCGATCGTTGGCAAGGTCTACGAGATCGGCCTGAAGGGCAGCCTTCTGGATGATCGCCTGAACCTCAGCACGGCGGTGTTTCGCAGCAAGCAGGACAACGTCGCGGAACAGGACGACTCGGTGCCCCCTGGGCCCAATGGCGAAACCTACTACAAGTCCGGCGGCAAGGGCGTGGTGGTGGAGGGCTTCGAGGCCGAGATCGCCGGTGAAGTGCTGCCCGGTTGGCAGATGAGCCTGGGCTACAGCTATACCCATGCCGCCACGGGCGACAAACAGCGCAAGAACACCGAGCAACCGCTTAACCTGGTGCGTCTCTCCAGCACCTACAAGGTCACTCCGGCACTGACCGTGGGTGGCACCGTTGACTGGCAGAGCGACAACTACAAGGCCGCCAGTCGGCCAGCGGGGCGTGATGCGGATGGCAACATCATCACCGTGGCCGACACCATCAGCCAGAAGGCCTTTTCGGTGGTCGGGCTGATGGCGCGCTACCAGTTCGACGAGCACCTGTCGGCCTCGCTGAACGTGAAGAACCTGTTCGACGAGCACTACTACAACAACCTGGGCTTCTACAACGGCGTGTACCACGGGGAGCCACGGACGATGATGGTGAGCCTGGACTGGACCTTGTGACCTGTACCGGCCCCATCGCCGGCTTGCTGGCGATGGAGCCGGTACAGGCTTTCAATCGGCCAGGGTTGCCAACAATGCTGCCAGGGTCGCTCGCCCTGGCTCATCCAGCCCGAACACCGGCCGGCGGGGCTCGCCTACCGACAAACCGGTCATCTCCAGGCCTGCCTTGATGGTCGCCGGCAGCCCGCCTTTGAGAATGAAGTCGAGCAACGGCAACTGCCGGTAGAACAACGCTTTGGCCTGAGCCAGATCCCCCGCCAGTACCGCCTGGTACAACGCCTGGTTCAACCCTGGAATCAGGTTGGGTGCTGCCGTGCACCAGCCTTTGGCCCCGGCCACGAACGCCTCCAGCGCCAGCGGATTGCACCCGTTGTAGAACGGCACCTGGCCCTCGCCAAGCAGCTGCAGCTTGTGCATGCGCTGAATATCGCCCGTGCTCTCCTTGACCATGGTCACGTTGGCCACTTCGCGGACGATGCGCAGGATCAACTCCACCGACATGTCGGTGCCACTGGTGGCGGGGTTGTTGTAGAGCATGATCGGGATATCGATGGCGTCACCGATAGCGCGGTAGTGCTGGAGGATCTCGGCTTCGTTGAGTTTCCAGTAGGCGGCCGGCAGCACCATCACCGCGTCGGCGCCATGGGCCTGGGCAAAGCGGGCGCGGCGCACCGCGCTTGCAGTGGTCAGGTCGGACACGCTGACGATGCTGGGCACGCGCTTGCCGACCTGGGCGAGGCTGTACTCGGCTACCTGCTGCCATTCGCTGTCGCTGAGGTAAGCGCCTTCGCCGGTGCTGCCCAGCGGGGCGATGGCCTGCACGCCGCCGTCGATCAGGCGTTCGATGGATTGGCCCAGCGCCGGCAGGTCGAGCTGCTCGCCACCAGCGCTGAAGGGGGTGATGGTGTAGCCGATGATGCCGTGGAATTCAGTGGTCATGGTGATGGGCTCCGCAAGCAAGGGCATTCAGGAATCAGTTCAGGCAGTCGGCGTGGGCACGCAGGCTCTGCCGGGCGAAGTAGTTGAAGGCAGCGGCATGGCGCTTGGGCCGGTCGATCCAGTCGTGTGCCTCGCGGCCCAGCGCCGGGGCGATGGGTTTGAGGGTTCCAGCCGACATTGCCAGCAGCTGCAGGCGCGCGGCGCGCTCGATCAGTTGGGCATAGACGCAAGCCTGCTCGATGCTGATACCGGTCGACAGCTGGCCGTGGTGCGACAGCAGGATCGCGCGCTTGTCGCCCAGCGCGGTGCTGATGATCTCGCCTTCCTCGTTGCCCACCGGCACGCCTGGCCAGGCTTCGAGAAATGCGCAATCGTCGTAGAGCGGGCACAGATCCATGTGCGAGATCTGCAGCGGCACTTCCAGCATCGACAGGGCAGCGACGTGGGTCGGGTGGGTGTGGATGATGCAGTTCACGTCCGGCCGGGCGCGGTATACCCAGCTATGGAAGCGGTTGGCCGGGTTGGGCATGCCCTGGCCTTCGAGCACGTCGAGGTCCTCATTGACCAGCAGCAGGTTGCTGGCGCTGATTTCATCGAAACCCAGGCCCAGTTGCTGAGTGTAGAACGTACCGGGCTGCGGGCCGCGGGCGCTGATCTGCCCGGCCAGACCGGAGTCATGGCCATGATCGAAAAGAATTCGGCAGGTCAGGGCCAGCTTTTCCCGCACAGTCCACGTATTATCGGCGAGTGAGCCTTGCATCTGCGTCAGCGCCTGCTGGACCAGTTGGTCCTTGCTGTGTGTCAGGGTCTTGGCCATGGGGGATTCCTCTGTGGCGTGATGAGCAGTGTCAGTGTTGGTGACACAAATAATCCTATATGACACAAAGTGTCATAAGCAAGTCTGTGGACTCGGGAAAATCGCGTCGCATGTCTAACCGATTGAAAATGTTGAGAAAAAAACTTGGCGTCACGCTTGAAGGGTTAGCCGACAAATCCGGCATGACCAAGAGCTACCTGTCCAAGGTGGAGCGTGGCTTGAACACGCCGTCGATTGCAGCCGCGCTCAAGCTGGCGCGTGCTCTGAACGTCAATGTCGAGGAGCTGTTCGCTGAGGAGCAGGCCGGGCAGAGCCGCTACAGCCTGGTACGCCAGGGCGAGCGCCAGGCGCTGGTGGGCGATGGCCACGGGCCGGGTTATGCGGCATTGACAAGCCAGGTCGGGCAGCGCAGCCTGTTGCCGTTCCTGATCCAGCCGCCGACCGAATTCAGCGACCCGACCTTCAAGGAGCACGAGGGTGAGGAGTTTCTGTTCGTCCACGCCGGCCAGGTGGAGGTCGACTTCATGAATGAGCGGGTGTTGCTGGAGCAGGGCGATGCGCTGCACTTCAACGCCCAGACACCGCACCGCCTGCGTTCGGTCGGCGAGCAGGCGGCGCAGTTGCTGGTGGTGGTGCAGCACGGCAACGCGTGAGGGCAGGGCGATGATCGAAGTGTCGCGGTTCTGGCGGGATCCAGCCTTGCCCTTCGTCGAAGCCCGGTGCGTAGGGGATGGGCGCAAAGTCTGCTACGCCGCTCATTCCCATGAGAGCTTTTCCATCGGGGTGATTACCGGTGGTCGCAATACCTACCAGAGCGGCGCCAGCCAGGTCGAGGTCAGTGCCGGCAGCTCGGTGCTGATGAAGCCGGGGGTGGTGCACAGCTGCAATCCGATTGCCGGGCAGCCTTGGTCGTACCTGATGCTGTACGTCGACATGCCATGGCTGCAGGCCCAGGGGCTCGTGCTGCCTGTGCAGACGTTCAGCACGTCGCCTGACTTGTATGGCCGCTTGCTGCAGCTGTTTGCCGAGCTGTTCGACAATGAATTGGGCGATCGGGAAAATCGCCTGGCGCAATTTTTCAGCGACCTTCCGCGCTACCTGCAGTCAGCAACCGGTGAAACCCACTTGCAACATCCGCAACTCGACGCGGCTGCGGCATTCATCCGTGCTCATCGCGCAGACCCGTTGAGCCTCGAGGACATCTGCGTGGCCTGTGGCTTGTCCCGCTCGTATCTGATCCGCGCCTTCCGCCAGAGGTTCGGCATGACCCCGCACAGTTACCTGCTGGATCAGCGTGTGCAGCAAGCACGGGCGCAATTGCGCAAGGGCAGGGCAATCGCCGACGTGGCACTGGAGGCCGGGTTTGCCGACCAGGCGCACCTGCAGCGGGCGTTCAAGCAACGTCTTGCGGCAACGCCTGGGCATTATCGTGATACAGGCACACTCAAACCATCAGATAGGCCGCGCTACCTGCCAGCAGCACCGCGAGGCCTCGATTGAGCAGCCGCAGGTAGCGCGCCTCGTGCAGGTACCGGCGAATCACACTGCCGGCCCAGGCCCAGCAGGCCACCGAAACAAAGCAGATCGGCCCATAGATCCAGGTGAACAACCACAGCAGATGCTGTTCCCCACCGGTATAGGCACCCACGCCCGCCACCGCAGCCAGCCAGGCCTTGGGGTTCAGCCATTGCATGGCTGCGCCATGCCAGACCGAAGGTGCGCGCTGCTGATCTGATCCGCCCAGCCTGCCGTCATCGCTTGCCAGCTTCCACGCCATGTAGAGCAAAAACGCCACGCCTGCCCAGTGCAGTGCCAGACCCAGCGGCGGCCAGCGCGACAGCAGTTCGTGCAACCCCAGGCCCACCAGCATCAGCAGCAGGCAAAAACCCAGTGTCGCGCCCGTCACATGCCACAAACTCGCCCGCAGGCCGTGACGGGCACCGCTGGCGAGGGCGACGACATTGACCGGCCCGGGCGATATCGATGCGGCAAGGGCGAAAGCGGCCATGGAAAGGGACAGGCTCATCTACCATAACTCCGTGTGTTGGATGACGCCGCCATACTGCGGTTTCGAGTGACCCTGGTATTGAAGAAAAGTCCCCTGCAACGCTGTTACAGGTTTTGTAATAGTTTCGCGCTATCGGAAAAACCTGCTGTGCTTGTAGGATCTCTTTCCCTATTTTTGTTCAAGGTCCCTATGAGCACCTTCGCGGAGCCCCCCAGTTCCCGGCCTTCCTGGCCATCCTCCCCTCGTCCCCGTGACGCTTCCTTCGTGAGTACCCGCTAATGGAATGGCTAGCCGACCCCACGGCCTGGCTGGGCCTGCTGACGCTTATCGTCCTCGAGCTGGTGCTGGGTATCGACAACCTGGTGTTCATCGCCATCCTCGCCGACAAGTTGCCGCCGCATCAGCGCGACCGTGCGCGGGTCATTGGCCTGAGCCTGGCGCTGATCATGCGCCTGGGCCTGCTGGCCAGTATCTCGTGGATGGTCACCCTCACCGCGCCGCTGTTCGAAGTGTTCGGCAAGAGCTTCTCGGGCCGTGACCTGATCATGCTGTTCGGTGGTGTGTTCCTGCTGTTCAAGGCCACCATGGAACTGCACGAACGCCTGGAGGGCCACGTCACCCAGGCCAGCGGTGTGGTGCGTCACGCCGCGTTCTGGCCGATCGTCGCGCAGATCGTCGTGCTCGACGCCGTGTTCTCGCTGGACGCGGTAATCACGGCCGTGGGCATGGTCGAGGAATTGTCGGTGATGATGATCGCGGTGATCTTCTCGATCGGCATCATGATCGTCGCCAGCAAGCCGCTGACCCGCTTTGTCAATGCCCACCCGACAGTGATCATGCTGTGCCTGGGCTTCCTGATGATGATCGGTTTCAGCCTGACCGCCGAAGGCCTGGGGTTCCATATCCCGAAAGGCTACCTGTACGCGGCCATCGGTTTCTCGATCCTTATCGAGCTGTTCAACCAGCTGGCCCGGGCCCGTCGCAAGCGCAGCCTGCAGCAGCACCGGCCACTGCGTGAACGTACGGCACATGCCGTGCTGCGCCTGCTCGGTGGCCGCCGGGTCGAGGCTGACGAGGTGGGCGAAGAGATTGCCGACCTGGTCGAAGGTGGCGAGGAGCAGGTGCTGTTCGACCGCCGTGAGCGGGTGATGATCAGTGGCGTGCTGAACCTGGCCGAGCGGCCGATCCGCACGGTGATGACTGCACGGGCCGAGGTCGACGTGATCGACTTGGCGCAACCGGCGCACGCCATCACCGAGGCGCTGGCCAACTCGCCGTATTCGCGCCTGCCGTTGATTCGCGAAGGCCATATCGAAGAGCCCCTGGGCTTCGTGCACAAGAAGGAGCTGCTCAAGGAGCTGCTGACCGGCAGCCAGCCGGACCTTGAGCGCATGGCCCGGGCGCCGTTGAACCTGCTGGAGAGCTTCAGCATCCTCAACGCCCTGGAGCAGATGCGCAGCCAGTCGACGCACATTGCTTTCGTGATCAACGAGTTCGGTGACTTCACCGGCCTGCTGACCATGACCGACATCCTCGAGTCGATCGCCGGCGAGTTGCCGGATGCCAGCGAGGTGGAGGGGCCGGCGATCGTAGAGGAGAGTGGCAGCTTTGTCGTCAGTGGTGCCTTGAACCTGAGCCAGGTCCAGGCGCGTACGGGCTTCAGCGCCCGCGCCACCGAGGACTACCAGACCCTGGCGGGCCTGGTGATGAGCTTGCTGGACCGCCTGCCGGTGGTAGGTGACCGGTTGGCCTGGAATGGCTGGAGCATGACCGTGGTGGCGGTGGAGGAGCGCCGGGTACGCCAGGTGCGCCTTACACCGACGGCCGACGCTGACGCAGCAGGTGCTTGAAGCCTTCGAGCACCAGCACCAGCACTGCGGCCCAGATGGGCAGGTAGGTCAGCCACTGATCCGGGCCGATGGTTTCGCCCAGCAGCAGGGCGACGCCCACCAGCAAGACCGGCTCGACGTAGCTGAGCAGGCCGAACAGGCTGAACGGCAACAGGCGGCTGGCCAGCACATAGGCGATCAGGGCACACGCGCTGATCGCCCCCAGCATCGGGATCAACCCGTAGAGGCCGGGGTGCTGCTGCACGTCGGCCGTCGACAACGGCCCCTGGGTAACGAAATAGACGGCCCAGGGCAGCAGCAGGCACATGTCGCACCACAGGCCACCGAGGTGGTCGGTGCGGCAGCGTCGGCGCAGCACGAAGTAGATCGGGTAGCCAATCATCACCAGCAGGGTTTCCCAGGCAAAGCTGCCATGTTGGTACAACTCGTGCCCTACACCCAGTGCGGCGCAGCTCACCGCCACTTTCTGCAGGCGTGACAGACGCTCGCCGTAGACCAGACGCCCGGTGAGTACCATCGCCAGCGGCAGCAGGAAGTAGCCCATCGACACTTCCAGGCTGCGCCCGTGCAGCGGCGCCCAGAGGAACAGCCATAGCTGCACGCCCATCAACCACGAAGTACCGACCATGCCCAGCAGCAGGATCGGCGTCTGACGCACCCGTGCCAGCAGTTCGCCGACGCGCTTCCAGTCTTTGCTGACCAGCATGAACAGGGTGAGGCAGGGCAGCGTCAGCAACGTGCGCCAGCCAAAGATCTCTTCGCCGTCGAGTGGCGAGAGCAGAGAGGTATAGAAGTACATCACGGCGAACAGGCAGGACGCCATGACCGAACAGATAATGCCTTTTGACACGAATGCCTCGGATAGGGGAGTGAACGGGTGGATCAGCCGCCCATGATCTCAGGGGGCGCGCCCTGCGGCAACCGCGCGACAGCCGGGTGGGCAGCGAGCGCCTGGAGAAAGTCGGCCACCGGCATTGGCCGGGCAAACAGATAGCCCTGCTGGAAGTCCACGCCATTGCGTGCCAGGTAGTCACGCTGGACTTCGGTTTCCACCCCTTCGGCAACAATGCCCAGTCCCAGCTTCGCAGACAGCTCGATGATGCTGTCGAGAATGTGCTGCGACAAGGCATCGCCTCCGATCATGGCCACGAAGCTCTGGTCGATCTTCAGGTAGTCGACCTTGAACTGGCGCAGGTAGTTGAGGCTCGACTGGCCGGTGCCGAAGTCATCCAGGGCGATCATCACGCCCATGTCGTGCAGCTTGGCGAACAGTTCGAGGGCCACCGGTGTGGCTTCGATCAGCTTGCGCTCGGTCAGCTCCAGGGTCAGCCGAACCCGCCCAGGGGGGAAATGCTGGAGGAAGGTGCGGCAGTCGTCGAGCAGGCTGAGGTCGCGGCAGTGGTCGGCGGTAATGTTGATGCCAATGTGGAAGCCGTCATCCAGCAGCGCGGCATAGGGCGCCAGGCCCTGTGCAGTGTGCAGCATCAGGGCCCGGGTCATGGCGACGATCTGGCCGCTGTGCTCGGCGTAGGGGATGAACAGGTCGGGGCGTACCAGGCCTTCATGGGGGTGGTTCCAGCGCATCAGCACTTCAGCGCCGGCCCAGCGGTAGTCACCCTTGCGCACCACAGGCTGGAAGTACGGCAGAAACTCGTCCGCCTCCAGGGCCCGGTGCAGCTCGGCCCGTGGTGAACTGGCCCGGCGAATCTGCCAGCGGCACGCGCAGCCGGCCACCACGCCCAGCACCAACAGCAGGCTGAGCAGGGCAGGGTAATGGCTGCGCAGCAGTTCACCCTGCTTGCCGGCCGCGTAGCCCCCGTGCACGCTGAACGGGTAGTGGGTCGAACCCAAGGTCACATCGGCAGTGGCGGCGGCCGGTGGAACGCCGTCATGCACCACGCCGTCCTTGCCCATCCAGGCATCGCCGACGCGGATCTGCAACGTCGACTCTGGGCCTATCAGGCGCAAGGCGCTGAGCAGGTGATCGCCATCCACGGTAGTGATTGCACCGCGATCGCCATCGCTTGCACGGTAAACCAGCAAGGCATGACCAGGCGTCACCGAGTTGCCATTCATCAGCCACAGCCGGCCATCGGTGTAGTCATGGGCATCGACCGGCTCGTCGAAGTCGCCGAACAGCGAACTGCAATACAGGTTGTGTTGCTGAAACAGGTTGGTCGAACGGACGAAGGCATTGCGTGTGACCTGGCTGCGCAAGGCCAGCTGCGCGTCCGCGCAAGGGCTTCCTGCCAGCGGCAGCAGCGCCTGCGCGGCGCTGGCGAGGTTGTCTAGAATGTGATCGATATGCTCGACCACCTGACGCGTTGTCGCCTGGCTGGTGGTGCGCAATTCGCGCTCGATCTGCCAGTTCATCAGCGCCAGGCCACAGGCAAGCGGCACCACGCCGACGATCCAGGGCAGGAGCGTGCGCCAGCTCCAGCGAGCTGGGCGTTTGACCGTAAGGGGCATGCTGGGATGATCTTCCTGATGGCTGACGTGCTGAGGATAGCCGTTTGTCGGAGCCGGGGGCGAACTAATGCGCGACAAAGCAATTTACGCAATGTAGAATCCGGTTACGAATACAACAATAAGGTCCTTCGCTTGTGAAGGACCATCCCCCGCCGAGATGGGTCCATATGACATACCATGGGTTCAAGCTGATCATAGGTGGCTTCCTCGCCCGCAGCGTGCGCGGTATCCCGTGCTCACCTCCATTGCCGTTCCACATCCTACGCATTCATTAATTTTCGCTGCAGATGAGGGTACGAACATGGCTGACATCTTTGACAATCCAATGGGCCTGATGGGCTTCGAATTCATCGAACTGGCTTCGCCGACGCCGGGCGTACTGGAGCCGGTCTTCCAGATACTCGGTTTCACCAAGGTGGCCACCCACCGTTCCAAGGACGTGCACCTGTATCGCCAGGGCGGCATCAACCTGATCCTCAATAACGAACCCAAGAGCATCGCCTCCTACTTCGCGGCCGAGCATGGCCCGTCGGTATGCGGCATGGCGTTCCGCGTGCGCAATGCCCACGAAGCCTATGCCCGGGCGCTGGAACTGGGGGCTCAGCCGGTCGAGATCGAAACCGGGCCGATGGAACTGCGCCTGCCGGCCATCAAAGGCATCGGCGGCGCACCGCTCTACCTGATCGACCGATTCGAAGAGGGCAGCTCGATCTACGACATCGACTTCAATTTCATCGAGGGCGTCGACCGCAACCCGCAAGGGGCTGGCCTGAAGATCATCGATCACCTGACCCACAACGTCTATCGCGGGCGCATGGCCTACTGGGCCGGTTTCTACGAGAAGCTGTTCAACTTCCGCGAAATTCGCTACTTCGACATCAAGGGCGAGTACACCGGCCTCACTTCCAAGGCCATGACCGCGCCTGACGGCATGATCCGCATCCCGCTCAATGAAGAGTCGTCCAAGGGCGCCGGGCAGATCGAAGAGTTCCTGATGCAGTTCAATGGCGAAGGCATCCAGCATGTGGCCTTCCTCACCGATGACCTGCTCAAGACCTGGGACGCACTCAAGGGCTTTGGCATGCGCTTCATGACCGCGCCACCGCAAACCTATTACGAAATGCTCGAAGAGCGCCTGCCTGGGCACGGCGAGCCGGTCGACCAGCTGCAAGCGCGCGGCATCCTGCTGGACGGCGCTTCCGAGGCGGGCGACAAGCGCCTGCTGTTGCAGATTTTCTCGGCAACACTGCTCGGCCCGGTTTTCTTCGAGTTCATCCAGCGTAAAGGGGATGACGGTTTCGGTGAGGGCAACTTCAAGGCGCTGTTCGAGTCCATCGAGCGTGATCAGGTGCGCCGCGGCGTGCTCAACGCAGATTAAGTGAATGCGGCACCGTCAGCGTTTGCTGGCGGCGCCGCGATCGCGCTGTTTCCGTTGCCTGAACAGGCCCCAGTAAGTGATCGCGCCAGTGATGATCCCGACCAGTACCAGGGACGGGAAAAGCTGTTTCATCGTCTGGCGCGTTTCACGTGCCGAATAGCCCTTTTCGTAGCCCGCCTTGACGGTATAACCGTACTTGTTCGAAACAGCCTCTTTGAAAAATTCGACTTGTGATGGCGGCGCCGGATCGCGACTGTCTCCGTCTGCCCAGATATACACATCGCCAAACTCGAGCAATAAGGTCAGCCCTGTCTGAAACGCCCGCAACTCATTGCGCAGCAACAGGCCATAGGACGTGGCAATGACCCCCGCATCATCCTTGCTGAGCTGATAGGCAAGTAGAACCGAATTGGGTGTAGCAGGTGGGTCCAGCATCAGACGAAATTGCGATTTTGCATCCGGGAATACGTGATCCACTGGGTGCGGTGTTTCCAGGGTGTTGCAATAAGTTCGGCGGTCAAGGGTCAGTGCCAGAGAGCGCAGGTAGGGTGCTTTGGTGACCTGATCGAGCAATTGCGGCTGAGCACTTTCGCAACGGGTCCCTGCCAGTTCCATTGCAGCAGACGCCGAAGCGTGTATTCGGTCCAGTGCCAGGTCTACGGAATAGATCGCTTCCCTGACAGAAACTTGCGCAGTTTCTTCATGCTTCTTGTCCTGTTGATAGAACATGATCATCAATCCGGTGCCGACGGGTAGCAAACTGATTGCCAATGTCAGCAACAGTTCCACCAGGCTCTGCCCCGCAGTTTTGAATCTTGACATATGTGTTCAGCCCCCGCATTCCGGGCTGCCCGAGATGGACAGCCCAGTGGAGAGCCTATGAGTCAATCACTGCGCCTGCTGTAATCCAAGGCCATGCTTGTTTTGCGAACTGCGCTGATGAGGAGTAGGACTTTTTACGCCTTCAGCGCAGCAATGACTTTTTCGGCCAGCGGGCCTGTCGAGTTCGGGTTCTGCCCGGTAATCAGCCGACCATCACGGATAACACACGGTTTCCACGGGTCATCGTGCTTGCTGTAGTTGCCACCCCGCGCACCCAGTTCGTTTTCGGTGAGAAAGGGCACTACCTTGTCCAGTTCTGCCAGTTTTTCTTCGGTGTTGGAAAAGCCGGTTACCTGCCGGTCCTTGAGCAACAGGCTGTTGTCGCTGAGCTTGATGTTCAACAGGCCGACCACGCCGTGACAGACGGCGGCAACGATACCGTTGCCTTCGTAGATCCTGCGTGCCAGCTCCTGCAACGGCTGGTTGTCCGGGAAGTCGTACATCACCCCGTGCCCACCGGTGTAGTAGATGGCGCAGTAATCACCCGCCCTGACCTTGCCGGGGCTTGACGATGCGCCCAGGCGATTCATGAACGCTTTGTCGGCATACCATTGCCAGTCCAGGTCTGGCGCCATTTGCAGGCTATGTGGATCGATTGGCACATAACCGCCATTGGGGCTCACGTAATCGACCTCATACCCCGCTTTCTGTAAAGCGTCGACAAAATGCACCACTTCTCCCAGCCACAAGCCAGTGGCCCGCTGCAAGGTCGGGTATTTGGCCGTGTTGGTCACTACTACCAGAATCTTGTTGCTCATCACCAAGCTCCCTGGACTGTCGTTGAAGGGCAATGCGTTCCGTGGCTGGGGAAAACCTATTGAGCATAGCTGCGGTTTCGCAAGGCACTCTCTAGGTAATGGCTCTATGCTATTAGGTAACGCCTGTCTGCTGCCTCAACGAGAGGCTGTTAACAGTTCAGCTATTGCCGTGGCAAATCTTCGAGCAGATGATGCGTCAACGGATTATTTACCCATGAGCAATGGTGGAATCACGACAGTGTTCATAAACGACAAGCCACGCAAACATTCGGCGCAAGGCAGGGAAGTTGCCCAACGGCAGCCTGCGGCAGAGGGTATGGCTGAGCAGGTGGTGCAGTTCGACTGGCGCTACAGTTCGCTCGGGCCGCTGCCACATTGGCAAGCGCCTTTGCGCATAGCCGTTGACATGATGTTGCTGTCGCCGTTTCCCTGCGCGGTGGTCTGGGGTGCGCAGATGAGCGTGATTCACAACGACCCTTACTCGGCATTGCTCGAATGTGACGGCCATGCGTTGGGGCAAGGGTTCGACAAAATCTGGGCACAAGCCTGGAGCAACGTTGGGCCCTGGGTGTTCAAGGCACTCGAAGGTGCCTCGAACTTTGTCGAAGACCAGCCGCTGCGGCTCCGCTGCAAGCGAACAGGCAGCCAAGCCTGCTACGCGTTCAGCTACACACCGTTACGCGATGAGCAGCATGAAGTGGTGGGGTTTCTGCACACGGTGATCGAAACCAGCGCCAGCGTCGCTGCGTATGACCAATGGCGTGAACAGGCGTTGGCCTTCGAGCGCCAGATCGAGCGCATCCTGGCTGACCGTGATCATATCTGGCAGCTCTCCCGCGATGCCATGATCGTTGTTACCCGCGACCTGCTGCTGCAGGCGGCCAACCCGACCTGGCAGCGCGTGCTGGGCTGGACTGAAGACCAGGTTCGCGACAAGCCAGTTCTTGAACTGGTCCATCCTGCCGACAGGGCTGAGGTGGAGGTCGCGGTAGCGGGATTTCTGCGCGGCGACGGCGCTGAGCAGTTCGAGACGCGCTTGCGCCACAAGGATGGGTACTACCGCCAGTTCCGCTGGACGGCGAGTTTCGACGGCACGCTGCTGACGGCGGTGGGGCAAGACATTTCTCAGGATCGTGAAGATGCCGTGCGTCAGTCCGAGGCCTTTCTGCGGGCAGCTCAGCGGCTGGATGCCGTCGGCCATCTGGCTGGTGGCATGGCACATGAAATGAACAATCTGCTGTCGGGCATCGGCGGTAGCCTGGAGCTGTTGCAGCGGCGCATGGACCAGGGGCGCCTGGAAAACATCGACCGTTATGTGGCGCTGGCCAGCGATTCGGTGCAACGTGCCATGTTGCTCACCCATCATCTGCTGGCGTTCTCCCGTCACCAGCCGCTGTCACCCAAGGCACTCGACATCAATCGGCAGCTGACAGCCATGGAGCCGTTGTTGCGTCAGGTGCTCGGGGCCGAAATGCAACTGAGCTGGGAGCTGGACATAAATCCCTGGACCGTATTCCTGGATGTTGCGCAGCTGGAGAATGCGCTGGTGAACCTGTTCGCCAACGCACGTGAAGCCTGCCTCGGGCGTGGCCAGGTGACCGTGCGCACCATCAATGAACGCCTGACGGCGCCATTTCCGGATGAGAAAGGTGTGCCCGCGGGTGACTATGTCGCGGTGTACCTCTCGGATGACGGCCACGGTATGCCCGAGGTGGATCTGGTGCGGGCATTCGAACCGTTTTTCACCAGCAAGCCTATGGGCCATGGTGCCGGTTTGGGGCTGGCGATGGTCTATGGTTTCGTCGGCCAGTCGGGTGGCCGTGTGTGGCTCGAGTCGGCACCGGGTGAGGGTACCAGGGTGTGCATGCTGTTTCCGCGATGCCTCGAACGCATAGCCCAGGAGCCGCCGCAGCTGGTGCCTGCGGTAACCCGTGGCAGCGGGCAACGCGTGCTGCTGGTGGATGACGAACTCAACCTGCGATCGGTCATGAAAGAGTACCTGCAGGAGCACGGCCTGGATGTCTGCGATGTAACGGACGCGAACTCGGCGCTCGATCGCTTCCGACACCACGGCCCCTTCGACCTGGTGATCACCGATATCGGCTTGCCAGGTGGCTTCAGTGGGCGACAGATCGCCAGGGCGATGCGCATGGTCGAACCACAGCAGAAGATCCTGTTCATCACCGGGTTCAACGACCAGCCGCTGGCCCCGCAACTGCTGGAAACGCCTGGCACTGCGCTGATGCTCAAGCCGTTCGCGTTGGCCAGACTGCTGGACCAGGCGTTGCTGATGCTGGACGAATGAGCCGGTCAGTTCTTGCCGAGCATGTCGGCAACCCGGGCCTGCAGTTGCTTGAGTTCGAAGGGTTTGCAGATCAGTTGCATGCCCGGCGCCAGAAACCCCTCGCGGGTCATCGCAGTTTCTGCGTAGCCGGTGATGAACAGCACCGGGAGTTGAGGGCGCAGCGTGCGGGCAATCTCGGCCAGTTGGCGGCCGTTCATGCCGGGCAGGCCGACATCACTGAGCAGCAAGTCGATCGCTTGCGCTGAATGCAGCAACTGCAAGGCCTCGCTGGCATTGCTGGCGCTGCGGCACGGGTAACCCTCGTCTTGCAACGACTGGCAAAGCAGGTCGCGGACATGCGGGTCATCCTCCACAACCAGCACGTTACGGCCTTTGCCGGGAGGTGATGTACGCGCCTCAGGAACCTGGAGCTGTGGCGGATCAAGGTGGCGTGGCAGGTACAGGTCGACCTGCGTGCCATGGCCGATCTGGCTGAACAGCGCCACATGGCCAAGGGACTGCTTGCTGAAGCCGTAAACCATCGACAGGCCAAGACCAATGCCCTGGCCGACCGGCTTGGTACTGAAGAAGGGCTCAAAGGCGTGTTCAAGGGTGCTTTCTGACATGCCTTGGCCCTCGTCGATGATGCTCAGGCAGGCATAATCACCCGCGCCCAACCCCTCGACGGCGAACTGCGAAGCGTCGATGTTGCGATTGCTCGCTTCGATGCGCAAGACGCCCCCATTGGGCATGGCTTCACAGGCATTGATCAACAGGTTTTCAAGCGTTACAAGCAATTGTTCATCGTCCACCCGCACTGGCCAGAGGTCTGCGGGAAAGTGCAATTGCAGGCATACCCCGTTGTCGAGAATCGCCTCGAGGCGCTGTGGCTCCAACAGTGCCAGCAGGTCGATGCGCTGATTGTGCAGCGATTGCCGGGAGGCAAATGCCAGCAGGCGATGAGTCAGCCTCGCCGCACGGGTAACGGCTTCCTGGCCCCTCTGCAAGATCGCCTCGAGGCCCTCGCTGCGACCGTGTTTCAGGCGCCGGTCGATCAACTCGAAGCAGCCCCCGATGCTGGTCAGCAGGTTATTGAAGTCATGCGCCACACCGCCGGCCAGCTGGCCGATTGCATCCATCTTGCGGCGCTGCTGCAGGGTCTGGCCTGTGGACGTCTGTTCCTCGTTGCGTGCATCCAGGCGCTGTTGCAGATCGAGCATGTGGTCGCGAGACAGGTACTGGCGGCGCCGGTTGCGTAACGCTGACCGAGTCAGGTGCAGCAAGTGGTCATCGTCGAAGGGGGCGGCCAGCAGGGTCAGGTTGCCCAGCGCCAGGTTGTCCGCCGAGACAGTGGTCGCAGGCGTTTGCGTCAGCAACACGATGGGCAGGTCCGACCAGGCTGGCTGTTGATCGATAAAGCCGCGCAGCAGCTTGGCAGCGTCTACGGTAAGGGCCTGTTCGGCGATGATCGCCAGGCCTGCGCCTTCCACCAGGCAGTCCTGCAGCCTGCCAATATCATGCGCGCACAAACAATCCACACCGGCCGCCGCCAACAATTTCGAGGTATTGCTGGCTAGCTGATCCGGGGCCATGATCAGAGCACGTTCGTCCATCGTCGCCGAACTGGCCAATGCGATTCTCCTGAAACGGCCGGCAAGGCACAATCTGTGCCCTTGCTGCCGTCAACTGTCCGATACCCACTGGACCACGGGCACTCGACCCCGGTTCAACGCAATCTACAGCCCCTGTTGCAGGAAGGGATCGTCCGGGTTCTGCCGTTCCAGTTCGGCCAGCAGCACCTGAACGTTCTGCAACTGGCCGGTTTCCTTCCAGTACTGGATCAGCAGCACCCGCGCCCGGCGATTTGCGGGCTGGCGGCTGAGCAGGGTTTCCAGTTGCTTCTGCGCGGCATCGGACTGATCCAGCTCGTGCAGGGTCACCGCCAGGGTGTAGCGGTAATCGGCATTTTCCGGCTCCAGCTCCACTGCGCGCGACAAGGCGAGCAAGGCGTATTCACGCTGTTCATGGCGGATCAGCCACAGCCCCAGCTCGTATTGCAGAAACGCCGAATCCGGGCGCAACGCCAGGGCCTTGGCCAGCACTTGACGGGATTGGTCATGGTGACCCTGGCGTTCCAGCAAGCGTACCTGGGTGGCCAGGGCGTCGGTGCCATCCGGGGCGATGGCAAGGCTGCGCTGCAGGGCTTCGGCCGCCTCGCCGTAATCATTTTCGTGCAGGTACAGGCGCGCCAGGTGCACCTGGGCCTCGGCGTCATCGGGTTGTTTTTCCAGCGCCTGCTGGTACTGCTCCAGCGCCGTCTGCAACGGGCCGAAATACAGGCCGATGGCATCAGGGTCGAGGCCAAGCAAGGCATCGACTGCCGCAAAGCGAACGCTCTGCTCGTCATCGTCCAGCAGCGGCCCCAGCACCAGGCTGCGCTGGGACGGCGGCAACAGCTTGCGGATGCTGGCAATGGCTGCACGGCGCACCAGCGGATCGTCGTTTTCCAGGTCCAGGCGGGCCAGCTTCAGCGCTTGTGGCGAGGGGTAGTTGGGCAACTCGGCATACAGTGCGGCGCGGCGGATTGGCGTCAGGTCATCGCGCTGCAGCTGCTGGTACAGCACCCTGGCGGCACCTGGCAGGCCGTCATGTGCCTGACGCAACGCCTTGCCGTAGCTGTGTGGCGGCAGCACCGGGGCGGCGGGCTTGTCGTCGCGGCGCAGGAAGACGATGGCTATCGACACCAGAATCAGCAGCAGTACGGCGATCAGGTAGCTGTGGCGGCTGGGCATCGGGCGCTGCGATCCATGGCGGTGGGAAGGGCAGAGCTTGGGGCAGATTGCCCTGAGCTGCAACCCGCAGGGGGGCACGAGGCGATAAAAAAGCCCCGCAGACCAGGGCCTGCGGGGCAAACGGTTGGGGAGGAACCAACCAAAGGAGTCGTTGAATCGAGGCGTGTCAGCGTGTGCTGGCGACGGTCTCCGGCTGCCAGCCGCCGCCAAGGGCCTTGTAGATCGAGACGATGCCGCGATACAGCTCGACCTCGCCCTGGGCCTGGGCGTCTTCGGCGCTCAGGCGTTCGCGTTCGGCATCAAGCAGCACCAGGTAATCCACCGTGCCCTCGCGGTAGCGCACCGAGGCCAGGTCAGCCGCTTTGCGGCTGGCGTCGCTCTGGCGCATCAGTGACAACAAGCGCTGCTGGGTCTTGTCGTAGTCGCTGAAGGCGTTGGCCGACTCTTCCAGGGCCAGCAGCACCTGCTGTTCATAGTTGGCCAGAGCGCCTTCGGCGTCAGCTTTGGCACCGCGCAGGCGGGCCCGCACGCTGCCCAGGTCGAAGGCGGCCCAGGTGATGCTAGGCCCCAGCGCCCAGGCATTGGCGGCGGAGGAGCCGATCTGCGAGCCGCGGGCGGCGGTAAAGCCGAGGAAGCCGCTTAGGCTCACCCGCGGGAACAGGTCGGCGGTGGCCACCCCGACATTGGCGGTGGCCGCCGCCAGCTGGCGCTCGGCACTACGGATATCCGGGCGGCGGCGCAGCAACTCGCCCGGGTCGCCCACCGGCAAGGCCTTGGCGATGGCCGGCAAGGCCTTGGGCGACAGGTCGACACTCAGCGCGTCCGGGCGCTGGCCGAGCAGGGTGGCGATGCGATGCCGCGCCCTGGCCTGTTCGGCCTGCAGTTGCGGCACGGTGGCTTCGACACCTGCCAGGCGGGCATCGGCACGCACCACGTCAAGTTCGTTGCCGACCCCGGCGTCGCGCAACGTCACGGTGATGTTGCGCGATTCCTGCTGGGTATCGAGGTTGGCCAGGGCGATCTTCTCGCGCAATTGCGCGCCACGCAGCTGGCCGTAGGCGTCGACCAGTTCGGCAATCAGGCTGACCTGCAACTGTTGCAGGTCGGCCTGGGCCGCCGCTTCCTGAGCCTCGCTCG
This sequence comes from Pseudomonas sp. NPDC089996, assembly GCF_044748405.1. Classification (NCBI taxonomy): domain Bacteria; kingdom Pseudomonadati; phylum Pseudomonadota; class Gammaproteobacteria; order Pseudomonadales; family Pseudomonadaceae; genus Pseudomonas; species Pseudomonas sp. NPDC089996. The sequence goes on along the minus strand of NZ_JBIVGA010000005.1, from coordinate 207,033 downwards.
CTTCGATCTGGCGCTGGATGCGGCCGAACAGGTCAAGCTCCCAGGCCATGTCCAGGCCCAGGTCGTAGCGTTCACTGTTGACCCGCTGATCGGTCTGGCCGGGAACCTGGCCTTTGCCGATCTCGCTGCTGGCGCGGCTGGTAACCACCGGCAACTGGTCGTTGGCGGCGTCATCGCGGATCGCCCGCGCCGACTTGAGCCGGGCGAAGGCCACGCGCAGGTCGCGGTTGCCGTCCAGCGATGCCTGCACCAGCTGGTTCAGCACCGGGTCGTCGAACTGCTTCCACCACACGCTTTCGAAGCGGCTGCGGTCGAAGGCCTTGGCCTGCACATCGGTGTTGTCGAACTGCGCCGGTTCGGTGTCCGGGGCCTTGTAGTCAGGGCCGACCGCGCAGGCCGCCAGGGCCAGCGCCAGCAGGCTCGGGGTCAGGGGTTTGAGCAGGTTCATGCGTGGTTCTCCAGCACGGGCGCGTGCTTGGCCTTGCGGGCCTGGCGACGCTCGACGAATCGGCGGATCAGGAAGAAGAACACCGGGGTCAGGAACAGGCCGAACACGGTCACCCCGATCATCCCCGAGAACACCGCCACACCCATGGCATGGCGCATCTCCGAGCCGGCACCGGAGCTGAACACCAGCGGTACCACGCCCATGATGAAGGCGATCGAAGTCATCAGGATCGGCCGCAGACGCAGGCGGCAGGCTTCCAGCACCGCTGCCAGCGGGTCGAGGCCCTTGGCCTGTTCGTCTTTGGCGAACTCGACGATCAGGATCGCGTTCTTGCACGCCAGGCCCACCAGGACGATCAGGCCGATCTGGGTGAAGATGTTGTTGTCACCCCCCGACACGATCACGCCGGTGATGGCCGACAGCAGGGTCATCGGCACGATCAGTATCACCGCCAGCGGCAGGCTCCAGCTCTCGTACTGGGCGGCCAGCACCAGGAAGGCCAGCAGCACGCACAGCGGGAACACGAACAGCGCGGTGTTGCCCGAGAGGATCTGCTGGTAGGTCAGGTCGGTCCACTCGAAGGTCATGCCGTTGGGCAGTTCTTCCTTGAGCAGTTTCTCGATCGCTGCCTCGGCCTGGCCGGAGCTGTAGCCGGGGGCTGCAGCGCCGTTGATCTCGGCGGTGATGAAGCCGTTGTAGTGCATGACGCGGTCGGGGCCTGCGGTGTCGGTGACCTTGAGGAAGGTCGCCAGCGGGATCATCTCGCCCAGGTTGTTGCGCACCTTCAGCTGGCCGATCTGTTCGGCGTCTAGACGGAACTGCTGCTCGGCCTGGACGTTGACCTGGTAAGTACGGCCAAAGCGGTTGAAATCGTTGGTGTACAGCGAGCCCAGGTAGACCTGCAGGGTGTCGAAGATGTCGGTGATCGCCACACCGTGGGTCTTGGCTTTCTCGCGGTCGATGGCAGCATCGACCTGAGGCACGTTGACCGTGTAGCTGGTGAACAGGCCCGCCAGCTCTGGCACGTTGTGGCTCTTGGCGATGATGTTCTGGGTTTCCTTGTACAGCGCTTCATAGCCCAGGTTGCCGCGGTCCTCGATCTGCAGGCGGAAGCCGCCGATGGTGCCCAGGCCTTGTACAGGCGGTGGCGGGAAGATCGCGATGTAGGCGTCCTGAATGTCGGCGAACTTGGCGTTCAGTGCGGCGGCAATCGCGGCGGCCGACTGGCTCGGGTCCTTGCGCTCGTCGAACGGCTTGAGCGGGGTGAACACGATGCCGCTGTTCGGGCTGTTGGTGAAACCGTTGATCGACAGGCCGGGGAAGGCCACCGAATCGGCCACGCCCGGCTGCTCCAGAGCGATTTCACTCATGCGCTTGATCACCGCCTCGGTGCGGTCGAGGCTGGCGGCGTCTGGCAGTTGGGCGAAGGCCACCAGGTACTGCTTGTCCTGTGCCGGTACGAAGCCGGTCGGCGTGGACGAAAAGCCCAGGTAGGTCAGGCCCATCAGCCCGGCATAGACGAACAGGGCGATGCCGCTGGAGCGGATGACCCGGCGTACGCCGCCGACGTAACTGTGGCTGGCACGGTCGAAGAAGCGGTTGAACGGAGCGAACAGCCAGCTGCCCAGCAGACGTTCGAGGAGTCGCGAGAAACGGTCTTTAGGCGCGTGATGGTCCTTGAGCAGCACGGCAGCCAGGGCCGGCGACAAGGTCAGCGAATTGAACGCCGAAATCACGGTGGAGATGGCGATGGTCAGCGCGAACTGCTTGTAGAACTGCCCGGTGAGGCCGGAAATGAACGCGGCAGGTACGAACACCGCGCACAGTACCAGTGCCGTGGCGATGATCGGCCCGGTCACTTCGCCCATGGCTTTCTGTGTGGCTTCCAGCGGTTTGAGCCCCAGCCCGATGTTGCGCTCGACGTTCTCCACCACGACGATGGCGTCGTCCACCACGATGCCGATGGCCAATACCAGGCCGAATAGCGACAAGGCGTTGAGCGAGAAGCCGAACAGGTGCATCACCGCGAAGGTACCGATCAGCGAGACGGGTACGGCCAGCAGCGGGATGATCGAGGCGCGCCAGGTCTGCAGGAACAGTATCACCACCAGCACGACCAGGATCAGCGCTTCGAACAGGGTGTGCACCACCGCTTCGATGGAGCCGCGGACGAACACGGTCGGGTCATAGACGATGCTGTAGTCCATGCCTTCGGGGAAGTCTTTCTTCAGCTCGGCCATCTTCGCCCGCACTTCGTCGGAGATCTCGATGGCGTTGGAGCCTGGGCGCTGGAAGATCGGGATGGCCACCGCCGGCTGGTTGTTCAGCAGCGAGCGCAGGGCATACTGGCTGGAACCGAGCTCGACCCGGGCGATGTCCTTCAGGCGTGTGATTTCACCATCGGCCCCCGCGCGGATGATGATGTTCTCGAACTCTTCCTCGTTGACCAGGCGGCCTTGGGTGTTGATCGACAGCTGGAAGCTGGTCGAGCCGGGGGCGGGCGGGGCGCCCAGCTGGCCAGCGGCAACCTGGCGGTTCTGCTCGCGGATGGCGGCCACCACGTCGCTGGCGGTCAGGTTGCGCGAAGCGGTCTTGTTCGGGTCGAGCCACACCCGCAGCGAGTAGTCACCCATGCCGAACAGCTGCACGTCACCGACGCCGCCCAGGCGCGCCAGTTCGTCCTTGATGTTGAGGATGGCGTAGTTGGACAGGTAGAGCATGTCGTAGCGGTTGTCCGGCGAGGTCAGGTGCACGACCATGGTCAGGTCGGGCGACGCCTTGTCGACGGTGATGCCGATCCGGGTCACTTCTTCCGGCAGCTTGGGCTGGGTGCGGGTGACGCGGTTCTGCACCTGCACCTGGGCGTTGTCCAGGTCGGTGCCCAGGGCGAAGGTGATGGTCAGGGTCAGCTTGCCGTCGGCGGTGGACTGCGAGGACATGTACAGCATGTTCTCGACACCGGTGATGGCCTGCTCCAGCGGCGCGGCGACGGTCTCACCGATCACCTTGGGGTTGGCACCGGGGAAGTTGGCGCGCACCACCACGGTTGGCGGCACCACCTCGGGGTATTCGCTGATCGGCAGCTGGAACAGCGAGATGGAACCCGCGATCAGCAGCACCAGCGACAGCACCGCGGCGAAGATTGGCCGGGTAATGAAAAATTTCGAGAAGTTCATCGGTGTTGTCCCTTAACCGCGCGGCGCTTGGGCGCTGGCGACTTTGACGTTGGCACCCGCCACCTTCGGCGCCGGGTTGCTGGCCTCGAGAGCCTGGCGCTGCTGGGCGAGGACGGCGAGGGTCTGTTCACTGGCCATCGGTGTTTCTTCCGGGGTCACCGGCGAGCCAGGGCGCACGCGCTGCAGGCCCTTGACCACGATGCGGTCGTCCTTGGCCAGGCCGCTGCGCACGATCCGCAGGCCTTCAAGCTTGGGCCCAAGCTCCACGGCGCGGTAGGCGGCCTTGTTGTCCTTGTCCATGACCAGCACGAACTTCTTGCCAAGGTCGGTACCGACCGCTTCGTCGTTGATCAGCACGGCGTCGTACTGGGCGCTGCCGACCAGCTTCAGGCGGGCATACAGGCCAGGGGTGAACTGGCCGTCGCGGTTGTCGAACACGGCGCGACCCCGGATGGTGCCGGTGCGCGGGTTGACCTGGTTGTCGACGAAGTTCATCTGGCCCAGGTGAGGGTTGCCGGTTTCGCTGGTCAGGCCCAGGTACACCGGTGTGCTCTGGCCGCGCTGGCCTTCACGCGCCAGCTGGGTGTACTTGAGGTACACGCGCTCGTCGGCGTCGAAGTAGGCGTACACCTTGTCGGTGGACACCACGCTGGTCAGCGGCGTGACATCGGCGGTGACGATGTTGCCGGCGGTGAACTCGGCACGGCTGACCCGGCCGCTGATGGGCGCGGTGACCCGGGTGAAGCTGAGGTTCAGGCGGGCCAGGTCGAGCTGGGCCTGGATCGCATCGACCCCGGCGCGGGCTTCGGCGGCAGCGCTGCTGCGCGATTCGGCCAGCTCGGCGGAGATGGCGTTGCTGTCGCGCAGACGCTCGCCACGGCGGGCTTCGTTGGCACTGCGGATGGCGGTGGCCTTGGCCTGCTGCAGCTGGGCTTCGAGGCGGCGGACTTCAGCCTGGAACGGGCGCGGGTCGATCTGGAACAGCAGGTCGCCTTTCTTCACCTGGGCACCTTCGGTGAAGCCGACCAGGTCGATCTGGCCCGAGACCCGTGGGCGTACCTCGACGGTTTCAGGCGCCTCCAGGCGGCCGGTGAACTCGTCCCATTCGTTGATCGGCTGCTCGATGACCTTGGCGACGCTGACCTTGGGCGCGGCGGGAGCCTGCACGGCGTCTGGGGTGCGGCCACAAGCGCTGAGCACCACCACTGCCAGGGCAGCGAGGGGAAAGCGCAAGGGTTTGAGTGAGTGGTCCATGGAGAACTCCGCCAATGTATTAGTAGTGGGCGGAGTGTGAGTGCCTTGCGCGTGGCGCACGAATCGAATGGAGCGAAGGTTATTATCACGCGCAATGATATGTCCGCATCCAATATCGATGGCAGGCATGTGACGGGGTCAGCAGGTAAGCTCTCTAAAGGCAGTACCGGCCTCTTCGCGGGCACGCCCGCTCCCACAGGTATACGCGATCCCCTGTGGGAGCGGGCATGCCCGCGAAGAGGCCAGTGCAGACACCCCCGCTCAGCGACTGAAATAGGCCCCACCTTGCACACCTACCATCGCCTGCCCGGCGCCCTCGGCATTGTCCTCCTCGGCGTGCTGCAAATCCTGGTCTGGGGCGGCTCGTTCTTCCTCATGGCAGTGATGGCCGACCCCATCAGCCGTGACACCGGCTGGCCCAGCCAATGGGTCTATGGCGCGCTGTCATTGAGCCTGATGGTCTCGGCGCTGTTGGCGCCATTGTCCAGCCGGCTGGTCGCCCGCTACGGCGGCCGCCCGCAAATGGCCGCCAGCGGCGCAGTGGTGGCGGTGGGGCTGCTGATCATGGCCGCCAGCCACAACCTCGGGCTGTTCCTGCTGGCCTGGGCGGTGATCGGCATTGGCATGGCCATGGGCTTGTACGAAGCGCTATTCGCCACCCTGGGCGGGTTGTATGGCGAAGGCGCGGGCAAGGCCATCACTGGCATCACCCTGATCGCGGGCTTCGCCTCGACCCTGTCCTGGCCGACCGTGGCACTGGCCATCGAACACTTTGGCTGGCGGGCGACGTGCGTGTGCTATGCCCTGGTGCTGATCGTGGTGGTCGCGCCATTGTACTGGCGGGTGCTGCCGGCGGGCGGTCGGGTCGACGTGCCGGCCAAGGCGCAGGCACAAGGCGACGGGGTCGGCGTGGACCGCCCGCTGTATCTGCTGCTGACCAGCATGTTCGCCATTGGCGCGATCATCATGACCGCCATCGCCGTACAGCTTGTGGCCGTGCTGCAAGGGTTGGGGCATTCGTTGCCGGCGGCCATCGGCCTGGCGGCGATGCTTGGCCCCAGCCAGGTGGCATCGCGGGTGCTGCAGATCCTGGCGGGCAAGCGCCATCCGATCTGGACCGCGCTGGCGTGGGTCAGCCTGGTGCTGGTCGGGTTGCTGATGGTGACGTGGGTGCCAGCGGCCACGGCGCTGGGCTTGCTGGTATTCGGTTGCGGCAACGGCCTGCGGGCGATCGTGCGCGGGCTGTTGCCGCTGGCGATGATGCCGCCAGCACAATATGTGCTGCTGATGGGGCGCATGTCACGGCCTTCGCTGATCGGGCAGGCGCTCACACCCGTGGTGGGTGGCTTTCTGTTCGAGCATTTTGGCGCGATGGGGGTGCTGCTGTCCCTGTGCCTGCTGGCGCTGATCAATGTGCTGCTGGTGGGTATGGTCATGCACCGGGTGCGGTCCAGTGCCAGTGCAATGTGAGAGTCAGCCTTTGGCAAACGCCAGTAGCTTGTCCCCATCGAGCCGGTAGCGCACCCACTCACCCTGTGGCTCGGCCCCCAGCGACCGGTAGAAGCCGACCGCAGGCGCGTTCCAGTCCAGCACGCTCCACTCGAACCGCCCGCAACCTTTTGCCACGGCTTCGCGTGCGATGAAGCGAAGAACATCCCGGCCCGCACCGCCGCCACGCTGTTCAGGGGTGATGTAGAGGTCCTCCAGATAGATACCGTTGCGGCCCTGCCAGGTCGAATAGTTGTAGAAATACACGGCAAAGCCGATGGGCTGGCCTTCGCGCTCGCAGATCAGGCTGTGTACGGTGCTGCCTTCATCGAACAGGCTGTGCTCGATATCGGCGAGGGTGGCGACCACTTCGTGACGGGCGCGCTCGTACTCGGCCAGCTCGGTGATATAGGCGAGAATCTGTGCGGCATCGCTGCGCACGGCAGGGCGGATGGTCAGGCTCATGCAGGGCTTCCGTGGTCTCGTGTGAACAATACAGTGATGTGTATCTGAATAATTTAACGCAACTGTATCGGTCGCAGGGCAGGGCGACTCCGTTAGTGTGACAGCACCTGCAACACTTCTGGAATGCCTGCCATGCTTGCCTCTGCCGACCTGCTTACTGCCTTCGTGCTGTTCGCCTTCGTTTCCTCGATCACACCGGGGCCCAACAACACCATGCTGCTGGCTTCGGGGGTGAACTTCGGTGTGCGCCGTTCGATCCCGCACGCCATCGGGATCAGTGTCGGTTTCATGGTCATGGTGTTGGCGGTGGGCCTGGGCCTGGGCGAGGTATTCAAGGCCTGGCCGGTGCTGTACACCGTGCTGCGCTACACCGGCGCGGCCTACCTGCTGTACCTGGCCTGGAAGATCGCCACATCAGGCCCGGTCGGCGGCGACTCGCCGGGCGCGCGCAAGCCATTGGGGTTCTGGGGAGCCGCGGCATTCCAGTGGGTCAATCCCAAGGCCTGGGTGATGGCGGTAGGGGCGATCACGACCTACACGCCGGCCCAAGGCTATGTGATGAATGTGGTGGTGATCGCCGCGCTGTTCGCACTGGTCAACCTGCCCAGCGTCGGTGTCTGGGTGATGTTTGGCAGCGCCCTGCGCAACCTGCTGCAGAACCCGCGCTGGCTGATGCTGTTCAATGTCCTGATGGCCCTGTTGCTGGTGATTTCACTCTACCCACTGCTGTTTGTAGAATCGGCGTTTTCATGAACCCGTGAGTGCGGCAAGCCAATGCAGTTGATTCCCTGGTCCTTTGAGACGTCCGAAGGCTTCACCTTGCGTGGTTGGCGCTCGCCAGCCAGCGGCAAGCCGCTGCTGCACTTCCTGCACGGCAACGGCTTTTGCTGCCTGGCCTACCAGCCCATGCTGCTGAGCCTCAGTGAACATTTCGATGTGTGGCTCAGCGATGTCCAGGGCCATGGCGACAGTGATCACGGCGGTGATTTTCGCGGTTGGAACCGCACCGCTGCGCTGGCGGTGGAGGCCTTCGAGGCCGGCCGCGGGGACTATGGCGAGGTTCCCCGCTTCGCAGTGGGGCACAGCTTTGGTGGCGTGCTGACCGGGTTGATGCTGGCCAGCCAGCCAGGCTTGTTTGCCCGTGCCGTGTTGCTTGACCCGGTGCTGTTCAGCCGGCGCATGATCAGCATGATGGGCGCCGCTGCACTGGTCGGCCTGCACCGCCGGCATGGCTTGGCGCGCAAGGCTGCCAGCCGGCGCAGCCATTGGCCGGACCGTGAGTCGGCGCGGGCATCGCTGTACGGGCGTGGCATCTTCAAGGGCTGGAGCGACGCGGCGTTGCTGGCCTATGTCGAGCACGCGATCGGTGACTGTGGCGAAGGCGTGGTGCTCAAGTGCCGGCCCAGCCGCGAAGTGGAGATTTTCAGCTCGTTCCCGTCACGCATGTGGGCGCAGCTGGCTTGCATCCAGGTACCCACGCAGGTACTTCATGGCGAACACACCTATCCCTTTGTGCCGCACTCGGTGCTGCGTCTGGCCAGCCTCAACCCTCAGGTGAGCGCCCGGCAGGTGCCCGGCGGGCATTGCTTCATGCAGGAAGACCCGGCCATGGCCGCTCAGCAGGTGGTCGATTTCCTGCAGGGTTAAACGATCGTTCCAGTAGTGGGACGATCCATGCCAAATTGGCTGCCTACCGCCTGATTGGGCTCGCTGGTAAGGTTAACCCAGCCAAGAGAGGAGCCTTCTCATGAAAAAGATCCTGGGTATCCACCGCAGCCCCCACGCCCATTGGGTGGGTGATGGCTTCCCGGTGCGCAGCCTGTTCACCTACGACAACCTGGCCAGCAAGATCAGCCCGTTTCTGCTGCTGGACTATGCCGGCCCCCATGACTTCAGCCCGACCAGCGACCGACGCGGTGTCGGCCAGCACCCGCACCGCGGGTTCGAAACCGTCACCATCGTCTATCAGGGCGAACTGGAACATCGTGACTCGACCGGCGCCGGCGGCCTGATCGGCCCGGGTGACGTGCAGTGGATGACAGCCGCCAACGGCATCATTCATGAAGAGTTCCACTCACCAGCGTTCGCCCGTACGGGTGGAGCGCTGGAAATGGTGCAACTGTGGGTCAACCTGCCGGCGCGTGACAAGCGTGCGGCGGCGGGGTACCAGACGCTGCTGTCGGCGGACATTCCCGTGGTGCAACTGCAAGGCGACGCCGGCAGCCTGCGGGTCATCGCGGGGGCCTATGAGGGCCAGCCGGGCCCGGCGCGAACCTTTACTGCGATGGACGTGTGGGACATGCGCCTCAATGCCGGGGCCAACCTGCAGTTGCCGATCGCCGATGGCCACAACGCGGCATTGGTGGTGTTGCGCGGTAGCGTGCGGGTCAACGGTGAGCGTGAGGCGGGCCCGGCCAGCCTGGTGCTGCTGGAGCGCGGTGGAGAAGATGTGGTGATCGAGGCGGTTGAAGGCGCCAGCCTGTTGCTGCTCAGCGGTCAACCGATCGATGAGCCGATCGTTGGCTATGGCCCGTTCGTGATGAACAGCCAGGCGGAGATTGCCGAGTCGTTCGATGACTTCCACGCTGGGCGCTTTGGGCAGATGGCGGGCGAAAGCGCAGGCCCGAATCACTGATTGCCTGCACCGGCCTCTTCGCGGGCACGCCCGCTCCCACAGCAGACCCACAATGCTCAGGTCTGTGATAACCCTGTGGGAGCGGGCGTGCCCGCGAAGAGGCCGGTACAAACCCTAAAAAACTTGGCATGATGCAGCAATGCCTCTGTCCCGCCTGCACGCCGTGCAAAGATCATCGACACGCTCAGGCCAGCACACGATCTGGCTACGCTATCCCATACCCTACCATTGGCCTTGCACCCTGGCCTTCCTCGCCGCCCGCTGCATTCCTGGCATTGAAACATTCAGTGAAGGCACCTATCGCCGCAGTTTCCCCGTGGCTGGCCAACACGGTGTACTCGAAGCCCGTCCCGTCAGCGGCAATCGCCTGTTTATCCAGCTCAGCGGTGTGCCTGCCCAGTCAGTCCCCGCCCTGATCGCCCGCATCCGCCGCTTCTTCGACCTCGACGCCGACCCCGCTCGCATCGCCGCCGAGCTTGCCCGCGACCCCTTGATGGCCAAATTGCTCGCCGCCCGCCCGGGCCTGCGCGTGCCGCAAGGTTGGGACGCCTGCGAGCAAGCCATGCGCACGGTGCTCGGCCAGCAGATCAGCGTGGCAGGGGCCATGACCCTGGCAGGACGCCTGGTGGCACGCCATGGCCAGCCGTTGCGTCTGCCGGCTGCTGGCCTGACACATGTCTTCCCGACGGCGAAAGTGCTTGCCTGCGCCGATCTGGAAAACCTCGGCATGCCCCGCGCACGCGCTGCCACCCTGGGTACCCTGGCGCGAGCGCTACTGGCCCGGCCAACCCTGCTGCAAAAGGGCCAGCCACTGGAGCCGCTGTTGGCCGACCTTTGCCGCCTGAAGGGCATCGGCCCCTGGAGTGCCCATTATCTGGCGCTGCGCCAGGCAGGCGCCAGTGATTCACTGCCGTTGGGCGATGTGGCGTTGGTCAAGGCTTTGCGCTTGCTGGAAGGCCCAGATGCCGTGCTGGCCCAGCGAGCGTTGGCCTGGCAACCATGGCGCGCTTACGCCGCGCAGCACCTGTGGGCATCCTTGAGCGACAATTAGGGGCATGCAGTGACCGCCTGTCGCGAAGTGCCAGCATTCGATCGAACGGGCGAGGCCGGTAATCGTTCTTCCACTAAGGTGCTAGAGGATCCCTTGCATGGTCATTGCCCCGGCGCATGGACGGCCGCTTGGGCATGCGCAATATCAATTGGCACCCTGCCAGCCAAAGGCGTACTCACACACAACAGGCCATCCAGTACAGAGAGGGTCGTAGCATGTCGTTGATAGGCGTTTCGATGTTGGAAATGCGGCAAATCATCGAGCAGGCGTGCCTGCCTGATCGATGTGAAGTCAGCTGCCCGGACGGTAGTACCCTGACCATTCGCTTGGGGCAGGGACAGAACCTGGAGGAGGGTGTCACCCTTTCCGGGGTCTCGTTACAAAGCTTGAACAGTTGTCGCGACCTGGTGAATCTGGTCGGTCAGTTGCACACGTTGCGAGACAGCCACCCGGCACTGCTCAGGGCCAACGCCTGAGCAGCCGATGTGCACCGGTCAGCCGAGGCTGGCCGGGCGCACGTATTCCGGCGTCAGGCCGGACCAGAACAGGATCATCGACACCAGGATGGTCACCAGTAGCAGCAGCCCCACGCCCCAGACGCAAGTGGCAAACAGCATGGCCTGCTCCTTGCGCAAACGCAGGAAGGTCTGCAAGCCGCCGTACAGCAATACCGTGGCATAGGCAGAAGCCGCCACCAGCACCAGCAATGCCAGCCAGCGAATCGGCACCAGGCCAATCACGCCGGCGAAAAACCATGGCGTCGCGCAATAGGCAGCGAAGCCGATGCATTGATTGAGCGTCGGTCGTGCATCGAAACCACGTGACATCCAGCGGATCATCACCCCCATCAGCATCACCCCCACTACCGTGGTGGCATACAGCAGCCCGGCCAGTTGCGCGGCACTTGCCATGCTCAGCCGCACCCGGTCCTCCGCGGCCAGGCTCCAGCCGAACGTGGTGGTGCCAACGAACAGGCACAGGGCAGGGATCAGGGCCAGGACCAGCAAGCGGGGCAGGTACTGCTGCGGGTGGTCCTCCTCGGCACGGCGTATATCGATCCAGGCGTCGGAGGGGTGGGTGAAGAGCTTGAGCAACGGGCTGTTCATGGCATTCTCCAGAAGGCAGGGCCTTGTAGTTATGGAGATGCGCCATTTACGCCAGGTTCAGCCCAGTTCGCCGCCGTTGATCGAATTACTGCAGTTCGAGCAGCAGGTTCAGCCCCCCATCGCCGCATTTGCCCTGGTCACGCACCACCCCGCGGTAGCTGCGCCCATCCCAGACGAATGCCACGCTGTGGGCGCGCTCGACCTTGTCCGGCAGCGGCGGGCAGATGTGCAGACGCAGGCCAGGGCGACCTTGCAGGTTCAGTGCGGCGAGCTGGCACTGGCATTCCACGCTCAGGGCCACCGGGCCGAAAAGGGTGTCACGTACATAGTCGAGCTGCAGGCTGGAGTTGGGCGCGCGGCCGGGCATTTTCATGACCGCCGGGTTCCTGACTGATGGCACGGCAGGCAAAGCTGGCTGGGCATTGGCGCAGGCTCCTGGCAAAAGGATGGCACGTATCCTCTTTTGGAAGCTTATCGGGGGCAGATGTTCAATTTGTTTCATGGAATTTGCGGTGATGTCGACAAAGGGCCGCCGGGCCCCCCCGAATATTGCCAATCAGCTATTCGTGCGTGCGCCTGTCGTGTTGAACAGGCGTCTCCTCGAGTGCCTCGGGTGGCGCAGGGGCTGCCCGGACATCAAAGAGGCGACAGATGACATACCAACACATGGCCAAGGTAAGGTTGTAGGGAAACAGCACGGCCCAGAACGGCAATTGCCAGTTCCTCTTGCCCTGCATTTCGCCAGGTTCTCCGGTGCGCCAAGGCGCGTAGTGGCGCCAGGCTTCTGCCGGGGTGAGACAGATGGCATGTAGAGGCTTGTGCCACCAGTTGGGCTCGTCGGGGGAAGGGAGTTGGTCGGGGCCGTGGTCCATGAAGTGGCGGAGGTATTCCCAAACTTGCGCGACGTACTTCAAGTCGGGTTCCGTGGGCTCGTTGCTATCGACCCAGAGGCAATCTTTGTGATGAAGACTGCCGTCACCTCGGCGGGGGGCAAAGGCCAAAGCGTACCGGGTCGTGAAAGACGCCCCGCCGATTTCGGTGCGCCTGAAAACGCCTCCGCAGACGTCGCTCCATTCAAAAGTGAACAGCCTTCCTGGGCGCTTGTAATAGATTTTCTGGGTGGCGCGATTGAAGTAGATGGCAGACCGTTTTTTTATGAAATAGATTCGATACGCCAGGCAAGGCAGGAAAGTCAGGGGGCACAGCAGCAACACCATGGTTGGGTACATGTGGGTAAGCATTGAATTACGAACGTCGTCCAGCACTTCCGCGTAAACGACTGCACCCACAACCAAGATCATGGCCAGGTAGAGTTTGGCCATGATCACGGAATCGGTTACCCAAGGGTTTTGCAAGGTGAGCACCGTCTGGTTGACATGCGTGATCTGCTTCCCGATTCGCGGTGAGTGCTTTGACTCGCGGGTAGGGGTAAAAAGCCATAGTGTTGCCACGTCATTGGCCTCTGAATGCACATTTCATGTGTGCCCGCGTACCCGCAAATGTCGCTGTCACCACCGTGGGTCTTCGCGGTTGGGTGTAGGGGGCGTGGCAGCTCAGGGTTGCATTATTCATCAGGTGGCTTCTCGTGTTGGGCGGGTAATGGGCGAGCAGGTGCAATAACGCGGAAGCCGAACACTAGCGGGGAAGCCATGCTTGGAGGAGCGTCACGCTTCCTATGAGACTGTAGGATTTGTCGACGGGTAAACAGGAAAGCACCTATGCAGTCCCGTTGTTCTGCCCATAACGACAATGCCTGACATCCCCCGATTCGGGGAATTACCGTGGGGAATCCTCCCCAATTTGTTTCGCTTTCCAATCTAACTGACTGAAATACATGGCCATCATGAGATGGCACATCCCTTGCTCCAGCACCTCTCAGTGTCCCTGTGTCCCGGAGGTGCAGCATGTCGACCCCGTCCAAAGGCCCCGTCCTGACTTCATTCGTTCTGGCCTTGCTTGGCTGGGAAGCGCCCGCCGAGGCCGCTGTGCAGTGCCAGCGCACCCTGGTGGCCAATGTGGTGGCGCTGGATCAGCCCCTGATGTTCAACCGCCTGGGCGCGCAGAACGCCAATGGCATGATGTTCGCCTTGCGCGAGGATGTGGTGGACGACCACCAGGTCCCGCTGAGCAAAGGCGGCGCGGCAGTGCCGGGCAAAGTCACCCTGCGCCCCGACAAGCGCCCGCGGCCGATCGTGCTGCGCGTGGCCGCCGGTGACTGCCTGACGGTCAATCTGACCAACTTGCTCGACTACAAGGCCAACCCCAACAAGCACGGCATCGACCACGAAGAAGAAGAAGGTGAGGAGGGCGAGGAAGAGGGCCCGGAAATCGAAGTCGAGAACGAAGGTGGCGAAAACTTCGTTGCCGATGAACAGGTGACCGACCGTCACGTCGGCTTCCAGGTCAACGGCATGCAAGCCGTCAACAGCATCGGCGACATCGCCGCCAACACCGGCCGCAATGGCAATTTCCTGGTGGCCCCCGGCAACACCCGCAGCTACACCCTGTATGCCGAACGTGAAGGTGCCTTCGCCGCCACCAGTCAAGGCGCGACCTTCGGCGGCCAGGGGGGCGCCGGCAACGTCGCCAACGGCCTGTTCGGCCAGGTGGTGGTGGTCCCCAAAGGTGGGCGAACCTACCGCAATACCCTCACCGAAGAAGAAATGCGCCTGGCAACCACCGGGCGCACGGCAACCGGCCAGCCCGTGATCGACTACCAGGCGCGCTATCCGCAAAGCGAGCCATGGCTCAGTGAAGGCAAGGCTGGCAAGCCGATCATCGCCATGGTCGATGGCAACGAGATCCTCAACAGCGAAACCGATGCCATCGTCATGGGGCCGAACCCGGATGGCAGCTTCCCCAAGACCACCTACCCGCTTGAGAGCATCGGCAAGCGCAACCCGGCACTGCCCAACCGCCTCGAAGCGTTCCGTGACTTCGCGTCGCAATTTGCCGACGAAGTGGCCGCCACCCAGGCGTTCCCTGCCTATTGGGCCGACCCGGTGATGGGCCATGTGCTGGAGCCGACCCGTGATTCGTTCATGATCAACTACGGCTCCGGTGGCATGGGCGCCGAAGTGGTGGCCAACCGCCTGGGGGTCGGGCCGATGCACGACTGCCTGTCGTGTGCCTACGAAGAGTTCTTCCTCAGTTCGCACACCGTCGGTGATATCGGCACTTTGGTCGATGTGCCGGCCAACGTCGGCCTGGAGCATATTCGCCCGGGCGAGGTACCGCCGGCCAGCGCCACCGGGGTCAAGGCCAGCATGGCCCTGTACCCGGCGGAACCGGCCAACGTGCACCACAGTTACATCGGCGACTTCACCAAGTTCCGCAACACCCACAATGGCCACGAACAGCACATCTTCCACCTGCATGGCCACCAGTGGCTGTTCAACCCCAACGACGACAACTCCGACTACATCGACGCCCAGGGCATCGGGCCGGGCATCGGCTACACCTACGAAATCGCCAACGGCGGCTCGGGCAACCGCAACCGCGTGGCGGGCGATGCGATCTACCACTGCCACTTCTACCCGCATTTCGCCCAAGGCATGTGGGCCATGTGGCGGGTGCATGACGTGTTCGAGGAAGGCACCCGCCTGGAAGTCAGCGGGCAAGGAGAGAACGGCTACCACAGCACACCGTTTGCCCTGCGCAGCGGCAAACCGGCAGCGGGCGCACGCGCCTTGCCGGATGGCGAGATCGTGGCCGGTACGCCGATCCCGGCCATCGTGCCGTTGCCTGGCAAGGCCATGGCGCCGATGCCCGGCAAGGTGGTGGTGATACCCAAACTCGCCGCCGAGCAGGTGGCCGCCAATGACGACGAGGAAGCCGAAGAGCACGGCGACGATGACCACGCCCATGAGCCTGCCGCGCCCAAGGCGGTCGGCTCGCTGGCCCTGGTCGATCGTAGCGAGACCAACCGCAACGCCGACGGCAGCCTGAAGAACCCCGGTTACCCGTTCTGGATCGGCGGTATGGAAAGCAGCGTCGGCAACCGTCCGCCAACCCCGCCACTGGACATGCTCGACCCGGCCCTGGCCCGGCAGCTGAAGGACAGTGGCAAGGCCCTGTGGGCCAACCTCGACCCCAACCAGGTCGATGGCTGGGACGGTGGCCTCGGTCGCCATGCGCTGGATGGCGTTTCCGCAGGCGGAGAGGCGGAGACCACCACCACCAAGCTCGATTTTTCCAAGGTGGTGCACAAGGCCAAGCCGATCTACATGCCGGAGGAGGGCACCGATGTCGAACAGGCCGCCATGCAGTTCCATGCCAAGGCCGAGCACCCCAGCTACGCCCTGATCCCTGGCAGCCAGCCGGTGGCCAAGGCATTTCGCACCAACGGTGCGCTGCCGACCGCAGGCGCCCCGTTCTACGAACCCTGCATGGACGACCGCGGCAAGCGCCTGACCCAGTCCTCGGGTGTTGGCGAGTTCTTCAGTGGTGAAAGCCTGACCGGCATGAACTTCCGTGGTGCGTCCACCTTCACCGCTGACAGCCCGCGTATCTACAAAGGTGCCAACATCCAGTTCGACGCGGTGTACAACAAGGTCGGTTACCACTTCCCGCAGGCCCGCATCCTGGCCCTGTGGGAGGACGCCTGGCCGGTGATCACCAAGCAGCGCCCACCTGAGCCGCTGGTGATGCGCATGAACACCTTCGATTGCACCATGTACACCCACACCAACCTGATCCCGTCCTACTACGAGATGGATGACTACCAGGTGCGCACGCCAACCGACGTAATCGGCCAGCATATTCACCTGCCCAAGTGGGACCTGACCGCCGCCGACGGCTCGGCCAATGGCTGGAACTACGAAGACGGCATTCTCTCGCCCGGCAGCGTGGTAGAGCGTGTGCATGCCATCCGCAGCTTCAACGGCTGCACCGAGGGCGATGCCCGTGACGGCACGGCCGCTTGCCCGTCTGCCAGGCAGCACCCGTACTTCGGCCGCTTCGGCCGCGCCGACTGGCTGGGGGCGCGCACCGCCATGCAGCGCTGGTTCGCCGACCCACTGGTGAACGTGCATAACGTCGACCGGGGCCTGGGCACCATCTTCACCCATGACCACCTCGGCCCATCGACTCACCAGCAACTCGGGCTGTACGCCACTGTGCTCGCCGAGCCTGCCGGTTCCACCTGGTACCACGCCGAAACCGGCGAGAAGCTGTACAACCCGGCCACGCGCCAGGATGGTGGCCCGACCTCCTGGCAGGCCGTGGTGCAGACCGGCGACCATGACGGCGATGGCAAGAACGACAGCTACCGCGAGTTCTTCCTGGAGTACAGCGACTTCCAGCATGCCTATGAAGCGGGTGTATACGTGGGGGCCGGCCCGGATGGCGTGCCCAACGGCCAGGCCTATCCGGCCACTGCCGACAGTTTCCGCTTCGCCATCAACCCACCCGTGCGGCAGAAGGCCTCCAACCTGCTCGAATCGGTGGTCGAGTCCCGTGGTGGCCTGAGCCCAGGGTGCCCAAGCCGGCCATGCCCGCAGGCGATCTCGGTGGATGACCCTGGCATGTTCGTCGTCAACTACCGCAACGAGCCACTGGCCCTGCGAGTGTTCGACCCGAACAAGGTCGGCCCGGACGGCAAACGCGGCATGCAGGCCGACGGCCTGGGCGGTGACCTGAGCTACGCCATGCAGAGCCGCACCGACCGCGCCATTCCGGCGATGAACCTGGCGCCCTCGGCGATCACTTCGGCGGTCGGCCCCACCGGTGGCACCACGCTGTTCCCACCGCACATCAACAAGGCCGGCAGCGAGCCGGGTGACCCGTTCACCCCCATGCTGCGTACCTATTCCGGCGATAACGTGCGCCTGCGCCTGCACGCCGGTGGCCATGAAGAGGAGCACAACGTCACCCTGCACGGCGTGAAGTGGCTGCAGAACGGTTCCGGCTTTGGCAACAGCTCCAACTCCGGCTGGAAGGCCTCGCAGATGATCGGCATCTCCGAACAGATGGGCTTCATGGCGCCGGTGTCGATGATCTCCAGCTCCGCGGCCACCAACGGCGACTATCTGTACAGCATGGATGCGGCCCTGGAAGGCTACTGGAACGGCATCTGGGGCGTGATGCGCAACTACACCGCGCAACGCGCCGACCTGTTCCCGCTGCCGAACAACCCGCAACCGGTGGCTATGCGCAACACGGTCAACTTCGACGGCATCTGCCCGAAAACCACGGCCAACCCCAATGGCATCGGCACCCGCACCACGGTCAAGCGCAGCTACGAGATCGTCGCTGCATTGGCCAACGACATCCTGGAGAACCGCAACGGGGTCAGCATCAACGACCCGGCCGGGATCGGCCAGCATGTCGGCGGCCCGCTGAAGGCCAATGGTGGCACCCTGGTGTTCAACAGCCGCACCACCAGCATCCCGCAGGTGACGGTGGTCGACGAGGAGGACGGTACCACCTTCACCGTCGGCGGCCACAGCGCGCCGCTGCACGACCCGACTGCCGTGCTGTACGTGCGCAAGGCCGACCTCGACCCGGCCACCGGCAAGCTCAAGGCCGGCGTTCCGGTAGAGCCACTGGTACTGCGTGCCAATGCCGGCGACTGCATCAGCGTCACCCTGGAAAACCGCCTGCCGCTGGTCATGCCTGATTTGCCCAGCACGGCGGTGATGCAGAACGTGGTCAAGCGCGACCGCTTTGACAGCGAAGGCTCCACGGCCTTCAACAACAACCTGATGCGGCCGTCCAGCCACGTGGGCCTGCATGCACAGTTGCTGGCCTACGACATCACCAAGTCGGACGGTGTCAACGTCGGTGCCAACCCGGTGCAGACCGTGCCGCCTCGGGCGGGTAACAGCGGTGCCTACCCGAGCAGGGTGTACCAGTACTACGCCGGCCACCTGGAGCGCGAAGGCAAGCCGATGCTGCAACTGGGCCGCACGGTGGACAACATCAACACCACGGCGATCGAGTTCGGTGGCCTCAACTTGACCCCGGCGGATGTCATCAAGCAGCCGCAGAAGGGCCTGGTCGCTGGCATGAGCGTGTTGCCGCAGACCGCGACCTGGACCGAGGACACCGCCAGCCGCGCCCAGGCCACCGTCAAGGTCAGTGGCCAGCCTGACTACCGCGACCTGGTCACGGTATGGCAGCGCTCGATGAACATGCGCTGGGCCGATGGCCGCCCGGTCGAGGGCATCGCCACCGAAGGCAACGGTGTGCCGGGCGATCCGAAGGACAACGGCAACATGGCCTTGAACTACAAGACCGAGCCGCTGTGGCTGCGCTTCGGCCTGGCGCCGGACGCACCGTTCGGCCATGCCGATGGCTTTGGCTTCGCCGACGTGCCCAATGCCCACATGGCCTACAGCAACGCCCTGGTCGGCGGCGACCCGCAAACCCCGGTGCTGTATGCCAAGCCAGGCCAGCCAGTGCGCAGCCATGTGCTGATGCCCAGCGGGGGTAGCCGCGGCATCACCTACCAGCTCGACGGTCACCTGTGGCCACTGCACAACTACCAGGCGCAGAAGAACGACCTGGACGGTTACCCGATGAACTTGCCTGGCATCGGCTCGGTGCGCTTCGGCTACAACCCGATGGCCATGTACATCGGTGCCCAGGAAAGCGTGCTGCCGGCAGCGCACTTCAGCTTCATGCTGCCCAGTGCCGGTGGCGCCAACGCAGTGCCAGGGGACTACCTGTTCCGCGACTATGCCGCCTACGGCAACCTCTCGGGACTGTGGGGCATCCTGCGGGTGACCAACGACGCGCCGCCGGCAACTGCCGCGGGCCAGTAAGGGAAGGGGAGCGCGAGCATGTACAAGAACAAGAAAACTCGGCCCGCCGTATTGGGAGTGATGCTGGGCGCGGCGCTCATCGGCCTGGGCGTGGCGTACGAAAAACTCTGGTGCGACCCGCGCGAACTGCTGCAGGAGCCTGCCGACCCGCAGGCCCTGCACCGGCTCAGCCGCGACGGCGTGACCGTGGAGTTCGAGGCGCACCCGCTGGCCGGCAGCGAGCTGCGTGAAGGCGCCTTTGCCAACGTGCGCTTCAAGGTGACCGACCAGGCCAGCGGCCAGCCACTGTCGGGCCTGGCGCCGGGTGCCTGGATCGACCCAGCGCAGTCGGCGCCACTTGAGGGCGGCAACCGCGACCAGAGTTGCAAGGCCCGCGTTGCGCTGTTTCTCAAGAGCAGCATCGGTGCACGCCCGTTACTGGACCTGAACAGCTACTTCCTGCTGGTGCTGAACAAGGACGCCAGCCTTACCGTGATCGACCCGACCGTATCGGTGGGTGGTGTCACCAGCACCCTGGCGCGCATCGACTTGCCGGGCCGCCCCATGGACTGGGCGGCGACCGGGGATGACAAGCAGGTGTTCGTGTCGATCCCCGAGCGTGGCCAGGTGGCGGTGATCGATACCGAGACCTTCACCCGCGTGGCCACGCTGGATGCCGGCGAGTCACCGGTTCGCGTAGCCTTGCAGCCGGACCAGCACCGGCTGTGGGTGGGCAACAACAGCAGCGACCCAGCCAAGGGCGGCGTGACCGTGATCGACGTGCCAGGGCGCACCACCCTCAAGTCGTTCGCCACCGGCTCCGGGCACCATGAAATCGCCTTCAGTGCCGACTCGCGTTACGCCTTCGTCAGCAACCGCGACGGCGGCACGCTGAGCATCATCGACATCCCCGAAATGCGCCTGGTGAAAACCCTGGAGGTCGGCCCGCACCCGTTGTCGGTGGCTTACTCGGCGCTGTCCCAGGCGGTGTATGTGGCCGACGGTGAAGAGGGCACGGTGCGGGTGATCGATGCCCGCAACCACCAGTTGCGCCACATCGTCAAGGCCGAGCAAGGCCTGGGGCCGATGCGCTTCAGCAGTGACGGCCGTTACGGCATCGTGCTCAACACCGTGGACAACCAGGCCCTGGTGATCGACGCCAGTACCGACCAGTTGATCCACCGCATTCCGGTGGCGGCCGAACCGTACCAGCTGACCTTCACCAAAGGCTACGCCTATATCCGCGGGTTGGCCTCGCCCAAAGTCAGCATGATCAACCTGAGCAGCCTGGGCGAAGGGCGCCAGCCGATCGTCCAGGGCTTCGAGGCCGGCCCCGCCGCGCCGCGCAAGGCCGGTGACCTGCCACTGGCCCAAGGGTTGGCGGTGTCGCGGGACGACAATTCGGTGTTCGTGGTCAACCCGGTGGACAACACCACCTACTTCTATGCCGAGGGCATGAACGCGCCGATGTCCGGCTACAACAACCGTGGCCATCAGGCCCGCGCTACCCTCGTCATCGACCGCAGCCTGCGCGAGCTGGCACCGGGGGTGTATGGCTCGATGGTGAAGATGCCGGCGGCAGGCAAGTTCGATGTGGCCTTCCTGCTCAACCAGCCGCAGATCATCCACTGCTTCAGTACCGATGTCGCCACCGCGGCTGATGCGAGCAAGCGCCGGGGGGCGCATGCCGAATTCATCGGCCTCGACCAGCCACTGCCACCGCAAACAGCCTTCACCGCCAAGGTGCGCATCGTCGGCGACGATGGCAAGCCGCGAGCCGGCCTGAACGACCTGACCCTGCGCTACTTCCTGGCGCCCTCGTCGCTGCCGCGCAACCTGCAGCTCGAAGAGGTGGGCGAGGGCGTGTACCAGGCAGCGCTGACCCTGCCCGAACCTGGCGCGTGGTACCTGCACGTGCAGTCGCCGTCGCTCGGGCGCAAGTTCGCCGAAGAAAACTACACCAGCCTGCGCGTGCTGCCTGCCGCCACGGCTACTGCTTCCCAGACCGAAGTGAGGAATGTGCGATGAACGCCAAGCATTCTTTCAAACTGCTTGCCCTGAGCCTGTTAGTGGCCAGCAACCTGGCCCTGGCCCATGCCGGCCATGACCACGACGGCCACGCCGGGCAGCCCCCGGCGGCGCACCAGGAGAAGGCCAGCGTGCGCTTTGCCGATGTCTCGCTGCTCAACCAGGACGGCATGCCGGTGCGCCTGGAGCAGGACCTGGTGGGCGAGCACCTGGTGGTCATGGGCTTCATCTACACCAGCTGCACCACCGTGTGCCCGGTGGTTTCGTCGATCATGGGCAAGGTCCAGCAACAGCTGGGCGGGCGTGTGGGCGAGGAGATCCAGCTGGTGTCGATCAGCGTCGACCCGCAGCGTGACGATGCCAAACGCCTGCAGAATTACGCCAAAGCCTTCCAGCATGGCCCGGGCTGGAGCTGGCTGACCGGCTCGCAGTATGCGATTACCGAAACCCTCAAGGGCCTGGGCAGCTTCAGTGCCGACCTCAGCCAGCACCCGCCGCTGATCCTGGTCGGTGACGGCCGCACCGGCCACTGGACCCGCTACTACGGGTTCACCGACCCGGCCGTGCTGGTCGAGGAAATCAACCGCCTGAGTGCTCGCCGCGTGCATGCCAAGAGTACCGCCATCGCCGACCACCATGAGGTGCAGCCATGAGCAGCGCAACCCGCCACACCACGATGCGTCACAGCGACTGGCTGGCCCTGGTGGTCGTGCTGTGGATCCTCAGTTCGGTCGCTTTCGCCCATGAGGGCCATGCACCGCAAGGGCCCAGCCCGCAGCCGGCGCCGCCGGCCATGACCAGCGGCGGCGGCACCCGCGATGCCCAGGCCTGGTTCACCGACACCGTGCTCAAGGACCAGAACGGACGGGCGCTGCGGTTCTACAGCGATGTGCTCAAGGACAAGGTGGTGATGCTCAACGTGATCTTTACCCATTGCACCGACGCCTGCCCGCTGATCACCCGCAAGCTGCGTGAGGTGCGTGATGCCATGGGGCCGGAGCTGGCCAGCCAGGTGACCTTCGTGTCGATCAGCAGCGACCCGCTCAACGACACCCCGGCAGCGCTCAAGGCCTTTGCCCAGAAGCAGGGCGTGGACAGCGCCAACTGGCTGTTCCTCACCGGCGACAAGGCTGACATCGACCTGGTGCTGGGGCGCATCGGCCAGTTCCTGCCCAGCCCCGAGCAGCACTCGACCCAGTTGATCGCTGGCGATGTGGCCGGCAAGCGCTGGAGCAAGATCCGCCCGGACGCACCGCCTGCAGCCATTGCCCAGCGCATGCAGTTGCTGGCGCAACCGCTGGCCGGGCGATAGCCGTCATGGCCCAGCTATGGTGGGGGCAATTGCACAAGGCCTGTAGGAGCGGCCTTGTGTCGCGAAAGGGCTGCAAAGCAGCCCCGACCATTCATGCATTGATGCTGAGCCACTGGGGCCGCTGCGCGACCCTTTCGCGACACAAGGCCGCTCCTACAGGGGCTCGCTTGATCCTGGCAGTCATCCTCCTTGGGATCACTGGCGGTTCGGCATGGGCCCTGGAACTGACCCCGAATGAACAGGCAGGCAAGCGGCTATACAGGCTTGGGGTATCGGCCAGCGACGCACAGCTGACGGCCCGCGTCGGTGCCAGCGACATGAGCGTCCCCGCCAGCGTGCTGCCCTGCGCCAGCTGCCACGGCACTGACGGGCGCGGGCGTGCCGAAGGTGGGGTTCGCCCACCCAGCCTCGACTGGCAGCGTATGGCGCTGGGGCAGGGTGAGCGGCAGAGCAACGGCCGCAGCTACCCGGCCTACAGCGACGCCTCACTGGCCCGCGCCATCCAGTATGGCGTCGATCCGGCGGGCCAGCGCCTGGACCCGGCCATGCCACGCTTCGAACTGACCGTGGCCGACCAGCGCAACCTCACCGCTTATCTCAAGCGCCTGAGCGAAGATCGGGACCCTGGCGTCGAGGAGGGGGTGCTGCGCCTGGGGACCCTGCTGCCAGCCAGTGGCCCTCTGGCGGACGCCGGGCATGTCGTGCGGGCCGTGCTGGAAGATGGCCTGGAGCAGATCAACCAGCAGGGTGGCATCCATGGCCGGCGCCTGGAACTGGTGGTGGCCGATACCGGCACCGACTCGGCCACTGCCGAGCAGGCCCTGCAACGCTTGCTCGACCAGGACCAGGTGTTCACCTTGATCGCGCCGCTGGCCCCCATGCTCGATCAGCAACTGCCGGCCCTGCTCGAACAACGGGGCGTGCCGTTGATCGGCAGCACGCCGCGCAGCGGTGGCAGCTCACAGATTTTCGACCCGTTGCCAGGTATCGCCGAGCAGTTGCTGAGCCTGGCCGCCCATGCCCGGGGCGCCTTGAGCCTGGCACCCGATGGCTTGCGCGTGGTGTATGCCGGCAACGAGCAGGCGGCATTGGCCGAGCAAGTGCGTGAACGTTTGCTTCAGCAAGGCTGGGCGACGCCTGCGGTTCAGGCTTTTGATGGTCGGGCGGTCGAGGGCCCGGGCATTGTCTTCGTTGGCCGGGCCCCGGCCTTCGCCGCGCTCGCCCAGGCGCTGCAGGCCGAGGGGCGAGATCCTTACCTGTTCGCAGCGTCCAGCCAGGTGGCGGCAGCGGTGGCGAGCTTGCCGGCGCAGTGGTCGCAACGGCTGTTCCTGGCCTATCCGTTCGTGCCGGGCGACTGGACCGAGCAGGGCATGGCGACCCTGGCCGGCCTGCAGCAGCGCCAAGGCCTCGACCCGCGCCAGGCGTCGTTGCAGGTCAGTACCCTGTGTGCCCTGAGGCTGTTGTCCGAAGCCCTGAAGCAGATTGGCCGCGATGCCAGCCGCGAGCAGCTGGTGGCCGCCCTGGAGGGCCTGCACGATGTCGACACCGGCCTGACCCCGGCGCTGGGCTTCGGCCCGGGCAGGCGCCAGGGCATGGCCGGCGCCCATGTCGTCGCGGTGGCGCTGCCCGGGCCTCGCTTTACCGCCGTTGCCCCGTACCGGCCGGTGCCGGACAGCCCTTGAGCGGAGGTGCCCATGCGTATCCTGTTGCTGTGCCTGTTGCTGGTGATCGCCAAGGCGAGCTGGGCCGACGTGCCCGCCGCACGGGTCAACGGCGTGACGATCGAGCTGATGCGCCTGGAGCGCTATTTCACCGAATACCTGGAAGCCCAGGGCAGGGCGCTGACCAGCATCCGCAACCCGACGCTGTACAAGCGCCTGCGCAGCCAGGCGCTGGACGAACTGATCGACAAGGAATTGCTCTGGCAAGAGGCGCAGCGCCAGGGTATTCACATCGGTGATGAGCAGCTATCAGCGCAGCTGGGTGAGATCGAAGCCGCCTTCGGCAGCCCGGCGCTGTTCGACAGGCGCCTCGCAGATGCAGGCTTCGATCGGGCGGAGTACGCTGATTACATGCGCCACGAAATGGCTGCACAGCAAGTGTACGCCCGGCTCAGCGCGATAAATGAGCCCAGCCGGGCCGACATCGAGGCGTTCTACCGGGCCAATCGGCAATCGCTGCAAGGTGTACAGAACCAAAGTGATAATCCGTCGGTCATAGCGGAACCGGACCTGGAGCTGGCCAAGGCTGCGCTCATCGGCCAGCTCCAGGCGCAGGCGAGGCAATCGGTGCGCCAACGTTTGCGCCAATCCGCTACAGTGGAGGTCGCTGACTGAGGCCCTTCGCTGAGTTTCCCCAAAGCTGGGGAATAACGATTTGGCAAAGTGCCATCACTTTCCCCGGATATGGGGAAGTGGGTTTGCACCTGTGTTGAAGGGTTTGGCACAGCCTTGCAGGATCAATGACTTACAGTGGTACGAAATGACTATTCACGCCTGGCACGAAGCCTGCTCAAGCCTTATCGAGGCCGCACTTCGCAAACCGGGTAACCGGGCAGTACTTGGGAGTCGACCTTGGTGAACAGAGTATTGGTAGTCGATGACGAACAGACCCTTGCGCAGAACCTGCAGGCGTACTTGCAGGCGCAAGGGCTGGAAACTCACGTCGCCCACGACGGTGCCAGTGGTATCGAGCAGGCTGAAAGCCTGGCACCGAAAGTGATTGTGCTGGATTACCGCTTGCCCGACATGGAGGGGTTTCAGGTTCTGGAGACCGTGCGCAAGAACAGGCAGTGCCACTTCGTGCTGATTACCGCCCACCCGACTGCAGAAGTCCGTGAGCGGGCCGCCGAACTCGGTGTGACGCATGTCCTGTTCAAGCCGTTCCCGTTGGCGGAACTGGCCCGCGCGATCTTCGACCTGATGGGCATCGAGCGCCAGCGCAGGGCAACTGACCATCCAGCCGAAGGGTTTATCGAACGACGCCAGAACAGGAACCAATCGTTCCCCTTGCAGTTGTACGATGGCAGCTGGGTGTTGGCCGATCGCCGCCGTAATGGCGCCAAGCCCCCAGGTCCTGACGACGACCAACTGCTCACCGGGGAATAGCGGCGCCCGCTACCCCTGGCCAAGCCAGCCTGCGACGCGCCCCCTGAGCGGAGTCGCAGGCCATGTCAGACGTACTCGATACAGGTGCAGGCAAGCACACCGCCTACCCCCGCGAACTCCTGGCCCAGGCCCGTCTGCAAGCCGGCGACGAGCGCCTGCTCAACTGCCTGGAACGGCTGGCCAACGAAACCCCTGACCGTTTCATCCAGCGCCTTGGCCTGACCCTGCATTACCCGGTGCTGCAGACCCAGGCGCTGCTGGCCAGCACCGCTCGCTTCGAAAAGGTCAGCCTGGCCCAATGCCTGAAGCGCGAGTTCGTGTTGATCGAGCAGGACGGCGCGCTGGTCGGTGTGTTCGCCGACCCCTTCGACCACGCCCGCCTGGCCTGGATCGACGACAACCTGCAGGGCGCGCCGCTGTACCTGGCCCACGCCGCCGACCTGGCCACCTTCCTCGCCCGCCACGAAGAGAGCTTCCATGCGGTCGATGCCCTCGACCATGACGCCGAGGTCAGCGGTGAAAGCGACCCGTTGCAGCGCCTGTCGCTGACCAGCATCAGCGAAGACCAGAGCAAGGTGGTCAAGCTGGTCAACTCGACCCTGTACGATGCCCTCAAGCAGCATGCCAGCGACATTCACCTGGGCATGACCGGCCAGGGCCTGACCATCAAGTACCGCATCGACGGTGTGCTCAATGGCGCCGGCAAGGCCAGCGGCAGCGCCTTCGCCGACCAGGTGATCTCGCGCATCAAGGTCATGGCCGAGCTGGACATCGGTGAAAAACGCGTGCCCCAGGACGGCCGCTTCAAGGTCGCCATCGGCGAGCGGCAGATCGACTTTCGGGTGTCGATCATGCCGAGCATCTTCGGCGAGGACGCGGTGCTGCGGGTGCTCGACAAGCAAGACCTGTCCGACCGCGTCAGCGGCGTGCAGCTGCAGGCCCTGGGGTTTGCCGACGAAACCCTGCGCGCCCTGCGCCGGCTGGCTTCTGAGCCCTACGGCATGATCCTGGTCACCGGTCCCACCGGCAGCGGCAAGACCACCACCCTGTACGCCATGATCAGCGAGATCAACCACGGCGTGGACAAGATCATCACCATCGAAGACCCGGTCGAGTACCAGCTGCCCGGCGTGCTGCAGATCCCGGTCAACGAGAAAAAGGGCCTGACCTTCGCCCGCGGCCTGCGCTCGATCCTGCGCCACGACCCGGACAAGATCCTGGTCGGTGAGATCCGCGACCCGGACACCGCCCAGATCGCCGTGCAATCGGCGCTCACCGGCCACCTGGTGTTCACCACCATCCACGCCAACAACGTCTTCGATGTGATCGGCCGCTTCAGCCAGATGCAGGTCGACCCCTACAGCTTCGTCTCTGCCCTCAACGCCGTGCTGGCCCAGCGCCTGATCCGCCTGGCCTGCCCGCACTGCTGCACGCCGTGCGAAGCCGATGAAGAAACCCTGACCGTCTCGGGCCTGACCCGCGAAGCGGTAAGCGGCTGGAAGTTCGTCCGCGCCCAGGGGTGCGGCCAGTGCCGTGGCAGTGGCTACCGCGGCCGCAGCGCGATTGCCGAGCTGCTGCACCTGGATGACGACCTGCGGCAGATGATCGTCGAACGTCGCCCTCTGTCGCAGATCAAGCAGCTGGCCTGCCAGCGTGGCCTGCGCCTGCTGCGTGCCTCGGCCCTGGACCTGGTCCGTGACGGCCGCACCACACTCGAGGAGATCAACCGTGTCACATTCATCTGATCGTTTCTGTGCTGTGCTCGGTGCTGAAGGTGTCGGCCTGGGTCGCTGGCATGCCAACCAGCATCAGTGGTTGGGGAGCCGCGCGTTTACCTGCGATGCCGCGCAACCGGCCTGGGAACCCGCCTTGCACGCCTTGAGCGCGCTGTTGGCCGAACACGCCGTCAAGGGCGCCCAGCTGCGGGTACTGCTGTCGGCCCGCTTCAGCCGCTTCTGCCTGGTGCCGTGGAGCGACGCCATTGGCCACCCACGGGAACTGGATGCCTACGCCCGGGCCTGCTTCGAGAACCTCTACGGTCAGTCGCTGGACGACTGGCGCATCGTCCTCTCGCCCGAGCCAGCCGGTGCCGCACGCATCGCCACCGCATTGCCCGATGCGCTGTTGCAAGGCCTGCAGGCCCTGGGCCGGGAAAGCCGCCTGAGCCTGCGCTCGGTGCAGCCCTACCTGATGGCCGCCTTTAACCGCTGCTCGGCGCAGCTGGAGCAGGGCGACTTCCTGTTCGTGCTCGCCGAGCCACGCCGCAGCGTGCTGCTGCTGGCCGCCGGCGGTGCCTGGCAGCAGGTGCTGGCCCAGGGCTGCGCCGACAGCGACCAGGCGCTGCAGGCGCTGATCGACCGCACCTGTGAGCTGTATGGCGAGCACCTGCCGCGGGTCTACCTGCATGCCCCGGGGCGCGGTGACGTGCCGCAACTGGCGGCGGTGCAGCTGTGCCAGCCGGCCGCCGACAGCGACCCACTGTGCGCCATGTGGCGGGCGGTGGCCTGACATGCGCCGCCTCGACCTGGAATTTCAGCCCCGTCGCAGTGGCCTGCTGGCCTGGTCGCTGCTGACCCTTGGCGCTGCCGCAGTCGCCGTGCTGGTGCTGGTGCAACAGCAGCTGCAGGTCGAGCAGGTGGACCTGGAAGCCCGTGTGCACAGCCTGGAACTGCAACTGGGCCGCCGCCCGGCCCCGGTCGCCCCGCAGAACAGCGCCGCCAGCCGCGAGCAGGCCGAACGCCTGGCACAGATGCGCAGCGTCTCGCAGCAGCTGCAACGGCCTTGGCAGCAGCTGTTCACCATGCTCGAAGCGCAGCCGCAGGAAGACGTCGCACTGCTGACCCTGACCCCGGATGCCCGCAAGGGCCAGGTCCGCATCACCGCCGAGGCACGCAATCTGGAAGCGATGCTGCAGTACCACCAGCGCCTGGAGCAAAGCGACGCGCTCAGTGACGTCTCGCTGCTCAACCACGAAGTGGTGGCCGGGCAGCCCGAGCACCCGGTGCGCTTCAACCTCACCGCCACCTGGGAGACCGGCCATGCGCGTCCCTAGTCTCATCATCCGCGAGCAACTGCACGGCATCGGCCTCGTCGGCCTGGGCGCCGCCGCAGTCGCCGTGCTTGCCGTCGGTATCGCACTGGCCGGTGTCGTTCCCCAGTGGCAGGCCGTGCGTGAGCTGCGCGCCAGCGAAGCCGATGCCAGCGCGCAGGTCGAACGGGTCAAGCGCGGCGAGCTGAAGATCGCCGTGAAACCCGAGCAGCAAGCGCTGGACAGCCTGCGTCAGCAACTGCCCGGCCAGCCCGAGGCAAGTGAACTGATCGAGCGCCTGTACCGCCTGGCCAGCGCCGAGCGCATCAGCCTGGCGCGCGGCGAATACGCCCTCGGTGTGGACCCGAAGACCCAGTTGGCGCGCTACCAGATCATCCTGCCGGTGAGTGGCAGCTACCCGCAGATCCGCAGCTTCCTGCGCGGGCTGATCGGCCAGCTGCCGACGTTGGTGCTGGAAGACCTGGAGCTGCAACGCAAACGCATCTCCGACACCCAGCTCAATGGCCGGGTGCGCCTGACCCTCTACCTGTCGAGGTCGTGATGAACACACAACGCGCCGTGATGTGGGTCGGGTTTCTCGGGGTGTCGGCAGCGCTGGCATGGGCGCCGGGGCACTGGTTCAGCCAGGAAGATAGCGTCGCCTCCTTCGCGGGCTTGCCCGCTCCCACAAGTCATGTGGGCAACGCCGCCCCTGTGGGAGCGGGCACGCCCGCGAAGCGGCCGGAACAGGCCTCGAGGGATCTGTTCCCAGCCCAGAAATGGACCAAGCCACAAGCCCTGACCACCGTCACCGAACAACCCGTAGCTGCCGCACCTGTGGTAGCCGCAGCCCCCACCGCGCCCGCACTGCCGTTCCAGTTCGTCGGCCGCATGGGCGACCGCGACGACCTGCAGATCTTCCTGCAGAGCGGCGAAAAACTCTACGTCGTGCGCCAAGGCGACGTGATCGACAGTACCTACCGCCTCGACAGAGTCTCGGCCAACGAGCTGGACCTGGTTTACCTGCCTTTGCACCAGTCACAGACCTTGTCTGTAGGGAGCGCACCATGAAGCCGTCGAAGATGTGCAAGCCTGCCCCGTTCATGCTCCTGGCGCTGTGCGTGGCCATCGCCGGCTGCGGCTCCAGCGCGGTGCGCAATGACAGCGCCGAGCTAATGAAGGAGGGCCAGTACGAGGCCGGCATCGCCCGCCTCGAAGAAGCGCTGCGCGATGACCCGCGCGACACCGAGCTGAACATCGCCCTGGCCCACGGGCGTCAGACGGCCGTGGAGGCGCTGCTCGGCCAGGCCGACGCCGACCGCATCCGCCACGACTTCGCCAGTGCGCGAATGGGCTACGGCCGGGTGCTGACCATCGAACCGAACAACCGCCGCGCCCAGGAAGGCATCCGCCAGCTGGAGCTGATCCGCACCCTCGACGAGCGTGTGGCGCTCGGTCAGGCGGCGCTGCGCCAGGGTGACCTGTTCGGTGCCGAGCGCTACATGCGCGAAGTGCTGCGCCTGGACCCACAAAACCAGAAGGGCATTGCTCTGCGCACCGACATCGAGAACGTCCAGGCCCGTACCGCGCAGCCGTTCCCGCAGCTGCGCAGCAAGCTGGAGCGCCCGGTGACCCTGGAATTCCGCGATGCCGGCCTGAAGACCATCTTCGAGGTGCTGTCGCAGGTCGCCGGCATCAACTTCATCTTCGACAAGGACCTGCGCCCTGACATGAAGGCCACCATCTTCGTGCGCGACGTGCGCATCGAGGATGCCGTGGCGCTGCTGCTGGAGCAGAACCAGCTGCGCCAGAAGATCGTCAACGACAACACCCTGATGATCTACCCCGATTCGCCGCAGAAGGCCAAGGACTACCAGGAACTGGTCATGCGCACCTTCTACCTGACCAGCATCGACGCCAACACCGCGCTGAACATGGTCAAGACCATGCTCAAGACCCGTGACGTATTCGTCGACGAACGCCTCAACACCCTGACCATGCGCGATACCCCCGACGCCGTGCGCATGGCCGAAAAGCTGCTGCAGTCGCAGGACCAGTCCAACCCCGAGGTGGTGCTGGAAGTGGAGGTGATGGAGGTGGCCACCTCGCGCATTCTCGACCTTGGCCTGCAATGGCCGAACACCTTCGGCGTGCTGACCGACGACGGCAACCCGGTCAGCGTGCTCGACCAGCTGCGCGGCATCAACTCCAGCCGCATCAGCATCTCGCCGGCACCGCAGGCCAAGATCAATGCCCAGGACAAGGACATCAACACCCTGGCCAGCCCGGTGATCCGTGTCAGCAACCGTGAGCAGGCGCGCATCCACATCGGCCAGCGGGTACCGATCATCAGTGCTACTTCGGTGCCGTCCACCCAGGGCCCAGTGATCACCGAAAGCGTCACCTACCTGGACGTCGGTCTGAAGCTTGAAGTGCAGCCCACCGTGCACCTGAACAACGAAGTGGCGATCAAGATTGCCCTGGAAGTGAGTAACGCCACACCGCTGGAAGCCACCCGCCAGGGCACCATCCCGGTCCAGGTCGACACCCGCAACGCGCAGACCAGCCTGCGCCTGCACGACGGCGAAACCCAGGTGCTGGCCGGCCTGGTGCGCAACGACCACAACGC
The DNA here is from genome assembly GCF_044748405.1 of Pseudomonas sp. NPDC089996. Taxonomy (NCBI): domain Bacteria; kingdom Pseudomonadati; phylum Pseudomonadota; class Gammaproteobacteria; order Pseudomonadales; family Pseudomonadaceae; genus Pseudomonas; species Pseudomonas sp. NPDC089996. The sequence continues at coordinate 175,561 of NZ_JBIVGA010000005.1, read as the reverse complement.
CGCCGGCAACAAGATCCCCGGCCTTGGCGACATTCCTGGCCTGGGGCGGTTGTTCGGCAGCAACAAGGACGACATGAGCAAGTCGGAACTGGTGCTGGCGATCACCCCCCGCATCGTGCGCAACCTGCCGTACCAGAGCCCGTCGGACATGGAATTCGGCACCGGCACCGAGTCGAGCATGCAGGTGCGCCAGGTGGCGCCGCTGCCGGTGCGTGATGTGCCGGGCAACGTGCCCAGCGATGGCCAGGACAGTGCACCGGTGGGGCAGAGCCAGGTGGCCACTGTCCCTGTCACCGTGAGCCCACGGCCATGAAACGCTGCCAGCAGGGGTTCAGCCTGATCGAAGTGGTGCTGACCCTCGCCCTGCTCGGGATGCTCGCGACCATGGCTGCGCCACTGACCGAAACGGTGGTGCGCCGTGGCAAGGAGCAGCAACTGCGCGAGGCGCTCTACCAGATCCGCGATGCCATCGACGCCTACAAGCGCGCCTTCGACGCCGGGTACATCGAAAAGCGCCTGGACGCCAGCGGCTACCCGCCGAACTTGAAGGTACTGGTCGACGGCGTGCGCGATGTGCGCAGTGCCAAGGGGGCCAAGTTCTACTTCCTGCGGCGCATTCCGCATGACCCGCTGGTGGCGGCCAAGAACGATGACGAAGGCGGTTGGGGCCTGCGCGCCTACGCCAGCAGCCCGGACAACCCGCGTGAAGGCGAAGACGTCTTCGACGTGTATTCCAAGGCCCGCGGCAAGGGCCTCAACAACATCCCCTACGGGCAATGGTGACGGCCATGAAACGCAGCCGAGGCTTCACCCTGATCGAACTGCTGGTGGTGATGGCGATCATCGCCACGCTGATGACCATCGCCATGCCGCGCTACTTCAACAGCCTGGAGAGCTCCCGCGAGGCCACCCTGCGCCAGAGCCTGTCGGCGCTGCGCGAGGCCCTGGACCACTACTACGGCGATACCGGCCATTACCCGGACTCGCTGGAGCAATTGGTGGAACAGCGCTACCTGCGCAACACCCCGGTCGACCCGATCACCGAACGCAGTGACGCCTGGCAGCTGGTGCCACCGCCAGAAGGCGTGGCCGGTGGTGTGGCCGATATCAAGAGTGGTGCCACAGGGAGGGCGCGTGATGGCAGCCTTTTCGCGGAGTGGTAAGGCCAGCGCCGGCTTCACCTACCTGGGCGTGCTGCTGCTGATCGCGGTCAGCAGCGTGGCCCTGGCTGCCACCGGCACGGTGTGGTCGAGCGTTACCCAGCGCGAGCACGAGCGCGAGCTGCTGTGGGTCGGTGGCCAATACGCCCAGGCGCTGCGCAGCTACTATCGCGCCTCGCCGGGCCTGGCCCAGTACCCCCAGGAGTTGGCCGACCTGCTCGAGGACAACCGCTTCCCGCAGCCCCAGCGGCATATTCGCCGGCTGTACCTGGACCCGATCACCAACAGCGACGACTGGGGCCTGCTGCGCGCCATCGATGGTCGCATCACCGGCGTGCACAGCCGCTCCGACGCCACCCCGTTCAAGCGCAGTGGCTTCGATACGCAGTTTTCCGGTTTCGAAGGCCTGGAGCATTACAGCGACTGGCAGTTCGTCGCCGAGCAGGCCTTCAACGAAAGCGCTGGCGGCGCCCGTACTCACGCAGGCCCGGGAGACACGCCATGAAGCGCCTGCACGCGGTGTGCCTGAGCCTGCTGCTGGCCGCCTGGCTGCCAAGTGTGGCCATGGCCGACGCCGAAGACGAGATGAAAGGCTTCATCGTCGACAACACCATCTCGCACATCGGCCACGACTTTTACTACTACTTCGCCGACCGCCTGCGCGCCACCAGTCGCCTGGATTTCAACCTGGTGGTGCGCGAGCGCCCGGATGCCCGCTGGGGCAGCCTGGTGACCGTGGAGTTCGAGCGCGACGTGCTGTACCGGCGCTTTCTGCCACCGAACGTTACCCAATTAAAAGAAGAGGCCGTCGCGGCCGCCGACCTGGTCAAGCAGGAGGTCATCCAGCGCAAGCTGCAACGCCTGCTGCAGGACACTACTGATCTGGAGAGGGATGAGCTATGAACACTCGCATACCCCGGTGCCTTGCAGCTGGCCTGCTGCTCAGTGCCTGCGCCGCCCAGGCCACGGAGCTGGTGTACACCCCGGTCAACCCGGCATTCGGCGGCAACCCGCTCAACGGCACCTGGCTGCTGAACAACGCCCAGGCGCAGAACGACTACGACGATCCGGACCTCAAGGACCGCACATCCGCCTTCGGTGGCACGTCGGCCCTGGAGCGGTTCAGCAACCAGCTGGAGTCGCGGATGTTGTCGCAGCTGCTGGACAACATCAGCAATGGCCAGACCGGGAGCATGGCCACCGACGCGTTCCTGATCGATGTCATCGATGACTCCGGTGCCCTGAGCATCAAGGTCACCGATCGCGCCACGGGAGAAATTTCGATCATCGAGGTCAGTGGCCTGAACCCCTGAGAGGGACGGGTCGTTTAGCTGGGGAGAGAACACCATGAAACGTCTGCTGAGCGCTTTGCTGATCCTCGCCACATTGCAAGGCTGCGGCCTGCGCCAACCGATGCCGGCCGAACAGGACTCGGAGACCCCGACCCTGACGCCGCGCGCGTCGACCTATTACGACCTGATCAACATGCCACGCCCCAAAGGCCGGCTGATGGCCGTGGTGTATGGCTTTCGCGACCAGACCGGGCAATACAAGCCGACCCCGGCCAGCTCCTTCTCCACCAGCGTCACCCAAGGTGCGGCGAGCATGCTGATGGATGCCCTGAGTGCCAGCGGCTGGTTCGTGGTGCTGGAGCGCGAAGGCCTGCAGAACCTGCTGACCGAGCGCAAGATCATCCGCGCGTCGCAGAAGAAACCCGACGTGGCGGAGAACATCGCGGCGGAGCTGCCACCGCTGCAGGCGGCCAACCTGATGCTCGAAGGCGGCATCATCGCCTACGACACCAACGTGCGCAGCGGCGGCGAGGGTGCCCGCTATCTCGGCATCGACATCTCCCGCGAGTACCGTGTCGACCAGGTCACGGTCAACCTGCGCGCGGTGGACGTGCGCACCGGGCAGGTGCTGGCCAACGTGATGACCAGCAAGACCATCTACTCGGTAGGCCGAAGCGCCGGGGTGTTCAAGTTCATCGAGTTCAAGAAGCTGCTTGAGGCGGAGGTGGGTTACACCACCAACGAACCGGCGCAGTTGTGCGTGCTGTCGGCGATCGAGGCGGCGGTGGGGCATCTGCTGGCCCAGGGCATCGAGCGGCGCTTGTGGCAGGTGGCGGGGGATCCGGCTGAAGGCAAGGCAGAGGTGGACAAGTTCCTGAGCCAGAACCAGTCGCAGTGAACAACCTGTTCCGACCGCTTCGCGGGTGAACCCGCTCCCATAGCTACTGCACAGATCTCAGGCTTGGCGCGATCCTTGTGGGAGCGGGTTTACCCGCGAAGAGGCCAGTGCAGGCGACACAATCAATTGATTGATGCTGATACCTTGGGGCCGCCATGCGGCCCATTCGCGACACAAGGCCGCACCTGGTACCTACAGTGACCGTGTCAGCAGGTGAGGACGTGGCGGCCGGCGAAAGAGTTGTTACTGCACATGCCCTTCGCTTGAATCGCTTCCCCGACACCGGTAGTCTTTGCCCGCTGCTGTAAGTCCAGCAGTCGGGTTTGGTAGCCCGCGATCATCAAGGCGCACAAGCGCCCGCTCTGCGATACAGTTGGCGTTTTTTTGTGCCCGGCTGTTTCGTTTTATGGCGGCTGTGCGTAGGGCGCCTCCGTGCGCGCCGGTTTCCTTGATTCCCGGTCTACCAACCTGCGTACAGCCGTCACCCTTTCGTTTGGTAGCGATTTGTGGCGGCTCCCGTGAATCAAGGAGCGACACAATGACAAAAGGCTTACCTGATCCTCCCGTACGCGCCACCACGGCGGCCTCCAGTTTCTCCACCTGTGAATGCAGCCATCCGCCGTTGTTTGCCGTGCGCTCGGGGGTGGATTACGAAGATGCGTTGGTGCACCTGTCCACGCTGCTCAAAGGGACGTTTGCCACCAATCTGAAGGCGCTGGAACTGGCCAAGGGCACCTGTCGTGATCTGTTGTTGAGCAATGACCATGGGCTGGATTCGGCCAAGGCAGTGGTGGAGGCGTTGCTGGATGGGGTGGAACGGCAGCAGCTGGCCGGGCGGGAGAAGGCGCCGCAGGCGGGTAGTGTTTGAGGGCTGGTTAGGCTCTGTTGATATCGAGCTACAGCTGTGATCGACCTTCTGGGCCTCTTCGCGGGTTTATCGAGGCGTCGAACCGCCGCGAAGAGGCCGGCACTGCGTACTCGGTCAACCTGCCTTGCGCAAGGTCAGGTTGATCCGCCGCTCCCCCATCCGCGGATGCACCCCCGGCTTTATCGGCAACACCCCATGAAATCGCAGCCGATCTTCGCCTCCCCACACCAGTACATCACCATGGCTCAACGGTATCCGCTGAGTCCTGTCCGACCGCTGCAACCCGCCAAACAGAAACACTGCCGGCAACCCCAGTGAAATCGACACGATCGGCTGGCCGAAGTCGTGCTCGTCACGGTCCTGGTGCAGGCTCAGGCGGGTGCCAGGCAGGTAGTGGTTGACCAGGCAGGCATCGGGCACGAAACCCTCGAAACCGGCTGCCGCCGCCGCACGGCCCGCCAGTTCCAGCAGAACCTGCGGCAGTGCGGGCCAAGACTGGCCGCTGACCGGATCGGTTGGGCTATAGCGATACCCTTGGGCATCACTGACCCAGCCCAGCGACCCGCAATTGGTCAACGCCACCGCCATGTTCAGCCCGCCTGGCGTCTGCATGTGCCGGAACGGCGCGGCCCGCAGCACCGGGCGCAGGGCGTCGAGCAGTGGCTCGACCACGGCCAGGGCGAAACCGGGCAGCAGCACGGTATGGCTGGCCAGGCGTTGCGGCTGGGGGCCGAACAGGTCGAGGTCGGACTGGATCATGGTGCGACGGCGTGGTGTGGGGATGTCAGGCATTGTAAGGCGAACACGGTCCCTGTGGGAGCCGCGCTTACCGGCGAGCGAGTGCGCAGCTCTCGCTGTAGGCCGGTCATATCTTCTGCAGGTTCAAGATCCTGGGGCCGCTGCACGGCCCATCGCCGGCGAGCGCGGCTCCCACAGGGACTGAGCAAGACTTAGGGTTACGAGATAGAAAAAAAGGAACCGCGACGCCAGGGAGAGAAGACGCCGCGGTTCAAGGGGGGAGCCGGTCAGTGCTGGGTCGCGGTAGCGGTGTTGCCGTTGCCCATCTGGCTGATGGTGGCACTCTGGTTGGCGCCGCTCTGGTTGACGATGGCCGCGTTGTTGGCGCCGCCCTGGGTCACGAAGGCGACGTTGGCGGTATCGGCCTGCTTGATGGTGGCGGTGTTGCCACTGCCGTACAGCTGCGTGGTGTAGCTCTGGTTGGCGTAGCCGGACTGGTCCAGGTTGATGGTGTTGCCACTGCCGGTGGACGAGCCGTTGGCGTAATTGTCGGTGCCGCGCTGGTCGGCGACGAGGATGTTGTCGCTGCCGTTCTGCTCGAAATACAGCTCGTTGTTGCTGTCGGCCTGCTTGGTTTCCATCGAGTTGCCGGCACCTTTCTGATTCAGCGTGGCCAGCTGGAACTCGCCGTTCTGGGTCAGGTTGACGCTGTTGTTGGTACCGTTCTGGTCGATGTTGGCGGTCTGGTTCTTGCCGAACTGGCCACCGAGCTTGTCGCCTTTCCAGTTGCTCGCCATCACCTTGTTGCCGGTGCCCTTGCTGATGACGGTCATGCTCTGGTTGTCACCGGTCTGGTAGGTGAAGCTGCTGTTGGTCTTGCCGCTTTGCGAGACGGTGGTGTTCGAGTTGTTGGTCTCGAACTGATCGGACCAGCTGGCGTTGGACTGGCCTTGTTGATACAGGTTGGCGACGTTGTCCTTGCCAAAGCTCTGGTCGATGTAGCCTTCGTTGGTCTGGCCGGTCTGGTTGACCGTGGCGCTGGCGCCGGTCTGGGTGTCCTGCCAGACCTCCACCGAGTGGCCGGTGCCGTACTGGTCGATGGCGATGGTGCCGCCGTTGCCGTCGCGCTGGTCGCCATAGGCGAAGCTCTGCTTGCCTTGCTGGTAGATCTGCACATAGCCATCATTGTGCAGGATGTGCTCGGAGGTGGCGTAGTTGTCCTGGCCATCCTGGGTGATGTTGGCGCGGTTGTTACTGCCGCCGAACAGTTGCTCGACGAAGGCTTCGTTGCGCTGGCCGCTCTGGGTGGTGGTGGCCTGGCTACTGGTCTGGGTGTCCTGCCACACGGTCGAGCGGTTTTCGCTGCCTTGCTGGTTCTGCAACGACTGGTTGTTCTCGCCCACTGACTGGCTGGCGAACGCATCGTTGTAGCTGCCGCTGGCCTGCTGGGTGATCTGGCTGCCATTTTCGAACAGCTGCTCACCGTAGCCTGCGTTGTACGAACCAGCGGCGGTCTGGTCGATGTTGCTGGTGCTGTTTTCCTGCACCGCCAGGTGGTTGTGGCCCTTGCCGGTCTGCGTCTGGGTGGCCGAGGCGAACGGCGCAACTGTCTGCTGCACCTCGGCGATGTTCTGGTTACCGGTCTGCGACTGGTTCGAGGTGCTGTCGTCAGCCATGACCTGGCCGGCCAGGGCCAGGACGATAGCGGCACTTAGGGGAGCGAGCTTGAACATGGTGGTGCCTCCAGGTCTATCGGTATTGGGTGATCTGAACATGCTGGCCATTGCCGGCTTGGGACACTGAACTGCTCAGGCCTGTGCCGGCCTGCTCGATACTGGCGCTGTTGTTGTTGCCGATCTGCTCGATGCTGGCGCTGTTGCTGGTGCCGCTCTGGCGGATCTCAGCGCTGTTGCCATATCCCTGTTGGCGGATGCTGGCCATCAGGTCACTGCCTTCCTGCAGGATGTACGCCTCCTGCGCACCCCCGGCCTGGACGATGCGGCCCAGCAGGGCCTGGCCGTTCTGGTCGAGGGCGGCGCGGTTGCCGTTGCCTTGCTGCTCGATCACCGCCGCCTGACCGGCACCGACCGGCAGCAGGCGGATGATCACCGGTTCACCGAGGTCGCTGCCGGGCGCAAGGTCGGCGTTGTCCATCAGGTCATCGGCCCCGGCCTGGCCCGCCAGGGCCAGGCTCAGCAGCAGTGGATACAGGCGCTTCATGGCGTTCTCCTGGCCTTACTGCACCGTCACGTTGGCGGTACGGGTGGTGCCCTGGCTGCTGGTCATGGTGGCCGTTGGAGCGGCCGTCGGGATCAGCGTGGTGCTGTTGCTTACCGTCAGGCGCCAGCGGCCGGTGACCGGTACCGTGGTGGTGCCGAGGGTCTGCACGCCGGTGGTGGTGGTGACCCGCACGGTGATGGTGTTGCCGGTGGTCACCGACGACGTGCCGCTGATGTCCCAGTTGTAACGGTTGTTGGAGCGGGCCAGCACCGTGGCCGCGGTGACCGCGAAGGTCTCGGCGGCAGGGCGTGGCGACACGTTGACGGTGACGGTTGCCGGGTTGGACAGCGCACCCAGCGAGTCCCGCACCTGGTAGGTGAAGGTGGTGCTGAACGCTGTGGTCACCGTGGCCGGCGGGGTGTACGTGACGGTGCTGCCATCGGTGCTCACCGTGCCGCGGCCGGCTGGAGGCTGTGTCACGCTGGCGACCACCAGCGGGGCGTTGCCTTCTGGGTCGGCGGCACCGGCCAGCACGTTGATGGTCAGGGGGGCGCCCAGGGTAGCCACGGTCTGCGCGGTAACGGTCGGTGGCTGGTTCGGTGCGACATTGATGGTGACCGTTGCTGGCACCGACTTGAGCCCCTTGGCGTCCATCGCCCGGTAGCTGAAGGTGGCAACCAGCGGTTGGGTGGCCCCGGCAGGTGGTGTGTAGGTCACCGCAGTGGTTCCGTTGAGCACCACGCCACCCAGGCCCGTACCCGGTTGGGTGAGGTCGCTGATGGTCAGCGGCGTGTTGCCATCTGGGTCGCTGTCGTTCTGCAGCAGGTTCAGGGACAGTGGCACGCCGACACTGGTGCTGCCGCTGTCGGCCTGGGCCAGCGGTGCCTGGTTGTCGGCCTCGACCGGAGCGTTGCCGACCACCACCACCGGTTCCACATCGCTGCCGCCGTGGGCAGACTTGACCGTGACGCTGGCCGGTGGCTGAGCGAGGTCATTGACGGTGAGGGTCTGCAGCGTGCCCGACTTCGACAGCCGGCCATAGCCCTGGGCCAGCAGATCAGGGATGACCACTTCATCACTGGAGCGTGCCTCGATCACCAGGCGCTTGTTGGCCCAGTCGTAGCGCGCGGTGCTGACTTTCACCACATCGGTGAGTTTGCTCGACAGTGCGGTGGGGCGCGTGCCGCCTGTGGTAGTGCTCGCTGTGACGACCACTACTGCTGGCGGCGCTGCCTGGCTCAGTTGCTGGCTGAAGAACAGCCCGTTGTTGTCTGGCAGCAGGCTGAACTGGCAAGGCGAGGGCGGTGTACCGACCAGCGCCAGGCCATTGCGCATGCAGACGCTGGCATCGTTGGGGGCTTTGGCGAACACTTCGATACGGCTGCCTGCGCCAGTGCGCGAGTAGGTGGCGCGCTCCAGCGTCACGGGGGTTTGCGCACGTTGGTCAAGGACCTTGCCGGAAACGGTGAAGACGTTGGTCTGGATGGTGCCGGCCGGGCCGTCGATACGCACGAAGTTGGTGTTGAACGGGCTGCCGGTGACCGCTTCGGTGATGTTCGGGTCACCGACGAAGGTCTCCGTGGCGCTGGTGTCCGGGTTCACTTCGGTGTAGGGGCCGCCGACCCCACGTAGCCAAGGGCCGAGGTTACCGTTCAAAGCCCCGCTGAAGTTGCCCGGCGCACCGATGCCGATGTCGCGGGTGATGTTGATCGCGCGGCGCCCGGCGGCAGTGACATTGACCGTTTCCACGCCGTACGGGTGGGTGATGGTGTAGGTACCGGGGCGCGGGACCGATGCGCGGATGCGGATGCGGGCGAAGCTCTGCTGGTCGCCATCGACAGGGTTCTCGGCTGCGAACGCAGCTTCCAGGCCGGCGACGTAGACTTCCAGTTCATAGCCACTGTTGCCCACTTGCGGGATTTCGGTTTCCGCCAGGAACCAGAACATTTCAGGTGGCCAGTTGTCGGGGAACACCAGTGGCAGGGCGTCGTCGTAGACGCCTGGCTCCGGCAGCAAGGTGCACATGTAGGCCGGTGCCCCTGGCGCACCGGGCGCCCGGGTGCTGGTGGCCCGTGATTGACACAGCTCCAGGGACAAGTCGTTGGCGTCCTTGTACCACATCGGATAGCCACCAGTGGCGAAGGTGTAGGGGCCCGGATCGACATCCGAAAGCGCTGCCCAGGCAGCGCTGCTGACGGTCAGAGAGAAACCGGCTGCCAACAGCGCACGGCGTTGCCAAGTGTTCATGCTGCCTCCTTGAAGGCGAAGCCTTTGTCTGTTCATGGCACCAGCACCACGTCTTCGCTGTCGCTGCCACCGTTGGCGCTGGTGACTTGCACCCGGGCCGGCGGAATGGGCGAGAGGCTGGTATTCAGCGTCTTGATTGCACCGTTGCCACTGAGGTTGCCGATCAGCGTGCCGTTGCCGGTACGCGCCGTCAGGGCGGGTGGGCTGGTTTCGTCGCTGGTGCTGGCGACCAGGGTCAGCTGGCCGGACGCCAGGCTGAACTCGGCGCGGGTGATGGTGACCAGGTCGGTGAGGGGCAGGTTGGCCGTGGTCAGGCTGCTGCTGGGGATCGCCACGCTGTTGTCGGCCTGCAGCACCAGGGTGCTCGGGAGTGTCGGGTTCAGCACGGACTGGGCGTACCAGGCGCCCGTGCCGTTGGCCTCGGTCAGGCTCAGGTTCGGTGTCTGGCTGGTCAAGGTGGCCGTACCCGGAGGTGGAGGGGCCATGACGAAGACATCCTGCTGGGCCCGCAGGTCGCCGTTTTCGGTGTGCCGTGAATAGGTGGTGCGCAGCGGCATCAGCGGGGTGGGCAGCGACACGTCCGAGAGCTTGCCGGAAATCGAGAACAGCTCGGTGCGCAGGTCGATCCCGTTGGGGCCTTCGATGCGGACGAAGTTGGTATTGAATGGGCTGCCGGTTACCCGTTCCTCGAGGTTGGGGTCGCCGATGAAGCGTTCGCTGCCTTCGGTGTAGGGGCCGTTGACACTGCGCAGGAACGGCCCGACGTCGCCTTTGAGGGCGCCGCTGAAATCGCCTGCTCCGGCTATACCGATGTCGCGGGTCATGTTGATCGCCCGGCGACCTGCGGCGGGTACATCGAACACTTCGACGCCGTACGGGTGGGTGACCACGTAGGTGCCCGCGGTGGGTACATCGACCCGGATACGCACCCGGGCAAAGCTGACCTGGTCACCTTCGACGGGTTCTTCGGCGGCGAAGGCCGCTTCGATGGCGGTGCCGTAGCTCAGGTCGATACCCCGTGCAGCATCAACGATGGCCGCATCGGCGGTGAACCAGAACGCTTCATCGGGGAAGTTGGTGGGGAAGGCGATGGGTTGGGTGTCGTCGAACACGCCGGGTGTCGGCAGCAGCGTGCACATGTAGGCCGGCGCACCGGGCGCACCGGCGACACGTGAGCTGACAGCCTTGGTCAGGCACAGGTCCAGGGTGCGGCCATGGGTGTCCTGGTACCAGCCAGCGAAATTGCCATTGGCGAGGTTGTAGGGGCCGGGGTCGACAGCGTTCAATGCAGCCTGGGCCGGGAGCTGGAGCATACCGGCGACGATCGCCACTGCCAGCGGGTTGGGTATCGGTCGGAGCATGAGTCAGTTCCTCCTGCTAACGGGCCCATGGACTGGGGCGTCTGGGAGGGGTAGCGCAACAGCCGTGCCAGGTTTTTTAATTTGGGCTGTAGGCATTGTGGTTGTTGGGCTGCAGGCGTTGGTGGTGATGGCTTGGGCAGGGTTGAGGTGGGCGCTTTTCCCCAGGATTGGGGTTGGCGGTGGGGCTGGGAGGGCAGGGCTTTGGAGGTGTGGCGCCCGATCTCACAGGCGCCACACCTCTCAAGCCATGCACCTCGACGCCCAGATAAATCTCCCGCACACTGCGAAAAAATACCAAGCCCGTCGCCCGAACCAGGGGCCACAGCTGGAGCAAGAAATGGCGCGACAATTCTCCATAACAAACGCCCAAGACCCGCTGCACGATTCCCGCCAGGCGCGCCTGCGCCTGGCCAGCGAAGGCGAGCTGCCGCTGGGCATGCTGCGCGATGAAATCGACGCCTCCTGGCGTCGCAGCCTCGGCCATGGCCTGGATTGCCTCCAAGGCGAGCAGGTCGGCCTGGGCCTGGAACACGGCCACGACCTGCGCGCGCTGCTGGAGCGCAACCGTCTGCTGATGGACGCCGTCACCCCCGAGCTGGACTACCTGGTCTCGCGCCAGGGCAAGGCCGGCATCATCATCCTCGGCGATGCCCAGGCCAACGTGCTGGCCATCGAAGGCCAGAAGCACGTGCTCGAACGCGAAGGCCTGCGCGACTTGCACCCCGGCAGCTGCTGGAGCGAATCGCTGCGCGGCACCAACGCCATCGGCACCGCCGTGGTGGAAGGCCGGCCAACACTGATCAACTGCGGCGAGCACTACCTGGACCGCCTCAGCCCGTTCTCCTGCACCTCGGTGCCGCTGCGCGATCCGCAGGGTGAAGTGATCGGCGTGCTCGACGTCACCCGCGAAGGGGTCATGGCCCAGCCACAGGACAGCCTGAGCATGCTGATGCTGGCCGCTGGCAATATCGAGAGCAGGATGTTCGGTCTGTATCACCCCGAGCAACTGGTGCTGGCCTTTCATAGCCGCCCGCAATACCTCAACAGTGCCTGGCACGGCCTGCTCGCCCTGAGCCTGGATGGCGAAGTGCTGGCCGCCAACGACAATGCTTGCCAGTTGCTCCAGGTGCCGCGCCAGGGCCTGATCGGGCGACGCAGCAGCGACCTGCTGGGGGAACGTTCACCGGCCTTCATAGCCCGCCTGTGGCAGGGCGGGGTGAGCAACGTGCAAACGGCCAAGGGCGAATTCTTCTTCCGTGCGCTGCAACTGCCACGGCACAGCCCGCTCAATGGCAGCGCGGTGCATGCCAAGCCGGCGGCGGGGAACAAATCACCCGCGCTGGACGCCCTGGCCGGTGGTGATGCGCGCTTGGCGCGCAACCTGCGCATGGCCCGCCAAGGGCTGGGCAACGGCCTGCCAGTGTTGCTGCTGGGCGAGACCGGCACCGGCAAGGAAGTGGTGGCCCGGGCCCTGCACCAGGCCAGCCCGCGTGCCGACAAGCCGTTCGTTGCGGTCAACTGCGCGGCGATTCCCGAAGGGCTGATCGAGTCCGAACTGTTCGGCTACCGCGAAGGGGCCTTCACCGGCTCGCGCCGGGGCGGCATGGTCGGGCGGCTGATGCAGGCCCATGGCGGCACACTGTTCCTCGACGAGATCGGCGACATGCCGCTGGCCTTGCAGGCACGGCTGCTGCGCGTGCTGCAGGAACGCCGGGTAGCACCGCTGGGCGCGGGCGACGAGCAGGACATCGACGTGGCACTGATCTGCGCCACCCACCGCGACCTCAAGCGCCTGGTGCTGGAGCAGCACTTTCGCGAAGACTTGTACTACCGGGTCAACGGCGTATCCCTGCGCCTGCCGGCGCTGCGCGAGCGCGATGACCTGGCGAGCATCATCGAGGGCTTGCTGGACAAGGCCGGCGCCAAGGGCGTCAGCCTCGACCCGCCCCTGGCGGCGCTGCTCGAAGGCTTCGACTGGCCGGGCAACATCCGCCAGCTGGAAATGGTCGTGCGGACCGCCGTGGCCATGCGCGAGGATGGCGAGCAGGTGCTGACCCTCGACCACCTGACCGACTGCCTGCTGGATGAACTGGCCAGTGGTGCGGCACCTTCCGGTAGCCTGAAAGACAATGAACTGGAACTGATCCGCAATGCACTGGCCCGCCACCAGGGCAATGTCTCGGCGGCCGCCGAAGCCTTGGGCATCAGCCGGGCGACGCTCTACCGCAAGCTCAAGCAGTTGCGTGGCTGACATGGGTAACCTGTTCGCCAGGCTGGTGGAATCCAGCAACCCGCTACTCATGCGCCAGGCCCTGGCCTGGCTGTATGGCTTCGTGCGCCCCCAGCGACGGGCGATCGGCGTGCTGCTGGGCTTGTCCCTGGGCGCCTCGCTGCTGGCCCTGGCGCAACCCTGGCTGGTCAAGACGCTGATCGACGACGGGCTGTTGGCCAAGGATTACCAGACCCTCTGGCACATGGCGGCGATCATGATCGCCGCCGGCTTGCTGGGTACTGTGCTGGCGGGCGTCAACCGCTACCTGCACACGCGCCTTTCAGGGCGCATCCTGTTTGCCCTGCGCGATGACCTGTACCGCCATTTGCAGCAGCTGTCGCCGACCTTCTACGGGAGCCGGCGTACCGGCGACATCCTCTCGCGGCTCGACGGCGATGTCGCCGAGATCCAGCGTTTTGCCGTGGACTCGCTGTTCTCTGCGGTGTCGGCGGTGATTGGCCTGGTCGGCGCGGTGGCGCTGATGCTGATGCTGTCCTGGCAACTGTCGTTGCTGCTGGCGTTGCTGATCCCGATCGAAGTGTTGTGGCTGCGCTGGATGCGGCGCAAGGTCGAGCGCGAAGTGCGCAGCCTGCGCGAACGTTCGGCGGATGTTTCGTCGTTCCTGGTCGAGACCCTGCCGGCCATGAAGTTCATCCAGGCCAGCGGTCAGCAAGGCCGCGAGGCCGGGCGCCTGGACCAACTGGGGCAAGGCTACATGCGCCAGTTGCTCAAGGTTCAGGTCACCGAATTCTTCACTCAGGCAATCCCCGGCACCCTGACCTCGTGGTGCCGCGCCTGCGCGTTCCTGGTCGGTGGCTGGTGGGTGATCCAGGGCACCTGGCAGCTCGGCGCGCTGATCGCGTTTTCCACCTACATGGGCATGGCGGTCGGCCCGGTGCAGAGCCTGTTGGGCCTGTATGTGGCGGTGCAGCGCATGGCGGTGAGCCTGGGCCGGGTGATGGAATTGAAGCAGGAAGCCGTAGCCGTGCGCGAGGCCGACTCGCCCAGGCCCATGCCGCAAGGGCCGGGCGAGTTGCGCCTGGAGGGCGTGAGTTTTGCCCATGACGGGCGCCAGGGCGCGGTGCTGACGCAGGTCGATGCCTGTATTGCCGGTGGCCTGAAAGTCGCCATCAGCGGTGCCTCCGGCGTCGGCAAGTCGACCTTGATCGACCTGTTGCAGCGCTTTTACGACCCGGATGCCGGGCGCATTCTGCTCGACGGCGCCGACCTGCGCGAGCTCGACTTGGCCGCCGTGCGTCAGCGCATCGCCGTGGTTAGCCAGGACATCGTGCTGTTCCGTGGCACCCTGGCGCAAAACCTTGCCTACGGTGCCCCGCAGGCCAGCCGTGGGGAGCTGGAGCGGGTGGTGCGACTCGCCCACCTCGAGAGCCTGGTCCAGAGCCTGCCACTGGGGCTGGACGGCTTGCTCGGTGAGCGCGGCCAGCAGCTTTCCGGCGGGCAGAAACAGCGTATCGCCATCGCCCGGGCGGTGCTGCAGGCACCTTCGATCCTGGTGCTCGACGAGGCCACCTCGGCGGTGGACGAAGCCACTGAACGCGAAGTGATCGCCGCCATCGACGAACTGTTCGCCGGGCGCACGCGCATTCTGATCAGCCACCGCGCCTCGACCCTGGCCGATGCTGATTTGCACCTGCATCTGCACGCTGGCCAGTTGAGCGTATTGCCCCGGGAGGCAATCCGGCATGGGCACTGAGTTCAAGGTTGGCGTGATCGACAGTGGTTGCACCCCCTCGCAGGCGTTGGTCGCGGCACGGCGCTTCTGGCTGGACGAAGGCGTGCTGTGCGAGGGTGCGCTGCAACCGGACCTGCTCGGCCATGGCAGCGCGGTGCTGGCCAGCCTGCAAGCCGAGGCTGGCGAACTGCCGTTGCTGCTGGCCCAGGTATTCAACGATCAAGGCAGTACCAGCGCCTTGCAGGTCGCCGCCGGGTTGTTCTGGCTGGCGGAGCAGGGCGTGACGCTGATCAATCTCAGCCTTGGCTTGCAGCAGGACCGGGTGGTGCTGCGCCAGGCCTGCGCTGAAGTGCAGCAGGCCGGCGTGCTGCTGTGCGCGTCCAGTCCGGCGCAGGGCAGTGCGGTGTACCCGGCGGCGTACCCGGAAGTTATCCGCATCACCGGCGATGCTCGCTGCGCGCCGGGGCAGTGGTCATGGCTGGGCAGCGCCCAGGCCGATTTCGGTGGCCATGTAGGTGAGCGCGGGCGGGCTGGTGCGAGCCTTGGCTGTGCGGCGGTGAGCGGGCGGATCGCGACCCTTTTGCAGCAGCAACCCAGCCTGGACCGCCAGCAGGTCTATGCCTGGCTGCGGGCCCATGCCGCCTTCAGCGGCCCGGAGCGACGAGGTGCAGTGGATGCCTGAACCACACATCCTGGTTCTTGGTGCCGGCCCGGCCGGCGCCGCAACTGCGCTTGGTTTGCGCCGGCTGGGCTACCCGGTAACGGTGGTATCCGACTGGCGGCGTTTTGCTGCCGTGGAAGGGGTTTCGCAACGAGTGCTGGAAGGGCTGCGCCATGCCGGCCTGGGCGGCGCCCTGGCCGAGGCCGCAGTACCGGCGGCCCGCCAGGTGCGTTGGAATGAACAGCACCTGCAACTCAATCAGGAATTTCTCCTCGATCGCCAGCGATTCGACCGCGCCTTGCGCGATGACCTGAAGCGGGCAGGGGTAACCTTGATGCAAGGGCGCGTTCGCGAAGTCTCCCGTGCCGAGGGCTACCAGGTCCGGCTGGATGACGGGCAGGTGCTGCAGGGCGACTTCCTGGTCGAAGCGCGCGGTCGCCAGGCACCGTTGGCGGCCGACCGTCTGCGTGGCCCGGAAACGGTCAGCCTGCTCAACCTCTGGCAGGCAGAGCCAGGCACACCCGCGTCGGCAGTCGAAAGCCTGGACGATGGCTGGGCCTGGATGGCCAGGCTGGCCGATGGGCGTTGCTATTGGCAGATTACGCTGGACGCCCAAGGGCTGCCGGGGAAGGCGGAGCTGCCGCGATACTGCGCCGCACGCCGAGGTGCATCGTCGCTGGTGGCCGAATTGTTCGATACCCGTGCGCTGGAGCCTGCGCAGGTGCATGCCCGTAGCAGCACGGCGATCCTCGCCGGCGACTGTGTGGGGGATGACTGGTTAAGGGTGGGGGATGCGGCGATGGCGGTTGACCCATTGTCGGGGAATGGCATTTTCCAGTCGCTGTCATCGGCCTTGCAGGCACCGGTGGTGATCAACACCTTGTTGCGCCGGCCTGAGCGCGCCGCATTGGCGAAGCAGTTTCATCAGCAGCGGATCGAGCAGCTGTTTCTGCGTTTTGCCCGCATCGGGCGGGATTTCTATGGGCAGGAGCAAAGGCGTGCCGGGTTGGCGTTCTGGGCGCGGCGACAGGGTTGGCCGGATGCGCAGCCGTTGCATGTGGCGGCGGACTGGGCGGCGGTGCAGGTAGCGCGGCGGCCGGTATTGCGCGATGGCTTTGTGGATGAGGCTGAAGTGGTGGTGACGGCGGATCAGCCGTTGGGGGTTTGGCATTTGCAGGGGATCGAGCTGGCGCCGGTGGTGTTCAGTGTGCTTGCAGGTGAATCGCTCGATACCGTTTTGAATGGGAAACCTATGGAACATCAGATGATGCTGCGGCGGTGGCTGGGGGAGCAGGGTTACCGCTGAGATCCTGGGGCCGCTGTGCGGCCCTTTCGCGACACAAGGCCGCTCCTACAGGATACGCATTCCCTTGTAGGAGCGGCCTTGTGTCGCGAAAGGGCTGCGAAGCAGCCCCAGGCTGTAAGTCAGAGCTTGATCAGCACCGACTTGAGCTCGGTGTAATGCTCGATGGCCGCCGCCCCCATCTCACGCCCGACACCGGACATCTTGTAACCCCCGAACGGCAATGCCGGGTCCAGCGCGCTGTGGCAGTTGACCCACACCGAGCCGGACTTGATCCGTGGGATCATCCGGTGCACCGCTGCCAGATCGTTGGACCAGATGCTCGCGCCCAGGCCGTAGGGGTTGTCGTTGGCCATGCCGATCACTTCGTCGATGTCGTCGAACGGCATCGCCACCAGTACCGGGCCGAAGATCTCTTCCTGTACCAGGCGATGGCGCTGGTCGACGTCGACGATCACGGTCGGTTTGACGAAGTAGCCTGGGCCATAGCCTTCACCGCCACAGGCGATGGTCGCCCCCAGCTCGCGGCCCAGCTCGATGTAACCGGTGACCCGGTCCTGCTGCTTGGCCGAGATCAGCGGCCCCATCTGCACGGCCGGGTCCAGGCCGCTGCCGAGCTTCATGCCGTTGGCGATGCCGGCGATGTCGGCCACCACATTGTCGAAGTGCTTGCGGTGCACATACAGGCGCGAACCGGCGCAGCACACCTGGCCCTGGTTGAAGAAGATCGCCGTGGCGGCGCCGGCGGCGGCTTCCTGCAGGTTGGCGTCGGGCATGACGATGGTCGGCGACTTGCCGCCGAGCTCCAGGGTGACGCGGGTCATGTTGTCCATGGCCGCCTTGCCGATCAGCTTGCCCACTTCGGTGGAACCGGTGAAGGTCAGCTTGTCCACGCCCGGGTGGCGGCTCAGGGCGGCGCCAGCGTTCAGGCCGGTGCCGGTGATCACGTTGAAGACCCCGGCCGGGTAGCCAGCCTCGTCGACCAGTTCGGCCAGCTTGAGCGCGGTCAGCGGGGTTTCGTCGGCGGGCTTGAGCACCACGGTGCAGCCGGTGGCCAGGGCCGGGCCGAGCTTCCAGCAGGCCAGCAGCAGCGGGAAGTTCCAGGCGACGATGGCGCCGACCACACCGACGGCCTCGCGGCGCACGAAGCCATGGAACTGGTCGTCGGGCATCAACGGCATGGATGCCTCGACGGTGCTACCTTCGATCTTGGTGGCCCAGCCGGCCATGTAGCGCAGGAAGTCGATGGCCAGTTGCACGTCCATGACTTTCGCCACCGCGGCGCTCTTGCCATTGTTCAGGCATTCAAGCTCCGCCAGTTGCTGTGCGTCGCGCTCCATCAGGTCGGCCAGGCGCCACAGCAGGTTCTGCCGCTCGCGCGGGCGCACGCGGCTCCACGGCGAGTCATCGAAGGCCTGGCGGGCGGCGCGCACGGCGCGGTCGACGTCTTCCTGCTCGGCGGCGGGCACTTCACCGAGGATCTCACCCGTGGCCGGGTTGCGGAACGCCAGGGTGCGTCCACTGGAGGCGTCCTGCCAGTCGGCGCCGATGCGCATCTTCAGCTTGCGTTCGAGGAAGGCGCGGGTGGCGGGCAGAATCGGCAGTTCGGAAAGCATGGGGCTGTGCCTCTTGTCATTGGATGTGACGGGCACTGGCGCAATGCCCGTGCCAAGGTCGCCCAATGACCGCAAGGTGCTGAACTGCCTAGATTTTGCGGTGGTGCAAGGCAGTGATTGCCGGCGTGCGCTGTTGCACATTGAGACGGTGTGAGACGGTGATGAAACACCGCCTTTGCCGGCCTCTTCGCGGGTAAACCCGCTCCCACAGGTACAGCGCTGAACCCGGGCTCTGCGCGATTTTTGTGGGAGCGGGTTTACCCGCGAATGGCCTGCTCAGCAGGCCCTGTCTCAGGATGAAACACCCAGTCGCGAAATGGCACGCCCAAGCCCTGTGGGTCTCATGGCGATACGGTCTTCCAAGATAGCTAAAAGCCTGAAATACAACGTTTTTGCTCCACTTGGCACAGTTTCTGTATCACAACCGTCACATGCACACCTGCTGTACCAAAGCGTGCGAAAAACGATAAGAACAACAACCGTGGAGGTCTGACCTTGAACACGACTCGACTCCGGCGGCATGCGGGCAAACTGGCGCTAGTCGCCGCCGCACTGCTGGGCACCCAGGCCATGGCGGCCGAGCAGGGCCCGAGCCTGTTGCAGAACAAGTGCATGGGGTGCCATATCCCCGAAGGCAACGATACCTACAGCCGCATCAGCCACCAGCGCAAGACACCCGAAGGCTGGCTGATGAGCATCGCCCGCATGCAGATCATGCATGGCCTGCAGATCAGCGACGACGACCGTCGCACCTTGGTCAAGTACCTGGCCGACAAGCAGGGCCTGGCGCCGAGCGAGACCGATGGCGTGCGCTACGCCATGGAGCGCAGGCTCAACACCGTCGAGCACTTCGACACCCAGCTCAGCGAAACCTGCGGCCGCTGCCACTCCGGTGCCCGTGTCGCCCTTCAGCGCCGCCCGGCGCAGGAATGGGAACACCTGATCAACTTCCACCTCGGCCAATGGCCGTCCCTCGAGTACCAGGCTCAGGCGCGTGACCGCGACTGGCTGGAAATCGCCCTCAAGCAAGTGGTGCCGGACCTGGCCAAGCGCTTCCCGCTGGACAGCCCGGCCTGGACCGCCTGGCAGAAGGCCAAACCGACCGCCGACGCGCTGCCCGGGCAGTGGGCGTTCAGCGGTCACATGCTGGCCAAGGGCGATGTGCACGGGGTGATGACCGTCAGCGCCGACCAGGGCGATACCTTCAAGGTCGAGGTCAAAGGCAGCTACGCCGACGGCACACCGTTCAACGGCAGTGGCACGGCGATGCTCTACAACGGCTATGAGTGGCGCGGCAATGTACAGGTCGGCGACAGCAACCTGCGCCAGGTATTCGCTGCGCTGGATGGCGAAATGAAGGGCCGCATGTTCGAAGCCGATCACGACGAGCGTGGCCTGGACTTCACCGCCGCCAAAGAAGGCAAGGCCCGCCTGCTGGCGGTTCAGCCAGCCTTCATCAAGGCCGGTGGCGAAAGCGAAATCACCCTCGTCGGCACCGGGCTGTCCGGCAAGCCTGCACTGGGTGACGGCGTGGAGGTGACCGAAGTGCTGGAACAGACTCCGACCCTGGTGCGCGTCAAAGCCCGTGCTGCAGCGGATGCCAAGCCTGGCCAGCGCGAGGTCGCGGTGGGTGAGCTCAAGGGCGTCAACCTGGCGGTCTACGACAAGGTCGAGGAAGTGAAGGTAGTGCCGGCGTTCTCCATTGCCCGTATTGGCGAGAACGGCGCCTCGGTGCCCAAGGTACAGGGCCGTTTCGAGGCCGAAGCCTGGGGCAAGGACGCCAGTGGCCAGCCGCTGCGCATCGGCTACCTGCCGGCCACCTGGTCGGTCGAGCCGTTCAACGAGCGCGCCGGCGAGGACGAGGACGTCAAGTTCGCCGGGCAGATGCAGGCCGATGGCGTGTTCGTGCCAGGCGGCGCTGGCCCCAACCCTGCGCGCAAGATGGGCACCAACAATGCCGGTAACCTGAAGGTCATCGCCACACTTGCCGATGGCGGCCAGAAGGGCGAGGGCCACATGATCGTCGCGGTGCAACGCTGGAACAACCCGCCGCTGCCGTAAGGGCAGGGCTTGACGGGTTTTCCAACGAATCGATTATCGGGAGGTCGCCATGGGCGCGCTACTCAATCTGGTCGAACGCAACCTGCACGAAGTGCAGGTCGATGCCGACCGCATGCTGTTCCACATCCCCAGCAGTTCGCTGTTCACCGCCGACGCGGTGACCGGTGGCATCATCGACACCCTGCGCCAGCGAGGCTGCTCGGCCGAGGAGCTGATGCAGCGTCTTGGCCAGCAGTTTGCCGGCGACGATATCCAGGACACCCTGCGCGAGCTGATCGCGCTGGAGCTGGTCAGCGACGGCTCGCCGCTGACCCCGGAAATCGCCCTCAGGCAGGTCGAGCGCACGGCGCTGAACACGGTCGTGCTCAACGTCAACACCGGCTGCAACCTGAGCTGCACCTACTGCTACAAGGAAGACCTGGACAAACCGTCCGCCGGCAAGAAGATGAGCGCCGCCACCGCCGAGGCCTCGGTGGAGATGCTGCTCAAGGAGTCGCCCGACGAGCAGCGCTACAGCGTGGTGTTCTTCGGCGGCGAGCCGCTGTCCAACCGGCCACTGATCGAGCACATGGTCGCCTATTGCGAACGGCGCTTCGCCGAAGCCGGCAAGCAGGTGGAATTCATCATGACCACCAACGCCACGCTGCTCACCGAAGAGATCATCGACTGGCTCAACGCCCACCGCTTCGGCCTGTCGATCAGCATTGACGGCCCCAAGACCGTGCACGACCGCAACCGCATCACCGTGGGCGGGCAGGGCACCTATGACGTGGTGCGGCGCAAGGCCGACCTGCTGCTGTCGCGCTACACCAGTCGCCCGGTGGGTGCGCGGGTCACGCTGACCCGTGGCATCACCGATGTCGAAACCATCTGGAACCACCTGTTCAACGAAATGGGCTTCGCCGAAGTCGGCTTTGCCCCGGTCACCTCCGGCGACATGGCCGACTTCAACCTGACCGGCGAAGAGCTGGTGCAGGTGTTCGCCAACATGAAGGCACTTGGCCGCCGATACCTGGAGGCGGCGCTGGAACATCGCAACATCGGCTTCTCCAACCTGCACCAGCTGATCACCGACATCCACGAAGGCCACAAGAAGGCCCTGCCGTGCGGTGCCGGGCTGAAGATGCTGGCCGTGGACCACGAGGGCGAGCTGAACCTGTGTCACCGCTTCACCGGCTCCAGCCTGCCGACTTTCGGCAACGTGCACCAGGGCGTGAAGCAGGCGCAGCTCAACGACTTCCTGTCCCAGCGCCTGGACCGCAGCAACACCGGCTGCGACAGCTGCCGCATCCGCAACCTCTGCTCGGGCGGCTGCTACCACGAGAGTTACGCCCGCTACGGCGACCCGCAGCACCCGACCTATCACTACTGCGAACTGATGCGCGACTGGGTCGACTTCGGCATCGAAGTCTACAGCCGCATCATGGCCGCCAACCCGGCCTTCATCGACCGCTACATCACCCCGCGGAAGGCGCACTGACATGAAGCACTTGAAGCCCCTGAACAACAAGGCGCGCATCCTCGAACAGGCCGCCGCCGAAGACCGCGTCGACGAAGTCATGGCCATGAGCGCGGTGGCCGGCTGCACCGCCACCACCGACCCGGGTTGGGAAGTGGACGCCTTTGGTGGCGTCAGTTCGCTGTGCCAGCCGATGGAAGCCGACCTGTACGGATGCTCCGACCCTTGCTGGTGGCCGGCCCAGGTGCCGGACATGATGAGCACCTACCAGGATTGGAACGCCCAGGCCACCAACTCCCAGGACGACTGGCGCAACCTCGGCACCGTGTTCCCGAAAGACAAGTGACCGGCCCAACAAGAATGACAAGGGGAAACCGCATGAAAGCTGGACGCTGCGCGCAACTCGCGCTGACCATCGCCGCCACGGCCTGCGCCTGGGCGGTACAGGCCGATGATGCCGGCCCGGCCCTCAAGGCTGGCCAGGAATACCTGATCACCACCAACTACCCGAACAACCTGCACGTCGTCGACGTGGCCAGCGACACGGTATACAAGAGCTGCCAGATGCCCGACAGGTTCGGCCCCGGCACGGCGATGATGGCGCCGGACAACCGCACCGCCTACGTACTCAACAACCACTATGCCGACATCTACGGCATCGACCTGGACACCTGCAAGACCACCTTCCACGCCAACTTGTCCAGCGTGCCGGGCGAAGTCGGCAAGTCGATGTATTCGTTCGCCATCAGCCCGGACGGCAAAGAGGTGTATGCCACGGTCAACCCGACCCAGCGCCTGAACGATCACTACGTGGTCAAACCGCCACGCCTTGAAGTGTTCAGCACTGCCGACGGCCTGCAGGCCAAGCCGGTGCGTACCTTCCCGATGCCGCGCCAGGTCTACCTGATGCGCACTGCCGACGATGGCAGCCTGTTCGTTGCCGGGCCGGATATCTACAAAATGGACGTGAAGACCGGCAAATACACCGTGGCCTTGCCACTGCGCAACTGGAACCGCAAGGGCTACAGCGCCCCGGACGTGCTGTATTTCTGGCCGCACCAGAGCCCGCGCCACGAGTTCTCGATGCTCTACACCATCGCCAAGTTCAAGGACGCCAAGCAGGACCCGAACGAGGCCGAGTTTCTGTACGGTTACCTGAGCATCGACCTCAAGACCGGCAAGACTCACACCCAGGAATTCGCCAACCTGACCGAGATCTACTTCACCGGCTTGCGCTCGCCGAAAGACCCGAACCAGATCTACGGGGTACTCAACCACCTGGCCAAGTACGACATCAAACAGCGCAAGCTGATCAAGGCGGCTAATCTGGAGCACAGCTACTACTGCGTCACCTTCGACAAGAAGGGTGACAAGCTGTACCTGGGCGGTACCTTCAACGACCTGGCGGTGTTCGACCCCGATACGCTGGAAAAGGTGAAGAACATCAAGCTGCCAGGCGGTGACATGTCCACCACCACGCCGCAGGTGTTTGTCAGGTAATGGCAGAGGGCTGCCTCGCAGCCCTTTCGCGACACCAGGCCGCTCCTACAGGGGAATGCGGTCTCTTGTAGGAGCGGCCTTGTGTCGCGAAAGGGGCGCAAAGCGCCCCCGGCAATCTCAAAGGGTGCGTAATCTGATGAGCCAACCCAGTTACTCCCAGGGCAATCAGGACATATCCCTGCTTACCCAATGCATCGGCGACGCCTTCGACACCACCGTCGCCCGTTTCCCCGACCGCGAAGCGCTGGTGGTCCGTCACCAGGCCTTGCGCTACACCTGGCAGCAACTGGCCGACGCCGTCGACCAGCACGCCCGCGCCCTCATGGCCCTGGGCGTGCAACCTGGCGACCGCTTAGGGATCTGGGCACCCAATTGCGCCGAATGGTGCATCACCCAGTTCGCCAGCGCCAAGGTCGGTGCGATCCTGGTCAACATCAACCCGGCCTACCGCTCCAGCGAGCTGGACTACGCCCTCGGTCAGTCCGGCTGCCGCTGGGTGATCTGCGCCGACGCCTTCAAGACCTCTGATTACCACGCCATGCTGCTGGGCCTGATTCCCGGTTTGGCGGCCGGTCAACCTGGCGCCTTGGTCTGCGAGCGCTTTCCCGATCTGCGCGGGGTGGTCAGCCTTGCCGTTTCACCACCGCCTGGCTTCCTTGCCTGGCACGACCTGCAGGCCCGCGCCGAGTCCGTCAGCCGTGAAACCCTGGCCGAGCGCCAGGCGCAACTGCGCTGCGACGATCCGATCAACATCCAGTACACCTCCGGCACCACGGGTTTTCCCAAGGGCGCCACGCTCAGCCACAGCAACATCCTCAACAACGGCTACATGGTCGGCGAAAGCCTGGGCCTGACCGAGCACGACCGCCTGGTGGTGCCGGTGCCGCTGTACCACTGCTTCGGCATGGTCATGGCCAACCTCGGCTGCATGACCCACGGCAGCACCCTGATCTACCCCAATGACGCCTTCGACCCGCTGGCCACCCTGCGCGCCGTGGCCGAGGAAAAGGCCACGGCACTGTATGGCGTGCCAACCATGTTCATCGCCGAACTGGACCACCCGCAGCGCGGCGACTTCGACTTGTCGAGCCTGCGCACCGGGATCATGGCCGGCGCCACCTGCCCGATCGAAGTGATGCGCCGGGTGATCGGCGAGATGCACATGGCCGAGGTGCAGATCGCCTACGGCATGACCGAGACCAGCCCGGTGTCGCTGCAGACCGGCCCCGACGATGACCTGGAGCGCCGCGTGACCAGCGTCGGCCGCACCCAGCCGCAGCTGGAGAGCAAGGTCATCGACGCCGACGGAGCCACTGTGCCGCGTGGCGAGGTCGGCGAGCTGTGCACCCGTGGCTACAGCGTGATGCTGGGCTACTGGAACAACCCCAAGGCCACCGCCGAGAGCATCGACCGTGATGGCTGGATGCACACCGGTGACCTGGCGGTGATGGACGAGCAGGGCTACGTGCGCATCGTCGGGCGCAGCAAGGACATGATCATTCGCGGTGGCGAGAACATCTACCCACGGGAGCTGGAAGAGTTTTTCTTCACCCACCCGGCGGTTGCCGATGTGCAGGTGATTGGCGTGCCGTGCAGCCGGTATGGCGAAGAAATCGTCGCCTGGGTGCGCCTGCACCCTGGGCATACCGCGAGCGAGGACGAGCTACGCGAGTATGCCAAGGCGCGGATCGCACATTTCAAGGTGCCCCGGTATTTCCGCTTCGTCGACGAATTCCCGATGACGGTGACCGGCAAGGTGCAGAAGTTCAGGATGCGCGAGATCAGCATCGAGGAGCTGGCTACCGGTTGACCGCCCTGCGCGGACTTTGTAGGAGCGGCCTTGTGTCGCGAAAGGGCTGCAAAGCAGCCCCAGGATTTCAGCGATGATGCAGATTTTGCCGGGGCTGCTGTGCAGCCCTTTCGCGACACAAGGCCGCTCCTACAGAGGCCGCGTTATCAGCCTTGCAGCAACTCCGGGCTGTTGAAATTGCTCAGCCTGGGATCATCCATGCCACATTCCAGACCCTGCACCGCCTCGCGCAGCAAGGCCTTCTGCAAGCTGCGCTCACCCGCCGCCCAAGCCTGCTCCAGCACCGGCAGCACGCGGCGCGGCAATACACTGAACATTGGCTGCCAATACCCGCCCTGACGCACCATGGCGCCACTGTCACCGGTCACTGCCACTTGCCGCAACGCGTCGATCAACGCCCGGTCAACCAACGGCGCATCGCAAGCCAGCAGCACCACCCAATCATGCTTCGCTGCTTTGAGCCCGGCAATCACCCCAGCCAGCGGCCCAGGGAAATCCGCGTCGGCATCGCCCACCAGTTGATCGGCATAAGCCGCATACACGTCCTGGTTACGGTTGCAGGAAATCACCAGGTCATCGCTGAGCGGCCGCACCACGCGTTGCACGTGCGCCACCAACGGCTCGTTGCGCCACTCGATCAACCCCTTGTCACGGCCGCCCATGCGCTGACCGCGACCACCAGCAAGGATCAGAACGGAGCAAGGGGGTAGGTGGATGTTCATTGGGCGGTGTCCTTGTACCTGATATTTTTGCCAGTTGTGAGGAGGTTGGAACGGACTTTAAATGGCGCAGCGAGACCATTAGACAGCAGTTGCCCACTGAATCAGGGAGAGAATATATGAATAAAGGCGAGCTTATAGATGCTATTGCAGATGCCGCTGAGATTTCCAAAGCAACAGCCGGTAAAGCGCTCAATGCAATCACAGAGTCTGTGAGAGAGGCATTGCGTGAAGGCAATTCGGTAAACCTGGTGGGTTTTGGCGTCTTTGCCATCAGGCATAGAGCAGCACGGAAAGGGCGAAACCCTCAGACCGGTAAACCGCTCAAAATTCCCGCCGCCAAAGTACCCACGTTCAAAGCCGGGAAATCCCTTAAAGAAGCCGTGAATTAACCTCGATGCTGGCGCGACCAGGAGAGCATTCCAGACGGCGCTCTCCTGACCGCACGCCCCTCAATGTTCGGCGGTGGTCTGCACATCGGTTTGCCGACGCTTCATTCCACCCTGCGCCGCCAGACGCATCACCACCACAAAGAACACCGGCACGAACACCACCGCCAAGGTGGCGCTTAGCATCCCGCCAATCACCCCGGTACCGATCGCCTGCTGGCTCGCGGAGCTTGCGCCAGTGGCGATGGCCAGTGGCACCACGCCGAGGATGAACGCCAGCGAGGTCATGACGATCGGCCGCAGGCGCAGGCGGGCGGCCTGTACGGCGGCGTCGGCGGCATCCACGCCCTGATCGACCAGGTGCTTGGCGAACTCGATGATGAGGATGGCGTTCTTCGCCGACAGGCCGATCAGGGTGATCAGGCCTACCTTGAAGAACACGTCGTTGGGCATGCCGCGCAGGGTCACCGCCAGCACCGCGCCGAGCACGCCGAGCGGCACCACCAGCAGCACCGCAGTGGGGATCGACCAGCTTTCATACAGCGCCGCCAGGCACAAAAACACCACCAGCAATGACAAGGCCATCAGCAGCGGCGCCTGGCTGCCGGACAGGCGTTCCTGCAGCGACAGGCCGGTCCATTCCAGGCCAGCGCCGGCTGGCAGCTGCGCGACCAGGCGCTCGATCTCGGCCATCGCTTCGCCCGAGCTGTAGCCCGCTGCCGGTTCGCCGGAAATCGACACTGCCGGGTAGCCGTTGTAACGGGTCAACTGCACCGGGCCGCTGACCCACTTGGCTTGGACGAACGCGCCCAGCGGCACCATCTTGCCGCTGCTGTTGCGCACGTGGATTTTCAGCAAGTCCTCCACCTGGCTGCGCTGGTCGCCTTCGGCCTGCACCACCACCCGCTGCATACGGCCCTGGTTGGGGAAGTCGTTGACGTAGCTGGAGCCGACTGCAACGTTCAGCACCGAACCGATGTCGGCGAACGACACGCCCAGGGCGTTGGCCTGGCGGCGGTCGATTTCCAGTTGCACCTGCGGGCTTTCGGCCAGCGAGGATTCGCGCACGTTGGCCAGCACCTTGCTCTCGTGCGCGCCGGCCAGCAGTTGGTCGCGGGCGGCCATCAGCGCCTCATGGCCCATGCCGCCGCGGTCCTGCAGGCGCATTTCGAACCCGGTCGATTCGCCCAGGCCGTCGATCGGCGGAGGCAGCACGGAAAAGGCCACGGCGTCCTTGAGCTGAGTGAAGGCCATTGTCGCCCGGTCGGCGATCGACTGGGCACTGGCATCGGCATCGCGCTCGGACCAGTCCTTGAGCGTGGTGAAGGTCAGCGCTGCGTTCTGGCCGCTGCCCGAGAAACTGAAACCGAGAATCACCGTGGTGTTGCCCACGCCGGGTTCTTCGGCGTTGTGCGCCTCGATCTGCGCCGCCACCTGTTCGGTCCGCATGCGGCTTGCGCCAGGCGGCAGCTGGATGTCGGTGATGGTGTAGCCCTGGTCTTCGGTCGGCAGGAATGCAGTGGGCAATTGGCTGAAGCCGTAACCCAGCACGGCCAGCAGCACGGCGTACACCAGCAGGTAGCGGCCACTGCGCCTGAGCGCCTGCAGTACCCAGCGCTGGTAGCCGTTGCTCATGCCTTCGAAGCGGCGGTTGAACCAGCCGAAGAAACCCTTGCGTTCATGGTGCTCGCCCTTGGCCAGCGGTTTGAGCAGGGTGGCGCACAGCGCCGGGGTCAGGCTCAGGGCAAGGAACGCCGAGAACAGGATCGACACCGCCATCGACAGCGAGAACTGCTGGTAGATCACCCCCACCGAGCCCTTCATGAAGGCCATGGGAAGGAACACCGCCACCAGTACCACGGTGATGCCGATGATGGCGCCGCTGATCTGGCCCATGGCCTTGCGCGTGGCCTCCCGGGGCGGCAGGCCTTCCTCGGCCATGATCCGCTCGACGTTCTCCACCACCACGATGGCGTCGTCGACCAGGATGCCGATGGCCAGGACCATGCCGAACAGGGTCAGCACGTTGACGGAAAAGCCCATGGCCAGCATCACGGCGAAGGTGCCCATCAGCGCCACCGGCACCACCAGCGTCGGGATCAGCGTATAGCGCAGGTTCTGCAGGAACAGGAACATCACTGCGAACACCAGCAGCATGGCTTCGAACAGGGTGTTGATGACTTGCTGGATGGACACCTTGACGAATGGCGAGGTGTCGTAGGGGATGTCGTACTTGACCCCCTCAGGGAAGTAGCGCGCCAGCTCCTGCATCTTCGCCCGCACCAGGGTGGCGGTTTCCATGGCGTTGGCGCCCGGTGCCAGCTGCACACTGAAGGCGGTGGCCGGCTTGCCGTTCAGACGGGTGCCGTACTGGTACTCCTGGGCCCCGATCTCGACCCGGGCGACATCGCCGACGGTGACACTGGAGCCGTCCGGGTTGGCGCGCAGGACGATGGCGGCGAACTCCTCGGGCGTGCTCAGCTGGCCCCTGACCACGACGTTGGCAGTGATTTCCTGGGTGCTGCGGGCGGGCAGGTCGCCGATGCTGCCGGGGGCGACCTGGGCGTTCTGCGCGGCGATGGCTTCGGCCACGTCGTTGGGCGTGAGGTTGAAACCGATCAGCTTGCGCGGGTCGATCCAGATGCGCATGGCGCGCTCGGAACCATACAGCTGCGCCTTGCCGACGCCCTTGAGGCGACGTATCTCGTTCATCACGTTGCGCGCCAGGATGTCGGACAGCGCGGTTTCATCGAGGCTGCCGTCTTCCGAGGTGAGGGTACCCAGCAGCAGGAAGCCGGTGGACACCTTTTCCACCTGCAGGCCTTGCTGGGTGACCTGACGCGGCAGGCGCGACTCGACCACCTTGAGGCGGTTCTGCACGTCGACCTGGGCCAGGTCGGGGTGTGTGCCGGGCTCGAAGGTGGCGGTGATGGTAGCGCTGCCCAGGCTGCTCTGCGACGAGAAGTACAGCAGGTTGTCGGCGCCGTTGAGCTCCTGCTCGATCAGGCTGACCACGCTTTCGTCCAGGGTCGCCGCCGAGGCGCCCGGGTACACGGCGTAGATCTCGACCTGCGGCGGCGCCACGTTGGGGTACTGGGCCACTGGCAGCTGGGGGATGGCCAGGGCGCCGGCGAGCAGGATGAACAGCGCGACGACCCAGGCGAAGATCGGGCGGTCGATGAAGAACTGCGGCATGGGTCAGGCCCTCACTGGCCGGTGTGCTGGACGATGGGCTGCGCGGCGGGGTCGACCTGGACCTGGACCTGGTCGCCCGCCTTGACGTGCTGCAGGCCTTCGACCACCACCTGCTCCCCGGGCGCCAGGCCCTCGGTGACCCGCCAGCGGTCACCCTGGGCATTGCCCAGTACTACCTGGCGTTCGCTGATGCGCGCCTGGTCGTCGACCACCAGCACTTTCGGCACCCCGGCGCTGTCACGCAGGATGGCCCGCTGCGGCACGCTCAGGCCTTTGGGCTGCACGGCCTGCTCCAGGCGCACGCGCACGTAGCTGCCCGGCAGCAGGTCGAGCTCCGGGTTGGGGAACTCGCTGCGCAGGGTGATCTGGTTGGTACTGGGGTCGACACTGATGTCGGAGAACAGCAGCTTGCCCGGCAGCGGGTAGGCGCTGCCGTCGTCCTGAATCAGGGTGGCGCGGGCCTGGCCGTCGCCGGCCTGCTGCAGCTCACCGGCGCGCAGCGCACGGCGCAGGGCGTTGAGCTCGCGGGTCGACTGGGTCACGTCGGCGTGGATCGGGTCCAGCTGCTGGATGGTCGCCAGCGGCGTGGTCTCGTTCTGACCGACCAGGGCACCTTCGGTGACCAGGGCGCGACCGATGCGCCCGGAAATCGGCGCGGTGACCGTGGCGTAACCCAGGTTCAGGCGGGCACGCTCCAGCGCAGCCTTGGCTTCGGCAACGGCTGCGTCGGCCTGGAGGAAGGCGGCGCGGGCGTTGTCGTATTCCTGGCGGCTGACCGCCTTGTCGTCGACCAACTGGCGGTAGCGCTGTTCTTGCAGACGCGCCTGGTACAGCGTGGCTTGCGCCCTGGCTAGGGCCGCGCGGGCACTGTCGTGGTCGGCCTTGAAAGGCGCCGGGTCGATGAGGAACAGCACATCACCCTGTTTGACGTCGCTGCCTTCGCGATAGACGCGCTTGAGCACCACGCCGGCGACGCGAGCGCGTACTTCGGCCGTGCGCGGGGCGAGGATGCGCCCGCTCAGTTCGGTGCTGATGGCCAGGGGCTGCAGTTGCAGCGTTTCGACCCGGACCTGGGGAACGGGTTGTTTTTCGTCCTGTTCGGCAGCGTTGTCGCAACCGGCCAGGGGCAGGGCAAGCAGCGCCACGAGCGCCACGGGGCGCAGGCGCGGGGGGAGGGTGATAGGCATGCGGATCTTCCGATGATGACCCTGCGTATACTAAGGCAACCGTTCCTCGGGCGGCTGTTAACACCTGTAGGACCTGTGTGAAAAAGTGTTAAGAACAGTCCTACCGGTTTGTAGGATTCTATATTCTGCATCTATTCAATCTGTGCCGGCCTCTTCGCGGGCACGCCCGCTCCCACAGGTGCAGCGCAGCATTCGAATCTTGTGCGGTCCCTGTGGGAGCGGGCATGCCCGCGAAGAGGCCAGTAAGGATATCCACAATCATTCCTGTAAGCCCTATGCCCAACATTCTCCTGGTCGAAGACGACAGCGCGTTGTCCGAGCTGATTGCCAGCTACCTGCAACGCAACGATTTCCACGTCCGGGTGATTGCCCGTGGCGACCACGTACTGGACGCCTTCCGCCAGGACAACCCCGACCTGGTGATTCTCGACCTGATGCTCCCGGGTATCGATGGCCTGCAACTGTGCCGCCTGCTGCGCCAGGAATCGCAGAGCCTGCCGATCCTGATGCTGACCGCCCGCGACGACAGCCACGACCAGGTGCTGGGCCTGGAAATGGGCGCCGACGACTACGTGACCAAACCCTGCGAGCCACGTGTGCTGCTGGCCCGCGTGCGCACTTTGCTGCGCCGCAGCAGTGTCAACGAGCCGCGCCTGGACAACCACCAGATCCTCATCGGCGGCTTGCGCATCGACCTCGCCGAGCGCCTGGTCAGCTGGCGTGGTGAAGAGGTGGAATTGTCCAGCGGCGAATACAACCTGCTGGTGGTGCTGGCACGCAATGCCGGTGTGGTGCTCAGCCGTGACCGTATTCTCCAGCAACTGCGCGGCATCGAGTTCAACGGCACCGACCGCTCGGTGGATGTGGCCATTTCCAAGCTACGCCGCAAGTTCGACGACAGTGCCGGCGAGGCGCGCAAGATCAAGACCGTGTGGGGCAAGGGTTACCTGTTCAGTCGCGTCGAGTGGGAGTGCTGACCGAGCATGCTGAAAATCCTGGTGCGCCTGTATCTGGTGATCATCGTCGCCTACGCCGGGGCGCTGCTGTTGATCCCGGACACCATCGTCGGCCTGTTCCACGACCGCTTCATGGCCTACAACCTGGACCAGGCCAAGGGCGTGCAGTCGCTGATCGTCCGCCAGTTCCACCAGGCGCCACGCGAACAGTGGCCGGCGGTCGAGCAGGACCTGGCGAAGGTCTTCGCGCCACTGCAGGTGAGACTGCTGCGCAGCGAAAAGGCCGGCTTGAGCCCGCAGGAACAGGCGCGCCTGGAGCACGGCCTGTACGCCGTGCGCATCGGTGACTGGGGCTATTACGAAACGGTACTGGCGCCATTGGACAAGGACTGGCTGGTGAGCCTGCATTCACCGCCAGACCCGCTGGACATCAACGTCCTGTCCTGGGGCGTGACCGTGCTGATCGGCGCGGCCATGCTGGGCTGCCTGCTGCTGTGGGTATGGCCGCACTGGCGCGACCTTGAGCGCCTGAAGGAAACCGCCCGGCGCCTGGGCCAAGGGCGCATGGCCGAGCGCACGCAGATCTCGCCGCACTCCAACATCGGCGAGCTGGCAGGGGTGTTCGATACCATGGCCGGCGACCTGGAACGCCATGTCAATCAGCAGCGCGAGCTGCTCAACGCGGTATCCCATGAATTGCGCACACCGCTGACCCGCCTGGATTTCGGCCTGGTGCTGCTGTTCGACGAAGTGCCAGCGACCAGCCGCAAGCGCCTGCTGGAGCTGGTCGGGCATGTACGTGAGCTGGATGAACTGGTGCTCGAACTGCTGTCGTACAGCCGCCTGTACAACGCCGATCAGGCCCGCGAGCGGGTCGAAGTGTCGTTGCTGGAGCTGGTCGACAGTGTGCTCGGCGGCTTTGCCGAAGAGCTCGATACCCGCGGTATCCAGTGGGAGGTGCAGGCCGAGGACAACCTGCCACGCTTCGTGCTGGACCCTCGCCTGACCGCCCGTGCGGTGCAGAACCTGGTGCGCAACGCCATGCGCTACTGCGATGAATGCCTGTTGCTCAGGCTGCGCCTGGAGGCCGACGGCGCCTGCCTGTTGACCGTGGAGGATGACGGCATCGGTATTCCGGCCGAGGAGCGTGAGCGCATCTTCCAGCCGTTCTACCGCCTGGACCGCAGCCGCGACCGCAATACCGGCGGCTTCGGCCTGGGCCTGGCGATCAGCCGCCGGGCGATCGAAGGGCAGGGCGGGACCCTGACCGTGGCGCAGTCGGCCTTGGGTGGGGCGCAGTTCAGGATTCGCTTGCCAGCGGGCTAGTCCAGAGCACGAAGCGATCCTTGCCAGCGTGCTTGGCCTCGTACAGCGCCTGGTCGGCGCGCACCAGGGCCATGCTCAGGCTGTCCTCGCCGAGGACCCGGGCCAGGCCGATACTAATGGTCACCGGCGGCACACCAAGGTCCTCGCGCACACGCTGGCACAGTGCAGCCACCCGCTGCTGCGCCGCTTGCAGGTCCAAGCCATCGAAGAAGATCGCGAACTCCTCGCCACCCAGGCGGGCGAACGCCTGGTCGGCCACACCCGCCTTGATATGCATCGCCACGCGCTTGAGCACTTCATCGCCGATGTCATGCCCGTAGCGGTCGTTGACCTGCTTGAAGTTGTCGATGTCGACCATCGCCAGGTATTGCCCGGATGCCGATTGGCGCAGCATGCGTTCGGCCTTGGCCATGAACGAGCGGCGGTTAGGGATGTCGGTCAGGGCGTCGACATAGGCTTGGTCCAGCAGCACCTTGGACAAGTAGAAGTTATGCAGCTTTGCCTGGCGCATCTGCAGGTAGCTGTAGATCACCAGGCCGCTGAGGAACGCCGCATAGCTGATGAGCATGGCGCCTTCGAGTTGATCGGCGTCGATACGGGTGTGGTAGAACGGGTTGAGCATGACCCAGGTGATGGCCATGGCGCAGAAGAACGACCAGCGCCGCACCGGCAGCACCGACACGGCATACAGCACGGTCGATACACCGAGCACCAGCCATACGGGGCGCAGGTTGACCGGGATGCCCTCGATCACCAGGCGCATGCCCAAGGTGATGACGGCGACGAACAGCAGGTTGAGTACGTCGAAATGGTGACTGCGGCGGGTGAAGTGCAGCACCACGGTGAGGCAGCCGAGCAGGGCGATGAACAGGCACGACAGCCAGGTGAAGCCTTGGCCACCGATGAAGCTGACGATCAGATCGAAGATCAGCCAGATAAGGGTGCTGACGCAGAACACCAGCATGCAGAACGGGCGCATGGATTCGAATTCGTGCTGGCGGAACTCGGCGCGCAGGGCGGCGGGGGCGACCTGCTTGCGCACATGCTCTTCGATGGTCTTGAACATCGGGGCTCCTGGGCGGAATGCATGACCAGTACCGGCCTCTTCGCGGGCGCGCCCGCGAAGAGGCCGGTACAGGCCGACTCAATTCTGTGGCAAGACACCCCGGGCCCATGGCCGATAGCGCAGTGCAAACACCGCTTCAGCATGGCACCCCGCATTCAGCCTCGGCTCTGCAGGCTCAGCCCGAAACGCCTGCCCCGCTGCACTCACCTGGCGAAACGCCTCGCGCACCACGCCCACCCGGCACGGCAGCGCCTGCTCATAGCCCTTGCGCACCAGTGGCGGCAACCGCCCGGTCCCTGCGCCGTCCTGCCACCACACAGTCAAGCCCAACCCGGCCAGTTGATCCAGCCAGGCGCCATTGACCCGCGGCGCCAGCTTGCCGGCGCTGAATGCACTGATGTGCAGCGGCTTGTCCAGCCGCCGGTTGAACGCCTGCAACTGGCTGTACAGCGCCTCGCGGCGACTGCCATCGCGAAAATGCAGATCGTCCAGCTCCATGGGCAGGTACCAGCCAGTCACGGGCAACTGCCAGTCCTGGCGCAGCCGCTGGTACTGGCCCAGCGAACGACCCAGTTGCGACTTCCAGTAATGGTTCAGGCCATCACCATCGAGCTCCTCGATGCGCTGGTAGTAGGCCGGGTCCAGGTACAGCCCCAGCACCAGCTCCAGGCCTTGGGCGTGGGCCTCGCGCAGGCTGTTGGCCAGCCAGCCCCGGGCACCGCCGAAATCACTGTCGCCGTAGGCGCTCCACTGAACGATCAAGGTCTTGCCCCCCTGAGCCTTGGTGGCGCGCCACAGTTGCTGCCACTGTGCCGGGGTCACGTTGGCATCACGGTTGAGCGGCTGATAGAACAGGCGTTGATCGGCCATGGCCGGCAGGCACAGGGCGAGCATGCAGATTGCCAGGAGCGTACGCATCAGAAGGTCATCTCCGCGCCAACCAGCACCCCATTGGCGCTCTTGTAGAGGTTGCCACCCAGCGACTGCTGGTACTCGGCGCGCACTTTCAGCGAGCCGCGGTAGGCGTTGTAGCGGTCGTCGTCGAACCACCACTGCCAGCGCACGCCGACCCCGGCGCGGGCGTCCTGGCGCCAGTCGTTGCTCGGGTCCTGGCTGGAGAATTCGAAGAAGCCGTAAGGCATGAGGGTCTGCGGCGAGTTGCCGGGCAGCTTCCAGGCATGGCCCTGCTGGTAGCGCGACAGCCAGGCGTGGTCGCCAGCGCGGGTCCACCAGGCGGCGTCGAGGTAGAGGAAGCGCTCCTTCCAGTCGTCTTCGTCGACCCGCCAGTCGTTGCGCCAGTCGCCCTGGTCGAGGAACGACGCGGTGGCGCGCAGCAGCAGGTCGTTGCTCGATTCGGCGTGGTGGCGCAAGTCGCCCCAGTTGCCGCCGACCTTGGCCGGGCTGAGCAGTTCGCCAAGGCTCAGGCCGCTGTAGTGATCGTCGTCGATCTGCCGCTGGTGGTACAGCTCGGCATACAGGTTGAGGTTGGCCTGGCCGAGCGGCTTGAAGCGCAGGCCGACGCCGGTGCCCATGCTTTGCGCATAATCGGTGCGGCTCTGGCCGCCGAACAGCACCCGGCCATAGACCGACAGGGTGCTGCCGTTGCGGCTGGGTTCCTCGCCCAGGGCGTGGTCCCACATGGCCAACTGCACGTTCTGCGATTGCGCGCGCCGTGAGGTGCCGCTGCGCTGACCATTGTCGAGGAACTTGTCGTTGGTCGAGGTGCCGGCGGGCGACCAGGTGCTGGCCAGGGTGATGGTGTCGCGCCGTGACAGGCTTTCGTGGGCGCGGCGCTGGCGGTATATGCGGGCTTCGAGGCTACCGTATTCGTCGTCGCCATCCACCAGGTTCTCTTCCACGTCGATCACCCGGCGCAGCTCGCGGCGTGCGGCGGCACTGTTCTCGGCTTCGTCGTAGCGCACCGCGAGGGTTTCACCCAGGCGATAGTCCTCGGGAAAATCGTGGGTGGCGCGCTCCAGATAAGGGATCGACTGACGGCGCTGAGCCGCGTCTTGCGAGCCGGCCAGGCGCATGCCGTAGTCGGCACGGTAGCGCGGCTGGTTGGGCGCGAGGCGCACGGCCTCGGCCAGCCAGGCGGTACTCTGCGCGCTGTCGCCGGCCAGTTGGGCAGTGCTCGAGGCCGCGTAGTAGTGGTCGGCGCGCGGGTTGTGTGCCAGGGCCTGGCGCTGCAAATCCAGTGCCGCTGGCAGGTCGCCCTGGCGCTGGGCGATGGCGGCACCCAGGGCCCAGTCATCGGCACTGTGGTGTGCGGCGGCGTCCCAGTAGCGGCGGGCGGCGTCGGCATCGCCGGCGTTCAAAGCCCCGCGCGCGGCGGTCAGGCGGGCGTTGTCGGTCCAGGCACTGGCCGGCAGGTTGCGCCAGATCGGCAGGGCCGCTTCGGAATCGCCAGCCGCTTCCAGGGCATAGGCCAGGGGCAGACGGTTATCACCGTCACCCAGCCGTTCGGCGGCCTGGTAGTAGACCACCGCTTCACCGGGTTGATCGGGCATGGCGCAACGGCCCAGGGCGCGGAAGTGGCCGGCTTCGGTCGGGTTTGCCGGGATGGCCCGGCGCACGGCGTCGCACTGGCCGTTTTCCGCCAGGCGGCCGAGCAACTGGGCGCGGGTGTTGGCGTCGACCCGGGGGATCAGGCCGAGCATGGGCTGGCTGTTCAGCGGCCCATCATTACGCGCGTAGATATTGCCCAGGCGCTGCAGCAGCGACGGTGTCAGGCGCCCTTGGCGACGGTCATAGGCCTGCTCCAGTAAGGCGCGGGCGTGCTCGCTCTGGCCTTGTTGCAGCAGCAGGTAGGTTGTTTGCTCAAGCGCAGCCAGATCACCGCTCTGGCGGTAGCGTTTTTCCCATTCGCCGGCTGTACGTGGTTGTGGCGGCGGCACCGGGTCGCCATACAGGCGTTGCTTGAGTACCGCATAAGCGTGCGGGTCCGCGCTGGCTGGGCAGTCCTTGAACTGTTCGCGGGCAACGTCCGGGTCACGGCGTGACAACCAGTCGACAGTCTCCAGGCAAGGGCGCTGCAGCTCGTTGCTCAGGCGCCATACCAGTGGCGCGTCATCACCTTCACGGGCCAGCTCCCACAACTGCTGGCGTTGCTCAGGTTGCTGCAACTGCTCGG
This sequence comes from Pseudomonas sp. NPDC089996, assembly GCF_044748405.1. Classification (NCBI taxonomy): domain Bacteria; kingdom Pseudomonadati; phylum Pseudomonadota; class Gammaproteobacteria; order Pseudomonadales; family Pseudomonadaceae; genus Pseudomonas; species Pseudomonas sp. NPDC089996. The sequence continues at coordinate 138,431 of NZ_JBIVGA010000005.1, read as the reverse complement.
TGGGCAATTTTTCCAACCAGCGCTGCGCCAGTTGGTTGTGACCGACGGCAATGGCGCGATTGGCCATGGCCAGGCGCGTCCGGTTGGCGACTTCGGGGGAAGGGGCACTTTGCAGCAGTTTTTCCAGGCCCTTTTCATCGACTTGCTGGACATAGGCGTTGGCCAGTCGCTGCCAGCCTTCGGGGGGCAGTTGTCCTTGGTCGGCCAGAGGTTGCAGTTGGTCGATGGTTTCCTTCCAGTTACGCAGTTGCTCGGCGAAGTTGGCCCGGGCCAGGCGCAGCACCTGGCCATCGCCCTGTGGCGGCAGCTGGTTGAGCCAGTCCAGGGCTCTGCCGGCACCGCCGAACTTGGCCAGGCTCAGGCTGTAGGCCTGCCACAGGCGGACCCGTTGGGTGCCATCGGCGCTGGCCAGCCAGCTTTCCACTTGACTGGCCGGGGGCGGATCCTGCTCGATCCAGGTCAGGCGCAGCGCCTGCAGGGCGTTGGCGTATTCGGGGCCATTGCCCAGCGGCTCGGCCATGGCTTCGGCGTCCTTGTAGCGGCGCTGGTGAGCCAGGGCCTCGACCAGCAGTGAGCGGGCCTCGTCATTGTTCGGCACGCGGTTGAGTACATGGCGGGTCAGGCGTTCGACTTCGGTCCAGTTGTCCTTCTTCGCTTCGCGGTAGCTGCGCTCCATGAACGGGTAGCTGGTGAAACGCTGGAAGTCGGTCATCGGCGCGGCTTGGGCAGTCAGCGCGGTGGAGCACAGCAACAGGCCGGAAAGGGTGAAGCACAGACTCTGCTTCATGCCACCTCCCGGGTCAGGTCAAAGGCAGCCTGCTGTTCGCTGGCCTGTTCGGCGAGGGCTTGTTGCAGAACCTCCTCGGTGATGATGCCGCGGGCGATCAGGTGCTCGCCGAGGCTCTGCTGCTCGGGGTCGAAGTCGATCAGCGCCTGGTTGAACAGGGTGACCGGGACCATGCCACGTACTTGCAGCAGCGCGCCGAGCATGACCTGGTGCTGACTGACCCGTTCGAGCAGGTCGGCATCATCCTGATGCCGCTCCAGCACGGCGAGCATGGCGTGGGTTTCGGCGTTCTGCCAGGGGCTCGGGTAGTGATGGCGCAGGCCCAGCGTGACCCGGCCCTGGGGCGCCAGCCGGCAACTGACCGGGCGTTTCAGCTGGCGGCTGATCACCCCCAGCGATACCTGGCTGACCGGGCTCTCACTGGCCAGCACCAGGGTGTCGCCGTCTTCGGCGACCGGCAGCACGCCATAGTGCGTGGCCAGCCGGCGTGGCAGCTTGGCGATCAGTTGCGGGTCGAGCTTGAACGGGTTGAGCGGTGCCCAGGGCAGGTCAAGCTGTTCAGCCAAGGTCTGTACAAGCTGCTCGCTGTTCAGCCAGCCCCGCAGCAGCAGTTCGCGGCCCAGGCGCCGGCGCACCGGGCTGGTGATCGCCTGCTCCAGCTGTTCTTCCGTGATGTAGCCTTTTTCCACCAGGCGATGGCCCAGCGGCGTGCGCGCAGGCGAGGCGAGCGCAGGGAATTCGTGGGTGGTCTTGTCCCACGCCACCCGCCGCGAATCCCCCATCTCCATGACCTGGCGCAGAGCACGCAGGTTGGCGAAGAAGTTGACGAAGTTGCTCCACATCATCCGCGGTGCCGACAGCAGGCCTTCGAAGATGCCGTAGTAGCGGGTCACGAACCAGCCGCGCTGGAACAGGCGGTTGACCAGCATTAGACCATTGAGCCAGAGCAGGGTGGTGAGCAACTGGCTGTCGCTGAGGATCGACATGAAACGCCAGGAGTCCGGGGCGATCACGGTCACCAGCCACATCGCCAGCAGCACCAGCAGCAACAGGTTGACCAGGAAGCTCAGCAGGTAGGCGAACAGTCCCCGGCGGTCACGCCAGAGGAAGTAATTGAGCGCGCCGGTGCGGCTCCAGCCGAGGTTGCTGGTGCCTTGGAAGACGATGCCGACGATCCACCGCGACTTCTGCCGGATGGCGTGCTGCCAGTCGCGCGGGAAGTGCTCGCGCACGCAGATCACCTGGGCGAACTCGCGGCTCATGCCTGGCCGCCACTCGTGCTTGAGGGCCAGCGCCGGGTCGGTGATTGAATAGCGGGCGAAGATGCACTTCATGCCCTTCTGCTTCAGGCGAAAGCCGATGTCGTAGTCTTCGGTCAGGCTCTGCACGTCGAAGGCGATGCCATCGCCGTCTTCAAGCAGCGCGCTGATGGCGCGGCGGCTGAAGCAGGTGCCGACGCCGGCGCTGGGCACCTGGCCAGTCAGCGCTTCGCGCACGATTACGTCCTTGCCATGGTTCTCGGCGAACTCGTCGACATAGTGCCCGGCCGTGAAGCCCTTCCATTCCGGCGCGTAGGGGTACACCGGGATCTGGATCATGTCCTTGTTCGGCAACAGGTAGTTGAACAGGCGCAGTTCCATGGGCGAGATCACATCTTCGGCGTCATGCAGGATGAACCCGGCGAAGGTGATGCGGGCATCGTCCTGGAAGCGCAGGATGGCGTCGATGATGTTGTTCAGGCAGTCGGCCTTGCTGGTGGGGCCGGGCCGCGCGCAGACCACCTTGTGCACGTTGGGGTAGTGCAGGCACACGGCGTCGACGTCGGCCTGGGTCTGCGGATCGTTGGGGTAGGTGCCGACGAAGATCTGGTAGTTCTCGTAGTCGATGGTCGAGGCCGCCAGGCGCGCCATTTCGCCCACCACGCCCACCTCGTTCCAGGCTGGAACCATGATCGCCAGGGGTTTTTCAGGCACCTCGAACAGGCGTTTCTCATCGGCCTTTTCGTGCTTGTCGTAGATGCGAAAACGGCGGATCAGCTCGCGGCTCCAGTAGCACAGGTCGATGAACAGGTCGTCGAGGCCGAGCAGGAACATCAGCGAGGCGAGGATGATCGCGAGGATCTTGAGGCCGAACAGCACATAGGTGAGGAAGTCGATGAACGCCAGGCTCATGCGTCATCTCGCGGCTTGGCAGTTTCCTCGAACCAGCGGCTCAGGCGAACGGCGATGATTTCGCTGGCGTGGCCGTCGCCGAACGGAGTGAAGACCCGCGCCATGCGTGTGTAGGCCGCTTCGTCGTCCAGCAACTGGCTGGTTTCCTTGACGATACGCTCGGCCTGGGTGCCGACCAGCTTGACCGTGCCGCCTTCGAGCACCGACGGGCGCTCGGTGACCTTGCGCAGCACCAGCACTGGTTTGCCCAGCGCTGGTGCTTCTTCCTGTACGCCACCGGAGTCGGTAAGGATGATATGCGCGCGGTTCATCAGCCAGACGAAATGCTGATAGTCCTGTGGTGCTACCAGGTGGATGTTGTCGCGCCCGGACAGCAGGCCGTAGACGGCTCTCTGCACTTGCGGGTTGAGGTGTACGGGGTAGACGAACTGTACATCGGGGTAGCGCAGGGCCAGTTCGGCCAGTGCCAGGCAGATACGTTCAAAACCGGCACCGAAGTTTTCCCGACGGTGGCCGGTGATCAGCACCATGCGCTGGCCATCGCGCAAGCGGTGCAGCGGGGAATCGGCGGCGGGATGCCAGGCGGTTTCGGTGAGGTATTCACGCATCCACAGCAAGGCGTCGATGACGGTATTGCCGGTGACCTCGATATGCTCCAGCGGCACACCTTCGCGCAGCAGATTGTCGCGGGACTTGGTGGTGGGGGCGAAATGCAGGTCGGCGATCACCCCGGTCAGGCGCCGGTTGGCTTCTTCGGGCCAGGGTTGCTGCAGGTTGCCGGTGCGCAGCCCGGCTTCGACATGGCCGATGGGGATATGCCGGTGGAAGGCGGCGAGGGCGGCGATGAAGCTGGTTGTGGTATCACCGTGGACCAGCACGATATCCGGTTTGACCTGTTCGTAGGCCTTGTCGATCTTGTCCAGCAGGTCCCGGGCCAGGCCGTTGAGGGTCTGGTTCTGGGTCATGACCTTGAGGTCCTGGTCGACACTCAGGCCAAAGGCAGTGAGCACTTGCCCGAGCATCTCGCGGTGCTGGCCGGTGGAGCAGATGTGCAGGTCGATGTCCGGCCACTCGCGCAGGACCCTGGCCAGTGGGGCCATCTTGATCGCCTCTGGGCGGGTGCCGAATACCATCATGACGGTGTTAGCCATCGTCTTGTTCCTCGTACGATTCCCTGGACGAAGGGGTAAGACAGGTCATCGCTCGCAAGTGATAGATACAAGCAGGCGCATGCGGGATTGTCCAATGGCTGATGAGCGTTCGGCGTGACAGGTTCAGCGCCTGCCAGAACATCCTTTTTATTCAGGCCTTCATCTTGTAGTTTTGTAGACCGATTCTTTTAGGAGCTGAACATGCAAGGCAAGGCACGCAAGGTCGTCCAGGCCATTCTCTACGAAGCCATCGCCGTGGCCTGCGTGGCGCCGGCGCTGGAACTGGCGTTCGCCGCCGGCATGGCCCAGTCCACGGTGCTGTCGGTGCTGATGTCGGGCATCGCCATGAGCTGGAACATGGCCTACAACTGGGCCTTCGAGCGCTGGGAGGCGCGCCAGCGCAAACGCGAGCGCACCGTGCTGCGCCGGGTGCTGCATGCGCTGGGCTTCGAGGGCGGGCTGGTGCTGATCCTGCTGCCGCTGGTGGCGTACTGGCTGGATGTCAGCCTGTGGGCGGCGCTGATTACCAACCTGGCCTTGTTCGTGTTCTTCTTCGTCTATGCCTTCGTGTTCCAGTGGGGTTTCGACAAGGTCTTCGACGTGCCGCTGTCGGCGCAACAAGCAAAGTGTTGACTTGGCCAAGCCCGGCGGGATATCGTCCTACCCCATGAAAACCTTCCCGCACGTGAACGCCATTATTATTACCGCCATTATCAGCTTGGCGGGCTAGCGCGTACGTGCACCGAACCCGCCCTGGAGGCGGGTTTTTTCTCTCTGACTCCTGGGCAACGTGAAAAAAGCCAAGGAGTTGCAATCGATGTCCAGCCTCAACGTCAGCCCTCGTACCCCGTCCACCGCGCAGCAACTGCTGTCTGAACAGGTGCGCCGCATTCTGTCCGCGCCGGTGTACGACCTGGCCATCGAGACACCCTTGCAAGCCGCCCCCGCACTGTCTGCCAGCCTCGGCAACCAAGTGTTGCTCAAGCGCGAAGACTTGCAGCCGACCTTCTCGTTCAAGATCCGCGGTGCCTATACCCGGCTCTCGCGCTTGACCCACGCCCAGCGCGAACGCGGCGTGATCACAGCCTCCGCAGGCAACCATGCCCAGGGCGTGGCCCTGGCGGCGGCGCACCTGGGCATGAAGGCGACCATCGTCATGCCCACCACCACACCGTCACTCAAAGTGGAAGGGGTGCGCTCACGGGGTGGCCACGTGGTACTGCACGGCGAGAGCTTTCCCCATGCCCTGGCCCACGCGCTGAAATTGGCCGACAGCGACGGGGCAACCTTCGTGCCGCCGTTCGACGACCCGGACGTGATCGCCGGCCAAGGCACCGTGGGCATGGAAATCCTGCGTCAGCAACCCGGTGCGCTGGATGCGATCTTCGTGCCGGTTGGCGGTGGCGGGCTGGTGGCGGGCATTGCCGCCTATGTGAAATACCTGCGCCCCGAGGTCAAGGTGATCGGTGTCGAGCCGGAAGACTCCAACTGCCTGCAGGCGGCCATGGCAGCGGGCGAGCGGGTGATCCTGCCGCAGGTCGGTACTTTCGCCGATGGTGTGGCGGTGGCGCAGATCGGGGCGCATTGCTTCGAACTGTGCCGGCATTTTGTCGATGAGGTGGTGACGGTCAGCAGCGATGAGCTCTGCGCCGCGATCAAGGACATCTACGACGATACCCGCTCGATCACCGAACCCTCCGGTGCCCTGGCCGTGGCCGGGATCAAGAAGTACGTGGCCCGTGAAGGCGTGCAGGGGCAGACCCTGGTGGCCATCGACTCCGGTGCCAACGTCAACTTCGACCGCCTGCGCCATGTGGCCGAGCGTGCCGAGCTGGGCGAGCAGCGCGAGGCGATCATCGCCGTGACCATCCCCGAACAGCCCGGCAGCTTCCGGGCCTTCTGCCAGGCCCTGGGCAAGCGGCAGATCACCGAGTTCAACTACCGCTACTACCCCGGCAAGGAGGCGCGCCTGTTCGTCGGTGTGCAGACCCACCCCGTGCACGACCCGCGCGAACAGCTGCTGGCCAGCCTGCGTGGTCAGGGCTACAACGTTCTCGACCTCACCGACAACGAACTGGCCAAGCTGCATGTGCGCCATACCGTGGGTGGGCATGCCGCGCCGGGGGCCGACGAGCGGGTGCTGCGCTTTGAATTCCCCGAGCGGCCAGGGGCACTGCTGGGCTTTCTCGAACGGCTCGGCAAGCGCTGGAACATCAGCTTGTTCCATTACCGCAACCATGGCGCGGCAGAAGCGCGGGTGTTCGCGGCGCTGGAGATACCGGCCGACGAACAGGCCAGCTTGCCGCTGGCGCTGGACGAGATGGGTTACCGCTACTGGGACGAGACCGATAATCCGGCTTACCGGTTGTTCCTTGGTTAAGTTGCCCACTGCCTGAGGTGCTGACGACGGGGTCTTCAGCGCTCACGCATGAAGAACCCGGCCACATACTTGCGGAACGTCTCCAGGCTCTTGAAATCGGCATAACGCTTGAAGTTCTCAGCATCGGGCTCCGGCCCGATCGGTTGCTCCAGCAGCGACACCGACAGCACCCGATCCTGATCCGAGGTCAGCACCAGCTCATCCATTACCTGGCCTCCGATCACCGGCCGGCGCATCTGCACCTTCACGCCTTTGCTGGCCATCCAGTCGATCAGCGACACCAGTGCCCTGAGCGGCTCGCGCTCTTCGTCGCGGTACACCGGGAACAGGTGCGCGCGCGACAGCACCGGCACGCTGGCCACGTGGATCAGTTCGTAGAAGTGGCTGCCCGCCGTGGTGGGCGAGTACAGCGCCAGTGCCAGCAGTGGGCCCGACGCCCGACTGCCACCCCAGTACAGGTGGTGACCCTGGAAATCGAAGCCGTCTTCGCTGCGGTTGTTGAACAGCTTGCGCCCCTTGATCTGGTCGACGCAGTCCAGCAACAGCCCATGACGGCGGTGGTTGCCGAACACCGTGGCTTCGCGCAGGCGGGACTTGAGCATCATCATGTGCTTCATGTCCAAACGGGTTTCAAGGTAGTTGCTGGCCGGCACCCGTTCGAGCAGCGGGTAGCGGCTGGCGACACTGCGCAGCTCGGCGAATTGCTCGGTGAGGTCTTTCTTCAGGTGCGTGGCGTAAAGGTTAAGTCCGCTGATCTCGACCCAGGTCAGCAGCAGCGACAGTAACCGCTGCTGTTCGCGACGCTCACTGCCTTCGCCCAGCGCGCCATTGTCGTCACCGGCCTTGCGGTAATCGCCGATAAGGCGCAGCGGCGTGTCAGGTGCGAGCCAGGCGACAGGTACAGCCGGCTCGTCTTCACGCTCGCTGGCTTCACGCTCGTCCTTGGTGAACGGACAGCCGGGCGCATGTTCGGCAGTACCTGGGTTGTTCTTCAGGAAGAGCGTGCCAGTGCTGCCATTGAGGGTGACATTGAGCACCGGCAAGGCATCCTTGCGGCAATCGCAGGCCAGCCACTGGTTGGCGCTACGCACCTTCATCAGCAGCTGGTTGGCCTGTAGCAGGCGAGGCCCGGCGAGGTTGGCGGTGGCGAAACCGATCAGCAGGTCCTCTTCGGCGGGGGTCAGGCTGCGCACCTGCGCGGCGGTTTTGTCGATGATTCGCATGGGGCAGCTCCTAGCTACGAGCCTCAAGCTTCAAGCAAACGCGCCGCGCTTTCAACTCGTCGCTCAGCTGCCACCGAACATCTTCGCCGCCCGGGCGCGAATCTCTTCGGGGCTGAGGTCCTCCTTGTGGGTGGAAACGAACCACATATTGCCGAACGGGTCCTTCAGCGAGCCGCTGCGGTCGCCGTAGAACTGGTCCTTGACCTCGTGCAGTTGAGTTGCGCCCGCCGCAATGGCCTGGGCATAGACCTTGTCGCAGTCCTCGACGTACAAATGCAGGCCCACCGCAGCGCCCGCGAGTTTCTGGCTGGCGGTCAGGCCGCCTTCCATGTCGCACGGGTCGGCGAGCATCAGCGAGGAGTCGCCGATGCGCAGTTCTGCGTGGCCGACGCGGCCATCGGGGCCTTCAAGGCGGAACATTTCTGTGGCGCCAAAGGCCTTCTTGTAGAACTCGATGGCCTTGGCGGCGTCGCTGATGGCCAGGTACGGGGTGATGCTGTGCTGGCCGTCGGGGATGGGTTTTGCTGCCATGTCGAACTCTCCTTTGCATGGGGCACCGATCGGCGCCCTGATGCTTAGAGTCGTTTGCGCAGAGGGAAAATCGACCGTGTCGCTAGATCGATTCTCTATAAGCGCGGCCGTCAGAAGATGTAGTCAGTGGTCAGGAAACTCGACTGGCGGTTGCGGATGATCTCACTGATCAGTTCCTTGTTGGCTTCCTGGAAGCGGGTGGCGACCAGGGTGCGGATAGAGAACACACGCAAGGCATCGTGCACCGACAGCGTGCCTTCGGCGCTGTTCTTGCGGCCGTTGAACGGGTAAGTGTCGGGCCCGCGCTGGCACTGGGCGTTGAGGTTGATGCGGCCGACCTGGTTGGCAAAAATGTCGACCAGGCTGCCAATCGTCGCCGGATCGTTGCCGAACAGGCTCAGCTGCTGGCCGTAATCGGAGTCGAGCACATAGTCGATCACGGTCTGCAGGTCGCGGTAAGGCACCACCGGCACCACCGGGCCGAACTGTTCCTCGTGGTACACGCGCATGTCGCGATTCACCGGGTAGAGCAGGGCGGGGTAGAAGAACGAGCCGCGGCTCTGCCCGCCGCCTTGGTTGAGCACCCGTGCGCCTTTGGCCGTGGCATCGGCCACCAGCTGGTCGAGGTAATCGACCTTGCCCTGCTCCGGCAGCGGCGTCAGCGCGACACCCGGCTCCCAGGGCATACCTGGCTTGAGGGCAGCGAGCTTGCGCTGGAACTTGTCGAGGAACGGTTCGACCACGTCCTCGTGCACGAACAGGATCTTCAGCGCCGTGCAGCGTTGGCCATTGAACGACAGCGCACCGGTAACGGCCTCTTCCACGGCGTTGTCCAGGTCCACCTGGGGCAGGACGATGCCGGGGTTCTTCGCGTCCAGGCCCAGGGCCGCACGTAGCCGGTGCGGGCGCGGGTGCAGTTTTTTCAGGTCGCTGGCCGCCTTGTGGGTGCCGATGAAGGCGAACACATCGACCTTGCCGCTGGCCATCAGCGCGCTGACCGTTTCCCGGCCACGGCCGTAGATGACGTTGATCACCCCCGGCGGGAAGCTGTCGCGGAACGCCTCGAGCAGCGGGCGGATCAGCAACACGCCGAACTTGGCGGGCTTGAACACCACGGTGTTACCCATGATCAACGCCGGAATCAGCGTGGTGAAGGTCTCGTTGAGCGGATAGTTGTACGGGCCCATGCACAGTGCCACGCCCAGCGGCGCACGGCGGATCTGGCCGAGGGTACCTTGTTCGAGTTCGAAGCGGCTGGAGCGGCGGTCGAGGTCCTTGAGGGCGTTGATGGTGTCGACGATGTAGTCGCAGGTGCGGTCGAATTCCTTTTCCGAGTCCTTGAGGTTCTTGCCGATCTCCCACATCAGCAGCTTGACCACGGCAGTGCGCTGTTCACGCATGCGTGCCAGGAAGGTTTCCACATGCTGGATACGTTCGGCCACGCGCATGTTCGGCCAGGCGCCGCGGCCCTTGTCGTAGGCATTGACCGCCGCGTCCAGGGCCGTGAGGGCAGTGTCGGCGTCAAGCAATGGCGCGCTGCCGAGCTCGACCTGATGCTCGCCGTCCGCTTCTTTCAGCCAGACTGGACTGCGCACCGTGGCCAGCGGCCCGTCCCAGCGCCTGAGCTCACCGTTCACCAGGTAGTCGCGTTGTTCCAGCGGTGCTCCCAGGCGCCAATTTTCGGGAATGTCGCCGGCGCTGGGAAACAGCGAATCGAGCAGATGATCCATGGGTACTGCACCTCACGTGACTGGGCGGGTGAAACGCTTCAGCTTCGAGCATGCACCCTCGGCAAGAAAAACACCAGTCTGGCTCAATATTGCGCGCTCCGCGCCGATACAGGGGCAATCGCGCACACCTGCAGGCTTATGACCCCGTCCAACTCCCCGATGACCCACGACGAAAAACCGACTACCGGCACGCTGCGTCGCGCCCTTTGTCGCCTGTTGCCAGTGGGCGTTTCCCTGGCCGGTGTCGGGGTGTCCATGCTGCTTGGCCACGTGGACATACAACGCCAGCAAAGCCCGCTGGGTGCGAGCCTGTTCCACTCGCCGCTGTTCTGGTTCGCCCTGACCTGCAGCGGCCTGCTCAGCCTTTTCATTGCGCAGATCAACCGCAAGCAGCGTCAGTTGCAGCAACGTAACCGCGAGTTGCAGCGCTCGCAGGCCCAACTGGAGCGTCTGGCGCATTACGACACCATCACGGGCTTGCCCAACCGTGTGCTGTTCCAGCGGCAGTTGGCCGAGGCCACTGCCGCAGGCCATGGCCTGGCGGTGCTGCTGCTGGATATCGACGGTTTCAAACAGGTCAACGACAGCCTCGGCCACGCCATGGGCGATCTGCTGCTGCAGCAGGCGACCGCGCGCTTTTTGCAGGAACTCGACAGCAGTGACCGGGTATGCCGGCTTGGCGGCGATGAATTCGTGTTCATGCTCCAGGGCACCCAGGGCCAGGTCAGCCATCAGCTTCGCCAACTGCTGCGCTGCCTGCAGCGGCCGTTCGACCTCAATGGCAATGCTGCGCTGGTGACGGGCAGCATCGGCTTGGCCTGGTGCCCGCAGCATGGTGAAGATGTGGGCAGCCTGTTGCGCCATGCCGACACTGCCATGTACGCGGCCAAGGAAGGTGGCCGCAACGCCTGGCGCCCTTATCACCCGGACATGACGGCGCGGCTGCATCAGCGCCTGGAGCTGGAACGCAACTTGCGCCGGGCACTGCAGGATAACGAGTTCGAGTTGTGGTACCAGCCCAAAGTCGACCTGTTCAGCGGCCAGCTGGAAGGGGTCGAGGCACTGCTGCGCTGGCGTGACCCGGAACACGGGCTGATACCGCCTGGCGAGTTCATCCCGCTTGCCGAACGCAGTGGCTTGATCATTCCCTTGGGCGAACGCGTGCTCGACCTGGCCTGTGCGCAACTGGCTGCCTGGCGCGCTGCCGACTGCCTGCCGGGGCCACTGGCGGTCAACGTGGCGGCGCTGCAGATCGAGCGCAGTGACTATGTCTCGAGCCTCGCGATAGCGCTGGAACGGCATGGACTGGCCCCTAACCTGCTGGAAGTGGAAATCACCGAGAGCCTGCTGATGGAGAGCCAACAACAAGCCTGCGCGGCCTTGGCCCAGCTGCAGGCCATGGGCGTGGCCACGGCGGTGGACGACTTCGGCACCGGCTACTCGTCGCTGGCCTACCTGCGTGCCTTGCCCATCGATCACCTGAAGATCGACCGCGCATTCATCAAAGACTTGCCCGATGACGACGATGCGGTGGCCATTGCTCGGGCGATCATCGACCTGGGGCATGCGCTGGGCTATCGCATCACGGCCGAAGGAATCGAGACCCAGCAGCAGTATGACTTCCTGCGCAATGCCGGCTGTGACCAGGGGCAGGGCTACTTGCTGGGGCGGCCGATGCCGGCCGCCGAGTTGCAGGGGTGGGTGGCGCGCAACCCGCTCAGGGCGCGGGTGCCGCGGTAGTGACAGCGGATTTACAGTGCGATCTGGAAAAGCTCGTAAGCCGGGCGCCCCAAAGCGTGCTGGCGTAACTGCCGGTCATGATCGATCTCAGTCAGGCGGCGCCAGAATTCTGCGTGCGCTTGACGCGGGTGTGATGTGAAAGGCTCATCATCGAGCAGCACCCTCAAGTCTCTTCGATACTGCAGCGGCAGTCGGCTCCAGATCGCCGCTTCAGCGGAGCCGGTGCCGTGGAAGAAGTCGTCATAGTCGCTGTCGTTCACCAGCAGATCTACCTGATGCGCCGAGTTGTAGGCTTCGACTTCATCGAGCATGTTCGGGCTCAGCCATGGGCTCTCAAGGCGCATTGCCCGGGCGATCGTTTGCGGCACGTGAAAGCCGGCCGGTAGCCGTTGCAACTGATTGCCGGCCAGGTCGATCGTCACGGGTGTGTTGATGATGCCATCCAGCCCTCGCGGCAATTCGGTCAATGAGCAGTTATCCATGAACAGCGTGACCAGGTGCGGTATCCGGCTCAGGTCGGGAGCTTGCAGCAAAGGATTGCCCCCCACGTCCAACACGCCCAGGTTGGTAAATTGATCGAGCATCTGCTGGGCGTCGTCATCCCAGGTGATGCGGTTGTTGTCGATGTCCAGCCAGCCCAGTTCCTGGGGATTTGCCAGGCGAGGCAGGCGACTGAAGCGGCAGCCGGTCAGGTAAAGACGCTTGAGCCCGGGAAAGCGTTCGTAGAACTTGGCTGGCAACTGGCTCAGGTTGCGATTGTTTTGCAGCGACACATGTTCGATGTGGCTGAAATCGTCCGGCAAGGCCAGGCTGGCCAAGTCGTCGTTCGTCAGGTCAAGACCAGGGAGCTCCAGGCTGTGAACCTCGGCATTCAGGCCTAGGGGCAGCCTGGAGATGCGTCGCCAGGCATTGATGATGGGGCCTATGGCTTCCTGGCGCCGATGCGGGAATTGCGGGTCGGGGCGCGCCCATTCATTCAGGTCGTGACGCAAGGTCTGCAGGCGCTGCTCAAGGTCGCGCATGGCTTGTGTCGGGGAGCGCAACTGCCGTCGCCACTCCTGCTCAGCCCGACGGAGGTCGTCGTCAGTGGCAGAGGGATATAAACGGCGATAGCGAAGTGCCAAGGGTTCCCGCCGATAAGGGCTGATGCGTGTGGTTTCAACCCCGCCCTTCAAACCACCGAGTTTGATCCGCGGGCGCATGTCCCCTGTCCAGAGGCGTCGGAGCAGCTCGCTGCGACGAGGTTCGGTCCAGGCCAGCAGGCGGTGGCGCAAGGTGTTGCCATCCGAGCTCGAAATATCCAGCGCCTGCCGCCAGGCACTTGGCAGTGCTTGTTCGATTGCTCGGCACAGGTCCTGATCCTGGGTCGCCGGGGCAGGTCGCTCGCCGAGGTCAGCCTCATAACCTCCCATTGTTTTGACCACGCGGCAGACCCGGCTGGCCAGGCCGGTTCCGGTGCTGTCAAGCAGCGGACCTTGCGGGCTGCCAGCGCGCAACTCAAGGCGCAGGTCCGCAGGCCATTCAGGCATGTCATCGAGGTAGCTGAACAACAGCCGTTCGCTGTCGGTTGTCGCTTGCAGGGGCACCATCAGTTGTTCCAGCGCGCGAACCAGCGGCCATTCGCGATGACTTGCGGCTTCGCCCTGGAGCGAGCTGGCGGGTACGCCCGTTGCCATGCGTTCCAAGGTGCCGAGCAGCATTGCAGGCGCTGGCTGGCCTTCGAGGTGCACCTGGCGCAAGCGGGTGGCATCGACGCCGCAGATGCGCCCGGCCAGCTCCAGTTGCTCCGGGGTATAGGCCGCGTAGGGTTCGCCCAGGCGTTTTGCCAACACTGCGAATGGCCACTGCTGTGGCTGTTCATGCTCGGCGCGCCATGCACCCTGACCATTATGTTCCAACGGCGGTTGGTAAGCGTCTGGCGCATCGGGATGGACGATCCGCCATTGCTGGATGTCTGGGTCGAAACGTTGTTCGTAGAGTTGACCCTCCATACGTATGAAATGGCTGCCGTCATGCAGGTATTGGCCTTGCGCATTGGCTTGCACCCCTTCCGGCAGCGACCGGCGGCTGCGGTAGGGTTTCAGGTCTGGTTGCCATAGACGGTAGTGGCCGTCGTTGCTACGAACTTCCTGCAGATTCTCCAGCAAGGGACTGTTGAACAGCTTCGGCACGAGGTGGCCTGCCGTTGCCAGGCCGCCAATCAGGGCCAGGTCAAGGCCGACCGCTTCGAGCTGCTGCAAGGCCAGGTGGCGGTCGCCTTCGAGCCAGGCTTCATAGCCTTCGTAGACTTCACCCAGCAATTGGCAGGCGGTGACGGCCAGCATCAGGGTGCCGACCGCCGGGATGAAAAAACCTGCCACGTTGAGTACGTTCAGGCCAAGGCTTTCCCACGCTTCGAGGCGTTTGGCGCGAGCCTGTTCATCGGCCACGGCAGTGGGCACCGCGAGCTGTTCGGCCTCACTTTTCAGGCGCGCCAGGTACAGGTCCTGATAGACACCAAAGGGTTCGCCGTCGATGGCATGGAGCTTTGGGTGAAGGTCGGCCGGGCTGGCGTTGTCCAGGTTCTGTTGCAGCAAGTCGAAGAAGCGTGGCTGGTCATTTCGGCTCAGATAGGCCTGAAAGCGCTGACGGTTCTCTGGCTCGCGCAGCAGTGTCGCCAGCAACTGACCAATGTCGCCGGGATTAGCGCAGCTGTGCAGGGCAGGGGTATTGCCAGGCAGGTAGAGCAGCCAACCGGCGTTGCCGCCATCGATCACCATCACTTCGTGCAGCAGGATGCCGAACAGTGCCAGTTGCCAACATGGCACCGCGCCGTTCTGCAGGAGTTGGTCTACCTGGTCGTATGCCTTGCCACTCAGCTCATGGCGCAGGTAGCCCAAGTCCGCCGCCAGACGCAAACGGTCCTTTTGTACTGTCATGGCCTGTGCACGCACTTGTGGCGCAGCGAAATATTGCTGCAGATGGGACTGGTAGGCAGCCCCGAGGTCGAGTGCCCGGCAGGTTTGCGCGAATGTTTCGGGCGTGAGCTCAAGACGCTCGACCTGGTACTGTTCCGAGTTCAGCAAAAAATGCGCGGTGGGCGTCTGCGCGCCCGTCATAGCAGTAGCCTGCACCGTGATGGGTGTCACATGGATGGCACCGCTGAGGGCGATGGCGCTTTCGTGGGTGAACGTCTCGTCATCGGCAAAGTTTTGCAATGCGGCCTGCAGCAGGTTGTCTCGACGGTGGTTGTAGAGGTAACGGAGCGCAGTCCAGCTCCAGTCTCGCTCGACCCGCAGCAGTTCGCTGCCGCGCAGTGTTGCCGTGAAGCCGAGCTCTGCCAGGCGAGCCTGCAGTATCGGTTCGGCAAACTCGCTGATCTGCTTCAGCCCCTTGAGCGCCCGTGCCAGTGTGGCTTGTGAGCGCAGCAGGCGCATGTGGCTGGCCTGCACGGCTTCCCGCAGGTCGGGCGCGGCGTTTTCGTACCAGGCCTGGTCGAATGCGTCCAGGCGCTGGCTGTTGTGCAAAGCTTGCCAGTGCTGTGGGGTTGCATGGCGGGCCCAGCTGGGAAGTTGGCTCGCGATCAGTTCTTCATGGGGCGAAACGGTAGTCTGGCTTGGCATGTCGAGGTCCCTTGGTCGAAAGGGGACATCAGGCAGCAAGTGCAAGCGAAAGCGGTGGTAATGGAATAGCGCAACGATCGATGGAGTGACACGAAGTTGATATATAGAAAAAGCAATACTGGGTGCCGCTCCGTGCGAGTAAGATTGGCGCCATTATTTACGCTGCAATACTGTCAAAATGCTGCTTGCCAAGGCGCGTACCTGCATCTTAAATTGTTACTGAATGTGAAAGCAGCGTTCGAAGTTGATCGTTTGTAAATCAACGCGTTATGCCGGCTTTCAAGCTCCACTTAATTGTTTTCCGATCAGCCCCATTGACAATATCAAAGGACGTCGAAGAAGACATGAAAGAGAACTTGGCGGCTGTCGCGCGAAAAATGATCTCGCCCTCCATGCGCTACGAGATCCGGACCGTTTCAAGCAAGTTACGCGAGGTGCTGGCCCGTACCTGCTTGTGGCGCTGGGAGGTTTCACGTTTCCGGCTGCAGCAGGCAAGCCCCTACGAAATCCTCTACATCGGCAGGAAGCAGCAGCGCGAAATGGCCAAGCTGCTGATTGGCGGCAAGGGGCAGCAGCAGGCGGCTGAAGATGCCGGTCTGGCTGCACCGGCGGCGAACCGGCATGTGGTGGTGGTGAGCGAGATGCCCACCACCGGTTCGTTGACGGTACCCCATTACCTCAGCGCCGTTGTGCCCCTGGGCCGTTCGCTCGACGACATCACTGCCCGCTACGACAGTGAACTGCGCCGCAGCATCCGCAAGAACCGCCCGCTCTACCAGATGCGCCAGACGCTGGACGACGGCGAGATCGCCATGGCCGACCGCCAGCTGCTGCGGCCCTATGCCAGCGCCAGGCAGGGTATCCATGCGGCGCAGTTTCCAACCGATGAGGTGTTTCGTCTGGCCAAGGGGGTAGGGCGTCTCGACCTGATTACCTGCGGCGACGAGGTGATCGGCTGCCACTTGGGCTGCGAGATCACGCGCGATGGCAAACGCTACTGGAGCACCCTGCGTTTCGGCTACTGCGAAGCGGTGTTCTCGGACCCGAAAAAGCTGCGCGAGGTCAACTCGATCACCACCTTCATGGCGCTGGAGTGGGCCTTGGCAAACGGTTATGACTATTACGATATCGGCCTGTGCCTGGCCCGGCCGGACGACGGCCTGCTGAAGTGGAAGCGCCGACGCGGGGGTGATATCGACGCCTTGGGCAACCATGCCTACCTGTTCATCCGCTTGCCCCGCACCGGGACGGCGCAGTTTCTCTGGGACACGCCGTTGTTCGCCATCGAGGGCGATAAATTGACGCTGCACCTGGGCCTGCCGGAAGGGCCAAGTGACGATGAGGTCGCCAGCCGTTACCACGAGATGGTGTTCGGTGGCCTGCACAAGATCTACCTCTACGGCGCCGGCAGCAGTGGCGAGTCATTCCTGCAAAACCTGCGCAGCCGTTATGCCACTGTGCAGTCCCCGCCCATGATGGAAAGGGTCGTGTCCAGTTGAACCGCCTTCGTGGCATGCCTGGAGTGCGTGCCTTGCATCAGGCCATAGACCTAGTACATCGGGAGGGGCGATTCATGGGGATTGGCATTTCCAACTTCAGTGGCTCTTCGGCTGCCAGCCAGAACACCTGGACCCTGGCAGCCTATTGGCACATCGCCAGGAAGCGGCTGGGGCGCAGGGCAGACATCGATATCAGGCGCGTTGCCGAGAAATCCTGGGACATCGCCCCTGGAGAAACGACGGTGTCGCCGCCGGCAATCTACCTGCCCAATCAGTTGGAGCGGGTGACTGGCTGGGAGGCCAAGCGTTTCTACCCCTATGTGCATCCGGCCCGGACCATGGAAGGCGGGATCAGCGTCGAGCAAGGCCCCACCCGTGGCTATCTGCTCAAGGATGTCTGGTTGATCGATGGCGCGTTGTACAAAGGCAATGCCAGCCATTGGTTGTCGTTGAAGCCGGGGCGCTTCCCCGGCATCGCCGTGGACCATGAAATCCAGCGTGGGGCCATCTATTGCACCCAGAACGGCAATACCTGGTTCGGCACCTGGTTGATGGAAGACTGCCCGACCTACGCCCTGGCCTGCGAAGAAGGCGTGCCGGTGACCACTGCGCCGTCGGCCCGTTACCCGCAGTTCAGCCAGGGGCCAGCCTATGAACGCTGGCTCGGCATGCAGCCAGTGCGCTCGCGTGGCGCGTTCTTCCGTGAACTTGTGCTGTTCGACGACCTCAGCAACAACCGCAGCAGGCATGCCCGCTACCGCGCCATGGGTGACAAGTTGCTGTCGCACGTCGACCCGTCGCCACACCCGGGGGTGTTCATCCTGCGTGGCTGCGATGGCGATTTGCGCCTGATGCGCAATGAACTGGAAGTCGCCTCGCACCTGCAGAAATATCGTGGGTTTCGCATCATCGATCCACTGAAAACCGATGTGCCAGGCATCGTCGCCGCGTGTGCGGGGGCGAGAACGGTGATTGGTGTGGAGGGCAGCCAGCTGGTGCATGGCGTCAATGTCTTGCAGCCAGGCGGTTCGGTACTGGCGCTGCAGCCGCCGAACCGGTTTGTGAGCTACTACAAATACCTGACGGATCGCGACCATCAGCACTTCGCTTTCGTTGTCGGGACGCCCCAGGGCGAAGGCTTCACCGTGGATATCGATGAAGTGGAGCGGACGCTGGACCTGTTGCCGTGATGAGCCTTCACTACTGCGCAATCGGCGTCCAGGATGCATGCAAACATGCAGCCTGGGCGGGCAATTTTCCCAGCAAATTCATGCTGACGTCATTTTGACGAGCCCAGCCAGGGTCCATTGAGATTTATTATGGTGTCGGATCATTGACGTAATGTCATTGTGCCCATAAGCTCAAGTCAACAGCGATACAACCTTGCGCCAAACCAATAACAACTTTCCTCTTGCAGGGGGCGAACATGCGCTCGACTCTGTTCATCAAGTCGTTCTTCTTATTGGTGTTATTGACAGGTGCGGCGCGAGCGGCCGACTCTTACCTGACCGAAAACAATATCGTTCCTCTGGCCACGGCGGGCTGGTTGTTCGCTTCTGCAGTGATTGGTTTCATCGCAGTGGCCGGCAGAAAAAAGATCTGAACAGTTTCAGTTTTATAACGATGCCAATGCCTTGACGCTAACGCATCGGTATTTATGTTTTTCGGGGTGGGCCTTGCTTGTCAATTTTACAGCTGTTGCTATATTCCAGTAGCCAGCGCGCTCGGCGCTAACAGCGGTTCAACGGCAGGCAGGGCGGCATTGCGGTAAAGGGCCTCCAGGATGGGTGAGGCCATCGCGGCCAACAGGCTGCGAAGCGGAGCGAGAGGTTCGTCGTTGTACTCATTCAGTGCTCTTAACCTGGGCCGACTGGCCGGAGGGATCCCTCATGGTACGTTTGCTGATGTCCGTTATCTGCGCCTTGGTGGCCTGGTCTGGCACCGTCGTTGCCGATTCTTCTTCTACCTACCTGTTAAGCCCCGGTGACAGACTCATGATCTCGGTCTGGCAGGAAGACACCCTGCGTCAAGATACCGTGGTCCTTCCAGATGGCAGTATCACGTTCCCGCTGGCGGGTCGTGTTGATGTTGCTGGCATCGAAGCTACTGCCGCGGCGAAAAAAATCGAAACTGCACTGAAACCCTACCTGGCACAGCCCAACGTCAGCGTGGTCGTGACCAGCACAGCGGGCAACCTCGTGTATGTTCAAGGCAAGGTGATCAAGCCAGGCCCGGTGCCGATGGCAGGCCCTACGGCGGTGCTTCAGGCCCTGAGCATGTCGGGTGGAATGGACAAATTCGCCGACGAAAGTGCCATCAAGGTCATTCGCGGCCAAAAGGTCATGCCGGTGCGTTACAAGGATCTGGTTTCTGGGCGTGACATGTCCACCAACTTCCAACTTCAGGCTGGCGATACGCTGGTCGTACCTTGACTCTCCTAATAATTAAGAACGACTTGTGCCTATCAATAAAACGACGCGTGTTGTAACGGCAATCATGATGCTGCCGTTCTCCGGGGTGGTTGCTGCCGCCAATTGGCAGTCTTCAGTCGAAGTGCCAACGACTGTCGAGTACGACAGCAACCCATTGCTCCTGACGTCCAAGGAGAAAGGTGTGACGCGTACCATCATTGCACCTGATTACACCCTGGTAGGTCAGTTCGATCGCGATCAGTTGCGCATGGGCGTGGGCATGCAGGTGCTGCGCTCTTCCGACCGTTCGGTGATGGATGACCGTGAAGACCCTAACCTCAGCCTGGGCTGGCAGCGCGAAACGCAAAGCGGCGGCTTCGGCCTGCTGGCGCAATATGATGAAAGCTCGACGCTTTCCGGCGCAGTGCAGGATACCGGCGTGGTCACCACCACCGACGGCACGCAGAAGATGTCGAGGCTTTCGGGCAACTGGACCAGCGCGGTGACCGAGCGCAGCACACTGGCCAACGAACTTCGCTACTCACATGCCACTTATGACGTCAGTACGCTGACCGGTTACGACGAGTACGCCAACGACTTCACCTGGACGTACGCCTGGAGCGAGCGCACCGACATCATCACCGGTTTTGAAGCCCGGCGTTACGAGCCGGATGACAGTACTGCTGCAGTCGCCACCAACAGCTACGTCCCGAGTATCGGGCTGAAGTATCAGTTTTCCGACAGCCTGGTGGGCGCCATGCACATGGGCGTCAACCAGACCGACGGCAACGGCACGCATCGCCGAGGCGAAGGGGGCGCTTCGCTGACCTACCGCGGCGTGCGTCACGAAGCCGTCGTCAGCGCCGATCGCACCACGATGTCCAACGCCGAGGGCGGTGCTGCCGAGGTGGACATGGTGCGCGGCAGCTGGAGCTACCTGCTTACCGAAACCACCCGGGTCGGCGCCGATGCCTATTGGCAGGACAGCAAAGGGCAGAACCCCAACACCCTGCAGACCTACAGCGTCTGGGCCAGCCGGGCGTTTTCGCCGGCCTGGGACCTGCGCTTTTCGTTGCTGTACAAGGAGCGACAACAGGATGGCTTGCCCGATGCCGACGCCACCATCGCTGGTTTGACGCTGACGTACAGATACCCCGACATCTGAATTTCGGATTGGTGGCCACTATGAAATCTGAGTACGAGCTTTCCATCAAGGATTACATCGCCATCATCAAGGACCGCGCCTTGCTGCTGGGGATCGTCATAGTGGTCGTGGTAGCGGCGACCGTCGGGGTGGCGATCAGCGTGCCGCCGATCTATCAGTCGACCGGGACCATCCTGGTGGAATCGCAGCAGATTTCTCCGGACCTGGTCTCGGCCGGCAACAACAGCTTTGCCGATGAGCGTATCGAGGTCATCCGCCAGCGGGTGATGACCCGCGAGAACCTGTTGCGGATCATCAACAAGTACGGCCTGTTCGCCGACCGCGGCAGCCGCTTCAGCGAAACCGACAAGATCGAGCAGATGCGTGGGTCGATCGTGGTCGCCACGCTCAGTACTTACGTCAAGGGGCGTGGCGAAGCCACCGTGGCATTCACCGTTTCGTACGAAGACAAGCGCGCGGATGTGGCCAAGGAAGTGGCCGACGAGCTGGTATCGCTGTTTCTCAACGAGAACATGAAGCAGCGCACCGAGCGTGCTACCGAAACCACCGAATTTCTTTCCCAGGAGGCCGACAAGCTCGGCGCCGAGCTGGCCGACCTGGAAAACAAGCTGGCGGACTTCAAGCAGGCGCATGCCAATGCCTTGCCTGAAAACCAGCAGCTGCGCATGAGCATGTTGTCGCGCTCGGAACTGGAGTTCCGTGAAGTGGACCGTGACTACAAGGCGGCGCAGGAGGAACTGCGTTATCTGGAGCTGGAACTGGCGGCGGCCAACTCGGGCGTGCCTACCCAGGCGGCCAATGGCAGGGCCGTTGCCCCAGACCCTCAGGACCTGCCTGGGTTAAGGGCCGAGTACGCCCGGCTGCTGACCAAGTACACCGAGGCGCACCCGGACGTGGTGGCGATCAAGCGCAAGATCGACGTGCTCAAGGCATCCGGTAACCGGGGCATTGCCGCAGCGGCCGGCAGCAACCTCGATGCCGCGCGGGTGCGTACCAAAATGGCCGCTGCGCAGTCGCGCATCGCTTCGCTGGCTGAGCAGAAGCGCCAGTTGACGACGAAGATGGAGGGCTACGAGGCCGACATCCTCGAGGCACCTCAAGTCGAACGCGGCCTGGTGACGCTGCTGCGTGACCACGACAACGCACGCAAGAAGTACGAAGAAATCCGCAACAAGCAGATGGGCGCCAAGATTACCGAGAGCCTCGAGCAGGAAAACAAGGCTGAGCGCTTCGTGCTGCTGGAGCCGCCGCTGCTGCCGGAAAAACCGGTCAAGCCCAACCGCAAGAAGATCGTTGCCCTGGGGCTGGTGCTGGCACCGGCAGCCGGCGGAGCCCTGGTGATGCTGCTGGAAATGCTCAACCAGCGTGTGCGCAGTGTCGGCGCGCTGGAAAGCGTACTGGGCAAGCGTGTGTTGGTGGCGGTGCCTTACATAGCCACCAAGGCGGACAACGCCAGGCGCAGGAAGCTGAAACTGATGCTGGTGGCTGCCTGCCTGCTGCTGGTTGCTATCCTGTTGGTGGTCGTCCACATGTTCTACATGCCTTTGGACCTCCTGCTTTTCAAAGCTATGGCTCGGTTTGAATAGGGAGCGCAGCGATGGACAGAAGTACGCCGGCTATTGGTAAGAATATTCACCAGGTTTCACCTGCCACCTCCGAGACACCTCAGGTGCCGTCGGTCAGGGAGAAACCCGGTGAGCTCGGCCAGTTCGATTACGTGCAGACCAAGGTGGTGCCGCTGAACGCGGAGCACCTTGAGCGTAACCGGATCATTTCCTTCAACAAGAACTCGAACATGAGCGGGGCCATCGACCTGCTGCGCACCCAGGTGCTGCAGGCCATGGAGGAGAACGGCTGGCGCACGCTGGCCATCACGTCGCCCACGCCCGAGGCGGGCAAGACCGTGCTGGCCGTCAACTTGGCCATGAGCATCGCGCACCACACCACCAAGACCGCCTTGCTGGTCGATTTCGACCTGCGTCGCCCACGGGTTGGCAGTGCCTTGGGGTTGCCGATGGAAAAGGCGCTCAACGACGTGCTCAGCGGCAAGGCATGGCTGGAAGAAGCGCTGGTGAACCCGACGCTGCCGCGCTTCGTGGTGTTGCCGACCCGCGAGCCGGTGCCGATGTCGACCGAAGTGCTGTCGTCGCCCAAGGTCGACAGCCTGATCGCCGAGTTGCGTGACCGCTATGATTCGAGGATCTGCATCTTCGACTTGCCGCCGCTGTTGAGCTCCGATGATGCTATGACCATCCTGCCGAAGATCGATTGCGTGTTGCTGGTGGTGGCCAACGGCATGAACAGCAAGAAGGATATCGATGACTGCCTGTATCACCTGGCCACGGCTAACCTGGTGGGCGCGGTGTTGAACAAGGCGGATGAGCAGCCGCGGGCGTATTACTAGAGCGCTCGTGCCTCTGGCGATGCGCCGCGCGGGCGGCGCTCGATCTCACCGGCGCCGAAAGGGCGAAGGCGGGCCCCTTTCAGCCCCGACGCCCTTGACTGACTGGCGGGAGCACGGTACTACGACCCGGTGCCGGATCGGTTCACGGGGATCGATCCGGTTGATCCCCACGGATATTTCAACTCCCACTCCCACGCATGACGCACGATCTCATCCAATGAAGTGAACACGGGCTGCCAACCCAGCACCGACCTGGCCTTCTCGGCATCCGCCACCAGCCTGGGCGGGTCGCCAGCGCGGCGGGGCGCTTCGATGACGGTAATCTGTTTCCCCGTCACCGTGCGCGCCGTCTCTATCACGTCCTGCACCGAAAACCCCAACCCGTTGCCCAGGTTGAACGCCGCCGTGGCACCGTCGGCCAGCAGGTACTCCACCGCCAGCGCGTGCGCCGAAGCCAGGTCGGCCACATGGATATAGTCACGAATACAACTGCCATCAGGGGTGTCGTAATCATGGCCGAACACGGTCACGGCCTCGCGACGCCCGGAGGCCGCCTGCAGGATCAGTGGAATCAGATGGGTTTCCGGCTCATGACACTCACCCAACTCGCCATCTGGATCAGCGCCAGCCGCATTGAAGTAACGCAAGCTCACTGAACGCAACCCATAAGCCCGGTCGAAGTCTTCGAGCATCTGTTCCACCATCCATTTGGTGCGCCCGTAGGGGTTGATCGGCACCTTGGGATGTTGCTCGTCGATGGGAACATACTGAGGGTCGCCATACACGGCGGCACTTGAAGAGAAGATCAGCCGTTTGATGCCGGCCCGTACCATGGCTTCGAGCAGGCTGAGGGTTGCACAGACGTTGTTCTGGTAATACTTGTCGGGGTCGGCCACCGACTCGCCGACCTGGATGAACGAGGCGAAATGGAAGACGGCATCGAAATGACAGTCGCTGAACAGGGCATCCAGCGCGTGGCCGTCCGCGATGTCCAGGCAGTCCCACTCGATGCCGGGCGCCGGCGCCTCAAGGTCTGCCACCACCACCTCATGGCCGGCACGCAGCAGGTGCTTGACCATGTGTGAACCGATATAACCTGCACCACCGACAACCAAGTACTTCATCCAATCCTCCTGGAACAGACGCAGCGTCGAATGCCTGGAATACAGGGCTTCACTGACTGTAGATGGCGATATGCCCTATTTCAAGAACAGCCAGTTAGCCATGTGCTGGCCATCGAAAGTGATCAGGTAACGGCCGTCCTTGTAGCTCGCGGGCAGGGCCTTTTCCTGGCCATCGGTGCTGCGGCTGTACAGTTTCAGGCCCGCCGGCGCCTTGATGCTCAGGCTGCCTTCCAGGGGTTCGACATGGAAGGGCGTCACGTCGTCGGGCCTGGGGATGGCGCGGCTGCCCAGCGAGATGAGCAGGCTGCGCGACTGGGCGAGCGGTTTGCTGTCCAGGCTCTGCACCACGACACTGGCATAGCCGGTTTTCAGCTGCACCTGAATGTCACCCACGCTCAGCGACTGCCCGCCCAGCCAGCCAGATGCTGCCTGCGTCATGGGCGTATCGATGGTGTAGAGGCCCTGCTGCCAGTTGTGTCGCAGCTCGCCGGTGTCGGTCACCGCTTCGCTGGCATCGCTCGCGATCAGCGACTGCCCAGGGTCTTTCAGCACCTGGGCATCGGCGGGTATCGCGCTGGCCTGAAGCCACGGCAACTCTGGGGTCTGCGGCATGGCGATCTGCAGGCGGCCTTTCTCCATGGCGGTGCGCAGCATCACCGAGTTGGCCGGTGAGATGTCCTGGTTGAACAGGGTCGACGCCGTGGGTGCGAAGACGTAGCGGGTGGTGGCGAGGTGCACGTCCTGGCGCCGATAGAGCAGGGCGGCCGCTGGGAGGGTGGCGATCAGCCCCGGGTCGTTGTAGGCATTCCAGTTGTCGGCCCGGCGCCAGGGTTCGAAGAACGCTTGCTGGCTGTAGGCGTATTGCATGATCGCGTCCCAGCCCTGGTGGCTGCCAGTGCCGGCCACGTAAAGCGGCAGCGAGTGGCGATCGGGCAGGGGGAAGGGCTCGGCGTTCCATTCGGTGACGGTCATCGGCTTGCCCAGCACCTGGGCCGCACCCAGCCAGTTGATCATGCCGTCGCTGCTCAGCGGGTTCTTCTCCAGCTGGCCAAGCCCACCGTAGCTGTGGGCGTCGACCACATCGCCAGCGGTCAGCGCCGGCAGCGAGGACAGGCCATTGAGGCCCCAGGTGCTGGTGGTGGCGATCGGCACCTTGACCCCGAGTGTGCGCAGGTAGCCGATCATGTCGGCGTAGAAGCGCTGCTCCAGGTCGTTGAGAAACAGCTTCGAAGGGCCGTGTTCCCAGGCGCGCCAGGTCTTGTCCGCCGGCAAGTCGTGGCGCTGGGCGAAGGCTTTGGCCTGGTCCATGTAGAGCCGGCTGTGCTTGGGTACATTCTTGTCTGGCAGCAGCGCATTGCCGAAGTGATGGGTGACGTCGTTCTCGTTGGTAATCAGCACGGCAGCGATCGCCGGGTCGTCCTTGTAGGCGAGCCCGGTGTAGCTGTTAACGTGGGTCAGGTATTGCTCGGCAAAGCGCTTCATCGCCTGCTGCATGGTGACGTTGACGAACAGGTAGCCTTTCAGGTTGGCGACACCGTGGTCCTTGGGCAGCTCGTCGAACCCGTATATGTTGTCGGCGGCGGTGAGCGGACGCGATACATGCAGGTCGAGCCATACGTAGATACCCTCGTCCTTGAGGCTCTTGATCCACAGGTCGAGTTTCTTCAGCGATTCGGCGCTGAGCTGCTGGGTGTCCTTGATCTGCTGCAGGTCACCGAAGATGTTCGGCGTCACCCAGGGGGAATCGTGGTGGTGCAGGCGCACGAGGTTGAAGCCCAGGGCCGACAGGCGCCTGGCCTGTTGCCTGATTTCTTCGTCGGGGGTGCGGAACAGTGAATAAGCCGACAGGTTGGTGCCCCAGAAGCGCGCCGGGGTGCCGTCGGCGAACACCAGCTGTTCGCCCTCGGCCTTGACGAAGCCGCGCTTGCCGGCCGGTTTTTCCGGCGCGTTGAGGAACGACAGGTCTACCGGTGAGGTGCGCCAGTCGAGCTGGTCATCCGGCCATGTGCCGGGGTCGGTCATCCCGAAGCGTTCAGTGGCGGTCTGGCCGATGCTGATATCCCCGCTCACGCTCAGCTGCGCCTTGATCCGCTGTTGCCCGGCCTTGATCGGGTCGGTGTAGAAGAAGGTGCGTACCTGATCGGTGTTGCCACGTTCGAAATAGACCTTGGCCAACGGGGGATCGAAGCGCATTTCCACGTGCGGGCCCTTGGGTTTGTTGCCCCACGACCAGCCGCGATTGTCAGGCAGCAGCACTGGGTCGCCCATTTCCCCGGCAATCAGCGCAGGATCGAAGCGCCAGACGATACCGCCTCCCATCACGTCGCTCTGCCTGCTGTGCGCCTGCAGGTCGAAGTCCCAGGTAAGGGTTTGCGCCTGGGGCTTCTGGATGTCTGCCTTCAGGTCGAAGTCCAGCTCCTTGTTGCTGCCGGTCAAGGTGTAGCGGTAGGGCCCATCGACCTTGAGCGTCGGGTAGAACCCGGTCCAGCCCCAGTCCTCGCCCCAGAAGTCGAAGCTCGATACGAAGGCCGGGCCGCCGCCGCGGGTGAGCGTGGGCAGGCCGTTCTGTTCGTCGACACGCACGGTCCATTCGGATGCCCAGCTGCCCATGGGCAATGCCAGCAAACCGACCAGTAACGATGTGCGGGTCCATGTACACAGGGCGAAACTGGGCATCGAACTACCTCGGTTGAAGGTTGATGGAGGTCACCTGGCGGGTATCTGCCGCGGTCTGGCGGTGCATCATCTGGATATAGGCCACGCTGAGCCCGGCAATCGACCAGTACACGATCGGGATGACCGTGATGCTGCTGACGGTGAAAATGGTCACCAGGATTCCCAGCAAGGTCGCCAGCAACACCCGCCCCAGCAGGCGGTACGGGTCTGCGTTGTCACTGATGCCGCGCATCGCCTTGCGGATCCCCAGCAGGATGCAGGTGAAAAAGCCCAGGAACAGCCCCAGCCCCACCAGGCCAATGCGCAGGGCCAGGCCGACGTACGTGTTGACGATGTCGATGATGCCTTCGCCCTGGATCATCGATTGCATTTCCGGGGTGCTGCGGTAATCGAAGGAGCCGAACAGCGGGTTGCGCTGGATGACGATCCACGAGTTGTCCAGCAGGCGTTCGCGGTAGGTGATGTTCTCCGTGTCCACCTTGCCGATGAAGGGCAGCAGGTCGAGCACCTTGTCGCCACCGGGCATGACGCTCAGCAACGGTAGGCTCAGCACGCCGGCCAGGGCCAGCAACGACAGACGCGGCACGGCATGCCTGCCCAGCGCGATGAACACCACCACGATCACGCCGGCGCCTATCCAGGGGCCGCGAGAGAGCGGGGCGAACAGCCCGGCGGCCAGCAGCAGGGCGCCCAGATAACGGTGCAGCGGTTTTTGCACGAAATGCTGCACGAACAGGAACAGGCCGATGGCCACGGCCATCACGTAACCGAGCACGATGGCCTGCCCGGTGGTGACACTGGCCCGCAGCGAGCCGCCACGGCTCAGGTAGGCCTTCATGTCCCATTGCAGGCCCAGGGCATCGATCAGCGCGTTGTACAGAAGCCAGTGACGCACGTATTCGGCCACCCCGAGCAGCGCCAGCAGGAAGGCGGCAAGCACGAATGCAAGCAGGGCGTCCTTGAAGTCGCTGAGCTCACGCAAGCCACGGCTGGCCACGTAATAGGGCAGGAACACATCGATGTACAGGCTCAGCACCTGGCGCAGCGTATCGGTAACGGTGGTTTCGCGCAGCGCCAGCGCGCTGGTCAGCACCAGGCTGGCCAGCAGCAGCTTGTCGGGCAACAGGCGGCCGAAGCGAATGCTTTCGTTCTGCTTGCGCAGCACCAGGGCCGCAGGCAGCAGCACGCACAGGGTCAGGACGCGCTGGTGGTTGATGTCGAACAGGTAGTTGATCACGCCAAACCCGGGAATCTCGGTCATGGCGGGCGGGATCAGGAACAACAGCATGAAAAACAGCGCCAGCGGGTTGTGCTCGCGGCGCCTGGCGACCAGCAGGATGACCGTGGCGGCGCCGGCATACAGCCAGAAGCTGTGGGCAAAGAACGCCACCAGGGTCAGGATGAACCACAGGTTGCGACGTCGCTTGAATGCCGTCAGGGGGATCAGGTCCGTTGCCGGACGCCGGGCCATGAAGAAAACCACACTGGCCACAAGCACAATGACGACCAGGGCTCTTAAATGTTCAGGCATGGGTTGTAGGCACCTATCCCTCGGTGGGCTGGAAGAAGGCTAGCATCGTGGCTAAATGAAACTATAGTGACTTCTAGCCATTCGGTCGGAGATTGAAGTCATGCAGTCGATTGAAGTTGTGGCGATGCGAAGCTCCCGGTACAGGCGCGTGGCGCAAGTTGTGCCTATGATTGCGGTAGGGGCACTCTGTGCCGCATTGCCGACGCGCTTTTTCGATTGACCCTGATGGTCGCCCGACGAGGCCCGCAGCAGTGCGCGGGGCATAAGAAAATCAACGCAATGGGGCTTTGATCATGGGGACGCTGCAGTTTTGCACTCCGTTGCTGGGGCGCAGAGGCTTTCTTCGCAATTGTGTCTTGCTGGGTGCCGGGGCGGCGGTGTTCGGTGTCAGCGCCAAGGCGGCGCGCGCACCAGCGCCAGGCGGCGGCTTCGTCATCATCAATGGTTGGGTGTTGCCGGTGGGGCACTTCCAGGATGGGCGCTCATGATCAAGGATTACGACACCGACAAGACCCTGCGTGATACCTACGACTTCTGCATCATCGGCGCAGGCCCTGCCGGGATAACACTGGCCTTGCACCTGGCCGGGGCCGGGTGGAGTGTGGCGCTGCTCGAAGGTGGCGGGCGCGAATACACGCCGCGCTCGCAAGAGCTATACAAGTGCACCTCCACCGGCCTCGAGCTGTATCCCGGGGAAGCCCGGCTGCGCTACCTGGGCGGCACCTCCAATCACTGGATGGGCCGCTGCCGGCCCTTCACCGCTTCGGATTTTGCCGTGCCACCGCCGGTCGACATGCCCGGTTGGCCAATCACCTACGCGGAAATCGAGCGCTACCTGCCGGGTGCGATGGACATCGTCGATCTGCCACAGGGCGCGGAATTTCGTGCGGTGAACACAGGCCTGAACGGTGGTGAATTCGATGCCGACCGTTTCCTGCTCAGCCCGCCAACGCGCTTTGCGCAGAAGTACGCCACGGCGCTGGCCGAAACGCCTGGGCTGGAGGTGTTCATCAACTGCAACTGCGTGGACCTGCAGTTCGATCAGGCTGCGGGCCACCTCAAGGCTGTGCAGGTATCCGACTACGACGGCAAGCGCCAGCCTGTCACTGCGCGCAACTACATCCTCGCCATGGGGGCCATTGAAAACGCCAGGCAACTGCTCAATAGCCAGTCGCTGGCCCAGGCGGGGGTGGTGCGCGAGGACGGGCTGGTCGGCCGCTGCTTCATGGAACACCTGAATATCGAGATGGGCACGTTCATCCTGCGCAACGGTGAAGACAGCGAACCGCGCCAGTACTTCACCACCGATGCCTTCGTCGCCGAGTACCATGCAGGCAAGGGCAACGTACTGGCTTCTGTGCTGGACGATGTGCGCACTTACGGCCGTACGGCCGAGGTGAAGCACTTTCTGGAAAACCTCGCGTGTGACATGGGCGTGGCCAGCAAGATCGAGTTCGTTGCCAAGTTCAGCTGCCCGGGCGATGGCGTGATCACCACGCTGATCGAGCAGTTTCCCAATGTACAGAGCCGTATCTCGTTGCTGGACGAGCAGGATGAGTTGGGTGTGGCCAAGGTGAATGTCAACTGGGTACTGAGCGCCGACGACCGGCATACCATCAAGTGCATCGGCAGCGAGCTGGCCAAGCAGTTCGCCGAAATGGGCCTGGGTTACGTCAAGCTCAGCGATTACGTCTACGACACCAGCCTGCCGCTGAGGTTGTCACCCCACGCCCACCACATGGGCACCACGCGAATGGCGGCTACGGCGAAGGACGGGGTGGTCGACCGCAACTGCAAGGTGTTCGGCACCGAAAACCTCTATGTCGCGGGCAGCAGTGTCTTCGCCACCGGCGGGGCCTCGAACCCGACCATGCCGCTGCTGCAGTTCGCCTTGAGGCTGGCCGACCACCTCAACGAGAAGATGCGCGCGGCAACAGGGACGGCGGCTTGAACCGGTTGTATCGAAGTAGCGATGTGCAAGGGTTGAGTGCAACAGGGTCAGCACCTACAAGAACGAGACCCTGTTCGCCTCAGGGACAGTCCAGGATCGCTTGATTTGCGAGGCTTGCCATATGTTTGGATGGATACGCAGTGCAGTGGCGCATTATGCCAACACCACCGGGCGAGGCGTTACGGCCTACCTGAAACTTTGCAAGCCAACTCCGAGGCAGTGGGGTGAGTTCCAGTACCGATGGGGCAAGTTCTATTCCGTGGGCAACAACTTTCACATGAATGTCGGTTGCAACGTCACCGACCCTGCACTGGTACGCATCGGCAACAACGTCGGCCTGTCCGACTGCACGCTGATCGGTCATGACGGCGTGGTGGCGCTGATCGAGCTCTGCTACGGCGGGAAACTGGATTCGGTCGGCGTCATCGACGTCAAGGACAACAGTTTCATCGGCCACGGTGCGATCGTCATGCCGCGCGTGACCATCGGGCCTGATGCGGTGGTGGCTGCCGGTGCCGTGGTGACCAAGGACGTAGCGCCCGGGACGGTGGTCGGCGGTAACCCGGCCAAGTTCATCTGCACCACTGAAGACCTGATCAAGCGGGTCGAAGAACGTTGCAACGCCTACCCCTGGATAGACCTGATCAAGCAACGCAAAGGCTCCTTCGATCCGTCGCTGGAGTCAACCTTGGCGATGCACAGGCGTCGCTACTTCTTCGGGGACGGCAGCAATGGATAAGAAGCCTGTCGATGTGATGGTGGTCAACTTCAACACCGCGTCGTTGCTGCAGCCGATGTTCGATGCACTGCGCGCCGCCGGCGGAGAAGCCTTGGCCAGTTATCTGGTGGTGGACAATGCCTCGGTCGACGACTCGGTGGAGCGCCTGGGCAAGGTCTGCCCTGAAGCCCTGCTGCTGAGCAACAAGCTCAATGTCGGCTTTGGCCGTGCCAACAATCAGCTGCTGGCACACCTGCAGGGCAAGTATGCGCTGTTGCTCAACACCGACGCTTTCGTGGCGGTGGACAGCCTGCAGAAAACCGTCGACTACATGGAAGCGCACCCGGAGTGCGGCATTCTCGGTGTGCGCCTGGTGGGCCGTGACGGCGATCTGCAACCGAGCTGCCGTTATTTCCCGACACCGTTGAACGTATTCGTCAGCCGCACCGGCCTGGGGCGTTTCTTCCCGGGCCTGAAGATGGTCGACGAGATGGACTGGGACCACGCCTCGGTGCGTGAGTGTGACTGGCTGCCCGGATGCTTTTACCTGGTGCGCCGGGAAGTGCTCGACCAGGTGGGGCTGTTCGACCCGCGCTACTTCCTTTATTACGAGGAGGTGGACCATTGCAAGCGGGTGAAAGCGGCCGGCTGGAAAGTGGTGTACTTCCCCGACACCACCGTGGTGCACATTGGCGGTGAAAGCTCCAAGTCGGTAGCCGAGCTGGAAGCGGCGAGCCGGCAGATATCCGGTTACCAGATCGAGAGCGAACTGCTGTATTTCCGCAAGCACCACGGGACGGCGGGGCTGGCCTTGCACATGCTGCTGGTAAGCCTGGGCGACCTGGTGCTGGCGCTCAAGGCCTTGCTCAAAGGGCGCGGCCTGCCTGCGATCAAGGCATGCTGGCGGCATACCCGCGCGACCTGGTCGCTGTTGTTCAAAACCCAGTTTGCCAGCCAACCCACACGGTAGGTGCAACCATGTTCGACAACATCCGCGCCGACTTGCGCGCTCATGGTGGTGATTGGGGTGCCCAGGGGTTCTGGGTACTGGTGGTGTACCGCTTCGGTCGCTGGCGCTATGGCGTACGGCCGGCCTTGCTGCGCAAAGTGTGCTCCTTTGTCTACAAGGTGCTGTTCAAGTTCGTGCAGATCATCACCGGGGTCGAACTGCCCTGCGAAGTGGTGATTGGCCGCAACTTCGTCATCGACCACTTCGGTGGCATCGTCATCAGTGGCTATGCACGCTTTGGCGATGATTGCCGGATTCGCAACGGCGTGGTGGTGGGCCTGAAGAATGTCGACGAACCCATCGCACCGGTGTTCGGCAACAACGTGGATATCGGCGCGGGGGCCAAGGTGCTGGGCAATATACGCATCGGTAACAACGTGGCGATAGGCTCGAACGCGGTGGTGTTGATCGATGTGCCGGACGACTCCCTGGCTGTGGGGGTGCCCGCGACCATCAAGTCGCGCAAGCACAGCGAAGCGATGCAGTACACCTGACCCAGCCCGAAGCGGACGAGTGAAGCCCATGGTGACCGGTATTGGAGTGGTGGTGATCGGCCGCAATGAAGGGCAGCGCCTGGAGCGCTGCCTGATGTCCCTGGTGGGGCGCGCGGACCAGTTGGTGTACGTGGACTCTGGCTCCTCCGATGGCTCGGTGCAGCTGGCGAAGCGGCTTGGCGTGGAAGTGGTGGCGCTGGACATGACGCAACCCTTTACCGCTGCACGGGCACGTAACGAAGGCTTCGCCTGCCTGCAAGCCATCGTGCCGAGCATCCGCCATGTGCAGTTCGTCGATGGCGACTGTGAGGTCGATGGCGCCTGGCTGGGCAAGGCCCAGGCATTTCTCGACCAGCACCCGGACGTGGCGGTGGTCTGTGGGCGGCGCCGTGAGCGCTTCCCGCAGCGCTCGGTGTACAACCTGCTGTGCGATCTGGAATGGGACACGCCGGTGGGGGAAGCCAAGGCCTGCGGGGGCGATGCGCTGATGCGTGTCGATGCCTTCATGGCGGTGTCCGGTTATCGCCCGGACTTGATCGCCGGTGAAGAGCCAGAACTGTGCGTGCGCTTGCGTGCCGATGGCTGGAAGGTCTGGCGCCTGGCCGAAGAAATGACCCTGCACGATGCCGCCATGACCCGTTTCGGGCAATGGTGGCGGCGCAGCCTGCGGGCGGGCTATGCCTATGCCGAAGGTGCTTACCTGCACGGGCAGACGCCGGAACGCCATTGGCTGCGTGAGTCGCGGCGCGCCTGGCTATGGGGCCTGAACCTGCCGCTGGCGATCCTGGCGGTGAGCCTGTTGTCGGGCGGTTGGGGGCTGTTGTTGTTGCTGGTCTATCCGTTGCAGATCGTACGCCTGGCCCGCCGTGGTGGGCGTTCGACGCGCGAAAACTGGTGGCAGGCGGTGTTTCTGGTGCTGGGCAAGTTCCCTGAGATGCTCGGCCAGGCGAAGTTCCTGCTGAACAGGTATGCGGCCGGCAAGGCGCTGCTGATCGAGTACAAATGACATGTCGATGACGTTCAGATCGTTAGCCAAGAGTGTGCTCACCTTGCAGCCCGGCTATTCGCTGCGCGCGCTCAACAACAAGTTCAAGTTGACCGTGTCGATGGCCCGGGAATGGCCGGGCTTGCAGGCCTTCGCCCAGCGCATGTCGCGGGCACTGGGCAAGGACCGCTTCGAGCGGTTGGGCGTCGACTGCATCGGCGTCGTGCAGTGGCCCTACATCAGCAAGTGCTGGAGTGCGCCACAGCGGCTCGAAGCGGTGGCGTCGCACTATGAGGTGGTGGCGGCGCAGTGTGCCCCGTTGCTGCTGTTGCAGCGTGACGAGCACCGGCAGCTGTGCGACCTGTCGGCCTATTCCAGCGGTTGTAGCCTGGTGCTCGACCGGCCCATCTGGTTCAAGCGTGAGGGGGAGCTGGTGATCAACCTGTTCCAGGGCGAACTGCGCGTGGCCTCGCTCGCGTTCACCCTGTGCCGGGAAAAGGCGGGTCTGTGCCTGTACATCGGTGCAGTGCAGGGCATTCACAAGGGCGTGGACAGCGACACTTCGCTGACCATCTACCGCGACCTGACCAAGGACTTCGAAGGCTTGCGCCCCAGAAGCCTGTTGATCGAGGCGATCAAGTGCGTCGCTAGAACGCTGGGGGCCGAACGCATCTATGCGGTGGGGGATGAGTATCGGCACCATCGCCATCCCTATTTTGGCGCCGACAAGCACCAGGATCTGGCAGCCAACTACGATGTGATCTGGCAGGAAAACGGCGCCGAACCCTCGGACCGGGAGGACTTTTTCAACATCCCGCTGGCACCCGCGCAGCGCGCGGCAGAGGAAGTCGCGGCCAAGAAACGGGCGATGTATCGCAGGCGCCACGCGTTGCTGGATGACGTGTTTGGCCAGATACACACTGCCCTGGCCGGCAGCGCTGTGCAGCAGAGCGCGGCCGGCCTGGCCATTCAGTAAACGGACACAGATTCGGGGCACTATGCGCATTGCTTATTTCATCAATCAGTATCCCAAGGTCAGTCACAGTTTCATCCGCCGCGAAATACTGGCGCTGGAGCGCCAGGGCATCGAGGTTCAACGAATCGCTTTGCGTGGCTGGGATGCCGAACTGCACGACGCCGAAGACCTGGCCGAACGGGACAAGACCCGCTATGTGCTGCAGGAGGGGTTGCGGGGCTTGCTGAAGCCGCTTTACGAGGTGATACGGGCACAGCCCCGGCGGTTTCTTGCAGCCCTGAACCTGGCGCTTCGCCTGGGTTGGCGCGCTGATCGCCCGTGGCCCTACCACTTGGTCTACCTGGCCGAAGCGTGCAGGGTGGTGCAGTGGCTGCAGGCATCGGCTGCCGAGCATGTGCACGCGCATTTCGGCACCAATTCGACCGAGGTGGTCATGCTGGCCAATGCCCTGGGCGGGCCCGCCTACAGCTTCACCGTGCATGGGCCGGAAGAGTTCGACAAGGCGCAGCTTCTGCACCTGGGCGAGAAGGTGAGCCGGGCAGCATTCGTTGCCGCCGTCAGTTCGTACGGGCGCAGCCAGTTGTTCCGCTGGGTCGCACATGAACACTGGGGCAAGGTCAAGGTGGTGCATTGCGGCCTGGAGCGTGGCTTCCACGAAGGCGCTGCGCAGGCTCCCGCGCAGGCGCCCCGGCTGGTCTGCGTCGGGCGTCTGTGCGAGCAGAAGGGCCAGTTGCTGCTGATCGAGGCTGCACACGCCTTGGCGAGCCAAGGTGTGGCCTTCGAACTGGTACTGGCAGGCGACGGTGAACTGCGGGGCCCGATCGAGGCGCAGATCGCCCGGCACGGCTTGCAGGCGCAGGTGCGCATCACCGGCTGGATCAGCAGCGCGCAGGTGCGGGATGAAATCCTTGCCGCGCGGGCCCTGGTCTTGCCCAGCTTCGCCGAGGGCTTGCCGGTGGTCATCATGGAGGCCATGGCATTGCGGCGGCCAGTGCTTACCACCTACGTGGCCGGTATTCCCGAACTGGTACGCCAGGGGGAGAACGGCTGGCTGTTCCCGGCAGGTTCGGTCGAGGCGTTGACCGAGGCCATGCTCGACTGCCTGCAGCAACCGGTGCCGGCACTGCAGCGCATGGGCGAGGCCGCTTACCAGCGCGTGCTGCAGCGCCACGACATCGATACCGAGGCAGCCAGACTGATCGGCCATTTCCAGGTGCCGGCATGATGGCCCTGTTGGGCGGGTTGCTGGCGCTGGCGGCGGTGCTGCTCCTGTTGCCGACACTGGTGCTGTTCATCCAGGTGCTGCTGGCCTGCCTGCCTGCGCCTGCGCGGGTTGTCCGGCAAGGCGCTCATGTCCGGGTCGCGGTGCTGGTGCCCGCGCACAACGAGGCATCGCTGATCGCCTCCACGCTCGCCAGCATCAGGCCGCAACTGCGTGAAGGCGACGAACTGCTGGTGGTCGCGGACAACTGCACCGACCAGACCGCAAGCCTGGCCCGCGCGGCGGGCGCGCAGGTGGTCGAGCGCCAGGATCAGCAGCGGCGGGGCAAAGGCTATGCATTGGATTTCGGCGTACAACACCTGCGCCAGTCGCCCCCCGACGTACTGATAATCATCGATGCGGACTGCCAGGCAGGCGCGGGTGCGCTCGAGCGACTGGCGCGCTGTTGCGTCGACAATGCCCGGCCCGCGCAAGCGCTGTATCTGATGCATGCTCCGGCGGGAGCAGGGTTGAAAGTGCAGGTTGCGGCTTTTGCCTGGCGAGTGAAGAACCTGGTGCGCCCGCGTGGTTGGGCGCGGGCGGGCTTGCCCTGCCAGTTGATGGGCTCGGGCATGGCATTTGTCTGGCAAGACTTGTCGGACGTCAACCTGGCAACCGGCCATCTGGTCGAAGACCTGAAGCTGGGCCTGGAGTGTGCCGCACTCGGCAAACCGCCCCTGTTCTGCCCGGAGGCTGTAGTCAACAGTCACTTCCCCTCCAGCCAGGAAGGCCTGAACATCCAGCGCAAACGTTGGGAGCATGGTCACCTGGGGGTTGTGCTGGCCGAGGGGCCGAGGTTCCTGGGGCGCGCGCTGGTGCAACGCAACTGGCCGCTGTTGGGCATGGCCGCGGACCTGGTGGTGCCGCCGCTGGCGCTGTTGTCATTGCTGCTCATGGTGCTGTTCGCTGTCACTTGGTTGGCATTCTGGATTTTCGGCCTGCTGCTGCCTGCGCTGCTTGCCACCGTGGCGCTGGGCCTGTTGGGCACTGCCGTGCTGCTGGCGTGGCTGCGCTTTGCGCGGGAGCTGATCCCGTTTTCGGTACTGCTGTATGCGCCGTTCTATGCCGCCAGGAAGATTCCCCTGTATCTGGGGTTCCTGCTCAAGCGCCAGGTGGACTGGGTGCGTTCGAAACGGGATGACAGTTGATGGCAGATCAGGGCTGGCTGCAACGCTGGAAGACGATCATGGGCAGACTGCGGCTGGTACAGGATGCAGCAGACGAGCAACGGCTGCTGGCGTCGCTCTGTTCGGCGCAGCGCCCCACCGTGCTGGGCTTCGTCAACGCCCATGCCATGAACCTGGTCGCCGGCAAGCCGGATTACTGCCAGGCACTGGGGGCGGCCGACGTGCTGCTGCGCGACGGTGCCGGCATGGCAATACTGCTGCGGCGCCTCGGCTCGGCTCCCGGGCTCAACATGAATGGCACGGATTTCATCCCCAAGCTGTTGGCGGCCTTCAATGGCCGGCGCGTTGCGTTCTGGGGGACGCGCGAGCCGTTCCTGTCCGAGGCTGCCCAGCGCTGCGAAGTGCAGTATGGCGTGCACGCGGTATCATGGCACGATGGCTTTGCCGAGGTCGACACTTACCTCGACCTTGCCCGGCAACACCAGCCAGCATTGATCGTGCTGGGCATGGGGATGCCCAAGCAGGAACAGCTCGCGGTGCGGCTGGCCGCGCTCGACAACCCCTGCCTGATCGTCTGCGGCGGGGCCATCGTGGACTTTCTGGGGGGCAAGGTAACGCGAGCGCCTCACTGGGTGCGACGGCTGAACGGTGAGTGGGTCTTCAGGCTGCTGAAAGAGCCGAAGCGGCTGTTCACACGTTATGTGGTTGGCAATCCGTTGTTCCTGTTGCGAGCGCTGCGGTATGCCAGGGCACCTGTGCATGGGGTGCAGCGACGAAGCTGAGTGCTGCCTGTCGGGGAGGCCAATCTGCCCCGCCGCAAACGCAGGGTGCTGCTACAGTGATATCAAACGATGCGGGGCACCGTGTCGCACATTTTCAAAGGTTTTTCAGGTACCTGAGGTGAGTTTCCATCGCTTCGTTGTGATGGTCCGGCAATTGCCACACACAGTCAGTGAGGCCTTACGATGGTGTTCGAACCCAGAAGCAGTCGGTCGTTGCTCCAGCGAAGAAGTAGCGTCAGTAACGCCATCCAGGCGGGCCTCGACGGGATTGCCGTCACCAGTGTCGCGTGGTACCTGATCTACGACCAGTTCGGTTACATCACCTCGGACTATGTGATCATGCTCCTGCTGCTGATCGGTGCGCTGGCGGTCATTTATGACCACTATGCCATCTACCGGAGCAACGTGGGGCTTTCGGTCAAGGCTTTCAGGCTGTTCAAGGCCTGGTCGGCGACGTTCTGTTTCCTGGTGGTCATCGCCTTCCTGACCAAGCAGAGCGAAACCTACTCGCGCCTGCTGGTCGTCCAGTTGTTCGTGATCGGTTATATCGTCCAGTTGTTCCTGCACGTGGCCATGCGCGAGTTGCAGAAGCGCTTCACGGCCCATGCGCGGCTGGATAATGCGCTGATCATC
Organism: Pseudomonas sp. NPDC089996; assembly: GCF_044748405.1. Classification (NCBI taxonomy): domain Bacteria; kingdom Pseudomonadati; phylum Pseudomonadota; class Gammaproteobacteria; order Pseudomonadales; family Pseudomonadaceae; genus Pseudomonas; species Pseudomonas sp. NPDC089996. Next base: position 100,370 of record NZ_JBIVGA010000005.1, on the reverse strand, counting down.
GGCAATGGCGACCTGGCCAACTTCCTCTATCAGAAGATCAGCAACAACCCGTGGTTCGGCGAGCGGGTGATGGGCTGCATCTGGGTCGACCAGGAAGAGAATCAGGGGCGCGAGGGGCAGGATGCAAAACAGCGTCTGCCGGTGTTGGGCAGCATTGCCGACCTGGACGAGATCATTGCCCAACATGGCATCCGCACGGTGTACCTGGTAACACCCCTTGGGGGCTCGGCAGTCATTCAGGATGTGTACCTGAAGTTGCTCGACAAGTGCATTGCGGTCAACTGGGTACCGGATATCTTCTCGTTGCGCCTGATCAACCATAGCGTGCGTGAAATTGCCGGGATACCGGTGCTGACCTTGTCGGAAACGCCACTGACCGGCACCAGCCTGTTCCTGAAAAACCTCGAAGACCGCGTGCTGGCCGCGCTCATCTTGCTGTGCGCATCGCCGGTATTGCTGACGGTCGCGCTGATCATCAAGTTCGACAGCCCGGGGCCGGTGTTCTTCCGCCAGTCCCGCACAGGCTGGACCGGGGAATCGTTCCGTATCTGGAAGTTCCGCAGCATGCACGTGCATCAACCGGAAAACGGTGTGGTCGCACAGGCGCAGCGCAATGACCCGCGGCTGACCCGGGTCGGGGCATTCATTCGGCGCACCAGCCTCGATGAACTGCCGCAACTGTTCAATGTGCTGACCGGCGACATGTCGCTGGTCGGCCCGCGGCCCCATGCCTTGCAGCACGACACGCTGTATTCGCCGGACATCGTCGACTACTTCGCCCGCCACAACATCAAGCCCGGCATGACCGGCCTTGCGCAAGTGCGCGGGTACCGGGGCGAAACCAAGGACATCGAGCAGATGATCCAGCGGGTCAACTCGGATATCGAGTACATCAACAACTGGTCGTTGTGGCTCGACTTCGTGATCCTGGTGCGAACGGTGAATGCCTTCACTGGCAAGCAAGCTTATTGACGCCGACATTCGGCGTGGCTTTGGGGAGGGGGTATGAGCAACTTGTCAGCGGGGAGGGCAGGTGCTGCCAGGCTGTTGGCAGCCGAGTGGCCGTCGCTGGTGCTGTGGGGGTTTCTGTTTTCGCCGCTGTTCGCCAGGCTGCTGGCGGACTGCCAATGCGCGAAGATCGACCTGCTGGTGTTGTACACCTTTGCCATTTCATTTTTGTGGCTGCTGGCAATCCGCTTCGTATCCGCCAACCAGTTCAAGGTGCACCTGCTGCTGTTGCCTTTCTACCTGCTGGCGAGCATCGACCTGTTCGTGGTGCTGAACTTCGGTTCGCGCCTGACCGCGGCCTATTTGTTCATAGCCTTGACCAACTACAAGGAGGCGACGGACTTCTTCGCCACCTACTGGCGTTCGATCGCCGGCATCCTGGCCGTGTTCGCAGTGTGCTATGGCGCCGGGCTGGCCGGCTTGCACGGGCGTCGCCTGTACCGCAACAGGGCCATTTTTGCCCTGGCGCTCAGCGGCTTGCTGCTGGGCTATGGGGCTTACTTCTACAAGACCGTCAAGGTCAACTCGTTGGGTAAAGGTGCCGTGCTGGACCTGGTGGCGAAAGACCAGAGCACGCCAGTGGGCTACCTGTCGCAGATCGGCCTGACGGCGGCCTTGTATGTGGAGTCCAAGGGATATGTGAAACAGCGCCTGGAGTCGCAGGTGAAGATCACCAGCATTTCGGAGCAGGCCGACATCGAGACGCTGGTGTTCGTCATTGGCGAATCTTCGCGCCCGCACAACTGGTCGTTATACGGTTACCCCAACAGGACCACGCCCCACCTCGACCAGCAGCCGGGGTTGTTCAAGTTCAACCGCATGTGCACCACCGCGCCTTACACCTCGGTTGCCGTGCCTTCGCTGCTCAGCCTGGAGCCCATTCGCAACTGGGACCTGATCGCCTCGAACAAATCACTGGTGGGTATCCTCCGCGCCGCCGGTTACGACACCTACTGGCTGTCGTCGCAGGAGGTGGACAGCTTTGGCGGCATCATTCCGCAGATCGCCGCAGAAGCTCAATACCGTCAATACCTCGAGCGCAGCTATGACGGTGCGTTGATCCCGGTGGTGCAGAACGTGCTGGGCAAAGCCAATGGGCGGCGGCAGGCGATATTCATCCATATCAAGGGCAGCCACTTCGAGTATGCGCGGCGGTTCCCCAACGACTTTGCCCAGTTCAAGCCAGCCAGCGCTAGCCAGAAAGACCGGATCACCGCCGATTACGACAACTCGGTCCTGTATACCGACTGGTTGCTGTCGACGATCATGCAACAACTGACGGCGAGCCAGCGCAAAGCGCTGCTGGTTTTTTCATCGGACCACGGCGAGAACCTTCTGGATGACAGCCGCAACCTGCTGGGCCATGGCATGGGCAATGAATACGACCTGTCGACCTCGGCGTTTGTCTGGTCCACCGGCAACCTCTCGCCGGAGCAAGCGGGCAAACTTCAGAAGTTGAAAGCCAGGGAGGATCAGCAGGTCAGCATCGCCTCGCTGCCGCATACGCTGCTGAACATGACCGGGATCTCCATGCCCGGCTACGACAGTACGCAGGACTTGCTCAGCGATGACTTCAAGGCCTCGCAATGCCCGCATTTGCTGGGTACCGGCTATGTGCCTTCGTTCAACTTCGACATCAAGCACATCGCCGCCGAGTGATCAGGGGGTCAGCGCCAGTGGGTGCAAGGCCCGAAAGCCCTGGGCCTCTTCCACCAGCCAGTCATGCACTGCACGGGCGCCGGGCTGGTTCAACCCGCCCGGCGGGTAGTGCACCATGTAGCGCTTGTGATTGGCGATGGGGGCGCCGAACGGCACGATCAACGCCCCGCGTTCAAGCTCGTCATTGAGCAGTGTGCGCCGGGCGATGGCCACGCCGATGCCGGCGATCGCCGCTTCGATGGTCAGGTGGTTGCGGTTGAAGGTATGCCCACGGCGCACATCCAGCCCGGTGGCGCCGATACCCTCCAGGTAGAACTCCCATTCCGCGTACTCCGAGCTGCCGCGCCAGGCGGTGATGTCGTGCAGCAGCGGGTAGTGCGCCAGGTCTGCCGGGCCATGCAGCGGTGGGCGGCCACGCAGCAGCGCAGGGGAGCAGACCGGAAAGATCTGTTCGTCCAGCAACGGGGTCGACAGCATGCCGGGGTAACTGCCGTCGTTGAGGTCGATGGCCAGGTCGAAGTCACCAGGGTGCAGGGCCTGGGCGCTGTCTTCGGCCACCAGGCACAGCTCGATGTCCGGGTAGCGCTGCTGAAAGCGCGGCAGGCGGGGCGTAAGCCACTTGGCCAGAAACGAAGGAATCGAGCGCAGGCGCAAGGTGCCGCGGATTTCCCCGGCATCCAGGCGCAGCAGTTCGGCCTCGATGCTGCCGTAGGCCTCGGTCACGGTCTGCGCCAGGCGCTGGCCCTCGGCGCTCAGTTCGACACCCCGCGCCCGGCGCAGGAACAGTTTGTAGCCCAGGCGCTCTTCCAGCTGGCGCATCTGCTGGCTCACCGCGCCGGGGGTGATGTGCAGTTCTTCGGCGCAGCGGGTGAACGACAGGTGCCGCGCCGCACAGGAAAAGACATGCAGCCAGACGAACATCTGGCCATTGAGTTGTCGCCGCATCGTTTAGTACCGCTAAAGCCTTGCTTAGGAAGTTTCGTTGGTCATCTGCCGATGAGCACGGCAGTATCGCGCAAATTCGCAGTACCGTTCAATTTTCTCAGATAACCGTGCGGCAGCTTTTAGCGCCGGCACGGTCAGGCATTAGCATGGCTATCAGTGTTTTCGACCTTTTCAAGATTGGCATCGGCCCGTCCAGTTCCCATACCGTAGGCCCTATGCGGGCGGCAGCGAGCTTTTCCCAGGCATTGCGCGAGCAGGGCGTGCTGACGCAGGTGCAGCGTGTCGAAGTGCGCCTGTACGGTTCGCTTTCCGCCACCGGGGTAGGCCATGCCACCGATCGCGCCTGCCTGCTCGGCCTGATGGGGCAGTGGCCGGATCGCATCGACCCGGCCACCATCGAACCGCGCATCCATCAGTTGCTGCAGGAGCAGTGCCTCATGCTCGATGGCAGCCATCCGCTGCAGTTCGAATACGCCCGCGACATGCTGTTGCTGGACGAGAGCCTGCCCTATCACCCCAATGCCATGACCCTGGAGGCCGTGGGCGGGCAGGGCAGTCTGTTGCAGCAGACCTACTATTCCATCGGTGGCGGCTTCATTGTCGAGCAGGCCGAGATCGACACACCGCACACCGAGGCCAATGCCGTTCACCTGCCGTACGAGTTTTCCAGCGGGGCCGAATTGCTTGCCCTGTGCAAGGCCAATCAGTTGAGCGTTGCCCAACTGATGCTGGCCAACGAATGCGCCTGGCGCCCGGAAGCCGAGGTGCGCGAAGGCCTGCTGCGGATCTGGGCGGCGATGCGCGATTGCGTCGCCAACGGCCTGCGCAACGAAGGCATCCTGCCCGGTGGGCTCAGCGTCAAGCGCCGAGCCGCACGGCTGCACCGCAGCCTGCAGGAAGCCGGGCAGCCCAATGTGATCGGATCGACCTTGAGCGCCATGGAGTGGGTCAACCTGTTCGCCCTGGCGGTCAATGAAGAGAATGCCGCCGGCGGGCGTATGGTCACCGCGCCCACCAATGGTGCTGCCGGCATCATCCCGGCCGTTTTGCACTACTACATGAAGTTCAACCCCAGCGCCTGCGACGACGATGTGGTGGCGTTTCTGCTGGCTGCTGCTGCCGTCGGCATCCTGTGCAAGAAGAATGCGTCGATCTCCGGTGCTGAAGTCGGCTGCCAGGGCGAAGTCGGCTCGGCGTGCTCGATGGCCGCCGCGGGCCTGGCCGAAGTGCTGGGCGCCACACCGCCGCAACTGGAAAACGCCGCCGAAATCGCCCTGGAGCATAACCTCGGGCTGACCTGCGACCCGGTCGGCGGGCTGGTCCAGGTGCCGTGCATCGAGCGCAATGCGATTGCGGCGGTGAAGGCGATCAATGCGGTGCAGATGGCCCTGCGTGGTGACGGCGAACACTTCATCTCGCTCGACCGGGTGATCCGCACCATGCGCGATACCGGTGCCGACATGCATGCCAACTACAAAGAGACTTCGCGCGGCGGCCTGGCGGTGGCGTTCGTCGAATGTTGACCGGGGTTTCGCCGGCAAGCTGACTGGCCAGCCAACGGCCTGGGCCACCGGCTCCTGTCAATGGCCGGGCTGACGCGGGCAGTGCGGAGTGTTGATATTTCCTACCTTACATCTCGAATGTGCTACCTATGCAATTGCTGTAGATGTTGGAAAGCTATGCCCGTAACGGGTATGGTTAGGAGACCGCTCATGGAGATGCTCAAGCGCAAGGACTCCAAGAGCGACAAGGCCAACATCACGCTGGAAGAACAAAAGGCGTTGCGCTTTGCCGGGAAGGTTTTTCTGGATCTGTGCCCGGTTGCCTTGAGGCTGGCATTGCAATCAGGAGTTTTGATGGAGGTCTGTTGTGAGCAGCAAATTGATTGAATCGTTGCGTGAAGATTTAACCACGCTTCATGAGGCAGGGGCTGTTGGCAAGGTCACGCTGCGGGATTTCGAGATGCTGTGTCCTGCCCCCGTGCGCGATTTCAGTGCGCTGGATATTCGCCACCTGCGAGAAACGCTGAATTTCAGTCAGCCTGTGTTCGCCTTGCATCTGCATACCAGCGCCTCTACGGTACGCAAATGGGAACAGGGTGAAACGCGTCCGGCAGGCCCTGCCTTGAAGTTGCTAAATGTCATTGCAAGCAAGGGCTTACAGGCAATTCTTTAAGTTGTTTATGCGGTTTTAAGCTTTATGATTAAAAGCCTATAAATCAGACAGTTAGAAGATTTTGTTAATCTGATTTATAGGCCTGCGCCCGCTTACCCAAACGCTTCCCGCAAGCGATACCACAACATACCCAATGCCAGTAACGGCGAACGCAGCGCCTTGCCGCCAGGGAATGTCAGGTGTGGCACTGCGCTGAATACATCCAGCCCCTGGCTCTGCCGCTGCGCGATCCCTTCGGCCAACAGCTTCGCCGTCCAGTGGGTGACATTCAGCCCATGCCCGGAATAGCCCTGGGCATAAAACACGTTCGGGTGCTGGCTCAGCCGCCCCACCTGCGGGAAGCGGTTGGCAGTGATGCCGATCATGCCGCCCCACTGGAAGTCGATGCGCACCTCGGCCAGTTGCGGGAACACTTTGAGCACCTTCGGCCGCATGTAGGCCGCGATGTCCTTGGGGTCGCGCCCGGAATAGTGGCAGGCGCCGCCGAACAGCAGGCGGCGGTCGGCGGTGAGGCGGTAGTAATCAAGGCCGACTTTCTGGTCACACAGGGCCATGTTGTGCGGGATCAGCCGGCTGGCCAGCGCCTCAGGCAGCGGCTCGGTGGCCACCACATAGCTGCCGGCTGGCAGCACCTTGCCGCTCAGCCGTGGCTCCAGCTCGTCGAGGTGCGCGTTGCAGCCCAGTACCAGGCTTTGCGCCCGCACCTTGCCCCGTGCCGTGTGCAGGGTCACCGTGGGGCCATGCTCGATCCGCAGCACCGGGCTCTGCTCGAAGATGCGCACCCCCAGCCCCTGGGCCACGCGCGCCTCGCCCTGGACCAGGTCGAGCGGGTGCAGATGACCCGAGCCCATGTCCACCAGGCCGCCGGCATACTGGTCGCTGGCGACGATCCCGTGCATGGCCTCTGGCCCGATCAGGCGAGTTTCGTGGCGGTAGCCAAGCCTGGCCAGCGCTTCTTGTTCATCCCTGAACGCAGCGAACTGCGCCGGCGTATTGGCCAGCTCGCAAAAGCCCCAGCGCAGGTCGCAGGCAATTGCGTATTGTTCGATGCGCCGTGCCACCAGGGCCACCGACTCGATGCCGGCCTGCTCCAGGTAGCGCACACCGTCCTGGCCGACGTAGCGGGCAAAGCCGCTGACATCATGGCCGATGCCGCGAATCAGCTGGCCGCCGTTGCGCCCGCTGGCGCCCCAGCCGATGCGCCGGCCTTCCAGCAGCACCACGTCGAGCCCGCGTTCGGCCAGTTCCAGCGCGGTATTGACCCCGGTCAGGCCGCCACCGACCACGCACACGTCAGCCGTCAGTTCGCCGTCGAGGCAGGGATAGGGCGCCGCGTTACGTGCCGTGGCGGCGTAGTACGACGCAGTATGTTGGGTATCGAAAGGCATGGCGCGTTCTCGGCTCAGCGGTTGGACTTGATCTTGCTCCAGGAGCGGGTCATGACGCGCATGATCTTCGGGCTCGGGGTACTGGAGATGTACAGCTTGTCCAGCACCGCCTGGGGTGGGTAGATCTCGGGGTTGTCGACCAGCGATGGGTCCATGTAGGCCTGGGCATCCGGGTTGGCGTTGGCGTAACCCACCGTGGCGCTGACTTTGGCGATCACTTTGGGGTCGAGCAGGTAGTTGATGAAAGCCAGGGCCTGTTCGGGGTTGTTGGCGTCCTTGGGGATCGCCAGCAGGTCGAACCACAGGTTGCTGCCTTCCTTGGGGATGCTGTAGGCGATCTTGACCCCGTTTTTCGCCTCCACGGCGCGGTTGGCTGCCTGGAACACATCGCCGGAATAGCCGAAGGCCACGCAGATATCGCCGTTGGCCAGGTCCGAGACGTATTTGGAGGAGTGGAAGTAGGTGATGTACGGGCGCAGTTCCAGCAGGCGGGCTTCTGCCTTGGCATAGTCCGCAGTCTTTTCGCTGCGCGGGTCCAGGCCCAGGTAGTTGAGCATTGCCGGGAACAGCTCGTCGGGCGAGTCCATGAAGGCCACGCCGCATTGCTTGAGCTTCTTCAGGTTCTCCGGTTCGAACAGGGTCGCCCAGGAGTCGATATGGTCGATGCCCAGCGCAGCCTTGACCTTTTCCACGTTATAGCCGATGCCGTTGGTGCCCCACAGGTAGGGCACCGCATATTGGTTGCCTGGGTCGTTCTGCTCGAGCTGCTTGAGCAGCTTCGGGTCCAGGTGCTGCCAGTTCGGCAGCTTGCTGCGGTCCAGCGGCAGGAACGCACCGGCCTGGGCCTGGCGAGCCAGGAAGTGGTTCGAAGGCACCACCACGTCGTAGCCTGTGCGGCCGGCGAGCAGCTTGCCCTCCAGGGTTTCGTTGGAGTCGAACACGTCATACACGACCTTGATCCCGCTGCTGGCCTGGAAGTCGGCCAGGGTCGTGTCACCGATGTAGTCGGTCCAGTTGTAGACGCTCACACTGGGCGTGGCCTGGGCGGCAGCGCCGAACAGCAGGGCGAATGTGGCGGGGATCAGGGCTTGCAGATGACGCATGTGGACACCTCGTTGGTCTTGTTTTTCGAGTGGGGTGCAAAAGGGGGCGCGCCTGGCGCCCCAGGGTAATCACACGCTCAGCAGCAGGAACTCACGCTCCCAGGAGCTGATCACCCGCTTGAAGTTCTCGTGCTCGGCGCGCTTGACCGCCACGTAGCCCTGAACGAACTGCTTGCCCAGGTATTGCTGCACGGTCTCGCAATCTTCCATATGCTGCAGCGCGTCCTCGATGGTGATCGGCAGCCGCAGGTTGCGCCGTTCATAGGCACGGCCCTGTACCGGCGCGCTTGGCTCGATCCTCTCGACCATGCCCAGGTAACCGCACAACAGGCTGGCGGCGATTGCCAGGTAAGGGTTGGCATCGGCGCCCGGCAGGCGGTTCTCGACGCGCATGGCATCGGGGCTGGAGGTGGGTACGCGCAGGCCGGCGGTGCGGTTTTCCTCGCCCCACTCGACGTTCACCGGTGCCGAGGTGTCCGGCAGGAAGCGGCGGAACGAGTTGACGTTCGGCGCAAACATCGGCAACAGCTTGGGGATGTACTTCTGCAGGCCACCGATGTGGTGCAGGAACAGCTCGCTCATGCTGCCATCGTCATTGGCGAACACCGGCTTGCCGGTGGCGATGTCGACCACGCTCTGGTGCAGGTGCATGGCGCTGCCCGGCTCGTCGGTGATCGGCTTGGCCATGAAGGTGGCGGTGACGTTGTGCTTGAGCGCGGCTTCACGCATGGTGCGCTTGAACACGGTGATCTGGTCGGCCAGGTCCAGCGCGTCGCCGTGGCGGAAGTTGATCTCCATCTGCGCCGGGCCGTCTTCATGGATCAGCGTGTCCAGGTCCAGGCCTTGCAGTTCACACCAGTCATAGACGTCTTCGAACAGCGGGTCGAATTCGTTGGCGGCGTCGATCGAGAACGACTGGCGCCCGCTTTCGGCGCGGCCCGAGCGGCCCAGCGGCACTTGCAGGGGCAGGTCGGGGTCTTCGCAGCGCTTGGTCAGGTAGAACTCCATTTCCGGCGCGACGATCGGCTGCCAGCCCTGGTCGGCATAGAGCTTGAGCACCTTCTTCAACACGTTGCGCGGCGACAGCTCGATCGGGTTGCCCTGCTTGTCGAAGGTGTCGTGGATGACGATGGCGGTAGGCTCGATCGCCCACGGAATCTGGTAGACCGCCGTCGGGTCGGGGCGGCAGATCATGTCGATGTCGGCCGCATCGAGCAGGTTGTAGTAGATGTCGTCATCGACGTAGTCGCCGGTAACGGTTTGCAGCAGCACGCTCTCTGGCAGGCGCATGCCGCGTTCGTGGAGGAATTTGGCGGTCGGTGCGATCTTGCCGCGGGCGATGCCGGTCAGGTCGCTGATCACGCATTCGACTTCGGTGATGCGGTGTTCTTTCAGCCAGGTGGACAGCTGATCGAAAGGGGCGTTCATACAGACCTCTTGGTTGGGTTTTTATGTGCGCGGTAAGTGCCGGTGACTTCCCAGGTGGCGCGCTGGAGACTATCTTGCTCGCAGGCCCGCGAAGCCATCTATCCACTTTCTTCGGCAATGAATGCACCAAAAGAGTGCAAATAGGATAAAGCGTGACAACGCCCCATGCCTTGCAGGTGCAGGCTTTCCACACCTCGGATGTCACCGAACAGGTGCGCGCCACCCCCGGCTGGCAGCAGCAATACCGGCAGATGTCGCCAGGGCATTTCAGCGGCCAGCTGCGCTGCCTGGGGCTCGATGGCGTGGAGGTGTACGAAGAGCGCCTGAATACCCGGGTCGAGCAGTTCTTCCGTGCGCCGAGCGGTTCGTTGGCGTTCTGTTTCGACCAGAGCGAGAACAGCCTGTACCTGCTTAACGAACAGAGCCGCAACATCTGGATCACGCCAGAGAACTACCAGGAGGTGGCGGTGGTGTTCGACCAGGCCTTCCTCGCCAGCCATGGCCTGGACCCGCAGCGGCTCGACGGCCTGTTCATGGTGCCGCTGGGCAGCGGGCAGAATGCCTTGTTCGGCAGCTGGCTGAGCGCCACCTTGACCCGCCTTGGCCAGGCTGACTGCCCGCTGCAAGGGCAGGCTCTGGCCGAGCAGTTACTGGAGGACTGCCTGTTCATCCTCGACAACGCCTGCCAGCGCTTGCAGGGCGGAGCGCTGGGGCGTCGCGGCGAGGAGCGGGCGATCATGCAGCGGGTCAGCGAGTGGGCGGCAGACTGCCCGGAAGAAACCCTCAATCTGGTGGAGCTGGCCGACGTGGCCGGCGTGTCGCTGCGCCAGCTGCAGCAGGCGTTCAAGGCGTTCACCGGGATGCCGCCGGCGCACTGGCTGCGGTTGCGCCGGCTCAACGGCGCGCGGCGGGATTTGTTGCGCGGTGGTGAGGTGACCGTGGCCGAGGTGGCCATGCGTTGGTCGTTCTGGCATTTGGGAAGGTTTTCAGAGAGTTACCGGCAGTTGTTCAAGGAGTTTCCGAGTGAGACACTCAAGCGGCGCAGGGGTTGAATAGTGAACTGCCTGTACTGGCCTCTTCGCGGGTAAACCCGCTCCCACAGAGAGACCACACGCATTGAGCGCAGTGCAGTACCTGTGGGAGCGGGTTCACCCGCGAAGAGGCCAGTACAGACAACCCAGCATTCCCATTGGAAAATTGCTATCGTGCCCGGCAGTTTCCACCCGAGGTCCCGATGTTCTACCTGCCTTTGCCCAGCGACCAGGCCGACCGCCTGGCCAGCGCGCTCACCGCCACCGACTTTTTCCCCAGCGCCAGCCTGCTGGAGGCGGCCGCCGTGCTGTTCGTGCAGAACCTGCCGCGCCAGCCGGCCAGCGCTTCGGCGGACGCGCAGGAACGCCGCTTCGCCGAGATCGTGCGCATCGCCAATGAGGTCGAGGGCGCCGCCCCGGGGCGCTTCCAGGGCCAGGTAGCACAGCATTTCGACCGCGAGGCGTTTGCCATGGGGCTGGGCATGCTGGGCGAGAACGGCGTCGGCCTGGTATCGGCCGAAACCGAGTACCAGGCCGACGAGTGCCTGGACGCCGATGGCCAGTGGAACTTCCAGTTCGCTGACACCTACCGCCAGCGCGTGACGCCGCTGCATCCGGTGTACCTGCCATCGCTGGCCAGCGACCTGCTGCTCAGCGACCAGCAAAACCGCTTGCTGCGCGAGTTTCTTAGCGGCGTCGACGAATCGGTTGCCGTGCAAGGTTTCGCCGGTACCGGCAAGACGTTCCTGATCCACCAGTTCGCACGCCTGCTCGACCCCCAGCGCACGCTCTTGCTGGCCCTCACCGAAGGCCAGCTGCGGGCATTGAAGGCTCGGGTCAAGGATGCCCAGGCCTACACCGCGTTGACCTTCGGCCAGCTTGCCGACGAAATCCTCAACCGTGACCTCACCAGCAACGGCTGGCGGCTGCGCGACCCGTACCGCACCAAGTTGTCCTGGCGTCCGCAGGAGGCGCAGGTGGTGCGCTGGCTGAACATCCCCGACATCGGCCCGCTCGCTGCATGCGATGTGGTGGCCCTGTGCATCAAGGCCGTGCGCAGCTTCTGTCGCAGCGGTGACAGTCAGCTGCAACTGCATCACTTACCCTGGGCCGGGCCGGGGACCACGCCGCTGGACCAGGAAGTGCTGCTGGAAAAGGCCCGCCTGTACTGGCAAGAGCTGATTCGCCCCTCGGCGCGCGAGATCCAGCTGCCGGTGCGCGACTACCACCGGGTCAAGTTGTTGTCGTTGACTGCCGAGGTGATCGACAGCCGCTACAGCCACGTCATCGTCGACGAAGCCCATGAACTGTCTGCGCCAATGCTCGCGGTGCTCGACCGCAGCCCGCAGTCGGTCATCGCCCTGGGCGACGATCTGCAGAACCTCAATGGCCTCAGCCCGCACCATGGCCATTTCATCCGCCAGCGCTACATCGACCATTCGCTGCGCGCCGGCCCGGCCATGGACGGCGTGCTGAACCCCTTGATTCAGGCGCACCCGGCGGCCATTCAGGCAGCCTTCAGCGGCAGTGCCGAGCATTACACCCGGGTGAGCTTCTTCGACACGGTGGCGGTGCCCGAGCAACCGACCGCCTTGATCGTCGATGATGAATGGGGCCTGTTCGGCTGGTTCCAGCGCCTGACCCACCAAGGGGTACCCTTCGTGCTGCTGCAAAGTGCGCGCAAGGACTTCGAACTGTTTGTCGAGGATTGCATCGAGCTGTACCGCTTCGGCACCCGGGCACGCCACCCGATGCTGTTCCGTTACCCTAGCTGGCAGGCGCTGGAACAGGACAAGGGCGACGACAAGGCTTTTGTCGCCGTGGCCGGCATGCTGCGCAAAGGGTATACCGCCGAGCATTTTGCCAAGGCCAAGAGCCGCTACCGCTGGGACAAGGCGCCGAAGCTGTTTCTTGGGCGGGTGCGCGATGTGAAGAACATGGAATTCGCCCGGGTGATGGTGTCGCCGGAGCTGATGGTGGCGCCGACCACGGCGGGCAACCGCAACGAGCGGGCGCGGATGCTGGCGGGGTTGTATACCGCCTGTTCGCGGGCGCGGCATGAGCTGATCGTGCCGGGGGGGATGCTGGACTGGGTCAAGGACCAGGTCCGGGATTGAAGATTTGGGGCCGCGTTGCGGCCCTTCGCGGGCGTGCCCGCGAAGGGCTGCAAAGCAGCCCCAGTTGATGAATCAGTTGCGATCCAGCCACACGGTCTGGGCATTGGTAAACTCGCGCACACCAAAGTGCGACAGCTCACGCCCGAAACCACTCTTCTTCACCCCGCCAAACGCCACACGGGGGTCGGAGGCGCAGTAGCCGTTGATGAACACGCCACCGGTATCCAGCGCTGCGGTCATGCGCTCGGCCAGCGCATAGTCGGCAGTGTAAATGGTCGACGCCAGGCCGAACTCACTATCGTTGGCCAGCTCCACTGCATGGTCGGCATCACGTGCAGTGATGATCGCCGCTACCGGCCCGAACAGTTCCTGCTTGAAGGCGGTCATGTCCGGCGTGACGTTGGCGAACACGGTCGGTGCGTAGAAGTTGCCCACGCCTTCGACCTTGTTGCCGCCCAGCAGCAGGGTGGCGCCTTCGGCGAGCGTCGCCTGCACCTGGCCGTCCAGCTCGTCGCGCAGGTCGTAACGGGCCATCGGGCCGATGTAGGTATCATCTTCCAGCGGGTTGCCGAGCTTCAGCTTGCGCGTGGCTTCGACGAACTTGCGGGTGAATGCCTCGACAACGCTCTCTTCAATGATCAGGCGCTTGGCAGCGGCGCAGACCTGGCCGGTGTTCTGGTAGCGGCCAATCACGGCGGCCTGCACGGCAGCGTCCAGGTCGGCATCGGCCAGCACGATGAACGGGTCGGAACCGCCCAGTTCAAGCACGCATTTCTTCAGCGCCGCACCCGCCTGGGCGCCGATGGCCATGCCGGCGCGCACGCTGCCGGTCAGGGTCACGGCGGCGATGCGCACGTCGTTGATGGCGCGGGTGACACCTTCCGGGGTGACGTTCAGCACCTCGAACACGCCTTGGGGAATACCGGCGTCCTTGAACAGCTCACCCAGCAGGTAGGCGCTGCCCATCACGTTCGGCGCGTGCTTGAGCACGTAGGTGTTGCCCGCCAGAATCGCCGGTACCGCACCGCGCAGCACCTGCCAGACCGGGAAGTTCCACGGCATTACCGCGAGAATGGGGCCCAGCGGGCGGTATTCGATGCGGGCCTTTTCGACCTGGGTCGGCTCGGCGGCAAGCATCGCCGGGCCGTGCTCGGCATACCAGCGGCACAGGCCGACGCACTTGCCGACTTCACCCCGGGCCTGGGCGATCGGCTTGCCGATTTCGCGGCTGATCATCTGCGCGAAGGCTTCGGCCTTGGCTTCGAGGGTGCTGGCCAGGGCGAGCAGGTATTCGCTGCGCTGACCCAGCGACACCTGGCGCCACTGGCTGTAGCCAGCCTTGGCACGTTGCAGCGCCGCTTCCAGTGCGGCGTCGGTGTCGAACGGGTAGGCGCCGATCTGCTCGCCGCTGAAGGGGTCGACGGAGATGGCGTGGGTCAGGCTGCTGATCGCACTCATGGCTGGAGACTCTCGTTGTTGTTAATCAGTGACGCCAGACTAGTGGGCTATGGCTTTAATGAAAACTGAATAATAATGAGCGAAACATTCACGTTTGGAGAATGACCGTGGACCTGGTGCAACTGGAGATCTTCAAGGCAGTGGCAGAACAGGGCAGCATCAGTGCCGCCGCCCAGCATATCCATCGGGTGCCGTCGAACCTGACCACGCGCATCAAGCAGCTGGAAGAAGATCTCGGCGTCGAGCTGTTCATCCGCGAAAAAAGCCGCCTGCGCCTGTCACCGGCCGGCTGGAACTTTCTTGAATACACCCGACGCATTCTTGACCTAGTACACGAGGCGCGGCTGACCGTGGCCGGCGAGGACCCCCAGGGCACCTTCGCCCTGGGGTCGCTGGAGAGCACGGCGGCGGTGCGCATTCCGGCCCTGCTGGCCGCCTACAACCAACGCTACCCCAAGGTCGACCTCGACCTGTCCACCGGGCCTTCCGGCACCATGCTCGAAGGTGTGTTGGCGGGGCGCCTGGTGGCGGCCTTCGTCGATGGCCCGGTGCTGCACCCCACGCTCGAAGGCATGCCGGTGTTCGAGGAGGAGATGGTGATCATCTCGCCGCTCAACCACACCCCTGTTACCCGTGCCCAGGACGTCAACGGCGCGAGCATCTACGCCTTCCGAGCCAACTGCTCGTACCGCCACCACTTCGAGAACTGGTTCGTCCAGGACCAGGCGGTGCCGGGCAAGATCCACGAAATGGAGTCGTACCATGGCATGCTCGCCTGCGTCAGCGCCGGCGCCGGGCTGGCCATGCTGCCGCGCAGCATGCTCGACAACATGCCCGGCTGCAGCACGGTCTGCGCCTGGCCGATGCAGGAACAGTTCCGCTACCTCAAGACCTGGCTGGTGTGGCGTCGTGGCACCGTTTCGCGCAGCCTGAGCATGTTCGTGAAACTCCTCGAAGAGCGCCGAGCGGCGTGAACGTCCGCATTTGAGAGGGTCAAACGTCAGGTAAGCCATCTCCTTGAGGAGGAGCTGACCATGCGTAACCATCACTATGCTTTGGGCGCGACATTGCTGATCACGCTGGCGATGCCGTGGACCCTGGCCGCAGCGGCGGACCTGAACGCGCCCATCGACATGCAAGCCGTGCAGTTGCAGCCCCAGGAGCAGAACGGCATCCGCTACCTGGAGGGCGGCATCGGCCAGGACGAAGCCAATGCCATGCGCAACACCAAAGGCTACGACCTGCATGTCGAGCTCTCGACCGGGCCGGATGGCAAGTTCCAGAGCGGCGCCACGGTCGATATCCAGAATGCACAGGGCAAGTCGCTGTTGAGCGTGCAGGACGCCGGCCCATTGCTTTATGTGCAACTGCCGCCGGGCCAGTACAAGGTCATCGGCCAGGCAAACGGCACCACCGTCCAGCAACAGGTGAGCGTCAGCGGCAAGGCACCGGTCACGGCCAACCTGAACTGGCGGTGAGCGCTGGCTGATGAACATCGATGGCCAGCTGCAGCATTTGCACGTGCAAGGCTACGTGTGGCTCCCAGGCGTACTCGAACCACTGCGCATCGCCTTGTTGCGCTGCGCCATCGATGACCTGCAGCCCATTCACTGGGATTACCAGGGGCTGCTGGAACATTACAAATGCGTCTTCAATCGCAACCCGTTATGGCTGCCGTTTCTCGACCTGCCGCCCGTGATCGAATTGGCCGAAGCGGTGCTTGGCGAGGATTGCCATGTCATCGGCCAGACAGCCTGGCGCAGCCACCCAGGCTACCCCGGCATGGCATTGCATCTGGATCACCTGCCACTGGCGCTGCCGCCTTGGCTACGTGAGCGCAGCGATTTCAGCCTGCCTGCGCACATCCTCACCGCGCAGCTGTATCTCAGCGACATCGACCTCGACGTAGGCCCCACCTGGATCGTGCCCGGTAGCCACCGCGCTGCGCGCCCTCCGCAGCCCGGCGAACAGCGATGGCGGAACCACGAGGCGCAGCCGGTGCTGTGCCAGGCGGGTGATGTGCTGGTGTTTCGCAGCGATGTCTGGCACAGCGGCGGGGCCAACTGCAGCACGCGTGTGCGAGACATGCTGCAGGTGCATTACGGCCGGCGCATGGTGGCGCAGAAGTTTTCCCCGTACCTGCGCTGGCAGTTCAACCCGCAGGTGCTCGAGCAGGCGACACCTCGTCAGCGCCGCCTGCTGGGTGAGCATGACGAAGCCGAATACGACTGAATCAGACAATAGTGGCAATTGACTTTCAACTTTCTGATTATCTGGACAATAATCAGAAAAGTATTACGTCGTGTGACCGGCTGGATGCACCGATCACCGGAAAAGTCGAGGGGCTCAAGCCCCCATCTGCCTGCAGACGTTGCCCGTCGGCAACGATTTGCTCGTGTTGACCATCAGGAGAAGTCATTGATGAATACCCGTTTCGCCAGCACGCTGGCTGCCGCCGTATTGGCCCTTGCCGGTGCGAACCTGGCCCAGGCCGCGCAGGTTTCCGGTGCCGTGGGGGCCACCGGTCAGGGCGATATGACCTACCGTATCGGCCTGTCGTTCGACTGGGACAAGAAGTGGCTGGAAAGCGATATTGGCTACGTGACCGGCTATTGGGATGCCGGTTACACCTACTGGGAAGGAGGCGACGCCAGCGGAGCTCACTCGCTGTCATTCAGCCCGGTGTTCACCTATGAATTCAACGGTTTCACCTACACCCCCTACCTCGAAGCGGGCATTGGCCTGGCAGTGTTCTCCAAGACCGACGTGGGCGACCAGCGCATGGGGTCGGCGTTCAACTTCGAAGACCGCATCGGCTTTGGCCTGAAGCTGCCGGGTGAGCAGAAGGTTGGCGTGCGTGCAATCCACTACTCCAACGCTGGCATCAAGCAACCCAACGATGGGATCGAGTCGTACTCGCTGTTCTACAGCAAAGGCTTCTGATGTCGGGGGCCGCTTCGCGCCCTTTCGCGACACAAGGCCGCTCCTACAAGTACAGCGCAGACCTCACGGATGGCGCCGTAATTGTAGGAGCGGCCTTGTGTCGCGAAAGGGGCGCGAAGCGGCCCCAGCATTCTAGAAGGTGTAGGCAACCCCAGCCTGAACCGTGCGTGGCGCCCCCGGGTACACGTAGGTATTGAACGCCCCTTCGTCATACCCCTTGTTGAACACGTTCTTCACGTCCAGATTCAAGCGCACATGCTCGTTGACCTTGTAGAAGCTCAGCAGGTCGACCACGCTGTAGCGCTCCATGGTGTAGGTGCTCGCCGCCGTCTGCCCGGCCCGGTCATCCACGTACTTCACGCCAACCCCTAGCCCCAGCCCCTTGGCCAGCCCGTCCTGGAACTCGTAGGTGTTGAGCAGGCTGAAGCTGTTGCGCGGTATGTTCGCCAGGCGCGTCCCGGTGGGGATCGTGTTGTCCTTGGTCACCTCGGCGTCGACGTAGGCGTAGCCGCCGATCATCCGCCATTCCGAGGTCAGGTTGCCGGCGATATTGATATCCAGGCCGCGGCTGCGCACTTCACCGGCCGGGACACTGTAGGTGCCGCTCGGGTCGTTCGGGTCGCGGGTCAGCACGTTTTCCTTGACGATGTGGTAGATCGCCGCGTCCACGCTCAACTGGCGGTCCAGCGCTTCCCACTTCACGCCCAGCTCGTATGACTTGCCTTTTTCCGGGTCGAAGCCAGTGCCTTGCAGGCTGGCACCGCTGTTGGGCTTGAACGAGCGCGCGGTGTTGGCGTAGACGGCAACGGTGTCGGTCAGGTCGTAGATCAGGCCGAAGCGCGGGGTGACACCGTTCTCGCCTTTGTTGAAATCACCGGCGTTGTTCAGCTTGTTGTCGTAGTCATGCTCGAAGCGTTCGAAGCGTACGCCGGCCAGCACCTTGAGGCGTTCGGTCACTGCCACCTGATCCTGGATGAATGCAGCCCAGGTCTGAAGGTTTTCCTTGTCCCAGGTGGTGGTGCGGGTCAGGGCAGGGCGTGGCTGGCCCAGCACCGGGTCGAAAATGTCGATCGGGTAGGCGCCGCTACCCGCAGCCGAACGCTGGATGATCGAGTTGTAGTCGTAGTCTTCGTATTCGATGCCGGTGAGCAGGGTATGAGCCCAGCCGCCGGTGTCGAAGTGGCCGGTCAGGTTGAGCTGGTAGTCGCGGTCGGTCCACTCCAGCTTGCGGTAGTTGAAGTTGCGCCCCAGGGTGCGGCCATCGGCCTGCAGGCCATTGGCTTCCACGGCGTTGCCCTTGAGCGAGCCGTCCAGCCATTGCATGCCGCCGCCCAGGGTCCAGTTGTCGTTGAGCAGGTGCTCGAAGCGCAACTGGGCCATATCGTTGTCGTTGTGCAGCAGGTTGTCGCTGCCTTTTTCCCAGATGTTGGTGTCGCGCGAGGCTGTGCCGATTTGGCCAGGCAGGCGGGTCAGGCCACGGTCCAGCGGGTGGTTGTTGCGCATGAAGTCGCCCTCGAAGATCACCTTCGTGGCGTCGTTGACCTGCCAGCTGATCACCGGCGCGACGTCGTAGCGTTCGCTTTCCACATCGTCGCGGAAGCTGTCGCCGCCTTCTCCCAGCACATTCAGGCGATACGCCAGCGAGCCGTCGCTGTTGAGCGGGCCCGTAGCGTCAAGGGTGGCGCGGTGCATGCCCTGGTCGTCGAACTGGCTGCCCAGGGTCACCTTGGGCTCGACCAGTGGCTGCTTGCTGACCACGTTGAAGGTGCCGCCGGGGTCGCCACGGCCATACAGGCTGGTGGCCGGGCCGCGGATCACTTCCAGGCGCTCGACGGTGTTGGCATCGGGTGCGTTGGGGTAGCCGCGGTTGATCGGGAAGCCGTTGCGGTAGAACTCACCGGTGGTGAAGCCGCGCACGGTGAAAGTAGTCAGGCCCTGGCCGCCGAAGTTATTGGCGCGGCCGACGCCACCGGCATAGTCCAGGCCGTCCTGCAGGCGAGTGGCACCGGTGTCTTCGAGCACATCCTTGGGCACCACGCTGATCGACTGCGGCGTCTCGTGCAGGGCCGTGTCGGTGCGTGTGGCACTGGCCGATCGGTTGGCCTTGTAGCCCTGCACCGGGCCATCGGCGCGCTCGCTGTCGGCGCTGCTGGTGATGTTCAGGGCCTGGAGTTCGATCTGGCCGCTGTCGCTGAGCGACTCGGACTCGGCAAAGGCCAGCGGGGAGATAGCGTGGAGCACACAAAGCGAAACGAACGTGCGACGCATCGACGGTACGATCCTGGAGTAGGGCGCTGATGGGGAGTGTGGGAAGCGTCGGAAAAATACTACGAATCATTATCAGATGCATTATTTTTATATGGCACTGGTGTGCCAGATACCATGTGCTTTGCAGGCGCGGCCTCTTCGCGGGTAAACCCGCTCCCACAGGAGCCTCGCAGCCTTCAAGCTGGTGGTATACCTGTGGGAGCGGGCTTGCCCAAAGAGGCCAGTCCAGGCAATCCGGATCTCAGCGAGAGCCCTTGATGGCCAGCACATTGCACAACGGATGCTCCAGCACATGCGCCGTGGTCCCACCCAGAAACGTCTGCATCGCATCATGCCGATGGCTGCCCATCACGATCACATCCACCCGGCTGTGGCTGACGAACTGGGCAATCGCACGGATCGCCGGTCCCTCGACGAAATGCCGGCGCTCCAGCGCAATCTGGTGATGGTCGCCCAGCCTATTGAACGCCGCACGCTGCGCCGTGCGTACGCTGCCATCGAACCCAGGCATGGTCACAGTGCCGGCCCCAAAGTCGGCGATATGCGTCCTCGCCGCATCGCACACATGCAGCAGGTGCAATTCGGCGTTGCACTGCAGTGCCAGGGCATGGGCGCTGTGGATCACCTGATCGTCCAGATGCTCGCCTACCCCGTGGCAGTTGAGGTCTACCGCCGCCGCGATCTGCCGGGGCAGTGGCAGGCGGATATCGCTGACCAGGTGCACGGCCACCGGGCTTTCCTTGAGCAGTTGCCAGTCCAGCGGCGTGACCAGCAGGCGCTTGAGCACCGGTTCGTGCTGCACATCCTTGACAAGCAGGTCGCAACCCAACTGCTCGATACGTTCCAGCACGCTGCCCAGCGGGTCGCGGGTCAGCAGCAGTTCGGTGGAGACATCGAGCCCGGCATTGCCCAGTTGCTCGGCCTCGTCGGCCAGCCACTGACGGTTGTCGCCGAGCAACCGCTCACGCTCGTGGCCGTCGCTCATCAGGCCGAACGTGTCGACATCGTCGACGAATACATTGATATCCAGCAGGGCGCCACTGGACTCGGCCAGCGCCGCCGCGCGTTGCAGCGCCGGGCTATGGCGCATTTGCGGGCCGAGCATGACGAACACACGCTTGAACTGGCTCATCGCACACCTCCACGTGTAGCAGCCCCCACCAATAAAAGAACTGCAACGACCTTCCCAGTGGGCTCAAGGCACGGGGCAGTCACGCAATAATTCTAGTGGTTGGGCGCCATGACAGATCTGAAATCGGATGAGCAGTTGGGACTGACTGACTTCACTGTTTACGAAGTGTTCTCATTGCATGATCGAGTTTACCCAGGAAGTCTTCCGTCGCCTCAAAAATCATGAAGGCTTCTGCGGTATCTTCAAGCGTTTTGTGGCGCTTGAAAAAAGATTGCATCCACTCTTTTTCTCTGAAAGACAGATCGAGTACCTCGGTTTGATAATGCCGAAACCCGGAGATTTTTATTTGCTTCTTGGTAAGCGGGATCAAAGGCAGTTGTTCTCTGGCTTGTGCATAAAGCTCGATGTTTTGGAAAAGGTCGACTTCTCCTTTTGGTAGGCTAATGCTTGCGGAGTATGGCGTGAGCTTCGCGCGTAGAGTTGATCCTTTGGCGAGATCCGTATTTGAACGTTTCGCCACCAGCCTTTTTGGCGGATAACTCGCCGAGGTAAAGCGCCATGGGATTTTATTTCCACTGCCCCACATGACATCATGGCCGCGAATGAATAACCGACGCACCCGCCCCGAAGGGTCCGAGTAGTTTACCGGATCGCCTCTGCAATAGGCGTAGCTATTAGGGCCTGCGGTGGTTGAGAAGGGTGAAGACTCATCCGGAGAATAAAATCTCATGCTGCCGGGGTTATAGATGCGACGCTGTCCGAGCAGATACAAGCCACCGGCCGGCCCATGATGTTCACCGTTGTAGCCCGTTAGGATGTGTATCGGAACGAGGGCATTCAGGCCATAAGGTGTATAAGCAATATCAAATGATTCGCGTTCGGTGCGTGCCGTGAGGGGGGAACAGTGAGAGTCGATAGCAAAGAGAAGGGGGGTGATCAGTTCGCTGTGTAATTCAGCAAGGGTGAATTGAAAGTGCCGAAACGCGGTTCGAGAGCACTGACCGTACACGGTATTCTTCAAAAGCATGCTGGCGAAAAAGTAGAGAGTTTTACTGTTCACTTTAGGGGGCCTGACAGTCATAGGGTATAAATGGTTTCTCCTTCATGACATTGTGGCAACTAGCAAAAATATTAGGTGACACGCTTTGCCAAGGTCGTCAGAGAGCGACCCTGTGCATGGCTCAGCGCACTGGCCTGATCTTTGGCGTGATCGAAGCGATAACCCCCGTCATCGGCTGGCCGCTGGGCCAGGCCGCCAGCCAGTATGTCCAGCAGTGGGACCACTGGATCGCCTTTACCCTGTTGTTGTTGCTTGGCGCGCTGAGCGGCATCCGCGCCCGAGGACCTAACCGAGCTTTTGTAAAAACTTCGGGTCGCTCGCCACGCGGCGCCTGGTGGCCAGCCCGGGGATGTTCCGCGAGGCGTTCAAGATGGCCTGGATCGTGCTGGTCTCGCACCGCATGCGCACCTTGCTGACCATGCTCGGCATCGTCACCTCGGTGGCGTCCATCTCGGCCATCGGTGAAGGCGCCAAGGGCTATGTGGTCAAGGACAGAGCCGGCGAGGAATGCGGCGCGGCTTGATCCGATCGAGGCGTTGGCGCGGGACTGATTCGATCCTGGCAGAGCAGCCCTGAACCTTACAGGGCTGCTCTGCCAGCGTGCTACTGGTTGAATGCTGGCCTCAAGCAAATAGCTTGGCGACCCGTTCGAGATAGGGTTGAGAAAAGGCCGTTGGGAACTCAGATAGAACCCGGATGGCATCTTGCTCAAGGAACAGAGCATTGGCAGTGCGCAAGTCGCGGCCGTAATCGAAATAGCCACCGGTGCCGAACGCCTGATCGAGTTGGCCATTGGCGTGCAAGCGCACAACATTCATTTCTTGATTCGACGCCTTGAATTGAGCGCCCGCCAAAACGATCCGGCTTTGCGCATCAGTATGCACCTCAACCATTGCCAGACCAGATTCCGGCTCGCGTTGCAACTCAAGCGCCTGGCCGCCATTGAACGTGACGTCGCGTTTGCCATCACTGGTGTAGCAGAAAACGTTGGTTGGGTTACGGTTTGGAGTCCATACCGCCCGAGTGATGATTAGTCGCTCGTTACTGGCCTCGAACCCTGTGACCAGTAGATCGACATACCCGAACAAATCGATTTCACCTTGGCCATCAGCAAATTGGAGGTCGAGCGAACCATCGCGCTTGTACCGCAACACGACCACGCGCGCTTGCGCGTTGCGAGCCAGCAGGAAGAAGCTGCCGTCTGCTTGGAAAACGCCGTGTAACATATGCACGGATGTGTTGTTCTTGTCTTTGAGATTGATGCAAGATTGCTGGATCCCCGTGTGCAGGTCGAATGACGCGATCCAGACGTCCTCGCTGATAATGTTCGCGAATTCATCTTCAAGTGTCTGCGGGTAGAGCACTTGGATATTACCGCCAATCACCGCAATGGGCCTACGATACCGGGAGATAAAGGGCATCACCGTTCGACTGATGGCCGGTGCCCCAGCTGGCTTCGGCGATTTTCTGCATTTTGTAGAGTCTGAGGTTGGGATCGGAGTCCACGGCTCGCCTGGTTCCAGCCAAGTGATACCGTTTTTGCCAAAGTTGGGCACCGCCTTGAAGGAGCTGCCATAGCGAGCCACGCTGACTGTCGAGAGCGATTGATAAGTTGTATAGTCATAATAAGATGGCTGGCCCAGTGCCAGGTATTCTTGTTGTTCATCGATGATGGCTGACGTCAGCGATAAGTATTGATGGCTTGAGGCGGGCGCCTCTTCATTTATGACGACTTTGACATGGCCGGTGTCCTCGTCCCACGTCCCATCCTTCAGCACTTTGGTAAACATCAAACTTGCCTCGGGGCCTGAGCCTGCACTATGACCACAAAAAGCAAGGCCACCATCGCCGAGTGTATCCAGTGCGATTACCTGAAGGGACTCAATATCGGGGTTCCGGCCTTTTTCAGGGGGAACGGTGGCAAGGCCGCCATTTCCAAATTCAGGGTCGAGCGTTCCAGGTTGACGTGTCATGGCTTAGTCCTACCGCAGAATGAGGCCCCATCCTAGATACCGTCACAACTTTGAGAAACTAGCAGAAATGGCAGGTAATCTCGCGGGGTGATCTTGCTCCAACGGGATGCAATCGTGTGGCGGCGGCCTGGCGACGCGGGAGGCCGATACTGTTCTTCAACCTTAGGCCTCGGCATACATCCAGCGCCTCTGGCGCTTGAGGTTCGACCGACACCTGGCGAATCTGCATGGCATCGATAGTCAGGTGAGCCTGGATCATGTTGTACAGCATGCGCGGAAACTGCCGGCTGCCGGAGCTGGCAGTGACTTTGCCGACCTGTGAGTAGAGCAAGTGCGAATTCATCGCGTCATGGATGAGGTCCGGTGGTGTGGATCCCGTGTGGTTGCTGGCCAGTGTCCTGGGCCTGCCGCGGGAGGTGCATGGTATCCTGGTGCAACAATTGAGTGACCGTTAAATGAAGCGGCATTGGCAATATGATGTCGCCTAATGGCAAGCGTCTACTGCCACGCGGCTTGTCGGGTATGATGCAGCCCCGACATTTCCCACGAGGCCTGCCCCCATGTCCCTGAGCGCTGAACAGATCGGCGAATTCCAAGCCTTCGCCGAACAGCTGGCCGATGCCGCTGCGCTGGCGATCAAGCCGTATTTCCGTGCCAGCCTGGAAGTCGAGGACAAGGGCGGGCGCCTGTACGACCCGGTGACCGTCGCCGACAAGGCGGCCGAAGATGCCATGCGTGGGCTGATCCAGGCGCGTTACCCGGCGCATGGCATTCTCGGTGAAGAGGCTGGCGTGGCGGTGGGCAGCAGCCCGTTGACCTGGGTGCTCGATCCGATTGACGGCACTCGGGCCTTCATCACCGGCCTGCCGCTGTGGGGCACGCTGATCGCCCTGAATGACGGCACCCGCCCGGTAGTGGGGGTGATGAACCAGCCATTCACCGGCGAACGTTTCGTCGGTACCCCGGCCGGCGCCTGGCGCAGCGGCACGCCGTTGAAGACCCGTGCTTGCGCTGACCTGGCGGCAGCCACGTTGATGTGCACCACGCCGGACATGTTCGACACCGCCGAGCGCAAGGCGGCCTTCGAAGCGGTGGCCAGCAAGGCGCGGCTGATGCGTTACGGCGGTGATTGCTATGCGTACTGCATGCTGGCCTCGGGCTTTGTCGACGTGATCGTCGAAGCGAGCCTGCAGCCGTATGACGTGCAGGCGCTGATGCCGATCATCGAAGGGGCGGGCGGGGTGATCACCGCCTGGGATGGCAGCAGTGCGCAGCATGGCGGCTGTGTGGTGGCCTGTGGTGACCCGGCGCTGCATGCGCAGGTGGTGGAGATACTGCGCCACGCCATGTAATCCGCTCAACGGATTGAGCGGGCACCGCACTTTTTCCGCATTTCGGGCTCTATGCTTGGCCAGGCCGTACCGATCCTCGGAACGGCCGCCGAATCCCGACCCGGTGCCGATGGTTGCAAGCAATCCCCGATTTTTCCCACGTCTGCTGCTGGCAGGCGCCCTGATTGGCCTGGCCGGCTGCAGCCAGCAGCAGGGTCACGACATCGTCAGCCAGTTCGGCGACGGCAAGCCCAGCGAGCTGTTTCAGACCAGCGTCGACCGCATGGCCACGCTTTCCATGCGCGACAATTTGCAGAGCCTGTATCTGTTGATGAACAAGCTGTACCTGCGCAACCCCAACCAGGTGAAGATGTCCGGCTTCCTGGACGCCGCCACCGCCGAGCGGCAGATCCGCATCGCCATCGAGCAGCGCCAGCCCCTGCCGCAACTGGGCAACCGCCGCGACCTTGCCGCCTTGAGCTATGCCCTGAGCCCGGAATTTCGCGGCGACCGGGTCGGCGCCTTCATCTATGCGATTGGCAGCATGCTGATCACCGCCCACGGCGGGCGTACCGAGTTCTACATGACCGATGCCATCGACCCGCTGTTCGTCAACAACGCGGCGCGCAACATCGAGAAGGCGACCTGGATGCTCAGCCAGCGCCAGGATGCCAACGGGGTATTGTTGCTGTTCTCCAACGAGATATCGGAGGAGGGCAGCAACCTGAGTTTTGCCGTGGAGTTCGGCAAGATCGTGGCGCGCCTGGATTTGCTGGCGGAGCTGCTGGATGAGCGCTATCGGCGGATTGGGCTGAATTATGCGCAGAGTTTGTTGTTGATGAATTTTTTGCCGGTGCAGTAGGTTTCGGGGCCTAAGTGCTCGCCACAAGCTTTGCAGCGCCTGCAAGACTGAAGGCGAAAATCCCATCAGGCGCCGCGCAACGCCTCCAGCAACGGCTGAAACTCCTGCAGCAACCACTCGCGCAAGCGCCGACAACTGGAGTCATGCTCCTTCTCTTCGTTGAACGCGAGGAAATGGAACGTGTCCTTGAGCACCAACTCCTGCTCCACCGGCCGCACCAGCAAACCCTGGGCCACCAGTGGCGTGATCAGGTGATGCCACCCCAGCACCACCCCCTGGTTGTTCAGCGCCAGTTGCACCAGCACGTTGTAGTCGTTGGCATTGAAAAAGTGCGGCGCGGTGCTGGCGCGGCTCTTCAGGTCGACATCGTGCAACGCCAGCCAGACGTTCCAGTCGACGTGCTCGGCCACCTGCGAGCGGCCATAGGGGGTGAGGTTGAGCAACGTGCCGTCGCGCAAGCCTTCCAGCGTGCGCAACTCGGGGTGCGTAGCCAGGTAATGCGGTGTGCACACCGGGTAGATCACATCATGGTTCAGTGGGTGCGAGCTGTAGCCCGCCTGCACCTTGCCCAGCTTGGTGATGTAGATGTCCGGGCGCACGCCGGGCTCCATCGACAGGAAGTTCTGCGTGGTCACCAGGTTGATATCGATGTCCGGGTGCTCGTCGAGGAAGCGGGGCATGCGCGGCCCCATCCATAACGCGGCAAACGCCGGCGAGCAGCACAGGGTGACCACATGCCGGGTGTTGGTGTTGCTGCGGATGCGTTCGGCGGCCTGGGAGATGTTGACGAACGACAACTGCACCGCATCGAAGAAGATCGAGCCGGCCACGGTGAGCTCCACCGCCCGGCCCACACGGGTGAACAGTTCGGCGCCGAGGTAGGTTTCCAGCTCGCGGATCTGCCGGCTGACCGCGGCCTGGGTCACGCAGAGGGCCTCGGCTGCACGGGTGAAGTTCTGGTACCTGGCAGCAGCGACGAAGACTTTCACGGCGCGCAGCGACGGCATCTTGATCAGCGTCTGATCGGGTTCGGAGTGTCTGACCATGGTCGTGGGGCAAGGTCCTTCGCTTAGCCAGGTGGGTCACTCTAGCCTGTCAAAGGCCCGGCGGTAAATGCGCGGGCGCTCTGGCACCGTGCGCGCAGGCCGATTGATAACTTCAGGTAATGGTTAGCGCCATGCAAATGTCGTTGGACCAGCTCTGGATCAGGGCCTAACGTAAAACACACGGCGCGGCATTCGCGACAGCGATGTCGAATAATTTTTGAAGCAGGACATTCTGCGTGCCGGTTTTGACTCACGTTCGAATTTGAACGGACTGCCAAGCGTACTCGCACTGATCTCTACCCGCCTTATTGAAAGTGCGAAGTTCAAAGATTGGTTAATAAGCATAATAAAGAGGGTCGTATGAGCCATGCCGATGAGATTCTTTCGGTAAAAAACATCTTCAAGGTATTCGGGCCCAACCCCGACATGGCCATGGAGATGCTCCGCAAGGGCGCCGACAAGAACGAAATCTTCAGCAAGACCGGCCACGTCGTCGGCGTGTTCGATGCAAGCTTTTCCGTCAAGCGTGGCGAGATCTTCGTCATCATGGGGCTGTCCGGTTCGGGCAAGTCGACCATGGTGCGGCTGTTCAACCGCCTGATCGAACCCACCTCCGGCAGCATCCACCTCAACGGCAAGGAAATCACCGGGCTCTCCGACAAGGCCCTGCTCGACGTGCGCCGCAAGGAAATGGGCATGGTGTTCCAGTCCTTCGCCCTGATGCCGCACATGAGCGTGCTGGAAAACACCGCGTTCGGCCTGGAGATTGCCGGCGTGTCCGAGGCCGAGCGCCACAGCCGCGCCCGGGATGCGCTGAGCCAGGTGGGCCTGGCCGGCCACGAGAACAGCTACCCCCACCAGCTTTCCGGCGGCATGCAGCAGCGCGTGGGCCTGGCCCGGGCGTTGGCCAACGACCCGACGATCCTGCTGATGGACGAGGCGTTCTCCGCCCTCGACCCGCTGATCCGCAGCGAGATGCAGGGCGAGCTGATGCGCCTGCAGGCCGAGCAGCAGCGCACCATCATCTTCATTTCCCACGACATCGAAGAAGCCATCCGCATCGGCCATCGCATCGCGATCATGGAAGGCGGGCGGGTGGTGCAGATCGGCACCCCGCAAGAGCTGATCAACCAACCGGCGAACGATTACGTGCGCACCTTCTTCAAGAGCTTCGACAGCTCGCGGGTGCTCAAGGCCGGGGATGTGGCCAGGTTCGACCCGGCAGTGGTGTGCAAGGTCAACGGCAAGGCGCCGAGCTTCCAGGCGGGCGTGCCGTTCGGCTATCTGGTGGATGACCGTGGCCTGCTGCTCGGGGTGGTCGACACCGACGCTACCGGTGCCACTGCCAGTGACCGCTACAGCTTGCACGAGCAGCGACCGGTCTATGTCGACACGCCGCTGCACGAGGTGCTCGGCATCGCCGCCGACCTGCCATACCCGGTGCCGGTGCTCGACCGCGAGGGTGCCTTCAAGGGCACGCTGTCGAAAAACGAGCTGCTGCAGACCTTGAGCCGCAACTAATACAAGAAAAGGGGTACGCCCTCATGTCCGAATTCAGCCTTCTCGATCCGTTCCAGGCCGCGACCATTCCGTTGGGCGACTGGGTCACCGCAACCCTCAACTTCCTGGTGCACAACTTCCGCGAAGTGTTCCGCGCCATCCGCTGGCCGATCGACCAGGTGCTCAACGGCATCGAGTTCACCTTGCAGAGCATCCCGCCCACCATCGGCATCATTCTCTCGTCGCTGCTCGGTTGGCAGCTGGCGGGCAAGCGCATGGCGCTGTTGTGCTTCATCACCCTGACCTTGCTCGGCCTGATCGGGGTCTGGTCCGAGTCGATGACCACCTTGGCGCTGGTACTGACGTCGGTGTTCTTCTGCGCGGTGATCGGTATTCCGCTGGGCATTGTCTGCGCCCGCAGCAACCGCCTGGAAAGCGTCATCCGGCCATTGCTCGACGCCATGCAGACCCTGCCGGCGTTCGTTTACCTGGTGCCGGTGGTGATGTTGTTCGGTATCGGTAACGTACCGGGTGTACTGGTGACCATTGTCTTCGCCTTGCCGCCGCTGGTGCGCCTGACCAACCTCGGCATCCGCCAGGTCCCGGAAGACAAGATCGAAGCCGCCCGCGCCTTTGGCTGCACGCCACGGCAGATGTTGACCCGCGTGCAATTGCCGCTGGCCACCTCGACCATCATGGCCGGCCTCAACCAGACCCTGATGCTGTCGCTGTCGATGGTGGTGATCGCCTCGATGATCTCGGTGGGCGGCCTGGGCCAGATGGTGTTGCGCGGCATCGGCCGCCTGGACATGGGCCTGGCGACCGTCGGCGGTGTCGGCCTGGTGCTGCTGGCGATCTTCCTCGACCGCCTGACCCAGGCCATGGGCGCGCGCAGCAGCGCCGACCCGAGCCTGCGCTGGTACCACACCGGCCCGGTAGGCGTGGTCATGCGCCTGTGCGGCGCGGCGCAACCCCAAGGGCGGCGCAAGACCGCCTGAGCATTACCCTGGATACATTCGATCTGCCGCACTTGAAGATAAAAATCAGAAAAAGGTAAGCGACGATGCACGAATCCAAGTTCTCCCGCAGCATCCTCAAATGCGCCACGGCGCTGACCCTGGTGGCCGCCGCATTGGGCGCCCAGGCTTCGGCCGACAAACCGGGCGAGGGCGTCAAGGTGACGCCGATCTTCCCCTCTATCGCTGAAGAGCGCTTCCGTGGCGAAGTCGCCATGGAGGGCCTGCGCGAGCTGGGCTACAAGGTTCAGGAGCCGAAGGAGACCGAGTACGGCGTGATGATGGTGGCCCTGGCCAACGGCGATGCGGACTTCACCGTGCACCTGTGGGAGAAACTGCACGACAAGTTCTACCAGCAGGCCGGGGGCGACGATGTGATGGTCAAGACCGGCAACATTCTGCCGGGCGTCGCCCAGGGCTACCTGATCGACAAGAAGACCGCCGACCAATACAACATCAAGTACATCACCGACCTGAAGAAACCCGAGATCGCCAAGCTGTTCGACACCGATGGCGACGGCAAGGCCGACATGACCGGCTGCAACCCGGGCTGGGGCTGCGAACTGGTGATCGCCCACCACATGAAGGCCTACGACCTGGGCAAGAGCGTGACCGTCAACCAGGGTTCGTACTTCGCGCTGATGGCCGACACCATTACCCGCTACAAGGAAGGCAAGCCGATCCTGTACTTCACCTGGGTGCCGCAGTGGATCGCCAGCGTGCTGGTCGAGGGCAAGGATGTGGTCTGGCTGGAAGTGCCGAAAACCGACCTGCCGGACGGCAACAATGATGTCGATACCATGTACCACGGCAAGAACCTTGGCTTCGCCATCGACAAGGTGGTGGCGGTGTTGAACAAGGAGTTCGCCGAGGAGAACCCGGCGGCCACCAAGTTCCTCTCGCTGGTACAGATCAGTACTGATGACGAGAGCAACCAGAACCTGAAGATGCAGAAGGGCGAGAAGAAGCCTGCCGACATCACCCGTCACGCCAAGGAATGGGTGGCCGCGCATCGTCAGCAGTTCGATGAGTGGCTGCAGGCTTCCCGCGCCGCCGCTACCCAGGCCAGCAAGTAATCCTGTTACAGCGGTGTTGTAGCATTCGCGGGCATGCCCGCTCCCACAGGGGGATTGCGCCAGCTCCAGGCTTGCGCGGTTCCTGTGGGAGCGGGCGTGCCCGCGAAGAATCCACCGCGATCCATCCGCGTTTGAGTCACCGCCATGAGCCATTTCGAAAGCATCCTCAAGAACACCAACCTGGCCCACCTCGACCCGGCCGGCCGCACCTCACTGGGCCTGCCGTGCCGTCGCGTGGCCTTCGTCCTGCGCGAGCACTTCTCGATGATGGCCTTCACCGCCGCCATGGACAGCCTGGTCACCGCCAACCTGATGAGCGCCACGCCGCTGTTCGACATTCAGGTGGTGGGCGAAGGCGCGCAGGTGATGAGCGACCTCGGCATTGCGCTGCCGGTCAATACCACGCTTGCCGAGCTGGATGTACACGGCCTCGACAGCCTGCTGGTGTGCGGGGGGTTCCGTGTGCGCCTGGAGGCCTCGGCGCTGCTGCGCAGCAAACTGCGCCAGGCCGATTCACTGGGCTGCCAGCTTGGTGGTTTGTGGAATGGTGCCTACTTCCTGGCCGAAGCCGGGCTGCTCAACGATCATGACTGCGCCTTCCACCCGGATGGCCGGGCGATGATGAGCGAGTTGTTCCCCAAGGTACGCGTCAGCCGCCAGACGCACATGCTCGACAGCCGGCGGATGAGCTGCGCCGGAGCCAGCAGTGCGCTGGACATGATGCTGGCGCTGCTCGAGTTCAAAGGTGGCGAGACGCTGCGCCGAGCGGTGGAGCAGATGCTGGCGTGTGACCGTTCGCGGCTGTTGAGCGATGTGTCGGCGACCGCGCCGGAAGTCGACCCGAGCCTGCCTCGCGGGGTACGCCTGGCGCTGGAGCTCATGCATGCCAACATCGAAGACCCGATAGGCATCGACGAGATCGCCGAACATGCCGGGTTGTCGCGGCGACATCTGGAACGCCTGTTCCGCCGCCATGTGCAGGCGACGCCGCCGCGCTATTATCTGGAGCTGCGCCTGACCCATGCACGGCAGTTGCTGCAGCACACCAGCAAGTCGCTGACCGAGGTGGCGGTGGCCAGCGGGTTCGTCAGTTTTCCGCATTTCTACCGGCGCTTTCGCGAGCTGTTCGCCATCGCACCGCGGCAGTTCCGGGCGCGCAGCCAGGGCTGGGCGGGGCGTGAGGCCCTGGCGGTTATTTGAAAGCACAGCTGGCGCGATCTCTGTAGGAGCGGCCTTGCGTCGCGAAAGGGCTGCGAAGCGGCCCCAGGATTTCAGCGTCGCCTTCGAAAACCGGGGGCTGCTTCGCAGCCCTTTCGCGACGCAAGGCCGCTCCTACAGGGCTTGCGCAGCGTTCGATTATCGCGCATTGCTGATAGGCCCACTGTTCGCTATCCGCCCACCCAATCCGAACATCTCATTGCCCAATCCCCGCCTTTTTGCTTAGTGTGTCACTGCAGCAACCGTGAACGACCGCAACCACCGGCCCAAGGGCCAGTAGGAAGCGGCGCCCAGAACAATAACGATACCGAGTGCCTTGCCTATGGAAAGCCGCCTGCTGAGCGAACGCAGTAGCGTGTTCCATCACGCCGACCCTTACGCGGTGTCCGACTACGTCAACCAGCACGTCGGCCAGCACTGCATCGGCCTGGCGCGCACCACCCACCCGCAAGCCAGCCTCAGCCACCGCAAGTTCGCCGAGCTCGACCTGTGCCGCATCAGCTATGGCGGCAGCGTGCGGGTCACCTCGCCGGCGCTGGAAAGCATCTACCACCTGCAAGTACTGCTCAACGGCAACTGCCTGTGGCGCGGCCACCAGCGCGAGCACCACCTGGTACCGGGCGAGCTGCTGCTGATCAACCCGGACGACCCGGTCGACCTGACCTATTCCGAAGACTGCGAAAAATTCATCCTCAAGGTGCCGACCCGGCTGCTCGATAGCATCTGCGACGAGCAGCGCTGGCAGCGCCCGGAGGGCGGCGTGCGGTTCTTGCGCAACCACTACCGGCTGGAAGAGCTGGACGGCTTCGTCAACCTGCTGGCCATGGTTTGCCACGAAGCCGAGGTCAGTGATTCGCTGCCGCGCGTGCAAGGCCATTACAGCCAGATCGTCGCCAGCAAGCTGATGACCCTGATGAGCTCCAATATTCGCCGCGAAAGCCTGGGTTCGCCGGGTGGCAGCCTGGAGCGGATCCTCGATCACATCGAACGCAATCTCAAGCTGGAACTGCCCGCCGAGACACTTGCCGAGCAGGCCTGCATGAGCGTGCGTTCACTGTATGCGCTGTTCGATCGCCAACTGGGCATCACGCCCAAGCAGTATGTGCGCCAGCGCAAGCTGGACCGGGTGCATGCGTGCCTGAGCGACGGCAGCTGTGCGGTGCGCAGCGTGACTGAACTGGCCATGGATTATGGCTTCATGCACCTGGGGCGGTTTTCCGAGGTGTATCGCCAGCAGTTTGGCGAGCTGCCTTCGGAAACCTTCAGGCAGCGCCATTGACCGGGGTTACAGGGGGTAGTGCTTGAGTTCACGTGCAATCAGCATGCGCTGGATCTCGCTCGACCCCTCGTAGATTTGCGTGATCCGCGCATCGCGGTAGTAACGCTCGACCGGGTAGTCCTCCAGATAGCCATACCCGCCATGCACCTGGATCGCCATGGAACAGACCCGCTCGGCCATTTCCGAGGCGAACAGCTTGGCCTGGGAGGCTTCCGACAGGCACGGCTTGCCCGCCGTACGCAGCCGAGCAGCATGCAGAATCAGCAAACGGGCAGCATTCATCTGCACCTGCATGTCGGCCAGCAGGTTGGCGATGCTCTGATGCTCGTTGATCGGCTTGCCGAACTGGATGCGGTCACGCGAGTACACCAGCGCCGCTTCGAACGCAGCTCGGGCGATGCCCAGGGCCTGGGCGGCAATGCCGATGCGCCCGCCTTCGAGGTTGGACAGGGCAATGGCCAGGCCCTTGCCGCGCTCACCGAGGATATTCGCCGCCGGAATGCGGCAGGTGTCGAAGGTCACCGCACAGGTGTCGGAGGCGCGGATACCCATCTTGTGTTCGCTGCGGTCGACCTTGAAGCCAGGGTTGTCGGTGGGCACCAGGAACGCTGAAAGGCCCTTCTTGCCCAGCTCCGGGTCGGTGACGGCGAAGACGATGGCCAGGCCCGCGCGGCGGGCGTTGCTGACGAACTGCTTGGCCCCGTTGATCACCCATTCGCCATCGATCAGTTCGGCGCGGGTGCGCAGGTTGTGCGCTTCGGAACCTGCCTGCGGTTCGGTCAGGCAGAAGCAGCCGATCACCTCGCCAGTGGCCAGGCGCGGCAGCCAGGCCTGCTTTTGTTCAGGCGTGCCGTAGGCGAGCAGGGGGCCGCAGCCGACCGAGTTGTGAATGCTCATCATCGCGCCGGTGGCGCCGCAGCCGGCGGCGATTTCCTCGACGGCCAGGGCATAGGCGACGTAGTCGGTGTAGCTGCCGCCGAAGTCTTCCGGCACGACCATGCCGAGCAGGCCCAGCTCGCCCATCTTGCGCACCACGCCATCGTCGATCCAGCCGGCCTTTTCCCAGGCCTGGGCATGCGGGGCGATTTCGCCGCGGGCGAAGTCCCGGGCCATGTCGCGGATCATGATCTGTTCTTCGCTCAGTTCCAGGTCTTGCATCTGCGTACTCCCGGGCTCACAGGCCTTCGAAGAATTGGTCGACCCGCTGGCGTGACAGCCCCGCCAGGGTCGGCGGGTTCCAGCGTGGCTGCTTGTCCTTGTCGATGATCAGGGCGCGCACGCCCTCGATGATGTCGCCGTACTGGAACCACTGGCGGTCGATGTGCAGCTCCATGGCGAAGCAGTCTTCCAGTGCCAGGTGGCGACCGCGACGCAGCATCTCCAGGGTAACTGCCATGGCGAGCGGCGAGCGGCTTTCCAGCTGGTCGGCGGTGGCGACCGCCCAAGGGTGGCTGTCGCCGATGGTCACGGCGCGCAGCTGCTCGATGATCGCTGCCAGGTCGGGCTGGGCGAAGAAGTGGTCGATGACCGGGCGCAGCTTTTCCAGCGGCGCATCGTCCAGTACCTGGCTGCCGAGCCTGGCCAGCAGGTTCTGCAGGTCTTTGAGCGGGTGGGGGCCGAAGCGCAGCTGGTCGAGGCCTGCATCGAGGGCGGCGAGCCTGTCGCTGGCCAGGTACCAGTCGGCCAGCCCGCAGTACAGGGCGTCGGCGGCCTGGATCTGGGCGCCGCTGACGCCCAGGTAGGTGCCCAGTTCGCCCGGAATGCGTGACAGGAAATAACTGCCGCCGACGTCCGGGAAGTAGCCGATGCCGACCTCGGGCATGCCCAGGCGGCTGCGTTCGGTGACGATGCGCAAATCGCAGCCCTGGGCCAGGCCCATGCCGCCACCGAGGGTGAAGCCGTCCATCAGCACCAGCACCGGCTTACGGTAGCGGTGGATGGCGAGGTCCAGGGCGTATTCCTCGACGAAGAAGTCTTCGTGCAGGGTTTCGCCAGCCTTGTAGCTGTCGTGCAACGAGCGGATATCGCCGCCGGCACAGAAGCCCTTGGGGCCTTCGCCGCGCAATACCACGGCCTGCACCTGTGGGTCTTCGGCCCATTGGTCGAAGTGCTGGCGCAGGCTGCGAACCATGTCCAGGGTCAGGGCGTTGAGGCCGGCAGGGCGGTTGAGGGTGAGGTGGCCAATCTGGTTGCGGACCTCGGCCAGTACATGGGCCGTTGCCGAGGTATGAGCATGCGCGGTCATCGCGTTCTCCCTGCTTTGTTATTGATTTTCCAAGTGAAGTCTGGCGTGCGCTGGAGGGTCTGTGGATCCTGGCAGGCGAATTTGCCTTGTGCAATGGACAAATGTGCAGGGGGATCGTGCGTTTTTGCCAGATGCAATGTAAAGCTTGAGGCCCCCTTCGCGGGTAAACCCGCGAAGAGGCCAGCGGACCCAACCTCAATCGTTAACTTGATCGTAACGATCAGCTTCCCACCTTGATTGATCCTTGAATCCGCCTCGCCCTAATGTGCCCCCACGACAGCGAACCCGTGGAGTCACCAATGACCATAACCAAGAATCCACCGCCGCAATGGTCCAGGCGGCGCGCCGAGAAGCAGCGCCGCCTGGACCGCGTCCGTCATCTGGCCGACGGTGTGGTGCTGCCCACCGAGCGGATCGTCGAAGCCCTCGAGCTACTGATCGCCCCCGGCGACCGGGTGGTGCTCGAAGGCAACAACCAGAAGCAGGCCGACTTCCTCTCGCGCTCGCTGGCCAAGGCCGACCCTGAGCGCCTGCACGATCTGCACATGATCATGCCCAGCGTCAGCCGCGCCGAGCACCTGGACCTGTTCGAACGCGGCATCGCCCGCAAGCTCGATTTCTCCTTCGCCGGCCCGCAGAGCCTGCGCATCGGCCAGCTGCTGGAAGATGGCCTGCTCGAGGTCGGTGCCATCCACACCTACATCGAGTTGTACTCGCGCCTGCTGGTCGACCTGATCCCCAATGTCACGCTGGTCGCCGGCTTCATGGCCGACCGCGAAGGCAACCTGTACACCGGCCCCAGCACCGAAGACACCCCGGCGCTGGTCGAACCTGCCGCCTTCAGCGACGGCCTGGTGATCGCCCAGGTCAACCAGTTGGTGGATCGCGTCGACGACCTGCCGCGCGTGGACATTCCGGCGTCCTGGGTCGATTTCGTGGTAGTCGCCGACAAACCTTTCTATATCGAACCGCTGTTCACCCGCGATCCACGCCACATCAAACCGGTGCACGTGCTGATGGCGATGATGGCGATTCGCGGCATCTACGAGAAACACCAGGTGCAGTCGCTGAACCACGGCATCGGTTTCAATACCGCCGCCATCGAGCTGATCCTGCCGACCTACGGGGAATCGCTGGGCCTGAAGGGCAAGATCTGCCGCAACTGGACGCTCAACCCGCACCCGACCCTGATCCCGGCCATCGAGACCGGCTGGGTCGAAAGCGTGCATTGCTTCGGCACCGAACTGGGCATGGAGGACTACATCGCCCAGCGCCCGGACGTGTTCTTCACCGGCCGCGACGGCTCGCTGCGCTCCAACCGCATGATGTGCCAGCTGGCCGGGCAGTACGCGGTCGACCTGTTCATTGGTGCCACCTTGCAGGTCGATGGCGACGGCCATTCCTCGACCGTCACCCGCGGTCGCCTGGCAGGTTTCGGCGGGGCGCCGAACATGGGCCACGACCCCCGCGGCCGGCGCCACGCGACCCCGGCCTGGCTCGACATGACCGTGCCCGAAACGATGCTTGAGCGTGGCCGCAAGCTGGTGGTGCAGATGGTCGAGACCTATCAGGAAGGCGGTAAACC
The DNA here is from genome assembly GCF_044748405.1 of Pseudomonas sp. NPDC089996. NCBI lineage: Bacteria > Pseudomonadati > Pseudomonadota > Gammaproteobacteria > Pseudomonadales > Pseudomonadaceae > Pseudomonas > Pseudomonas sp. NPDC089996. The sequence goes on along the minus strand of NZ_JBIVGA010000005.1, from coordinate 63,524 downwards.
CACCTTCGTCGAAACCCTCGATGCCGTGGAGGTGGCGAAGAAGGCCGGCATGCCTCTGGCGCCGGTGATGATCTATGGTGACGACGTCACCCACCTGCTCACCGAAGAAGGCATCGCCTATCTGTACAAGGCGCGCAGCCTGGAGGAGCGCCAGCAGATGATCGCCGCCGTGGCCGGCGTCACCGCCATCGGCCAGCGCCACGACCCCAGGAACACCCTGCGCATGCGTCAGCAAGGCCTGATCGCCTTGCCCGAGGACTTGGGCATTCGCCGCACCGACGCCAGCCGCGAGCTGTTGGCTGCGCGCAGCATCGCCGACCTGGTCGAATGGTCCGGCGGCCTCTACAACCCGCCTGCACGGTTCAGGAGCTGGTGATGACTGCGCATGACTTGAAACCGCATCTGTCTCTTCGCGGGCACGCCCGCTCCCACAGGTCCGGTGCCGTACCTGAAAGCAGCACGATGCCTGTAGGAGCGGGCTTGTCCGCGAAGAGGCCAGCCCAGGAAATAGAGATTTCACTGGCTGAACAGCTCGCCGATTTGGCAGTTGAAGCCCTCATCGACGAAGCCGACCTGTCCCCAAAACCCGGCCTGGTCGACCGCCGCAGCAGTGGCGCCCACACCGACATGACACTGGCCCTGATGCACGCCTCTGCGCTGGCCCTGTGGCCATGCCTGCGGCAGATGGCCGAAGCCGCCCAGGCATACAGCGAAATCGGCCTGCCACTGCGGGCTGAATTGGGCCGCATCGGCCGCGAAGGCGAGGTCGCCATGCTGGCCACCACTGGCGGCATCAACACCCATCGCGGGGCCATCTGGGCGCTGGGCCTGCTGGTCGCGGCCCAGGCGCTGGATCCCCAGGCCGAACCCATGGCCGTGGCCGCCCGTGCCGGCCGCATTGCTTTGATCGAAGACCCGGCAGCACCGGTGCAACCCAGCCACGGCAGCGAAGTTCGCCAGCGCTACGGCGCCAGCGGTGCCCGCGAACAGGCCCAGCAAGGTTTCCCCGCCGTGCTCGAACACGGCCTGCCACAACTGCGTCGCAGCCGCGCCGCCGGGGCCAGCGAAAGCCAGGCCCGGCTGGATGCCCTGCTGGCGATCATGACCGCGCTCAGCGACACCTGCGTGCTCTGGCGCGCCGGCCCGCAAGGCCTCAAAGCCCTGCAATCAGGCGCTCGTGCGGTGCTCGATGCCGGTGGCAGTGCCTCCCTCGACGGCCGCCGTCAACTGCGCCAGCTGGATGCCCAATTGCTGCAACTGAACGCCTCACCGGGCGGCGCCGCCGATCTGTTGGCCGCCTGCCTGTTCCTCGACAAAGCCGGGAGCCTGTGAAATGGAAACCCTGACCTTTCAATACCCCGCCGCCGAGCCTGGTCGCGGCCGCACCTTGGTCGGCTGCGTCAGCTCCGGCGACCTGGAAGTCCTGATCGAGCCCGGCAGCGCAGGGCGCCTGGAGATTCAGGTAGTCACCTCGGTCAACGGCAGCAGCGCTCGCTGGGAGCAACTGTTCCAGCGCCTGTTCGATGGCCGCACGCTGCCCGCCGTGAAGATCGACATCCACGACTTCGGCGCTACCCCTGGCGTGGTGCGCCTGCGCCTGGAGCAAGGTTTCGAGGAGATTGCCCATGACTGACACCGCCCGCCTGCTGCAAAGCCGCAGCTTCGTCGAACTTGGCGCCCGCCAGCGTGCCCGCGCCTTGCTCGATGCCGGCAGCTTCCGTGAACTGCTCGGTCCGTTCGACCGCCTGATGTCGCCGTGGCTGCCGCGCCAGGGCATCGTGCCCCAGGCCGACGACGGCGTGGTCATCGGCAAAGGCCTGCTGGCAGGCCGCAATACGGTAATCGCCGCCATCGAAGGCGGCTTCCAGGGTGGCAGCATGGGCGAGGTGGGCGGTGCCAAGATCGCCGGCGCCCTGGAGCTGGCCATCGAGGACAACCGCAACGGCCTCCCCACCTGCGCCGTGCTGCTGCTGGAAACCGGAGGCGTACGCCTGCAGGAGGCCAACCTTGGCCTGGCGGCCATCGCCGAAATCCAGGCGGCGATCGTCGAACTGCGTACCCATCAACCGGTGATCGGCCTGATCGCGGGCTCCGTCGGCTGCTTCGGTGGCATGTCCATCGCGGCCGGGCTGTGCAGCCACCTGCTGGTCACCCGCGAAGCGCGCCTGGGCCTGAATGGCCCGCAAGTGATCGAGCAGGAGGCCGGTATCGCCGAGTACGATGCCAAGGACCGCCCGTTCATCTGGAGCCTGACCGGGGGCGAGCAACGCCACGCCAGCGGCCTGGTGGACGCTTATGTGGCAGATGATGCCGAGCGCATCCGCCAGCAACTGCTGCAACTGCTGGACACCCCATCGGCCAACCGTGCCGGCCGCCACGCCTGGTACCTGGAGCGCCTGGCCAGCCTGGGCGCCGACTGCGCGCAACTGGACGCCGCTGCCGTGCGCGCCCTCTACCAAGGAGATGCCCAATGAACCGTGCCCTGAACTGGCTGCCGGGCCTGGCCGGTGGCGAACCACTGCCAGGCTATCCCGCCTCGCTGCAGGTGATCGATGGCGAACTGGACAACCGCCTGGCGCGCTTCATTGCCGTGGTACCCGACGCGCGCAACCCGTTCACGCGGGCGCGTGCCGGCGAAGTCGGCCTGCTCGAAGGCTGGGGCCTGGCCAAGGCCGTGAGCGAGGCGGTCGAACTGGACCGCGAAGGCGAGAAGCGGGCCATCGTCGCGGTCATCGACGTGCCGAGCCAGGCCTATGGCCGCCGCGAGGAGGCCCTGGGTATCCACCAGGCACTGGCCGGTGCGGTGCAGGCTTACGCCCAGGCGCGCCTGGCCGGGCACCCGGTGATCGGCCTGCTGGTCGGCAAGGCCATGTCCGGCGCCTTCCTGGCCCACGGTTACCAGGCGCAACGGCTGATCGCCCTGGATGACAGCGGGGTGATGGTACATGCCATGGGCAAAGCGGCTGCGGCGCGGATTACCTTGCGCAGTGTCGAACAACTGGAGGCACTGGCCGCCGAGGTGCCGCCCATGGCCTACGACCTCGCCAGTTACGCCTCGCTGGGCTTGCTCTGGCGGCGTCTGCAGGTCGAGAGCGCCGACACGCCGAGTGCCGCCGACATTGCCCAGGTACGCGCCTGCCTGGGCGAGGCCGTGCGCGATATCGGCCATTCGACCGACCTGAAGTCACGCCTGGACGGTGAAAACCGCAGTGCCTCCCGTGACGTGCGCGCACGCCTGCGCAGCCAGTGGCAGGAGGCGTGAGATGAACCTGCCGCAGCCACACGACCTGCTCTGGGGCATGCCCCTGGCCGACCTGCCTGCCGATGCGCCTGCCTGGGCCATTCAGGCGTTGGCAGCCGGGCAGCCCGTGGTGGTGCGCCGTGCCGCCTGTGCCAGCGGCTGGGTGGCGGTAGGCGTGCGCGGGCAAGGGCGGGAGCAGCGCCTGGGTGTGCAGATGCGCTTGGCTGATATCCAGCGGCAATCGAGCCCCGAGTCACTGCGCTGGCACGGGGACAGCCCCTGGCCTGCCCTGCAGGCGCTGGCCTCGGTGGCCCCGGTGCTCGATGCGTATGGGCTGGCCTGGGGCCCCACGGGCGGTGTGGGGTATCAACTGGCGACGGGCTGCGACGTGGTGCACGGGGCCAGCGACCTTGACCTGGTGCTGCGCGCGCCACTGCCCATCCCCCGCGCGAAGGCCCGGGAGCTGCTCGACATCCTCGATTGCGGCCCGTGCCGTATCGATGTGCAACTGGAAACCCCGGAAGGTGCCGTAGCGCTGCGGGAGTGGGCAGGCGTGGCGCGCCGGGTCCTGCTCAAGTCAGCGCTTGGCGCACGCCTGGTAGCTGACCCTTGGGGCGCGCTGGAGTGTGCCGCGTGAGCAGCCTGTTCGCTTTCCCTGGCCAGGGCGCGCAACAGCCAGGCATGCTGCAGCGTCTGCCTGATGGCGCCTCGCTGCTGGTGCAGGAGGCCAGCGATGTCCTGGGCGAACAGGCGCTGGCCCTCGACAGTGCACAGGCCCTGCAATCGACCCGAGCCGTGCAGCTCTGCCTGCTGCTGGCCGGGGTGGCCTGGGCGCGCTGGCTGCTGCAGCGCAGCCCGGCACCGGATTATGTTGCCGGCCTGTCCATCGGCGCTTATCCCGCCGCTGTGGCGGCCGGGGCACTGACGTTCGCCGATGCGGTACGCCTGGTGGCGCTGCGTGGCGAGTTGATGCAGCGAGCCTACCCGGAGGGTTACGGCATGACCGCCCTCAGCGGCCTCGACTTGAGCGATGTCGAACGCTTGCTGGCCGACGTGGGCGGCGAGGTGTACCTGGCCAACCTCAACAGCGACAACCAGGTCGTCATCGCCGGCAGCGACAGGGCCATGGCCGAGGTTGCCAGCCGCGCCCGCAGCCGTGGCCAGGGCGTGGCCCGGCGCCTGGCAGTGAGCGTGCCGTCCCACTGCAGGTTGCTGGACGGCCCGGCCGCCGAACTGGCGGCTGCCTTCGCCAGCGTCGAGCTGCGCCGCCCGCGCATCACCTACCTCAGTGGCAGCAGTGCACGGCCGATTCACGATCCGCAACGCCTGCGCGATGACCTGGCCGGCAACATGGCCCGTGTGGTCGACTGGCGTGCTACGTTGCGCAACGCCTACGAACGTGGCGTGCGGCTGCACGTGGAAGTGCCGCCGGGCAGCGTGCTCAGCGGCCTGGCAAAAGCCATTTTCGAACAGGGCCGAGTCGTTGCTTTGGAACAGACGCGAGCCGATACGGTGGACGCCTTGCTGCGTCAGGAGGTTGACCGAAGCTGAAGATGACCGTGTTTTTCGAAGAACAACAACAAGCAACTTCGACCCAACGCGAGGACAACAATAATGATTATCTACGGTGTGGCCTTTCTGGCCTTGTGTACCCTTGTCGGCCTGTTCGTCGGCGAGCTGCTGGGCAAGCTGCTGGGGGTTCCTGCCAATGTCGGCGGCGTCGGCATCGCCATGCTGCTGCTGATTTTCATCGGCAGCTATCTCAACAAACGCGGCCTGACCGATGCCAAGTCGGCACAGGGCGTGGAGTTCTGGAGCGCCATCTACATCCCCATCGTGGTCGCCATGGCCGCCCAGCAGAACGTGCTCGGTGCGCTGTCTGGCGGGCCGATGGCGATCCTGGCCGGCGTCGTGGCGGTGGTCGCGAGTTTTGCCATGGTGCCTTTGCTCGACCGTATTGGCAAAAAGAAGCCTGAAGCGGCTGCCGATGAACCTCTGACTGCCTCGCAACGGTGACCGCCATGTACGAATCGATGATGAAAGTGATCAGCGGCTACGGCCTGGTCAGCGGGTTTGCGGTGATCGGCGTGACCATGTGGTTTTCCTACTGGCTGTCGAAAACACTCACCCGTGGGCGCCTGCACGGCTCGGCAATTGCCATCTTTCTGGGCCTGGTGCTTTCTTACGTTGGGGGCTCGTTGACAGGTGGGCAGAAGGGCCTGGTGGACATACCGCTGTTGTCGGGGATCGGTTTGCTCGGCGGCGCGATGCTGCGCGACTTCGCCATTGTCGCAACGGCATTCGGGGTGAACATCGAGGAACTCAAGCGCGCCGGCCTGTCGGGCGTGATATCGCTGTTCTTCGGGATCGGCGTCTCCTTCGTTGCAGGCGTCGGGGTCGCGCTGGCCTTCGGTTATACCGATGCGGTGAGCCTGACCACCATTGGTGCGGGGGCGGTTACCTATATCGTCGGCCCGGTCACCGGTGCGGCCATTGGCGCCAGTTCCGAAGTGATGGCGCTGTCGATCGCCGCTGGCCTGGTCAAGGCCATTCTGGTCATGGTGGTGACGCCCTTCGTGGCGCCGCTGATCGGTTTGAACAATCCGCGCACGGCGGTGATTTTCGGCGGCCTGATGGGCACCTCCAGTGGTGTTGCCGGCGGCCTGGCGGCCACCGACCCGAAACTGGTGCCCTATGGCTGCCTGACGGCGGCGTTCTACACCGCGCTGGGCTGCCTGCTGGGCCCGTCACTGCTGTTCTTCATCATGCGCGCGGTCGCTGCGTGACAGGTATCAGCCCAGGCCGGCACTGTACATGCGGCACTCCGCCAACAGTGCCAGCAGGTTGGGCTCACGCTCGCGAGCCTTGAGGAACACCACGCCGATGTGTTGCTGCAGCCGGTAACGCGGTTGCAGCGCGATCAGCTTCACGCGGTTCTCGTACACCGCCGCGATTCGCCCTGGCAGCAGGGCGAAGCCTACTCCCGAACTGACCATGCTCAGCAGCGTGAAGATATCGTTCACCTGCATCGCCACCTTCGGCTCGAACCCCGCCTGCTGGAACACCCGTGCGCCATCGCGGTGGGTGGCAAAGCCCTGGGTCAGGGTGATGAAGGTGGAGTCGGCCAGGTCCGCCAGGTCCACTTCCTGTTGCCCGGCGAAGGGTGAATCGGTCGGCACGGCGAGGAAGATGTCGTCGGAGAACAATGGCAGCTGCTCGCAGGCCGGGTCCGCCACGCTTTCGTCCAGTGACACCAGGATCGCTTCCAGCTCATGGTTTTTCAGGCGTTGCAGCAGGTCGACGTTCGAGCCCAGGGTCAGGTCGATGTTCAGTTCGCTACGCCGCAGCTTCAGGCCCATCACCAGCTTCGGCACGGTCTTGACGGTGAGCGAATACAGCGCGCCGAGGCGAAAGCGTTCGGCATAGAAACCCGCTGCCTCGCGGGTCTGGCGTACCATCTGCTCGGCGTCCTGGATCAGCTGACGGGCTTTCTTTTCCAGCACGTAGGCGCTTTCCAGCGGGATCAGCTGGCGGCCTTCGTGCTTGAACAGCGGGCAGCGCAGGGCGCTTTCCAGGGAATGGATGGCCCGGTGCACGCTGACCGCACTGGTGGCCAGCTCGGCGGCGGCGCGGCCGAGGTTGCCGCTGCGCATGAAGGCGAGGAAGGTCTCGAGCTTTTTCAGGGTCAGTTCTTCGTCGATCAGCATGCAGAGGGGCCAGCGTGAAGGGAGGTGCTGATCATGCCACAGCGCGGCGCCTCATGGCGGCGGCAGGTGCGACGGCAGCAGGCGCGCCCGGCGCAATTGCGCAAGGTTGCGTGAGCCGGTGCAGAAGCAGGCGATGCGCAGCTGGCGCAGCAGAATATCGAAATGCTCCACCACCGCCTGGGTAGAGATCATCGCCGCACTCAGCACATTGGCGGCCTGGCCTACCAGGTCGGCGCCGAGGCGAATGGCCTTGGCGGCATCGACGCCGTTGGCCACACCGCCCGAGGCGATCAGGCCGATTTCCGGCACGGCGCGGCGCACCGCCAGCAGGCAGTGTGCGGTCGGGATACCCCAGTCGGCGAATGCCAGGGCCACCTCGCGCCCGGCGGGGCTGCCGGCGCGCTCGGCTTCCACCGCTGCCCAGCTGGTGCCGCCGGCACCGGCGACATCGATCATGGCTACGCCGACATCCCACAGCCTGCGCGCGACGCTGGGTGAAATCCCGGCACCGACTTCCTTGACGATGACCGGGGTGGGCAGGTGCCGGGTCAAGGTCTCGATACGTTCGAGTACGCCGCGCCAGTCGCGGTCGCCTTCGGGCTGCACGGCTTCCTGCAGGGGGTTGAGGTGGATGATCAGGGCATTGGCCTGGAGGGTGTCGACCGCACGGCGCGCCAGGTCGAGGCCGTCGGATTCTCGTAGCTGGGCGGCGCCGAGGTTGGCCAGCAGTGGTATGTCGGGGGCCAGGCGTCGCAGGTCTTCGGTCAGGCCCTGGTCCTGGCCGCTGCGCAGGCTGACGCGCTGCGAGCCCACGCCCATGGGGATGCCCAGTGTCTGGGCGGCTTCGGCCAGGTGCTGGTTGATGAAGCGTGCACGTTCGGCGCCGCCGGTCATGGAGCTGATCAGTAGCGGGGCGTTCAGGGTACAGCCGAACAGCTTGGTGGTGAGGTCGATGTCGTCCAGGGCCATTTCCGGGAGTGCGCAGTGTTCGAAGCGCAGGGCTGACCAGCCGGCGTCCACGGCATGTGCGGTGGGGGAGGCGGCGAGCACGATGTCGAGGTGGTCGTCCTTGCGTTGGCTCAGGGGGTTTTTCTTCATGCCGGCTCCATTTTGAGTGGGGGCAGGTGTAAGGGGCGTCTTTCTCCTATAGCTAAGCTGACAATTGGTACGGCATCAGGTTGCAGAGGGGCGCAGAGGGGGCCGCCGACAGGCGCTGCAGATCCCAAGGCAAGCCCCATGGCTCACCCCGAAGGGTGATGGTCTACACCCAAGCCCCATGCCAGAATCCCAACCACAACAACCCCGGCATGGGACCACGACAATGAGCAAAGACCGGCTGAAATCGCCCGACTGGTACGTGCAGATGGCCCGTGTCGTCGACGCCCAGGGCTCGCCGGGCTTCGTCGAGGCGCTGTTCGCCGCCCTCAAGCTGATTGCCCCGTGCCAGGCCATCACCGTGTTCCTCTACCCCCGCAAAGGCCTGCCCTCGGCCCTGTTCGAAAAAGACGAAGAAGGCCCCTGGCTGCCGGAAGGCAACATCCACAAGTACCTCGAAGGCTACTACCTGCTGTGCCCGTTCTACCGTGCCTGCATGGACGGCATCGCCCCGGGTTGCTACCGCCTCAGCGACGTCGCCCCCGACCACTTCAAGCGCAGCGAGTACTACCTGGCGTTCTACCAGCACGCCCACCTGGAAGACGAACTCAACTTCATCGTGCCGCTCGACGAGCACCTGACCATCGCCGTGGCCCTGGCCAGCACCCGGCGCCTGGACCGTCAGCAGGTCAGTGACCTCAAGTGCGTGGCGCCGTGGGTGGTGGCCACGGTGCGGCGGCAGTGGAGCCACCTGGATGTCGACGCCATCGGCGGGCGATTCGAGAGCGCCCTGGGCCGGCAGATCAACGCCGCGCTGAACAATTTCGGCTCCTCCTTGCTCACCGAGCGCGAGTGCCGCATCGCCCAGTACCTGCTGCGCGGCCACTCGACCCGCTCCCTGGCCGAGCGCCTGGGCATCAGCGAGGACACGGTCAAGACCCACCGCAAGAACCTCTACACCAAGCTCGACATCGCCAAGCAGTCTGAGCTGTTCTCGCTGTTCATCGACTCACTGGCCCAGGCCCAGGAAGGCCTGAGCAAGGACCCGCTGGAAAGCTACTTGCGAAGGCGCTGAACGCGCCGTTTCCCCTGAAACGATTTTTACTGTCAGCGGCCTGGCAGGGCCAACTGCACGCCGCGTTTTACCCTGGAGAACAATAATGAACGCACCGTTCCAAGCCAAGCTGCACACCCAGCGCGACACCCGTGACTACCAGGCCGGCGACGCCGCTCACCATATTCACGCCTTCCTCGACCAGAAAGCGCTCAACGCCGAGGGCCCGCGCGTGATGGTCGGTGGCGAGCGGCTGCACCTGTGGGACAGCGACGGCAAGCGTTACCTAGACGGCATGTCGGGCTTGTGGTGCACCCAGCTCGGCTACGGCCGCAAGGACCTGACTGCCGCTGCCGCTGCGCAGATGGACCAGCTGGCCTACTACAACATGTTCTTCCACACCACCCACCCAGCGGTGATCGAGCTGTCCGAACTGCTGTTCAGCCTGCTGCCGGGCCACTACAGCCATGCCATCTACACCAACTCCGGTTCCGAGGCCAACGAGGTGCTGGTCCGCACCGTGCGTCGCTACTGGCAAGTGGTCGGTCAGCCGAGCAAGAAGATCATGATCGGCCGCTGGAACGGCTACCACGGCTCGACCCTGGCCGCCACCGCGCTGGGCGGCATGAAGTTCATGCACGAGATGGGCGGCATGATCCCGGATGTGGCGCACATCGACGAGCCCTACTGGTACGCCGCAGGTGGCGACCTGAACCCGGCGGAGTTCGGCCGCCGCTGCGCCCTGCAGCTGGAAGAGAAGATCCTCGAACTGGGTGCCGAGAACGTCGCCGGCTTCATCGCCGAGCCGTTCCAGGGCGCTGGCGGCATGATCTTCCCGCCGGAAAGCTACTGGCCGGAAATCCAGCGCATCTGCCGCCAGTACGACGTGCTGTTGTGCGCCGATGAAGTGATCGGTGGCTTTGGCCGCACTGGCGAGTGGTTCGCCCACGAATACTTCGGCTTCGAGCCGGACACGCTGTCGATCGCCAAGGGCCTGACCTCGGGTTATGTGCCCATGGGCGGCCTGGTGCTGAGCAAGCGCATTGCCGAGGCACTGGTCGAGCGCGGCGGGGTGTTTGCCCACGGCCTGACCTATTCCGGGCACCCGGTGGCGGCGGCGGTTGCCATCGCCAACCTCAAGGCGCTGCGCGATGAAGGCATCGTGCGTCAGGTCAAGGAAGACACCGGGCCGTACCTGCAGCGCATCCTGCGCGAGGTGTTCGCCAACCACCCGTTGATTGGCCAGGTGCAGGGCGCGGGGCTGGTGGCGGCGTTGCAGTTCGCCGAGGACAAGGGCAGCCGCAAGCGCTATGCCAATGAAAACGACCTGGCCTGGCAGTGCCGGACTTATGGCTTCGAGGAAGGGGTGATCATTCGGTCGACCCTGGGGCGGATGATCATGGCGCCGGCCCTGGTGGCCAACCACGGCGAGCTGGATGAGCTGGTGGAGAAGACCCGGATTGCGGTGGATCGCACGGCGCGCGGGTTGGGATTGTTGTAAGGGTTGAGATCGCTGGGGCCGCTTTGCGGCCCTTTCGCGACACAAGGCCGCTCCTACAGGATATTTGCGGCCTCACAGGCTGACGATCAATGCATCCCGCGTGGGATGGTCTTGAGCAGGTCTTCCGGGCTGATGTGTCCCACTACCTGAGCCACTGCGCTACCCGGTGTCGGCAGGTCGATGATGTGGTTCTTCATCTTGCCGATCACATGCATCTCGCACGGCTTGCAGTCGAACTTCAGGGTCAGCACTTCATCGCCCTGGATCAGCTGCATCGGCGCCACCTTGGTACGCACGCCGGTCACACCCTTGGCCTGCTTGGGGCACAGGTTGAACGAGAAGCGCAGGCAGTGCTTGGTGATCATCACCGGCACTTCGCCGTGCTCCTCATGGGCTTCGTACGCCGCGTCGATCAGCTGCACGCCATGGCGGTGGTAGAAGTCGCGGGCCTTCTGGTTGTAGACGTTGGCCAGGAACGACAGGTGCGACTCGGGGTATACCGGTGGCGGCGTGGTCTCGGCCTTGCGCCCGCCACGCGGGTGCGCCTGCACACGGGCTGCGGTCAGGGCCTCGATGGCTTCACGGCGCAGGGCCTTGAGCTGCGAGTTGGGGATGAAGAACGCCTGCGGCGCATCCAGTTCGATGCTATTGGCGTGGTACATCGTGGTGCCCAGCTGGCCGAGCAGGTCATGCAGCTGCTCCAGAGCCTGCTGCGGCTTGTTGGCGGCGCCGAACGGGCCGTCCAGGGCCACCTGCACGCTGACGCCTTCCTCGCTGCTGACGGTCAGCATCAGGCGCTGCTCGCGCAGCACTGCGTGCCATTCCACGCCCACGCGGCGCTCCGACGAAGTGCGCTGCAGGGCCTGCTGCCAGTTATGGTCGAGGTTGCGCGACAGCGGGTGGTTCGGCCGCAGCTTGTACAGGCCCTCGGGCATCTCGTTGGGCTCGACGCGGTAGCGGTAGCGCTTCTGGCCGTCTTCCTCGAACTCGCCACGGGGCTCGGCGATGTTGGCGCGGAAACCCACCACCTCACGCTTGACCAGCACGTTGAGACCGTCGCCGTTGGTCAACGGCACTTCGGTGACCACTTGCAGGTCACGCTTGCCGACTTTTTCAACCACGCCGACTGCCAGGCCGGTGAAGGTCGGCGAGTCGAAGGCGCCAATGTCCACTTTGCGGTCGGTGACGAAGTAGTCGGTGCTGCCGCGGTGGAAGGTCTTGTCCGGGTCGGGCAGGAAGAAGTGCTCAGTGCGGCCGCTGGAAGCGCGGGCCAGTTCCGGGCGGCCTTCGAGGATGGCGTCGAGCTCCTTGCGGTAGTGGGCGGTGATGTTCTTCACATAGCCCATGTCCTTGTAGCGGCCCTCGATCTTGAACGAACGCACGCCGGCATCGACCAGGTCGGCCAGGTTGGCGGTCTGGTTGTTGTCCTTCATCGACAGCAGGTGCTTCTCGAACGCCACCACACGGCCCTGGTCGTCTTTCAGGGTGTACGGCAGGCGGCAGGCCTGGGAGCAGTCACCGCGGTTGGCACTGCGCCCGGTCTGGGCGTGGGAGATGTTGCACTGGCCGGAGAAGGCCACGCACAGTGCGCCGTGGATGAAGAACTCGATGGCCGCATCGGTTTCGCTGGCGATGGTGCGGATCTGCTGCAGGTTCAGCTCGCGGGCCAGTACCAGCTGGGAGAAACCGGCCTGGTCGAGGAACTTTGCCCGCTCCAGGGTGCGGATGTCGGTCTGGGTGCTGGCATGCAGCTCGATCGGCGGGATGTCCAGCTCCATCACCCCCAGGTCCTGCACGATCAGCGCATCGACGCCGGCGTCGTAGAGCTGGTGGATCAGCTTGCGCGCCGGTTCCAGCTCGTTGTCGTGGAGGATGGTGTTGATGGTGGTGAACACGCGTGCATGGTAGCGACGGGCGAACTCGACCAGTTCGGCGATATCACTGACGTCGTTGCAGGCGTTGTGGCGCGCGCCGAAGCTCGGGCCGCCGATGTAGATGGCATCAGCGCCGTGCAGGATCGCCTCGCGGGCGATGGCCACGTCACGGGCAGGGCTGAGCAGTTCCAGGTGATTCTTTGGAAGGGACATGTCGTTATAGGTTCGGGCTGTCACGGTAGGGCGGCATTGTAGCGGTGAAATGGGCGGGTGGCATCTTTGAGTGCCGAGAGGTGTGCAGGCCTTACCGGCCCTTTCGCGGGTGAACCCGCGAAGGGCCGCCAAGGTCAGAACTGGTATTCGACCCCGGCCCCGGCATACCAGGACCTGCCCGGCGCCGCCTCGTAATAGCGCCCATTGCCATCGCCGACAATCACCGAGCCCACGTACTGGCGGTCCAGCAAGTTGTCCAGGCGCACCAGCTGGTGGAACGTCCACGGCCCGACATGCTGCTCGAACCGCGTGCGCCAGTTGAACACCGCATAACCCGGCGCCGCATGCTGGTCATTGGTGTCTTCGACATACACCTTGCTCCGGTACTGCCCCTCGAGCCCCATGCTGATGCCGTCGCGCGGCTTCCACACCAGTTCGCCGAACAGGCTGCTGCGCGGCACGCCGGGCAGCTGGTTGCCCTTGTCGATGGTCGTGCTGCCCTGGGTGAAGGCCTCGTCATAGGTGGCATCGAGCAGGGTATAGGCCAGGTTGGCCTGCCATTGCGGGTTCAGCTCGCGTTGCACGCTCAGCTCGAAGCCGCGGCGCAGGGTCTTGCCGGCATTGCGGTAGCTGGTGCGGCCATCGGTCGAGGCCGCGACCACGATCTCGTCCCTGGTGCGGATCTCGAAGATCGCGGCATTGATCCGCGTGCGCTCATCCGGGCGCCACTTCAGGCCCAGTTCGTACTGGGTGCTGGTGGCCGGTTCCAGGCCGAAGTTGAAGCCCTCCAGTGCCCCGGGGGCATAGGCCATTTCGGCCTGAGTCGGGGTTTCGAAGGCCTTGCCGGCGCTGATGTAGCCGTGCAGGTCGGGGGTGAAGGCATACATGACCGACAAGGTCGGCGTGGTGCGCTGGTACGTCTTCGAGCCGCTGGCATCGCCGTTGGCCAGGAAGCGGTCGTCGACTTCCATCTCCATGCTGCTGTGGCGCAGGCCGGCATCCACGGTCCAGCGGTCCAGTTCCCAGTGCGCCTGCACGTACGGGTCAAGGCTGGTGGCGGTGTCTTTTTCATCCCGGCGCAGCTCGCCTTTCACGCCCAGGGTGTCGCCGCTGAAGTTCTGGAAGCCGCGGCGGTCGTCGCGGCTGCGGTCGTAGTCGGCCCCGAAGGTCAGGGTCAGGTTGCCGGGGGCGGCGCTGATGGGCTGGATCCAGCGCAGGGTCCCGCCGTGGAACTCGCGGTCGAAGTCGACCACGCCGCCGCCCCGGTTGTTCGCGGGCGTGCCCTTGGGGATCGACAGGTACTGGATGACGCTGCGCTTGCCGGCGTACAGGTTGAACTGCAGGGTTGCCTCGCCGAAGTAGCGCTCGTAGTTCATGCCCACCTGCTGGTGATGGATGCTCTTGCGCGTGTTGTACTCCTCGGCGCGCGCCGCCACCGAGCGCGGGTCGTGCTTGTAGGCGTCCCAGGTCTGGCCGAGCGGGTCTTGCGTGCCGTTCTGCTCCAGGGTGCTGAAGATCAGCGCCAGGCGGCTGTCGGCGTCCGGCTTGACGTGCACCTTGGCGAAGGTCTGGTCGCGGCGGGCGGCGCTGTGGTCGCGGTAGCCGTCGGTGTCCATGCGCGAGGCATCCACCAGGAAGCCGGCTTGCTCGCTGCCGCCTTCGCTGTAGACGTGATTCTTGTTGAAACCATCGCTGCCAAACGTGGTTTCGGCGCCGACCTTGGGCGGCCCGGAGCCGTCGCGGGAGAACATCTGGATCACGCCACCGGCATTGCTGCCGTAGATGGCCGAGGCCGGACCACGCAGTACTTCGATACGGTCGGCCACATCCAGGTTCAACGAGGCCGCCTGACCCTGGCCATCCGGGGTGCTGGCGGGGATGCCGTCACTGAGCAGCTTGATGCCACGGATGCCGAAGGCCGAGCGGGCGCCATAGCCACGCGAGGAAATCTGCAGGTCCTGGGCGTAGTTCTGGCGGTTCTGCACCACCAGGCCAGGTACGCGGTTGAGCGCTTCGGACAGGTTGACGCCCAGCTGGCCATCGGCGATCTGCTGGCGGTCGACGGTGTCGATGGAGTAGGGCAGATCGAAGCTCGGGTTGGGCGCGTAGGTGCCGGTGACTACCAGCGGTTCCAGCAGGTTGAAGGTGGTGGGTTCGGCTTGTACCAATGGGCACAGGCCGAGGCCGGGCAGCAAGGCGATCAGGGCCTTGCGGCGAAAAGGGGGGGATTGCATGCAGCGTCCTGCTTTGAAAACTGGGTAAAGGGGGCTGCTTCGCAGCCCCGGGGGCGGGTTAGCGCTTGGCTGCCATGGCAGTGACTTCGACGCGCATTTCGGGGTAGGCCAGTGCAGCCACACCCACGGCGGCACGCACTGGCCATGGCTTGCTGAAGAAGCGCTGGTACACCTCGTTGAAGGCGCCACGGTCGGCCATGTCGGTCAGGTAGATAGTCAGATGCATGACCCGGTCCATGCCGCTGCCGGCCTTTTCCAGCGCGTCTTTCAGGGCCTGCAGGGTGCTCTCGCTCTGCTGGGTGATATCGGCATCGAGATCGGTCGGGATCTGCGTGGTCACCAGGATACCGTTGTACTCCGCGACGTCGGAGGAAATGGACTCGGCGTCGGAATCTGGTGTGTAGATAAGATCTGCCATGGGTATTCGCCTTGCAACGGAGGGAAAGCGGCAAGCCTACGCGAGCCTGTCGCAAGGGTCGAGCCGGTGGGCGCTCAAGCATTGAAATGCAGCGCCCCGGCAGTCAGAATCGCCGCCGATTGTCGAGCAAGGGGCTGGAGTTGAACCAACAGACATTATCGAGGCGCCTGGAACGTGTGGCCGCACATGTACCGCAGGGTGCGCGCCTGGCCGATATCGGCTCGGACCACGGCTACCTGCCGGTGGCCCTGGCGCTGCGCGGCGTGATCGCGGCGGGGCTGGCCGGCGAGGTGGCGCAGACGCCTTATGAATCGGCCCAGCGCAACGTGCGCCGCAATGGCCTGACCGACGTCGTTACCGTGCGCCTGGCCGACGGCCTGGAGGCCATCGAGCCCGGTGATCGCATCACCGCCATCAGCCTGTGCGGCATGGGGGGCAAGACCATGTGCGAGATTCTCGAGCGTGGCAAGGCGCGCCTGAACGGCATCGAGCGCCTGATCCTGCAGCCTAATGGCGACGAGCGCGAGCTGCGCGGTTGGCTGATGCACAACGGCTACCGGATCGTCAGCGAAGAATTGCTGCGGGAAAACCGTTTCGACTACGAGATCATCGTGGCCGAACCCGACGGGGCGGTGGCCTACAGTGCCGAAGAGCTGTATTTCGGCCCCGTGCTGATGCGCGAGAAATGCCCGGCATTCCTGACCAAGTGGCAGCGCATGCTGCGTCAGAAGCAGCAGAGCCTGGCCAACTTCGAGCGTGCCCGCGATGCCATCCCGCAGGAGAAGCGGCATGACTTCGCCCGGCAGATCGGCTGGATCAACGCGGTACTGGCCTGATTCACTGCTGCGAGCAGTTGCCCATTTCGCGGTAGTCGACTTCGCGCTTCTGGCCCTGATGATCGACGTACACCATGTGCGCGGTGCCCACCTGGCAGTCGGCGGCGTTGCTGGCCGGGGTAATCGAGATGACCTTGGCCACATCCAGCGGCATGCCGTACTCATAATTGCTGCTGGCCGGTTGGCTGGCGGGCGCATCGGCGAAGGCGCCGAACGAGGCCAGGGCGGCAGAGAGGGCGACAACAGCAAGTGAACGTTTCATGGCAGGCTCCTTTTTCGTTTTACCCATGATGCATTCGTTGGTGATTCTCAATAAATGGGATAAGTCGTGATAGATTCCTGCCTGGAACGTACGAATAAGATCGATCAAGGAGCCAGGCCCCATGGACATGCTGCACGCCATGCGTACCTTTACCCGAGTGGTGGAGTGCGGCAGCTTCGCCGCAGCCGCCAATGCACTCGACATCTCTGCGGCGCAGGTGTCGCGGATTGTCGCGGAGCTTGAGAACCAGCTGCAGACACGGCTGCTGCACCGCACCACCCGGCGCCTACGCATGAGCGAGGCAGGCGAGCGGTTTCTCGAACGGGCGCGGCAGATCATGGCGCTGACCGACGAGGCCATGGACGAAGCCCGCGGCGCCCACCTCACCCCGCGTGGCCGTCTGAGGCTGCACTGTCCGCATGGCTTGGGCATGCTGCTGATGCCATTGGTGGCCGGTTACAACGCCATCTGCCCTGACGTGGTGATCGAGCTGACCCTGTCTCAGCGCAATCCCGATCCGCTGGCCGAGGGGCACGATGTGGTGATCACCGTGGATGAGGCGTTGCCCGATTCGCAGCTGATCGCCGTGCCGCTGGGCAACATTTTCAGTATCCCTTGCGCCGCGCCAAGCTACCTTGAGGCCCATGGTGTGCCCGAGCAGCCGGCAGACCTGCACGAACACCGATGCCTGCGCATGGCGTATCCGATGTACGAAGGGGACTGGGTGTTCGCGCAGGGGATCGACAACTGTGTCATCGCCCCGCGCGACAGTTTTCTGACCAACGTCGCCGACGCCATGCTGGTAGCCAGCGAACTGGGGATGGGCATCGGCCTGCTACCGTTCTACACCGCCAGCCAGGCCATCGAGCAGGGGCGCCTGCGGCGGTTACTGGCGCCTTATCGGCTGCGGGAGAATGCCTTGTATGCGATCTATCCGTCCAGGCATTACCTGGATGCCAAGGTGCGGACCTGGATCGATTACCTCAAGGAACAGCTGCCGGATGTATTCGAGAGGCATGCGAAGATCGTCGATGACGCGCGGTACTGGCGCTGACAGCGCGGTCCATGTAGGAGCGGCCTTGTGTCGCGAAAGGGCTGCAGAGCAGCCCCAGCATTCGCTGCCTCGACGCTGAACTCCTGGGGCTGCTCCGCAGCCCTTTCGCGACACAAGGCCGCTCCCACAGTGATTGCACGTTTCGGCAATCAGTGCCCGTAACGGCCCACCAGGCTCTGCGCCCCTAACGCATGCCCCTGCAGCAATTCCATCAAGCCGGTGCGGTCCAGCCCTTCGGGCAGGGTACCCAAGGGCAAGTCAGTGGCAATCAGAGTCAGTGCATAGTGATGCGGTTTGTCCCCCGCTGGCGGGCAAGGCCCGCGGTAGGTCAAGGTACCGCGAGAATTGCGCCCAACCATGAGCGCCTGGGTTGTCTGCCCAGCCATGCCCTCATCCAACCCATCGAGCGCCGGGTCGATGTTGTAGGCAATCCAGTGCACCACACCCAGCCCCTTGCCGCCGTCCGGGTCGAACATCACCAAGGCCAGCGACTGCGTGCCGTCGGGCAGGTTCTTCCAACTCAGCTGTGGCGTTCGCTCCTCGCCGGCGCCACAGGCGGGGTCAGGCCCGACCTGCTGCAAGGCGATGACACCGCCGTCGGTAAATGAGGACGAGCTGATCGACAGTGCGGCGGAATCGCCACCGGCAGCCAGGGCAGTGCAGGGCAGCAAGGCGGCGAGTAGCCAGGGTCTAGGGTTCATGGCGATTCCTTGGCAGGACTGTGCGCCCCAGTGTAGACCCGCTGCGGGTCAGCGGCTGTCCTGGTCTTCAGCGGTACCGCCGGTGTGGCCGGCGCCTGAGCCCGTGGCTTCACCAGTGCTGTTGGAACCACCCGCGGCGCCATCGGCGGCGTCGCTGCCGGTATTGCTGCTGTCGTTGTCCTGGCCACTGCCTGGGCTGTTGACGCTGCTGTCTTCACCTGCGGTCTTGCCGCCTTGCTGGTCGGTTTGCGGCTTGCTGTCGGTGTTGGTCGGCTCGGTGGCGGCGTAGCTGGCGGTAGAGGCGACCCCGAGGGCGAGGGCGAACAACAGCGGTTGAATGCGGATCATGGCAAGTCTCCTGGGCGGATGATCTGTCATTCGTTTGGCTGGCGGAGGATGGCAGGGTGCCGCTTGGGCGACGGACGGTCAAAAAACAAGGGCCGCATGGCGGCCCCTGGTGTCACTTAGTTTCGGCGTGCGCTGCCGGGGCAGGCGCAACAGGCTCCAGCGGCGGATGCTCCTGCGCCGCATGCATCAGGTCTTCGGTCACCCGCAGCTCGGCGCCGGTCGGCGAGAAGGTGGTCGACGCCGTGAACGGTGCCGGGTGCTCCGCAGCCGGGCGCTTGCCGCGGCGCCAGAGGAAAAAGCACACCATGCCCAGGTTGACCACGGCAAAGGCCCAGAACAGCCCCACTTCGCCAAATTCGGTCATGGCCGGCGAAATGGCCAGCGGCGCCATGGCCGACCCCAGCGAGTTGATCAGCAGCAGGCCCTGGATCATCGGCACCAGGGCGTCGGATGGCGCCCGGTCGGCCGCATGGCTGACCGCTACCGGGTACAGCGCGAACACACCGCCACCGAGCAGGAACAGCATGGCCGGCAGCAGGGCCGAATCCGAAGGCAGGAACACCGTGACCAGCGACAGCACCAGGCACAGCGCGGCCAGGGCGATCAGCACATCCTGGCGGTCCCTGCGGTCGGACCAACGCCCCACCGGGTATTGCAACAGCATGGCGCCGAGGATGACCCAGGCCATCATGTTGCCGACTTCACCGACATCCAGGCCGATGCGCTGCAGGTACAGCGGCAGCAGCGCGTAGATACCGGCAATGACCACACCGGAGCCGAAGCAGCCGACCAGCCCCGACGGGGCCACACCCAGCAGTTGCCGTGGTTTGAGCGGCTCGACCTGGTCGAGCAGCGGCGACACCCGAGGCAGGATCACGATCGGCAGCACCGACAGCGCGGCAAGCATGCCGGCCAGCATGAACGGCGCCGTGTCGCCCAGGTGGGTGATTTCGCCAAGGCCGGCCTGGGCGATCACGCCCGCGCCGTAGAAGGCAATCATGTACAGCGCCAGCAGGCGCCCGCGGATCTTCGCGTCACCGGCCAGCAGCAGCCAGCTTTCGATCACCAGGAACACGCCGACGGCCGCCCAGCCATTGATCAGGCGCAGCACCGACCACCAGGTGGCATCGTAGAACAGCCCCTGCAGCAGGATGGTTGCGGCGATCAGCGAGGCGAAGCTGGTGTAGGCGCGGATATGGCCGATGCGCAGGATCAGCCGGTCGTTGAAGATCGCGCCGAGGGTCAGGCCGATGAAGTAGGTCGACGAGACGATACCGATGGTCGTCGCCGATTCGCCGGCAGCGTCCAGGCGCAGGGTGGTAAGGGAAGACATGAAGCCGTTGCCCAGGGCAATGATGAACAGCCCGAGCAGGGGCGCCAGCGCCATGGCCAGCAAACGCGGAGACATACATACCTCAAGTTGGAGTGGCGATTTGGGAACGCCTCTTCGAACGCGCACGCCAAACAGGCCCATCAAGGGCCGAAGGTATGCACGGATGTGCCTGGGCTGGATGCGACCTGGGCAAGACTCAACCGCTGGACCCTGTAAGAGCTGGGCCGGGCGGGTTCGGTTGAGCCTATTTCACATGGGCTTCATGTGTTCAGGCCTGGACTCTGTCGTTGCTGCCGGTTGCCACCGTTCAAGGCGACGGGCGAAAAGGAAGCGCGATTCTACGGGTTGTGATCGATTTGCCCAAGAGGCTAAGGGCTGCGACGAGACGCCGCAGGTCGGGATGCGACAGCATTGTGCTCGGATCCGACATCCCGGGGTCGCTGGCATGCGGCATAATCGGCATTCCCACCCACGGAAGGCCCGCCCCATGCTCGCGTCGCTGTTCGCCGTTCTCGCCCCGGTCTTCATCGTCGCCGGCATTGGTTACGCCTGGGCCCGCAAGGGCCTCGATTACCCCACCGAATTCATCGCCCGCATGGTCATGACCGTCGGCACCCCGTCGCTGGTGTTGTCGACCCTGAGCCGCACCGAACTGGACGCCGCGGCGTTCACCAGCATGGCCCTGGCCTGCCTGTTGTGCACCGCAGGCATGGCCGTGGCCGGGCTGCTGGTGTGCCGTGCCTCGGGCCAGCACTGGCGGGTGCTGATGCCGGCATTCATGTTCCCCAACACCGGCAACATGGGCCTGCCGATCAGCTTGTATGCCTTCGGCGAACACGGCCTGGCGCTGGCCGTGGCGTTCTTCCTGACCTTGTCGATCGTGCAGTTCACCCTGGGCATGGCCATTTCCGGCACGGTCGCCTCGTTCAAGGCACTGTTGCGCAACCCGATCGTCATCAGCCTGGCCGGTGCCATGCCGATCATCTTCCTCGACTTCGAGCTGCCGCGCTGGCTGGCCAATACCGCCGACCTGCTGGGGGGCATGTCGATCCCTTTGATGCTGCTGACCCTGGGCGTGTCGCTGGCCAGTATCCGCCCGCAACATATCGGCGGCGGCCTGGTGCTCGGCGGTGTGCGCATCGTCTTGGGGGGGGCGGTGGGTTGGGCAGTGGGCGCCGCCCTGGGCATGGAGGCGATGGAGCGGGCGGTGCTTATGGTGCAGTCGGCGATGCCGGTGGCGGTGTTCAATTACCTGATGGCGGTGAGGGCCAACCGGCAGCCGGAGCAGGTGGCCAACCTGGTGATGTGCTCGACAGTGCTGTCGTTCGTCTGGCTGCCGGTGGTGCTGGCCTGGTGGATGTAGGCCAGCACGGCCCGCGTCATTTGTCGAACAGGCGCTCGTGCACCCAGCCCTTGTTGGTCAGCACCATCACCCGCTTTTCCCTGGCCGGGGTGTCGTTGGTCGCTACGGCTTTGCCCAGGTCCCGGATGCCGGCCTTGATCTGGTCATCGCTGGCCCAGGCCGGCAAGCCGGTGATCTTGTAGGCATAGGTCACATCGGAAATCGTGTGCCCCATCATCTGCCCCGGCTCACTGAACTGCTCGATCGCCGTCACCTCGGCCTTGCCGAAGCACAGCCCGCCACGGGTCTGGCCGTCGAGCATCTTCTGGGCATCGGCCTTGTAGTACTTGCGGCCTTCGTCGGTCAGGTCATAGGCGTAGTAGATGTCGGTACGGGCCGGTTGCCACAGGCGCTCGGGCACTTCGACGCGGGAGATTTCCTGCTCGCTGACGATCCCTACCGTGGCCAGGGCGTGCAGGGCCTTGTTGGTGCCGGTGACGTCGAAGTCCTGGGTCTTGGTGGGGAAGTCGGTGACCACGAAACAGTGCGGATACTGCGTGTCGAGGTAGGCCTGGGCCGCTTTGTGGAAATTGGCCTCGCTGGCGTCGTTGGTGTCCGAGCAGCCGGCCAGGGTGGCCAGCAGTGCCAGCGGTACGAGCTTCCTGTACATGAGCGAGCGTCCTTGGATTGCGAAGATAAACCGGTGGGCAGGCATTAGAACCTACGGGTTAGAGCGGCGCAATCGTGGCAGGACGGCATCTCGACAGGGTTCACAAAAGCGGGGGCCGCAGCGCTGCGGCCCCACCGCTCAACGGTTCGGCACATCCCGTGTGCGCAGTTTTTCTGGCAGGGCGAACAGCACCAGCAGTGCCGTCACCACGCAGGCCCCGGCAATCAGGTACAGCGCCGGGGTGGTGGTACCGGTCAGGTCACGGATGCGTCCCACCAGCACCGGGCTGACGATCCCGCCCAGCTGCCCCAGGGTGTTGATCAGGGCAATGCCCCCGGCCGCACCGGCGCCAGCGCCTGCCAGCAGCTTGGGCGGCAACGCCCAGAAGCTCGGGATCGACGCCACCACGCCCGCACCCAGCAGGCCCAGGGATACCAGCAGCAACGGCGTGTTGTCATCGAACAGCCCGGCGCACAGGAAGCCCAGCGCGCCCAGCGCGATCAGGCCGGCGGTGAACCAGCGCCGCTCGCCCGTGGCATCCGACAGGCGCCCGCACACGACCATGGCAATGGCGCCGCAGATGTAGGGGATGGCCGTCAGCAGGCCGATCATCGACGGGTTTTCGGTGCCAGCGCTGCGGATCAGCTGCGGTGCCCAGAAGTTCAGGCCATAGGAAGCGATCTGGATCAGGAAGTAGATCAGCCCCAGGGTCAGGAAGCCCGGAATGCGGATGGCCTGCAGCAACGAGCCTTGGCCATGGGCGGCCTGGGGCGGGTCGATGCGCGAAAGCAGCAGTTGCTTTTCTGCCGGGTTCAGCCAGCCGGCATCCTCGATACGGTCCTTGAGCCGGGTCAGCACCAGCAGGCCAAGGGCCACGCACGGCAGGCCGCCAAGCAGGAACAGCCAGTGCCAGCCACGCATCTGCAAGGCACCGTCGAGGTGGCCGAGGATCAGGCCGGAGAAGGGTGCGCCGAACAACCCGGCGAAGGCCGAAGCCAGGAACAGCAGCGAGGTGATCCGGCCCCGGTAGTGGCGAGGGAACCACAGCGTCAGGTAGTACAGCACGCCCGGGGCGAAGCCGGCTTCCATGGCACCGATGATGAAGCGCAGGGTGTAGAACTGCCATTCGTTGGTCACGAACACCATCGCCGCCGTGGCCAGGCCCCAGGAAATCATGATGCGGGCAATCCAGCGGCGAGCGCCGACCTTGTACAGCATCAGGTTGCTGGGCACCTCGAACAGCACATAGCCGACCACGAACAGGCTCGCGCCCAGGCCGTAGGCGGTGTCGCTGAAGCCCAGG
The DNA here is from genome assembly GCF_044748405.1 of Pseudomonas sp. NPDC089996. Lineage (NCBI taxonomy): Bacteria > Pseudomonadati > Pseudomonadota > Gammaproteobacteria > Pseudomonadales > Pseudomonadaceae > Pseudomonas > Pseudomonas sp. NPDC089996. The sequence continues at coordinate 40,338 of NZ_JBIVGA010000005.1, read as the reverse complement.
TCGGTCTGCAGCTGGAACTTGGCGAAGCTGATGTTGATGCGGTCGAAGAAGGCGAACAGGTAGCAGACCATGATCAGTGGCATGAGCCGCCAGGCGACCTTGCGCACCAGGGCTTTTTCACTGTCGGCGGCGCCATCGGCAGCCGTATGCAGGGCGGAAAGACTCATTGTGTGTTCTCCAGTCGGGCCGCCGCGTGGGCGGCCCTGTTGTTCTTGTTGTCTGGTGGGGCGTGCCCCGGGTTGACGCGCAGTATCAGGTAGGCATGCCGGCAGGCAGCGGGTGCAGGTCGCAGTTGCGCCCGGCCTTGGCCAGCTGGCCGGGTACTTCATGGCCGAGCAGGGCAGGCAGGCCCCGCGCCAGGCCTATCAGGCCCTCGAGGTCGATACCGGTGGGGATGCCGGTTTCGGCACATAGGTTGGCCAGGTCTTCGCTGCAGATGTTGCCCGAGGCGCCCGGGGCGAACGGGCAGCCACCCAGCCCGCCGAGGGCGGCGTCGAAGCGTCGCGCGCCGGCTTCGTAGGCAGCCAGCACATTGCACAGGCCCAGGCCACGGGTGTTGTGGAAATGCAGGGTGAGCATGCTCGCCGGCAGCCGCTCCAGGCTGCGGCGGACCAGGCGTTCGACCTGGCGCGGGTTGGCCATGCCGGTGGTGTCGGCCAGGGTGACGCCGTGCACGCCCAGTTCCAGATAGGCATCGAGCAGGCGCAACACCAGGTCTTCATCGATGCGCCCCTCGAACGGGCAACCGAACGCCGTCGCCACCGTGGCATTGAGGCTGATCGGGCGCCCATGCACGGCCTGGACGATATCGCCGAAGCCCGCCAGCGACTGCTCGCGGCGCATGCGCATGTTGGCCAGGTTGTGCGACTGGCTGGCCGAGAGCACCAGGTTCAGTTCGTCTGCCCCGGCCGCCAGGGCGCGTTCGGCGCCCTTGAGGTTGGGGACCAATGCCACATACACCACCCCGGGCTGGCGCTGGATACCGCGGAACACCTCGTCACCGTCGCGCAATGCCGGAATCGCCTTGGGCGAGACGAACGAGCCGGCTTCGATGCGGCTGAAGCCCAGGCGGGAAAGGCCGTCGACCAGGGCGATCTTGTCTGCGGTGGCGACCCAGGTCGGTTCGATCTGAAGGCCGTCGCGCGGGGCGACTTCCTGGATGATCAGCTGTTCGGGGCTGGCCGGGATCATTGCACCACCCCCTGGCTGCGCAGGCGCGCGATGTCTGCTGCGGCCATGCCCAGGCCTGCGAGCACGGCGTCGGTGTGCTCGCCCAGCGCCGGCCCTTGCCAGTCGACCCGCCCCGGCGTGGCCGAGAGCTTGGGCACGATGCCTGGCATGCGCACAGGCGTGCCGTCGGGCAACCGGCTGTCGAGCAGCATGTCGCGCGCCTGGTAATGCGGGTCGTTGACGATATCGGCGACGGAATAGATGCGCCCGGCCGGGACTTCGGCCACTTCCAGCGCCGCCAGCACGGCGTCGATGGAATGCTGGCGGGTCCACTGTTCGATGGCATCGTCGAGCAGCGCGGCCTGGGCGGCACGGCCGTCGTTGTGGGCGAACTCGGCCGCCTCGCCCAGCTCTGGCCGGCCGATCGCCTGCATCAGGCGGCGGAAGATCGGGTCGCTGTTGCCGGCGATCACCACGAAGGCGCCATCGGCGGTGCGGTAGGTGTTCGACGGCGCGATACCGGGCAGCGCGCCACCGCTGCGCTCACGCACATGGCCAAGCAGGTCGTATTCGGGGATCAGGCTTTCCATCAGGTTGAACACGCTTTCCACCAGCGACACATCGACCACCTGGCCGACGCCGCCATTGGCGCGCACATTGAACAGCGACAGCAGCGCCCCCATCACCGCGTGCAGCGAAGCCAGCGAGTCGCCCAGGCTGACCCCGGCACGCGCCGGTGCGGCAGCGGGCTCGCCGGTGGTGTAGCGGATGCCGCCCATGGCCTCGCCGATGGCGCCGAAGCCCGGGCGGTCGCGGTAGGGGCCGCTCTGGCCGTAGCCGGAGATGCGCACCAGGGTCAGGCGCGGGTTGAGCGCATGCAGCACGTCCCAGCCCAGGCCGAGCTTTTCCAGGGCGCCGGGGCGCAGGTTTTCGATGAGGACGTCGGTGTCCTGCAGCAGTTGTTTGACGATGCCCAGGCCTTCGGCAGCCTTGAGGTCCAGTGCCAGGGACTTCTTGTTGCGTGATTGCAGGTACCACCAGAGCGAAGTGCCGTCATGCAGCTTTCGCCACTTGCGAAGGGGGTCGCCCTGGCCCAGGGCTTCGATCTTGATCACTTCGGCGCCGAATTCGCCGAGCAGGCGGGCGGCAAAGGGGGCGGCGATCAGCGTGCCGATTTCCAGCACCCGGATGCCTTCGAGAGGAGCAGGCATGTTGCGTACCTCATTGTTCTTGGACTTTGAGGTGGAGCCTAGGGCTGTCAGGAGCAGGGCACCAATCCTGTGTCGGCAACTACCGTTCGCGAAACGCGAATGGTCTGCGTCTTTCCTGTAGCGGCCCTTTCGCGGGCTTGCCCGCTCCCACAGGATTACCTAAACCTCAAGGGCAGTGAAAATACTTGTGGGAGCGGGCAAGCCCGCGAAGAGGCCGGCACAGGAAAACTACTTTCCTCGAAGCTGCTCGAACAACATCCGGCTCACCGGCGACAACGCCTCCAGCTCCCGCGCCACCAGCAGCAATTCGCGCTCGGCCCAGTCATCGCTCAACGCCACGGCCCGCAACCCCAGCGCCCCGCCAAACAACTCGAAGGCCTTGCGTGGCAGAATGCCCACGCCCATGTCGGCCTGCACCATGCGGCACACGGCATCGAAGCTTGGCACATGAATGCGCAGGCGCAGCACCTTGCCGGCCCGGCGTGCGGCCTCTACGGTGCGCATGTTGATCGAGCTGGCCGAGTGCAGGCCGACGAAGTCGTTGTCCAGGGTTTCGGCAAAGGCCACCTGCGCCTGTTCGGCCAGCGCATGCCCCTGGCGTACCACCAGCACCAGCTGGTCGCGCTTGTAGCGCACGGCATGCAGGCCGCGGGTGTCGCTGTCGGCGGAACAGATGCCCAGGTCGGCGACACCGTCGAGCAGGCCCTGGACCACGCCATTGCTCGGGCGCTCCTCCAGGTCCACCTTGATTTGCGCATGTTCGGCACTGAATGCCGCAAGGTCCTCGGGCAGGAACTGGATGATCGCCGACAGGTTGGCCAGCATCCGCACGTAACCGCGCACGCCCTGCAGGTGCTCGCCCAGCTCCAGGCCGATCTTCTCCAGGTTGAACAACATGCGCCGGGCATGATGCAACAGGGTTTCGCCGGCCGGGGTGAGCTGCATGCCCCGGGCCTGGCGCAGGAACAGCGGCGTACCCAGCGCGCCCTCCAGCTCGTTGAGGCGCTTGCTGGCCGCTGACAATGCGATCGCCTCGCGCGTGGCGGCGCGGGTCAGGCTGCCTTCTTCGTGGATGGCCACGAACAGCTGCAGGGTGACCAGGTCCAGGCGGCGGATCAGGTTGTTCAGCTGCATGGGGGTATCATTCCTCGTCGCGGGTATCGATGCTCACCACCACCGACATGCCCGGGCGCAGGCGTGCAGCGCCAGGCTGGTCGGGGTCGACGGTGATACGCACCGGGATGCGCTGGGCAATCTTCACGAAGTTGCCGGTGGCATTGTCGGCTTGCAACAGGGCGAACTCGGAGCCGGTGGCCGGGGAGATCTGCTGCACATGACCGTAAAGCTTGAGGTGGTTCAGGGCATCCACGGTAAAGCTCACCGGCTGGCCGATGCGCACGTCGGCCATCTGCGTTTCCTTCATGTTGGCGATCACCCACAGGGTGTCGGGCACCAGTGCCATCAGCTGAGCGCCAGAGTTGACGTAGGCCCCCAGGCGCGTGCCGATCTGCCCCAGCTGGCCGTCACGCGGGGCGGTGACGCGGGTGTTGTCGAGGTCGATACGGGCAAGCGCCACGGCGGCCTTGGCGTTTTCCACCGACGCCTCCAGCGCGGCGCGGTTGACGATCACCGTCTCGCGGTCCTGGCGGGCGATGGCCAGCGCGGCCTTGGCCTGGGCCAGGTTCGCCACGGCGGCGGCCTGGCTGGCGCGGGCCAGGTCAAAATCGCTGCGTGACACCGAGCCGTCGCTGACCAGGGCCTGGCTACGGCGCAGGTCGGCACGGGCCTTGTCGGCCTGCGCCGAGGCATCGCCGATTGCCGCCTGGCGCTGGGCGATGGTGGCTTCGGCACTGTTGCGCTGTTGCAGGTTGTTGGCCAGCGCCGCCTGCTGCTGTTGCAACTGGGCGATGGCCTGGGCCAGGCGCTGCTTGTAGATCCGATCGTCCAGCTGCACCAGCAGGTCGCCAGCCTTGACGAACTGGAAGTCATGCACCGGCACGTCGACGATGTAGCCACTGAGCTGCGGCCCGATGATCGTCACCTGGCCGCGCACCAGGGCATTTTCGGTGCTTTCGATGGCGCTGCTGAACGGCGGCAGGTTCCAGGCATAGAGCACCAGCAGGATGCCGGCCAGGGCCACGCAGGCAAAGCTGATCGACGACAGGATGCGCACCCGCCGCGTGCGCACCGGGCTGGTCGGTTCGCTGGGCGGCGCGCTGCCTTCCGGTGTTTCGGCAAGGGCGGTGGTGGTCGTGGTGCGGGTTTGTTCGGTCATCGGCTGGCGGTACCGCTGGTGGAGTCGGGTGAAGCGGCCTGGCGGGCGACATACCACAGCCAGGTGCCGCGAAGGGTAATCCAGATCATGGTCAGCACGGCGATGCTGCCGATCAGCACGAACACGTCGTTGTAGGCCATCACGTTGGCCTCGCGGGTGGCGGCGCTGGCCAGCACGCGCAAGCCGGCCTCGCTGCGCAGCGCCGGGTCGGCGAGAATCCCTGCATAACCGCCACCGCCGCTTTGCACGCGGGCGTTGACCAAGGGTTCGAGGTAGCTGAGGCGGTCCATCAGGTGGCTGGAATGAAACTTCTCGCGCCAGGTCTGGAAGGTGCCCAGCAGCGCCGCGCCGATCAGGCCGCCGAGGTTGTTGCAGATGCCGAACAGCACCGAGAAGCTCACCAGGTTGCGTGGGTTGGCACGCACGTGGCTGATGCCCAGGGCCATCGACGGGCCAAGGAAGAACGTGCTGCCAAAGGCCAGCAGGAACTGGCTGAGGTACATTTGCTGCGGGCGCGTGAGGTTGCTCGAGCTGCTGTCCATGAACGCCCCGGTGGCCATCGCCAGCAGCGAGATGAACAAGGGGATCACCAGGTGCTTCGGATCGATGGTCAGGGCGCTGCTGGCCAGGCCCGCCACGGCACCGAGCAGCATGATCCAGTACAGCGAGCGCATCTGCTCGCTGCCCATGTTCAGCACTTGCAGAAAGCCCACGGCGCCGGTGGACTGCTCGGAGGTGACCATGCGAATCAGGATCACGCACAAGCCCAGGCGGATGATTGCGCCGCTGCCCAGCCAGCGCGTCATCAGCAGCGGGTTCTGGCGGTTGTGCTCGATGGCCAGGCCGGTGAAGATCAAGGCAATGGAACACGCCAGGGCGACACCGATCCACGGCGCCTCCAGCCACCAGTCGATGCGCCCCAGCGACAGCGCGGCGCAGAGCAGGCCGACGCCACTGGCCATCAGGGTGAAGGTGAGGAAGTCCAGCGGCTCGAAGGTCTTGAAGCGGTCACCGGGCGGCAGCTTGAGCAGCAGTACGCAGCCCAGTGCGGTCAGCGCCAGGCCCAGTTCGAACAGGTACAGGCCGCGCCACTCGGCGATCTGCAGCAAGTCTTCGGAGAAGATCCGCGCCAGCGGCAGGGCCAGTTGCGAGGCGCCAAGGCCCAGCACCATGGCCTTGATCCGCCAGCGTTCGGGGAACGCCTGGATCATGTAGTACAGGCCCAGCGAACTGAGCGCCGCGCCGACCATGCCGTGGGCGGCGCGCACGGCGATGGCCGAGTGCAGGTCGTTGACCAGCAGGTGGGCGAAGGTGACCAGGGCATACAGCACCAGAAACACCTCGGTGAAGGCGCGCAGGCCGAACTGCTGGCGGAACTTGACCAGCAGCAGGTTGATCGACACGTTGGTCATCACATAGGCCGCCGGCAGCCAGGCCATCTCCGCGCTGGTCGCACCCAGCGCGCCCTGCAGGAACACCAGGTTGGCGGTGACCAGTGCGTTGCCCAGGCCACCGGTAATCGCCACCAGCAGGCCGACCACGCCGAACGCCAGGCGCTTGGCCGGCGAGTGCAGGGGCGTGGAAGGGGAGCCGGGGAGGCTGGGCTTCTCGTGCGGGAGCCACTGGCGCGGGGTGTATTTGTCCATGGGGCTGACTGTACTTCACGGCGCTTGGCTTTGACACCGTCAATGTGGGAGCGGCCTTGCGTCGCGAAAGGGCCGCGTAGCGGCCCCAGGATTTCAGCCTCCAGGCAGAAATTGTCGGGGCTGCTGCGCAGCCCTTTCGCGACGCAAGGCCGCTCCCACATGGATCGCACCAACTTCAAGGCATGAGCAACGAAACACTGGATTCAGTGCCCGACCACCATCGCCGTGAACGGCGCCACATAGGCCTGCAAGGTCACCAGTCCACCCACCAGCACCGCCAGCACGATCGAGTGGAAGAACACATAACGCAGGATCTCCCCCTCATGCCCATACCAGCGGGTGGCGGTGGAGGCCACGACGATCGACTGCGCATCGACCATCTTGCCCATCACCCCGCCCGAACTGTTGGCCGCCGCCATCAGCACCGGGCTCAGCCCCAGCTGTTCTGCGGTGACCCGTTGCAGCCCGCCGAACAGCACGTTGGAGGCGGTGTCCGAGCCGGTCAGCGCCACCCCGAGCCAGCCGAGCAGGGTGCCGAACATGGGGTAGAAGATGCCGGTGGCGGCGAACGCCAGGCCCATGGTCGCATCCAGCCCTGAATAGCGCGTGAGGAAGCCCAGCGCAAGCATGGCGACGATGGTGATCAGCGAATAGCGCACCACCCACAGTGTGCGCAGGTATTGCCGCCCCAGTTCCAGTGGCGAATAGCCCATCAGCAGCCCGCCGAGGATGGCTGCCAGGAAGATGCCGCTGCCGGTGGCGGTGAACCAGGTGAACTTGTACTGGGCGTCTTCTTTCTTCGGCGTGGGCACCACGGGTGGCACCTTCTCGATCTGCTGGTGGATCGAGTCGAAGGTGAACACCGGGGCGAACACCGGGTTGCCTTCGCGCAGCGGCTTGCCCTGCGGGTCGAGCATCGCCGCGCCGCTGGCGGGGTCCAGCGCCGGGCGGGTGTCGAACAGGTTCTTGAAGCTTGCCGTGCCCCAGGCGAACACGAACACGGTGAGGATGATCCACGGCAACCAGGCCTTGAACACGCTGCGCTGGTCGCGCTGGGCGAAGGTGGTTGCGGCGCCCGTTTTGCCGTCGTCTTCGATCCTGGAGTTGTCGACCCGCCCGGTGAGCGCCGCCGAGGTGTGCACGGTGGCCGGCTTCCACACCCGCAGGAAGCCGGTCAGGCAGGCCATGGAGATCAGCGCCGCAATCACGTCCACCAGCATCGGCCCGTGGAAGTTCGACACCAGGAACTGCGGCACCGCGAACGAGACACCGGCCACCAGGATCGCCGGCCACACCTCGAGCATCTTGCGCCAGCCGGCAAAGGCCCAGATCAGCCAGAACGGCACGATCACCGAGAAGAACGGCAGTTGCCGGCCGACCATGGCCGACAGCTCCATTTCATCCAGCCCGGTGACCTTGGCCAGGGTGATGATCGGTGTGCCCAGTGCACCGAATGCCACCGGCGCGGTATTGGCGATCAGCGCCAGCCCCGAAGCGGCCAGCGGCGAGAAGCCCAGGCCGATCAGGATCGCCCCGGTCACCGCTACCGGTGTGCCAAAGCCCGCTGCGCCCTCGAAGAAGGCGCCGAAGCAGAAGGCGATCAGCAGCAGCTGCAGGCGGCGGTCGTCGGTAATGCGTGCCAGCGAATCCTGCAGCACCTTGAATGAACCGTTTTCGGTGGTCAGCCGGTGCAGAAAGATGATGTTCAGCACGATCCAGCCGATCGGCAGCAGGCCGTTGGCCGCACCGTATAGCGCAGCGGAGCCTGCCATGTTGGCTGGCATGCCGAAAGCGAAGATCGAGATCAGCAGTGCCGAACCCAGGGCGAGCAGGGCGGCGATGTGCGCTTTGATATGGAAGAAGGCCAGCGCTGCCAGCATCACCACGACCGGTACGGCGGCCATGAGGGTGGAGAGCCAGGGGCTTGCGAACGGATCGTAGATTTGCTGCCAGACCATTTGCCACCTCGTTTGTTGTTATTTGAGGTATCGCGATTTTTGGGCAGACGGCATGCCGGGATGCCAGGGGGAGTATAGGAAGGATTTTTACCTGTGCCGGCCTCTTCGCGGGCACGCCCGCTCCCACAGGATCCCCACAGGCTTCGAGCAAGTGATATCCCTGTGGGAGCGGGCGTGCCCGCGAAGAGGCCAGCACAGGCGCTACAAGGCTCGGGCCAGAAACTCGGCAGTGCGGCTAGCTTCACAACCAGCCACCTCATCAGGTGTCCCGCTGACCACCACCCGGCCGCCAGCATCCCCAGCCCCCGGCCCGATATCGATCACCCAGTCGCTCTGCGCCACCACGCGCATGTCATGCTCGACCACCACCACACTGTGCCCGGCCTCGACCAGCCGGTTGAGCTGCACCAGCAAGCGGTCGATATCTTGCGGATGCAGCCCGTTGGTGGGTTCGTCCAGCACATACAAGGTCGCGCCACGGGCCACGCGCTGCAGCTCGGTGGCCAGCTTGATCCGCTGCGCCTCACCACCGGACAGCTCGGTGGCCGGCTGGCCCAGGCGCAGGTAGCCCAGGCCGATATCCTGCAGTACCTGCAGGCAGCGCCGCGCCGGCGGTTGCTCGGCAAACACCGACAGCGCCTGCTCGACCGTCAGCTGCAGCACCTGGGCGATGTTCATGCCTTGCCAGGTCACCGCCAGTGTCTCGGGGTTATAGCGTGCGCCATGGCAGGTCGGGCAGGGCGCGTACACACTGGGCATGAACAGCAACTCGACGCTGACGAAACCTTCACCCTCGCAGTTTTCACAACGCCCCTTGGCCACGTTGAACGAGAAACGCCCGGCATCGAAACCGCAGGCCTTGGCTTGGTCGGTGGCAGCGAACAGCTTGCGCACATGGTCAAACAGACCGGTGTACGTCGCCAAGTTGGAGCGCGGCGTGCGGCCGATCGGCTTCTGGTCAACTTGCACCAGCCGCTTGATGCTATCGAGCCCCGCACCGACGCGCCCTGTGCTGAACTGTTCGGGTTCATCTTCAAGGCTTTGCTCTTCAGGTTCGGCCTTTTGCTCAGAATGACCAAGGTGGGCACCTACCAGCTCCAATAGCGCCTGGCTGACCAGGCTCGACTTGCCCGACCCGGAGATTCCGGTGACCGAAGTGAAACACCCCAGCGGGAAGCGGGCGCTGAGGTTGTCGAGGTTGTTGCGGGTAATCCCTTCCAGCACCAGCCAGTCGTGCGGTTGGCGTGGTGTGCGCGCTTGAGGCTGCTGCTCGGCGAACAGGTAGGCGGCAGTACGCGATGCCTCGACCTGCGCCAGGCCGCCCGGTGGGCCGCTGTAGAGCACCTGCCCGCCGTGCTCGCCGGCCGCGGGGCCGACGTCCACCAGCCAGTCGGCGCGGCGCATGGTGTCCAGGTCGTGCTCGACCACATACACCGAGTTGCCCGCCTGCTTGAGCCGCTGCAAGGCCTCGAACAGCGCCTCGCTGTCAGCCGGGTGCAGGCCGGCCGAGGGTTCGTCGAGCACATAGATCACCCCGAACAGCTGCGAATTGAGCTGGGTGGCCAGGCGCAGGCGTTGCAGCTCGCCGAACGACAGCGTCGGTGTACTGCGCTCCAGTGCCAGGTAGCCCAGGCCCAGGTCGATCAGGGTGTCGATGCGCTCCAGCAGTTCGTTGGCGATGCGTTGCGCGGCCAGGCGTTTTTCCAGGGTCAGGTTGTCGTCGTGCTGCTCCAGGTAACCCGGCGCGGCGACCTGGCGGAATACCTCGGCCAGGGCCTGCAACGGCAGCCGCGACAGCTCGCCGATGTCGCGACCGGCAAAGGTCACGTCCAGCGCCGCACGCTTGAGTCGTTTGCCCTGGCACGATGGGCACGGGCTGGGGCGCATGTACTGCGAGACGCGCTTGCGCATCTGCGCGCTCTGCGAGTGCATGAAGGTATGCAGCACGTAGCGCCGGGCACCGCTGAAGGTGCCCTGGTAGCTGGGTTCGAGCTTGCGCTTGAGCGCGGCGCGGGTCTGCGAAGGTGTCAGGCCGGCGTACACCGGCACGGTGGGTGTTTCCTCGGTGTAGAGTATCCAGTCGCGTTGCGCCTGTGGCAAGTCGCGCCAGGGGATGTCGACGTCATAGCCCATTGTGACCAGGATGTCGCGCAGGTTCTGCCCCTGCCAGGCCATCGGCCAGGCCGCCACGGCGCGCTCGCGGATGGTCAGCGACGGGTCGGGGACCATGGTCGCTTCGGTCACTTCATAGACCCGCCCCAGCCCCTGGCACTCCGCGCAAGCGCCTTGCGGGGTGTTGGGCGAGAAGTCCTCGGCGTACAGCATCGGCTGCCCGGCCGGGTAGCTGCCGGCGCGGGAGTAGAGCATGCGGATCGAGCTGGACAGGGTGGTGACACTGCCCACCGACGAGCGCGCGCTGGGTGTGCCGCGTTGCTGCTGCAGGGCCACGGCCGGGGGCAGGCCTTCGATGGCGTCGACGTCCGGCACGCCGACCTGGTCGATCAGGCGCCTGGCATAGGGCGCGACCGATTCGAAGTAGCGGCGTTGGGCTTCGGCATAGAGGGTGGAGAAGGCCAGCGAGGACTTGCCCGAGCCGGACACCCCGGTGAACACCACCAGCGCGTCGCGGGGGATGTCGACGTCGACGTTCTTGAGGTTGTGCTCGCGGGCGCCACGGACGCGGATGAAGCCGGTGGGGGTGTGCGGCATGGGGCGGTCCTTGGCAGTGAAGAACGCTCAAGGTAGCAGTATTTGCAGGGGCGTGGCCCCTGTAGGAGCGGCCTTGTGTCGCGAAAGGGCTGCAAAGCAGCCCCGGCGTTGTGGTGGGCTGGAGATTCTGGGGCCGCTTTGCGGCCCTTTCGCGACACAAGGCCGCTCCTACAAAGACCGGGTTGCTTCAGGACTTCTCGCGGGTCCCCAGCACATCGCGGATGTTGTCCACCACGTTGCTGTCCTTGATCACATCGCTCAACCAGCCTTCCAGCGGCATGTTGCCCCACTTGATGGCGCGTTCGATCAGGTAGGGCACCGGGCTTTGCGGCTCGCTCTGCTTGAAGAACTGGGCGATGCCGGCAAGCATGGTGAAGGCCTCGTCACGGGTCAGGGGCGTGGTGCGCATGGGCGCAGCGGCCTGGACGGGTGTGTTCATCGGTTCACCTGCTTCGCTGATGGGGGCAACGGTGGCGACGGGGTCTGCCACTGGCACGACGACGGGGTGCAGTTCGACACCGCGGTCCTTGAGCAGTTTCTCGGCCAGCTGGCTGGCCCGCGACAGCATGTCGGCAAGGCTGGCGAAGCTGGGGGCCTCTACGCCGAACAGGCGGTCGGCACTGGCCTGCAGACGGTTGCAGGCCTGCAGGCTGGCGGCAATCTGCAGGGCCTTGGCGCGCAGGTGCTCGGTGTCGCTGAGGGCGACCGAACGCTGGAAGATCTCGGCGTTGATCTTGCCCTCGTTCAGCGCGGTCTGCATCGCCTTGGGGTTCTGCAAGGCCAGGTTTTCTACATGGCGTGATTCGTCATAGCGCAGCACGCCGAAATTCTGCCCCTGGGTGATGGGCAAGCCACCGGCAATGTCGGTGAGCGTGGTCTTGAGCCAGGACAGGCGCGCGGCGCGTTCGTCCAGGCCGTCTTCGAGTGACGGGTAGGCGCTGTCCCAGAACCCATCGAGAATGCGCTCGGTCAGCTCGAGGCCGAAGCTGATGCCTTCGAAATGCTCCCGTTGCGCCAGGCCTTCGCTGAGCCAGGCGACCAGCATCAGGTCCTTGCTCTGTTGCGCCAGCCCCTGGGCCGAAAGGTGGATGACCTGTTCCCAGTCTGCGGTCTTCAGGTCGGTCTGCCAGTCGCCCTGGGTCAGGTAGTCAGGGTCTGCCCGGCGGGCCTCCTTGATCTGGTCGAACAAGGCGGAGAAGCTCAAGTCTTCGCCACTGCCACCGTCGATCGGTGCGGCCAGCTCGGCCAGCGAAAGGTCGTTGAGGATTTCAGGCATAAAACACTCGGATCAGAGGAGGGGAGCGGCGTGCCGGGCAAACCGGCACGCTGCAAGACACAGGCCGCTTGCGCGGCCCATGGGCAAGCCGCAGCTTAGGCGAACACTTTGTTCGCGGTGCGGTCCCAGCCACCGACGATGTTGCCGCCAGCCTGGCCGTCGGTGCGGTTCTGCTGGGTGTAGGTGGTCTTGATGCGAGCGAAGTTGAAGCTGATCTCTTCGATCGGCAGGTCGCTCACGGCCTTGTCTTCACCGCCCTGGTTGCCACCGGCGACGAACTTGACCGACGACACCACGACTTCTTCCATGTCGATGGTCAGGTAGGTGACCTTGTCACCCCCGGCACGGTTGACGTTCAGCTTCAGCTTGGCGATGTGCTTGCCAGTGCAGCAGTGCTCGAACAGCTTGGCCGAAGCCTTGTCGACGGCCTTGCGGATCTTGAAGTCGCTCAGGGCAACACGCTCGGAGGACGCACCGCCCGAGGAGCTGGCGGTAGCCGAGGTGGCCTGGGTGGCGCCGTACTCGTAGCCCAGCACTTCGATCCAGTCCTTGTGCTTGTCGTCCAGTACTTCGCCTGGGATGCCGTCGATTTGGATATACGCGTCAAAAGCCATTGTGAAACTCTCCATTAACATCATTTGAAGGGTTGCTCATGCACCCCTTGGTTTTGACCTCGCCGAACACGTCGGCAGAGGTAGCTTTCCGCCAACCGGGCCTCCTCCTGTGAGGCCCGGTTGGCCGGTTCTTGCGGCGCGGCCTCAGTTGAGCCCGCGCACTTCGATTTCTACCCGGCGGTTGGGCTCCAGGCACTTGATCAGCTGCACCCGTGGCTGCTGCATGTCGCAGTTGACCAGCGGTTTGCGGCTGCCTTCGCCCTGGGCGACCACCAGTTCGGCGGGCACGCCCTTGCCGACCAGGTAGGTGCGGATGGTCTGCGCTCGTTGCCTGGAGACCTGCAAGTTGCCCTGGCTGTCACCGAGCTGGTCGGCGTGGCCGGAGATCACGATCTTGCCGATGTTGGGCGTGTTCAGCAGTTTGCCGGCGATCGCGCTCAGCTGGTTCTGGCCCTCGTTCTTCAGGCTCTGGAAGTCGGCGCGGCCGAAGGCGAACAGCGTGTCGGACTCCAGCGTGATGGTCTCGATGGAGCGCAGCGACTGGGCGCGCAGGCTGTCGATGTAGTTGCGCGAGCTGGACATCAGGAAGGCGTTGTCGAGGATGCGCGGTACATCCGGCTCACGGATCTGGTCGCTGTAGAAGGTGATCTGGCGGCTGGCGTACAGGTAGTCCTGGTTGCCGCCCTCGCTGCCGGCCGCAGCCATGCTCTTGCCGGTGTGGCGGGCAATGGCCGGGTACCAGTAGTCCGGCAGGCGCGCCTTGAGGAACGCCGGGTCGGCCTTCTCGCGCTGCGCCGGGGAGAGCATCACGTAGGTGTCCAGTGTCGCCTTGCCGAAGTCGGCGATCGACTGGGCACGGTTGTCATGCGGCAAGGCTTCGGCCTCGACGCTGTCGATGCCGCGCACCGGCTGCAGCTCGCGGCTGTTGCGCTGGTAGACCTTGAGCGTGGTCAGCAGGTACAGGGTACGGGTCAGGTTGTCTGCCGTGGGCTTGAGCATCACGTTCTGCAGGGTGGCGAAGTAGCGAGTGCGCAGCACTGGCTCGACCTCGTAGCCCTGGTACAGGCCCAGGCGCATGCCCAGTGGCACGCCCTGCTCGTGGTGCTGCTGGTAGTAGTGCGCGGTCCAGAAGCGCAGGCGGTCGAGGCTGCGCCACGCGGTGTACTGGCCGCTGGTGGCCTTGTCCTCGGCCTTGGCCTGGGCCAGTTCGTCGGCGATGCTGGCCAGGGTGGCGCGGTTGTTCAGGTACGACCAGCCCCACAGGCTGCACAGCACCAGCCCGGCAAGGCTGGCAGCGGCCACCCAGGCGCCCTTGCGCCGGCGTTCGCGATGGTTGCTGGTGTACAGCGCCACCAGATGCTGGTCGGGAATGATCACCTTGCGGAACAGGCTGTTGATGAACAGCGGCGCGGGGTGGCTGCCAGCACCGGCGGCGTCTGCGTCATGTTCCAGGGCGAAACGTTCGGCCACATGCTGGCCGTGGCTACCCCATTGGGCTTCGTCAGCCTCCAGCGCGGTGGTGAAGTAGAAGCCACGGAGCATCTCGGCGTTCTGATAAGGATTGGCGCGCAGCAGGCTGTCGACGAACTGCTGCAGGCGCGGCTTGAGCGCCGCCAGCTCCAGCGGGAAACGGTAGGCGGCGTTGTTCTGCAGGGTCACCTGGATGTCCTGCTGTACCAGCTGCTGGCTTGCCACCTGTTGCCAGTAACCGGTCAATTCGTCCATCGCCTTGCCGAAGCGCTGGCCCCAGTCGGCTTGCTCGTAGCCTTTGTGCGAGAAGGTCTTGCCCATCACTTCACCGCGCGCCGCTTCGTCCAGCTGGCGGTAGAACGGGGTAAAGCCAGGGATCAGGTCGCACTTGGTGAATACCAGGTAGATCGGCAGGCGCACTTCCAGCAGGGCACAGCTTTCCTGGATGCGCTCGCGCAGGCGCTTGGCCACCCGTTCCTGGTCTTCGGCCGAGCCGTGCAGGATATCGGCGATGCTGACGCTGACGATCAGGCCATTGAGCGGGCGGCGCTGGCGATGCTGGCGTAGCAGCTGCAGGAAGCCGCGCCACTTGCCGGCTTCTTCGGGGCTGTTCATGTAGCGCCCGGCGGTGTCCAGCAGTACTGCTTCGGAGCTGAAGAACCAGTCGCAGTTGCGCGTGCCGCCCAGGCCCGATACCCGTGCGCCCTCGCGCTCGGCGTAGGGGAAGTTCAGCCCCGACTGCAGGATCATGGTGCTCTTGCCTGCGGCCGGCTGGCCGATCACCAGGTACCAGGGCAGGGCGTACAGCGCATCCTTGGCGGCAGTGCCGCGCGGCTTGTTGCTGTGCAGGCGCTCGATGCTCTGCAGCAGGCGTTCGCGCAGCAGGCTGATTTCCTCACGGTCGGCCGGGGCGGCGTTGAGCACGGCCTGGTCGGCGTCGTCGCGCAGCAACCCTTCGAGGTTGTGGTGCTGGCCGGCGCCGCGGTATAGCAGCAATACATAGCCCGCCGACAGCAGCAGGAACACGCCGATGCCCGCCAGCAGGCTGTGCAACGAGGCGAAGCCCAGGGCACGGCCGATGGCCCAGACCAGGAAAATCGCCAGGAAGAACGCCATCCCCAGCAGATAGGGTTGGTAACGCAGGCAGTAATACTTGATCTTGTTCATACAGGCGTCGTATCCAGCGCATCGACGAACTGGTCGATGACGTGTTCAAGAGGGCGGTCGTGATCGTGGTTGCGCGGCGCCGCTGCCAGCGGGCCGAGCAGTTCCAGGTGCAGCTGCGCCTCTGCGCAGCCACTGAGCAGGCGATAAGCGCTGCTGGCGTGGCGCGAAGGGAAGCAGTACAGCCGCGGGTGCATGAAGTCGTCGGCCAGCAGGCTTACTGCCGGTACGTTCGGGTACCCGCTCATGCGGGTGAGCCAGGTCAGCCAGAGGTCGGCCGTGGGGTTTTTCAAGCCGCGTTCGGCTGGCAATGGCAGTTCGATGCCGCCTTCGAAGTCGCCGTGCAGCGCTGGCCAGCAGGCCTGCAGCCGGGCCAACGCGGTGGCGCCATCGAAACCTGGCCATGATCCGTGCAGGGCGCGGGCGACGTCGGCAAAGCTGAAGTCGTGGAGGAACTTGGCGTGCACCCGGCGGAACAGGTCCAGGTCTTGTGCCTGCAGCGGGCGCAAGGCCTTTATCCGCTCGAACAGGCTGGCACGCTCGGCACCTTGTACCGCCTGGTGCAGCAACGGCTTGATCTGTGCGCTGAACAGCTCGCCCAGCGTGAACGGGTTGAGCAAGGCCGCACCGTCCTCGCCCTTGAGCAGCTGGAAGATGAAGAACGGGTAGCGCCGCTGGCTGGCATCGCGCGAACTCAGCAGGCCACCCAGCAGCCAGTTGCCGTTGCGCGCACGGTAGTTGAAGAAACACATCGGCAGAGCGTCGAACAACGCCTGCCAGTCGTCACGGTGGCGCATGGCCGCCAGCGACGACTGCAACCAGGCGTCGAACTCGCAGACTTCCTCCGCCGCGCCATGCAGGCTGACAAAGTCCGCGCTCGACGGCAACTTGCCGAAGCAACCGATCATTGCGCGCCCCTGCCGTTGAGGGCGCTGAGGGCCTTGACGTCACCCAGGTCGGTCAGCTTGACCCCACCGAAGTTGCGCACTACCAGGCTCACGCGGCCGTTGGCGGTGCTCCAGCTGAAGCGCTGCTGAATGCCGTCGAGGTCTTCGACCCGGGCGCTTTCGTTCATGCGCAGCAGGCCCCAGCGCCCCGGGAAGTCGAACACGGTGACCCGCGCGCCGCTCAGGGTGACGACGTCCAGGCGGGCGCCCGGGGCATTGCTGGTGCCCGGCCAGGCAAAGCGGTTCCAGCTGCTGCGGCCGTTGCGGTAGTGCTGCTCCTGGCCATCGAGGGTGAACACGATGTCGGTGAAGCTGGCCGACGGTTCCAGCATGATCTCGAAGCCGTTGTCGCGGTCCGACAGGCTGGCGATCACCTGGCCCACGGAACTGGCCTTGTCGATGCTGTTGAGCATGCCCGGGTTGACCAGCGCCGGCCCCTTGCCGTCGCCGGCACCCAGGCCCTCGCCACCGGCCAGGTTGCCGATTTCATTGCGCTTGAAGGCCGGCAGCAGGCCGCTGTCGGGGTCGACGAAGCGCTGCAGGTCTTTCACCGACGCTTCGTTGCGGCTGCCGCCGGCAATCGGGTAGCGGTGCGCCATGACCTGTTCCCAAGGCTTGGCGATCTGCTGCGCCCAGGCCTTGGCGATCTGCTGGCCGGCCGGGTCGCGCAGGGTCGCCCAGGCGTACTGGATCGGCAGGCTGAACAGCCCCTGCAGCGAGCGCGACAAACCGTCCTGGCTGGTGTCGACGCTGCTTTCCACGTAGTTGCGTACGGTGGTGACTTCGCTCGGCTGGCCTTCCAATGTTTCGCTGATCAGCTGCTTGCTGCTCTTGCCGACATCCTGCGAGCGCTGGATGTTGTTCATGCGCACCTTGAGCTTGCGCAGCGCGGCCAGGTAGCGGTCCATGATGGTGCTGTCGGCACCTTCGGCATTGTTCTCGGCGAACACCCGCGCCACCGGCTCGAAACGCTTGGCCAGGCTGCCGTCGTCGACTGCCGGCAGCACCGGGGCGAGGTTGGCGGGTACGGCGTCCTTGGTGTCGAGCAGGCCGCTGACCTTGCTCCAGAAGCCGTCCTCGCGGGCGCCACCAGGAGACGGGATGGCGTGTTTGACCGGCAGGTCCCACTGGGTGTTGTCGTTGACCGCCGCCAGCAGGTTCTTCACCGGCGAGTTCTGCACGTCGCTGAGCAGGCCCAGTTGCTGGGTGGCCGAAGCCAGGTCGGCGAAGTGGCGCACACCGACGCTGCTGACCATCTTGTACCAGGCCTGGGTGTAGTCGCGCTTGTAGCGGGTCATGAACTCGCGGACGAAGTTGGCCTTCTGCACAATGGCATCGCCGCCTTCGCCGTCCAGTACCCAGTCCGACTCGTTGCGCAGGTTGCCCGACACCAGCTTGATCAGCTCGGGCTTGACGAAGGTGTCCCAGCCCTGGCGGGTGTAGATCGCCGGCACGCCTGCTGAGCCGTACAGCAATGCGCGGCCCGGCTGCGGCACCAGGTCGTTAAGGCTCAGGGCCGGGAACTGGCGGCTCGATTCGAGCTGCAGGCGCAGGTATTCGCGATCGACCAGGGAACTGGAGATCATGAACGCCTTGAGGTTTTCCCGGGTTTCACTGATCAGCTGCTCGTTGCGCGGCAACGATGGCGCCTGGCCCTGTTCCAGCAGTTGCACGTACAGCGGGGCGTTCTCGTCGATCACGCCGGCATCGGCCGGGGTGCCTTCACCGGCCGCACTGGCCCAGGCCTGGGGCAGGCTGGCGGCGACGAAGGCCGGGTCCGGATGGGCCTGCGGGTCGGTCAGCAGCAGGTACAGCTTGAGGGTGTTGTAGGCATCGATGATCGACGCCACCTGCTGCTCGTCGAGGCGCCCGAGCATCTCTTCGGACAGCGAGAGGCCACCGGTGGTGGCGGACAGCTCGGCCGCATCGCTGGTGGTCGCCAGGTTGACCTTGGCGGCATAGGCGCCGACGCGGGTATTGCCAAGCGCGGCCTGGGCCCTGGCGGCAACGGCCGGTGCCAATGGCTTGCCATTGCGCTTCTTCTGCGGTGCCGGGGTGAATTCCAGCTGCTGGTTGATGCCGCTGGCGAAGGTATTGAAGGCACGCATCTGCACTTGCAGGCTGCGGGCGATCGGCTCCAGCGCCTGGCTGCGCAGTTGCGCCAGGTAGGCAGTGCGGGTGACTTCGTGGACTGCCTCGCCATGGTACAGGCCGGCGCCCAGTTGCAGCGGCACACCCTGCAGGCGGTGGGCCTCGACGGTGGCCATCTGTTCGCGCAGCACTTCCAGGCCCTTGCCGGCGGCCAGCAACTGCTCGCGGTCTTCGGCCTGCTCGATCTGCGCCAGCTGCCCGCGCAGGCTGTCCAGCCATTGGCGGTTGTTGGCGAACGACAGTGCTTGCCAGCCAATGAACAGCACGCCAGCGGCTGCAGCCAGGCCCAGCAGCAGCGGGCTGAAGCCAGCCTGGCGGCCCAGGCGTGACTGGTACAGGGTCAGGTCGCGGTCGGGGAAGATCACCCGGCGGAAGGTATCGGTGATGAAATAGCTGCGGTTGCCCACGGCGGTGACGGCGGTTTCAGTGCCGTCATCGTAGGCGGCCTTCAGCGCGAACTCGTCGGCGATGGCATCTTCGTAAACCTGCCCCAGGTGCTGGTTGGTCTGCAATGCACTGGTGAAGTACAGGCCGCGCAGCAGCAGCGGGGCGCCAGCGCGGTGGTCATGGGTGAAATGTTCGAGGAATTGTCCGAGGATACCGCTCAGTTCGGCGAAATACTGCGGGAAATTCAACAGAGTACTGTCGGCCTCGGCGCCGAGGGCGATCATCTGTGCGTCGACATGCTGGCGAACATGGGCCTGCAGGCTTTTCAGACGTGCTCGCAGCACAGCGTGCAGGCCATTGCTGCGGATTTCCGACAGGCCGAAGGTCATGCCCAGAGGCTGCTGGCGTTCGTGCAGGTCGAGGCCGTCGAAGGCCTGGCTGAAGCCCGGCAACTGGTCGGTCTTGCTCAGCATCAGGTAGATCGGCGGGTTGGCGTCCAGGCACTCGGCGTACTCTTCGACCCGAGCCGACAGCTGGGCGGCCAGGACCTTGCGCTCTTCGGCGTTGGCTGCCAGCAGTTCGGGCAGGCTGACCACCAGCACCAAGCCATTTATTGCGGCCTTGCCGCGCTGCTTGCGCAGTGTGCGCAGGAAGGCCGAGAACTCGCTGGCCGACTGGTCGTCGCGCAGATAGCGGCCGGCGGTGTCGATCATCACCGCGTCGGGGCTGAAGTACCAGTCGCAGTGCTGGGTGCCGCTTTCACTGTCGTTGGCCGTGGCGATGCTCGCCGACAGGCCCGAATGGGTCAACAGCGAGGTCTTGCCGGCGGCCGACATGCCGATCACCAGGTACCAGGGCAGGTCGGACAGTGCCGCCTTGCCGCCGCCGCCGGCGGAACGGTCGGTGCGCAGCATGGCGATGGCGTGCTTGAGGCGCTCGCGCAGCACTTGCTGGTCGCGGAACTCGCCGGTGGCATTCCACGAGCGGTCGACCTCGATCTGCAGCATGTTCTCCAGGTTGTGCTCGGCGCGGATGCGCCGGTACTGGCGCAGCACGATCACCAGCAGGAAGCAGGCGCTGATGATCGCCAGCGCTTCGGGCAAGTGATGGCGCAGCCACGGCAGCAGCGGCGCGACCAGCCAGCAGACCAACAGGCTCGCCAGCCACAGCAGTGGCAGGAGAATCCAGAAACTTTTCAACAGACGCAGTAATGTTTTCATGTCTTCCTGACTCGGCTACCTGAGGTGTGCTCAGGCACTGAACAGCTGGCGGATTTGTTCGGAAAGGGCGAGGACGTCCTTGTCCAGCAACCAGTCGAGCGTCAGGTACACGGCGACGCAGACCAGCGCGATCAACGCCAGGTACACCCACAGCGGCACTTCATGGCGCAGCATCTGCGACACCTGGTCGGGCAGTGCCCAGTCCGGCGACAGGGCCTTGGGTGGCTTGCGGTAGCGGGCGATGTCCTGGCCCAGGGTGTTGGCCAGGTAGCGCAGCTGGTCCTTCTGATGGCCAAGGCTGAACTTGCCTTCGAAGCCCAGCGCCAGGCACAGGTGGTACACCTCCAGCACGTCGATGTGCTGCTTGACGTCGGCTCGCAGCGCGTCGACTTTCTCGAAAAAGCCCTCACCGGCCAGGTGCACGCCGAAGTAGCGGAATTGCAGCGGCTGGAGTTCGAAGTGCTGGCGCAGCTCGTTTTCACCCGAGCGCAGCACGCTTTCGTCGAGAAACGCGCACAGGGCGTACTGGGTGTCCTTGACCTGTTCGACGCTGTAGTTGGCGGCGCGGGCATCACGTTCGAGGTTGGCGAAGAAGCGCTCGACGCTGCCTTCGAAGGCCTGCACCGAGGTGACCTGGCGCCCACGGCGCACGATCAGCGCCATGCTGATGAAGTCCTGGACCAGGTCCTTGAGCGTCGGTTTGTCGCTGGCGGCCGCGACGGCGCCCTGTTGCAGTACGGCTTCGGTCATTTGAGCACCGCCATCAGTTCAAGCTTGAGGTTGGTAAAGGCGCTGGGCGCGTAGAAGCAGATGGTCTGGGCGTTCATCATTCGCTCATACACCTGGCCGTGCGGCTCGATGGCGAAGTACTGGTTGTCCAGGCGCACCGGGATCGCGTTGGGCAGCCGTGCGGCATGGTTGAGGGTGACGCCGGGCATGGCGCTGTTGACCACAACTTCGATGTCCTCTGGCGAGCCGACCTTGAATGCCCGCGGCACCAGCTCCAGCAGGCTGGCGCCAGGCATGTCGGCCTGCACCGATACATAGAAGTCGGCTTCGGCCAGGCGCGGGTCGTGCAGCTGGCCTTGCCAGTGCGACGCCTTGGTCTGGGTCAGCTTGATGACGACGCACTGGTTGGGCACCACGTTGTCGAGCATCACCCGGATCATCTCGTCGAGCTTGACCAGCGACGCGGCCGGGTCGTGGTGGTCGTACTCGGGAATGTCGCTGAGCTGGGTATCGAGGCTGAAGGTCAGCAGGCCGCCGGCCAGGTCGGCCATGAACAGGTACAGGCGCTCCGGGTGCAGGCGTGGGTGGGCCAGCAGGTGGGCCAGCTGCGGGTGGGCGCGGTTGACCGTGTTCAGCAACCAGAACAGGGTGACATCGCTGGAGCCGAACTCGGCGATCTGGTCGGCACGTTCGCGGCGCCGGCCGGACAACGCCTTGCTCTTGGACTGCAGGGCGCCAAGCAAACGCTTGGCGATGCCGGCCAGGGTCTCGTGGCTGCCCAGGTGCAGGGTCGGGTGGACGAAATGCGGGTCGAGGTTGAAGCCGCCCATGCTGTTGCGCGCAAGCTTGGCCAGCGGGCAGTGGCTATAGCCGTCGAGGCTGTCACCGTCGACCAGCAGCACCACGTTCAGGCGCAGGCTGGTGATTTCGTTTTCCAGTTCGCCTTCGTTGAGGTCGGGCAAGGTGTCGAACTGCTTGCGAAAACGCCGGGAAGCCTTGTGTTGCTGGCCGTCCTCGACGTAGTTGAGGCCGAACGGCTCGGGCAGCTTGAGCGCGGCATGGACCTTCAGCTCGCTGGCCTTGAGCAGGTCCTTGAGGTCGCGTGCGGCCGGCAGCGGGTCGTGCTGCGGTGCGTCGTACAGGCTGCCGTCGGGGAACACCAGCTTCAGGCGCTTGAGCTGCAGCGAACCGTAGGCCAAGGCATCCTCGTCCACCTGCAACGCCTGCACGCCCCAATGGAAGGGGGTGCCGCGCAGGGTCGCCTCGGCCAGCTGGTGCTGGTGGAACTCATCCTGGTACTGGAAGTGCTGGGGCAGCAGGAACATGCCTTCCGACCACATCACCCGGCTCTGCTTGCTCATCTGACGCTATCCATTAAAGAATTGAGGGTTTTGTCTGCGGCGTTCTGCGCCGACTGGCCGGCCACATCGGTGGCTTTGTCGAGTACCGCGTCCTGCACCTTGTCGGTGAAGGACGGTGCGGCGTCGTTGGCCTTTTGCGCGGCTGCCAGCTGGTCGGCGGTCGGCGGTTTGTTCAATATGTCGACGCCTCGCGTGGCGCTGATTTCGGTCTTGTCCACCAGCACCCGCAGGCCATCGGAGGAGAACCAGATACCGTCCTTGCGCAGCGAATCGGCGTCGAACGCGACTTTCCAGCGGGCGTCTTGCTCGTCACGGAAGAACGCCGCCACGCCGACGTAGCGTGCGCTCTTGGCCAGCGGCCATTGGTCGATCTGGCCGATGCCTGGCAGCAAGGTGATTTCGCGGGCTTCTACCAGGGTGCTGCCGAGGGCCTTGTCCGGGGCGTCCCACAGGGTCTCGGCATCGGTGGCGGCGAAGCGTTCGAGGTCGGTCAGCTGGTACACACGCATCACCACCGAAAGCGGTTTGCCTTCGACATCGGGGTTGAGCTGGTTGCCGCCGTCGGAGGTGAGAATGACCTTTTCGCTGTCGGCCAGCATGTCGGCCGCCCAGCTGTCATCCATGCGCTTGCCGATACGGTCGGTGACCCCGCAGCCAGCCAGCGCCAGCAGTAGGGCGGCGGTGGTCAGGCGCTTGAGGGTGGTGTGCTTGTGTTGCATGGCGGCTAAACCTCCTTGTACGGGTCAGGCCAGGCGATAGGCGAAATCGCCATCGCTGCCCAGCTCGATCACCAGGCGCTCGATCGGCGCGTCCTGGGCCATGCGCTCGAGCACGCGCTGGGCGAGCTCGGGCATCAGGGTCTGGGACAGGATGTTGTCGATGTTGCGCGCACCGCTGTCGACCTCGGTGCAACGCGCGGCGATGGCCTTGACCAGCGCCTGGTCGTAGCTGAGCTCGGCCTGGTGGTTGCGGGCGAAGCGCTTGGCGATACGGTCGAGCTTGAGGGCGACGATGCGCTCGAGGATCTGGTCCTGCACCGGGTAGAACGGCACGATGCTCAGGCGGCCGAGGAAGGCTGGCTTGAACACCCGGTTGAGTTCGTCGCGCAGGCCGTCGACGATGGCTTCGGGCGTCGGTAGCTCGCTGGCATTCAGGCAGGTCTGCATGATGCGTTCGGTGCCAGTGTTGGAGGTGAGGATGATCACAGTGTTGCGGAAGTTGATCTCGCGGCCTTCGCCGTCATCCAGCACGCCCTTGTCGAACACCTGGAAGAACAGTTCGAGCACGTCGGGGTGGGCCTTTTCCACCTCGTCGAGCAACACCACGCTGTACGGCTTGCGGCGCACGGCCTCGGTCAGCACGCCGCCTTCGCCGTAACCGACGTAGCCGGGTGGCGAGCCCTTGAGGCTCGACACGGTGTGCGCCTCCTGGTACTCGGACATGTTGATGGTGATCAGGTTGCGTTCGCCGCCGTACAGGGTGTCGGCCAGGGCCAGCGCGGTCTCGGTCTTGCCGACGCCGCTGGGGCCGAGCAGCAGGAACACGCCGATCGGCTTGTTCGGGTCTTCCATGCGTGCGCGGGAAATCTTGATGCGCTTGCCGATCTCGTGCAGGGCGTGGTCCTGGCCCAGCACGCGCTCGCCCAGCAGGGCCGGCAGGCGCTGCACGGTGTCGATCTCGTCACGCAGCATCTTGCCCAGCGGGATGCCGGTCCAGCCGCTGATGACCTGGGCGATGGCGCCGCTGTCGACCAGGGCATGCACCAGCGGCTGGTCGCCTTGCACCTGGGCCAGCTCGGCGCGCAGGGCGTTGAGCTGCGCGGCATCGGCATCGTTGGCGGCGTCCAGTGCCTTGAGCTGTTCGACCAGCGCCAGCTCCTGCTGCCACTGCTCGTTCAGCTTCTGTTCGTGCTGCTGCTCATGCTGCAGGGCCGCCTGCAGCTCGCCCAGGCGGCGGGTGTGGTCGTGGCCTTTGCCGGCTTCGTGGCCGAGCACGGCGATTTCGGCCTGCAGGTTGTCGATCTGCCGGCGGCAGTCTTCCAGGGCGCCGGGCTGCGACGATTGCGCCAGGGCAATGCGCGCGCAGGCGGTGTCGAGCACGCTGACGGCCTTGTCGGGCAGCTGGCGGCCGGTGATGTAGCGGTTGGACAGGCGCACCGCCTGCACCAGCGCTTCGTCCATCACCGCCACCTTGTGGTGCTCGCGCATCTTGCCGAGCAGGCCACGGAGCATGTGGATGGCCTTGTCTTCGTCAGGCTCTTCGACCTTGACCACCTGGAAGCGGCGGGCGAGGGCGGCGTCCTTCTCGAAGTACTTCTTGTATTCGGCCCAGGTGGTGGCGGCGATGGTGCGCAGCTCGCCCCGGGCCAGGGCCGGCTTGAGCAGGTTGGCGGCGTCGTTCTGCCCGGCCTGGCCACCGGAGCCGATCAGGGTGTGGGCTTCGTCGATGAACAGGATGATCGGGTGCAGGCTGCGCTTGACCTCTTCGATCACCGCCTTGAGGCGGTTCTCGAACTCGCCCTTGACCCCGGCACCGGCCTGCAGCAGGCCCAGGTCGAGGGTGTGCAGGGCAACGTCCTTGAGCACCGCCGGTACGTCGCCCTGGGCGATGCGCAGGGCCAGGCCTTCGACCACAGCGGTTTTGCCCACGCCGGCCTCACCGGTGAGGATCGGGTTGTTCTGGCGGCGACGGGTGAGGATGTCGACCATCTGCCGCACCTCGAACTCGCGGCCCAGCACCGGGTCGATGCGGCCTTCGCGGGCGCTCTGGGTGAGGTTGACGGTGTACTGGTCCAGCGCCGGGGTCTTGCCACCGGCCTTGGCCGTGCCGGCCACCGGAGCTGCCGGGCTGGCCAGGGCGCTGGCCTGTTTCGATTCGGCGCTGCCTTCGACCAGGGCGGCGAGGTTCAGGCGCAGGTCGTCGGCGTTGATCTTCTCCAGCTCCGGCGCCGAGGCGACCACCACGCGGCGCAGTTCGGCGTCGTCCAGCAACGCCTGCAGCAGGTGGCCGCTGCGCACCTGGCCGACGCCGTACTCGATCGAGGCCAGCAGCCAGGCCTGTTCGATCATACGGGTGATGTGCGGCGACAGCGCCGGGGTACGGGTGTTGCCTTTCTTGAAGGTGCCCAGGGCGGTGACCAGCTGCGCCTGCAGGCGCTCGGCAACCACCTCGTAGTGGCGCAGGATCGGCGCCAGGTCGCTGTCGCCGTTGTCGAGCAACTGCAGCAGCAGGTGCTCCACCTCGACGTCGTAGTGGTGCTCCGACAGGCACAGGGCCGCCGCGCTTTCAGTGGCCGTGCGGCTGGTTTCGTTGAGCTTGGCGAACAGAGACTTCAGGTTCACAAGGCGACCCCATCGTAAGGAATGTGGAAGACGGCGCAACGCGAAGGCTCCGCGTCACGGCCAGGGCGTTTGAGCCAGCCCAGCCAGCCCAGCGCGACATTGCCGCTGCGGCCGAGCTGGGCGCGTGGTACGGCCTCGCGCTTGAGGCGCGGGGCGATTTCGAAGTCCAGCTCGGCACCTATATAGAAGCGCACCAGTTCGACCAGCTTGCGGTAGCACGCGGTGCCCGGCTGGAAGCGCTGGTAATCCGCCAGGCCCAGCGGGCCCAGTTCGATGCGGATGCACGACTGATAGTCCCAGACCCGGTTGCCGGCGACGGCGCTGTGGCCCAGTTGCGCGTTCTTGCGCCCCAGCTGGGTGCATTGCTCGGGTTCCAGGTTCAGCCAGCGCCCGGCAAACTGCTTGACCTTGACCGGCAGCGAGAAATAGAAGCCGAGCATCACTTCAAGGTTGAGTGCGTTGCGCGGCTTCTGGCTGAGCAGGCCGGCAAAGTAGCTGAACAGCTCGCGGCGCAGCGCCGACGGGTGCTCTTCGAACCTGAGCGTTTGCGCACGCGGACCCAGGCCGACCAGGTTTAGCAGGTAGCCATCGAAGCCCGAGGCGCCGTTGCGCTCGTGTTCGATATGGAATTTGTACTTCTGCCAGGCCTCGTAGAACAGCGTGGTCATGCGGTGCGAGAAGATGTCGAGAAACGCATGGGCGGCATCGTCGCGGTACTGCACGTGGCGTTCGAGCAGCAGCTCGGTGTACGGGCGCGGCAGCACGCCCGACGGCCCGACCAGACCCATGAAGGTGACCTGCACCTCGGACAGCGGCAGGCCGGCCGGCGACACTTTGCCTTCGCGCTCGAAGTGCAGGTCGCTGACTTCGCTGGCCGGGAACGCCAGCGACAGCTGGGTGCGAAAACGCAGCGGGTCTTCGTGCGGCCGGGTTGCCAGGTCCATGCGCCCGGTACGGCTGTAGTGCAGGCGGAGCAGGCGCACCAATTGAAAGAATTCGAATCGGTGCGGCTCGGCTCGGGCCTGATCGATCAGACCAGGGGCTGATCGCCAGTACGTGCTGGCCATTGGACGACTCTCTTTTCTCGTTGTTGGGTACGCAGGGTCAGGCGGGTGAAGCTATTCATCGAGCAGTACTGGCCGAAGAAGTGGTCCAGCACCATGCCGAACAGGAACACGCCGCTGCCGGTGAACTGGCTTTCGTCCAGGGTCAGGGTGATGCCCACGCCACGCACGAAGTTCGGCCGTGGGTGGCCGATGCGTTCGACCACCGGCTCGCTGCTGACGGCCTTGATGCCGTTGATCTGTTTGCGAATGGCCGAGACGTTGCGGTAGTTGTACAGCGACAACAGCTCGAGCAGCACCTCGCGGCCCTGGCCGACCAGCGACAGGTGGTTCAGCGACAGGTGCGCGATCAGCCGCCAGGTCAGGCCCTTGCCCAGCGGCACGCGCACGGTGGCGGTGGGCTTGCGCAGGCAGCGGATGTCGGTGATCACCGAGTTGGAGGCGATCTTGAACTCGCCGCGGTCGCCGCCGAACGGCAGCATCAGCGGCACGTCGCGGTTGCTGCAGGTCAGGCCGATGCTCAGGGTGTCGCTGCTGCCATCGATCAGTTCCAGGTCGCGATCCACCACGCGGATGCTCATGGCCGTGGCATCGCCCTGGTTGCGACGGCGGGCGATCCAGAAGCTGGTGTGGGGGGCTTGCTCGCCGCGCGGCTCGAAGAACGGCTGGCAGGTGGCGACCTGGTCGATGCCGCCGATCTTGCGCACCCGTCGCACGCGGTCGATCGACACCACTTCGGCGGCATTGTGCAGCCGGGTGTTGGGGATGACCGGGTATTCGTGCTGGGTGTGGGTCAGCTTGACCGGCTCGGCCTGCTGGCGGAACAGGTTGATGATCGGCGTGCAGTTGAGCTTGAAGTTGTTGCGCCCGATGTTCTGGCTCAGCCGCGCCAGGCGCTCGCCGAGGTCGTAGTCGGAGAAGTAGAAGTTGATCTCGACCTGCTCGATCGCCTTGCCCTGCAGGATGCGGGCAAAGCCACTGAGGTCGAAGAACATGAATTTGTCGGGGAAGGTGAAGTACTCGTGCAGCAGACGGTAGCCCAGGAACGAGCGCTCGGAGTAGTCCACCAGGCCTTCGTCGCGGGCATAGCCCACGGCCTTCAGCGCGTCGGCCGGCAGGGCGACTTCGCGGGTGCGGCCTTCGTCCTGGAAGCTCAAGGTCGCCTTGGCCAGGTTGTTGAACAGCAGTTCGTACAGGTGCAGCATCAACGTCGCTTCGCCGTCCAGGAAGAACCGCAGACGGTCGACCTCCATCTGGCCGAACAGTGCATTGCTGGTGGCCTGCAGGCGGATGCGCAGGCGCGCCACCAGGTCGGCACTGTGGCCGTTGAACGCCGAACGCTCCATTTCCGCGAACGACGCCTGTTGCACACTGATGGGCCACAGCTCCACCGGGTAGCAGCTGCGGAACTTGCACACCATGCCGTCAGCGGCATTGGCTTGCATTTCGGTGTGGCGTGCCACGCGGTAGGCTTCGGTGACCTTCTCGTGCTTGCCCAGGCTCAGCTCGGCGATCGACATCGACGGGGTAGGGCGCAGGTAATGCGGGTACAGCACCTCGAGGAAGGATTCGACGATTTCAGGAAACTCGTCATCGAGCTTCTTGTGCACCCGCGCAGACAGGAACGAGAACGCCTCGATCAGGCGCTCGGTGTGCGGGTCTTCGCAGTTGTCGCCCTCGATCAGCAGCCGCGAGGCGATCTTCGGGTACTGCGCGGCAAACTCCTGGCCGAGGAAGCGTAGGTGCGACAGTTCCTTTTCGTAGTAGGGCAGCAGTTCGTCGAGCATCAGTTGAGGTTCTGCACTTTGTATTCCTGGGTGTTGACCTGCAGCACGGCGTCGAACGACACCTGGCGGCTGATGTCCTGCAGACGCAGCACGGCGTCCACCCGGAAGGTCAACATGCGGTGGCCGTTTTCCTGGGCCAGCAGTTGCACCCGTACCTGGCGGAAGCGCCGGTCGCCGGTGCTGATCGCCCGCTCCAGCTGTTGCTGGATAAGCCGGCGATCATGGGGGTCGAGCACGCTGCGGCTGATGAAATCGGGCATGCCGTATTCAAGGATGGAACCCCGCAGCTGCTTGAAGCCGGCAAGCTCTTCGGCGACCAGGGACTGACGCGTGTTCACCAGCACCTCGAGGTCACGCACGATGCTGGCCTTGTACTCGGCTAGCGACGAGGTGCGCTGCACGGCCGCTTCGGCCGACTGGTACGGACGGTCGTCCAGCAGTCGGTCGAGCAGCGAGGGCAGCAGGCGGGCCTGGTTACTCATGTGTCATCCCTGTACACAGCGGCCGGTCAGCCGCGGGCGCCTTGCGGCAGTTCGGCGACCAGGCGCAGCGAGGCGGTCAGTTCGTCGAGCTGGTAGTGCGGGCGCAGGTAGGTCACGGCCTTGTATACGCCTGGCTTGCCGGGCACTTCGAACACCTCGGCGCGGGCTTCGCGCAGCGGGAACTTGGCCTTGGCCTCCTGGCTGGCGGTGTCGTCGAGCAGCACGTAGCTGGCCAGCCACTGGTTGAGGAAGCGCTCCACGTCCATGCGCGAGGCGAAGCTGCCGATCTTGTCGCGCATGATCGCCTTCATGTAGTGGGCGATGCGCGAGGTGGCGAAGATGTACTGCAGCTGCGCCGACAGGCGGGCGTTGGCGTTGGCGATGTCGGTGTTGTACTGCTTCTGCTTCTGCGCCGACTGGGTGCCGAAGAAGGCGGCATAGTCGGTGCCCTTGCAGTGCACCAGCGGGATGAAGCCCAGGTCCGACAGCTCTTTCTCGCGGCGGTCGGTGATGGCGATCTCGGTCGGGCACTTGAGGGCGATTTCGCCGTCGTCGGTCTTGAAGGTGTGGGTCGGCAGGCCTTCGACCAGGCCGCCGCCTTCCACACCACGAATCGCCACGCACCAGCCGTAGCGCGAGAAGGCATCGGTGACGCGGGTGCCGAGCGCGTAGGCGGCGTTCATCCACAGGTACTTGTTGTGGTCGCGGCCGTCGACGCTTTCGACGAAGTTGAATTCTTCCACCGGCGTGGTATCGGGGCCATACGGCAGGCGGCCGAGCACGTGGGGCAGGGTGAGGCCGACGTAGCGCGAGTCTTCCGAAGCGCGGAACGACTTCCACTTGGCGTATTCGACGGTGTCGAAGATCTTCGCCAGGTCACGCGGGCCGGACATCTCGGTGAACGAGTCCCAGCCGAACAGCTCTGGCGAGGCCGCCGAGATGAACGGCGCGTGGGCAGCAGCGGCCACGTGCGAGATCTCTTCGAGCAGGTACATGTCTTCGGGGCTGCGCTTGAACTCGTAGTCGCCGATCAGCATGCCGAACGGAGCGCCACCGAAGGTGCCGTACTCTTCTTCGTAGACCTTCTTGAACAGCGCGCTCTGGTCGAATTCGCTGGCGGCCTTGAGGTCGCGCACCAGGTCTTTCTTCGAGGCGTTGAGCAGGTGGATCTTCAGCGTGGTGCTGGTCTCGGTCTGGTCGACCTGGTACTTCAGGCCGCGCCAGGAGGCTTCCAGCTGCTGGAACTCACGGGCGTGCATGATCTCGTTCATCTGCTCGGAGAGCATCGAGTCGATTTCGGCGATGCGCGCGTCGAGCACGGCGATCAGGTCCTTGCTCGGGGTCATTTCGCCCTCGAGCACCTGGTTCACCAGTTCGCCGATCAGGTCGCGAGTGCGGTCGCGCTCGGTGTCGGAGCGGGCCACGCGGCTTTGCGAAATGATGCTGTCGAGCAGCGATGGCTGCGGGGCGAAGTTTTCTACTTCGACCAGGTCGCCGGCCTGTTGCGGTGCGGTTTGCTTGTCGGTCATGTTCGGGCTCCTGCTCAGGCGCGATCGTCGCTGGACGGGTTTTTCACTTCGGCTTCACGGCCGAATTCCTGGCCCAGGGTCTTGAGCTTTTCGGTGTTCTGCAGCACGTCCATCAGCAGCTCTTCGAGCTTGTCGTTGCCGCCCATCTTGTTGCGCAGGTCGGCCAGCTTGTTGCGCACTTCCAGCAGCTTGCGCAGCGGCTCGACCTGCTTGACCACGTTCTGTGGCTCGAAGTCTTCCAGGCTGTTGAAGTTCAGCTCGACACCGAGCTGGGTGCCGTTCTTGGCCAGGGTGTTGTCGACGCGGTAGGTCAGGCGTGGCTTGATGCCCTTGAGCACGCCGTTGAAGTTGTCGCGGTCGATGAAGACGAACTTGCGGTCCTTGAGCTTGGGCAGCGGCTCCAGCGGGTTGCCGGAGAAGTCGCCCAGCACGCCAACGACGAAGGGCAGCTCCTTTTTCTCGATGGCATCGCCGATGTCCACGTCGTAGGTGATATGGACCCGAGGTGCGCGAACGCGGTCGAGTTTGTGCTGGGTGCTTTCCTTCTTCGCCATCGTGTTCTCCAGTGCGAGCAATTCGCTGCGAAATCGTTTGCGCGGCCCGTTGCCGGGGGCGCGTTACAGTCCTTCGATCGTCAGCAGCAGGCGCTGACGGATGTCGTCGTTCATTTCCAGAATCTTGTCGCGCCCCACCAGCTCTTCGAAGCTGGTGTTGCCGGCAATTTGCGTGCTGCTGCGGATGACCGAGTCGTCGGGAAGTTCCGAGCGCACCGGCGAGCTGATGACGCAGAACGGCAGGTCGCCAAAGCCCTTCAGGCGCTCGAAGCTCAGGCCGTAGCGCAGGCCTTCGAACAGCCGGCCCAGGCCTGGCGATTTGCTCAGGCAGTAGAACAGCACCAGGTAGTGCACCACGAAGCGGTACAGCTCGGCGCTGCTGCGGTTGGGGTCTTTGATGACGTTGCGAAACTGCGCCAGGTCGAACGCGTGGAAGCCCACTACCCAGCGCGTCGGGCTGGTGATGCGGATGACCTGGCCGCTCTGTTCGAGGACCTTGTCGTATTCCAGCGGGAACAGTTCGGGGGTGGTGCTGATCAGGTTCAGCGGCACTTCCAGCTCGCTGACCAGCTGGAAAGGCGCGGCCGAGCCGATGCGCTCGTAGAGCTCGATCAACGACTGGAAGTGGCCCTGGGTTTCGCGCCCGCTGCTGCGCTGGGCGCCTTGCAGGTACTCGCCAAACAGGTTTTGCGGACGGATCAGCGGTGCCACGGTGGCAAGGTAATCCGCCGCCTGCGCTTTCAGCGCATCGGAGATCGCCCGCGTCTGGCTACGCAGCTTGATCAGTGCTTCGACATCGAATGTCTGTGTCATCGGTACATCGTCCATGAGCCTGCTTGATCGTCCTGAAACGCCAATGGCGTGGACCTGAAAATCGCGCCTCTCGGCTGCGGCAATTTGAGTGCTGGCACATGAATATCGTGTTGCCAGCAATGCCGAGTAGGGCACCCCGCCGGGGAAGAAGTTCCGGCGAGGGGCGCGATTTTTTCCCTGTTTTGTGATGCGGCGCAATGATGGCGCCATGATATTGGCGGGCGGTTTCGAGCACTGGAAATGGGGCTTAGGCCCGCAAAATCAGGGGGCGGGAGTGTCAAGAAAGCGGTAAAAAATCGCGTAAAAAGAATTTTTCAAAAAGTGACCTGGGTCGCATTTTTCTGGCTGCGCAGTGAGCGTCAGATTGCGATCACGGTGAAATTCAATGATGGCATTGCGACGGAATATGCCGCGCTGAGGTGGTTTCGGGCGGGCATTTTCGGGGAGCGTGAGCGTCGATTGCCACGCGATCACTTTTCCCCAGGCAAGCGAATTTTCAGGCCGTTGGCCGATTGTTCTGCAATGTAGTAAACGTGAGACAAAGCCTCTGCGAGCGCTTCGTCTGTGGATTCGAATTCTTTGGAAGCAAGGGCTCCAATCGTGAGCCTGTGCAGTTTTGACTTATCCTTTTCACTGCCCTCGAACACAGCCCTGATGTATTCCAACTGGTGGATTACAGTCGCGTAAACCGGAAAACCAGGGGCACGGTTTTGGCGGTCGACCGTCAGCACGAGCGCTTTGTCTACATACTCGAGTGGTGTGGTTGGTTGCATTGCTCCGACCTTAGGTGTTTGACCGCTAGATAGCGGAGCCACGATTTTTTCCAGGCTTGATGATCAGCAAGTCATCACATTCTCTTTCGCGGCATCTGTCGACAAATGTCAGCGCGGCATCAAGGTCATTCATGAAGGCCTCAAAGGTAGTTTCAGTGATTGCATAACATTCTTCATAGTCAACCATGCCGTTGCTGACGGGGAACGAAACGTAATACTGGCCAGAGTCTTCTACAATGCCGATGGAGAACATGTGCTGACGGCTGATGAATAGGTCTTTGAAATTCATGTTCAGTCGGTCATCCCTGGTCATGTGCCCGTGCGGCACGGGCCACGGGCCGCACGATAAAGCCGTGCCTGCACGTTAATCCTCGCTTGGCTCCTCACCCATGCTCGCCTTGAGCCGCCTCAGGGCGGGCGATTCGCCACCTATCAGCTCAATCCGAAACATTGCGAAGACCCGCTCGAGCTCGGCGTATTGCTGCAAGCCTAGTTCGCAAAACAAATACGCACCTGGGATGTCATGCCATTGCTTGGGCGACTGGATCAGTTGCTGATCTGCCAAATCCAGTAGCGGTTCCAGTTCCCTGCGCAGCTGGCTGACGGCAGGGTTGTGCGGCTCGAGGCTGTCAAGGATGGCTCGCAGTAGCAGCGATTTGCGTTTCAAGCGATCAGTGTTCACTGGAATGCGATCGTCGTGGCGTATCGGTTGTCAGTCGGGAAGCTGGATTTTCAGGCCGCGGGCGGACTGAATCGCTACATAGTAGGCGTCCTTCAACGCTCTGGCCAGTTCAGGGTCATTTTCCTCGAACTCTTTCGATGCGATGGCGCCCATGCTCAGCTGGTGGAGTTTGGATTTATCGGGCTCGCGCCCTTCGAAAACAGCTTTTATGTAATCGAGTTGATTGAGCAGCATCCCGTAGTGCGGATTGTGTGGGCAGGCCGTATTTCGCTGCAGGGTGAGATCGATTGCCTTTTGCACGCAGCCGATAGGGGTCGTGGGTTTCATGGCGTACCTGGTGTAATTAGTTTAAATAATTCGTGTTGCTCTGAAGCCACTGGTCTTGCGTTAAGGGGTTAGGAGGGTACAGGGTGTCGATGGGCGTAGTAAGTTATTGCGGTCGTCCGTCAATTTTAACGCATATGCTTTGATCTTCGATGCTAGTGCTGCGTTAGAAAGGGTTTTAACTAGTATTCTCCCTTTCACAGTGATGGCCAAGTGATGTCATATGTTGCAATTCGTGACTTCTTTCGGGGTTGACAGAGTGGAGCTGCTCGTAGTCTCCTGCGCTCTTTCGGGGCTTGCTCAGTCGAAAATGTGATGAAGTTGGCATTTATCTAGGTCTCGTACTGAACTTTCACG
This sequence comes from Pseudomonas sp. NPDC089996, assembly GCF_044748405.1. Taxonomy (NCBI): domain Bacteria; kingdom Pseudomonadati; phylum Pseudomonadota; class Gammaproteobacteria; order Pseudomonadales; family Pseudomonadaceae; genus Pseudomonas; species Pseudomonas sp. NPDC089996. Next base: position 6,344 of record NZ_JBIVGA010000005.1, on the reverse strand, counting down.
GCGGAGACCTGTCGCAGCGGAGGTCTGGCTGTTCGCCACCTCATTGACATCACATGCCCGTGGCTGGTGTGGTTGCTGGCCTTTTCAACATGGAGTATCAATGGCATGGAGCTCTATCCAGTATCTGACCCTTTGTCTTGCGTGTTGATTTACGTGAATTTGGCGTGCGACCCAGGATCGGCTACCTCATCGCGGGTAGGGGGGCGAGAATGAGTCAGGGTATCTATCCCTGTACTGCTGCTGACCCCATGGGACAGGGGCCGCAAGATGGCCTGCTTGGAAGTGGCGAGCTTCCTTGGCCCAGTACAGTAGCCGCAAGGGCTTTCCCTTCTACGATGAATATCGGCGGCAGATATACCGCTGACGATCTGGACGCGGCAGAATTTCTGATTGCTGAATTGAGTGCAGAACCAAGCGATTTGAGCGCCGAAGAAGCAGAAGACTATGCACTGAAGCTTGCTGAACTGTTGGTTAAGATGACCAAGACGGCTCGCGTGAGTGCAGACAAGCTCTTGGCATTGAAGAAAAAAGCTGAGGCTATCCCGGTCGTTGGATCGGTTTTGTTTTCTACGAGTAACTTGCCTGGTACGCTGGCCGGTGTCGCTGGTGCCATGCACGCTGGATCAATGGGTACGAAAGTAGAAAACCTTCTGGAACTTACGCCTGCAACAAAAAAACAACTGAAAAAATGGGCTGCGTCACGCGGAAGACCAGGTAGTGTTTCGCCTCGTCGTGCGTTCGGTGGTCGAATAAAGTTGGTCTGGGTTGGTGGAAATTTATTTTTTGAAATCCCTGCGAACGCTAAAGCCAATATCTATAGGGTCAATGGTAAGCTGGTCAATGATTCTATCAGGCTGGCAGCCTATGACACGGCCAGAGAAATGCGGAAGTTAGCACATGTTGATAATGCCGGCTATGGCAGCAAAGGTGTGGGGAAATTTTTATCGAGTTGGAAGGTGGGTGCGGCATTGTCGTTTGGTCCACAATTGGCTATAGATTTAAGTAGTGCTACCAGTGTTCACGACTTTCTAAGTAAAACTGCCCATAACCAGCCAGCCAATGCGGCTGCGTTTGCCAGTGGTTGGGTTATTGGAATGATAGGTGGGCCCGCTGTTGTAGTGATTGTTGCTTCGCTTGTTGTCGGTGCAACGATCCAATTCGTTCTGAGTGATGAAGCTACGGGCTGGGGCACCGACTTCGGCGATTACCTGATGGGAAAAGATTGAATTAAATGTTTACGACCGAACGTTTTTTTGCGCGGATCTGGGCCTTCTGGTTTTTGATGCTCATGATTTCAGCACTCACGCTGGGTGTGGCTCCGAAGATCGTGTTCGTGCCCATGGCTGTAGCGTCATTACTGACCTTTTGCTGGTGCGTGAAGTGCGCCTATCGCTCGGAAAGATTTACTGATTTTGCATCGTTGCGTCTCTGCTTTAGCTTGTCTGCTGTACCGCTGTTTGCCTTTGTTCTGTCAATGGCGATCACCTACAAGCAGGCAAAGATGGAAGGAATGGTGGCGCTTGCGATCAGTCTGATCCCCCTCATTCTTACTGCAGCGGCTTTCGCACTGGCCTATCGGCGCAGAAGCAAAACCAGTGCATTCCTGTTGCGCGGTGAACGTGTCGAAATTCACGAGCCGGAGCAAGCTAATTCCTGGGTTGTGGGCGGGCTAGGAGCGGGACTGAGTAGTCTGCTGTATCCAATGATAAAAAATTATAATGGCGCAATGGCCGCTGTGCTGTGTGTGATGGTATTCATTTCCCTTTACCTGGTTTTCTATCACCGTAACAATATCGCTTCGTTGAGGGCGTTGAAAGAACGCGAGCACCGTGAGGCACGCCAATATACATTTTTTGAAATTGAATATGTGCGTGCGCTACGCGAGGCATCATGGTTGGCTCGGCTTTTCAAGCTTAAATGTCAACAGTGAACAGGATTAACTACCATTTATCAAGGAAGCGCCATGTTGACGGACCTGATCTCACTCCTAAACCCACAGAATCGACGGCTGTTCAAGCTCAATACGTTTGCGCAAGACAGTGAAGGCGATCTGCTGCTTGAGCATTTTTCAGGGAGTGAAGGGCTGTCACAACTCTATCAGATGGATTTGGCGTTACTCAGTCACCGCAGCGATGTCAAGCTCAAGTCTTTGATCGGCAGGCCTGCCACCCTTGAGATAGAACTTTCTGACGGTGGTGTTCGCTATATCAATGGGTATGTAAACCGCTTCAGCACCCAAGGTAGCGATGGTGGCTTCGTACGTTATTCGGCCATGCTAGGACCTTGGCTTTGGATGTTGACGTGCCGCTTTGATTCACGCATCTTCCAGGACAAAACGGTACAGGACGTCGTTAGCGAGGTGTTTTCAGGTTTTGGCACCTTGGCAAAGTACGAATTTCGCCTGAGCAAGTCGTTGAAACCCTATAGCTATATTACTCAATATCGTGAAAGCGACTTCAATTTCATCCAGCGATTGCTGGAAAATGAGGGGCTGTTCTATTACTTCGAACACACCGCCGATACGCATGTCATGGTCATCACTGACGACTCCAGCACGCTGTTGCCACTGCCCGAGCAGCCGCAGATTCGTTTTCATTCCGCATCCGTGACAGAAACGGCTGACTCCATTACTCAATGGCATGCCTCTCGTCAACTGCAGTCCGGTAAGATCGCCGTTCGAACCTTCGACTACCGTCAACCGCGCAATTTCCTTCCGGTGTCCATGCACAGTCTCAATGAGCAAGGGGATGTCGACAAATTCGAAATATACGATTTCCCTGGTCAATATACTCATGCGACCAACGAAGCCGGCGAAGATCTCGTGCGCAATCGCATCGAAGCGCTTGAGCTGATCGGTAAGACATTTTATGGCTATAGCAACTGCCGGGCCATGAAGCCAGGTTACACATTCGAGCTGACCCAGCATTATGTTCATGATTCAGGCGATGTCGAAGACCGGCAGTTTCTGTTGCTGAGCGTAGAGCATCGCGGCAGTAACAACTACATGACGGGTGATCAGGCTGGCTACGACAATAAATTTGTCTGCGTGCGTAGGAAAATTGCATTCCGCCCCCAGCTAAGCACCCGCAAGCCCATAATCAACGGCCCTCAGACAGCCATCGTCGTAGGGCCGCCCGGCGAAGAAATTTTCACCGACGAACTGGGGCGGGTGAAGCTCCAGTTTCACTGGGACAGGCTTGGCCAGTTCAACGACCAGAGCTCCTGCTGGGTACGCGTCGCCCAATCCGGTGCCAGTGGCGGCTTCGGCAGTATCCAGATCCCACGCGTGGGTGACGAAGTGGTGGTGGTGTTCCTCGACGGCAACCCCGACCGGCCGCTGATCATGGGCAGCCTGTACAACAGCACCAACACCCCGCCATGGTCGCTGCCGGCGAACAAGACCCAGAGCGGCTTCCTCACCCGGTCGATGAAGGGCGACGGCGGTACCGCCAACTTCTTCCGCTTCGAGGACAAGGCCGGCGCCGAGCAGATCATCATGCATGCCGAGCGCAACATGGATACCGAGATCGAGCTGGATGAGACCCATGATGTGGGAAACAACCGCGCGATCACTGTGGGTGGCACGCACACCGAAACGGTGAAGAAAGACACCGTGGTGCAAGTGACCGAAGGCTCCTACACGCTCAAGGTCGACAACCAGTTCATCCAGGTGGCAGCCAAGCAGCACATCATCCTGCAGGTCGGCGACAGCAGTATCACCCTGACCCCGGAAGGCATCGAGATCAAGGGCAAGGTCATCACCAGCACCAGTACCGACATCACCAAGATCACGGGTGCCCCGGTGCGCATCAACGACTGAGGCCAGGCCCATGTACAAACCCTCGATCTATGACCGAATCTCCGCCCGGCGCGAAGCGCTCGAGGAGGAGGCACGCCTGGCCAAGCTGGCGGAGGCCGCCAAGGCGCTCGAACCTGTGCCAGAACCCGAACCGATACCGGTGGCGCTGCAGGACGTGGCCAGCGGTTTTACCTTTGGTGGGTTCAACCTGCAGTTTCCGGCCGGTTTTCGCTTTCGAGACATTCAGACGACCCTTGAGCATGAGGGTATGCCGATCACTCTGAATATCCGCCGTCGCGACGTCGGCGCGAGGCAGACCCTGGAGCAACTGTTCGATGAGGCGATTCAGGCCCTGCGTGAGCTGAACCCGCAGCTGCGGCTGATCCGTCAGCGTGACGGCCTTGTGGCGGGTAACCCGGCCAAGGCGCTGGATTTTCACTTCAATGCCGGCCATGAACCCCGTCACGGCCGACTGGTTGGGGCGCTTGTCCCCGCCGAAGGCCGCGACACGGCACAGTGGCTGGATATCTCCTGCGCGATCGACCCGAGCAAGCCGGGCCTGAGCCAGTGGCTGGCCGAATTTGACCGCATGCTCGATGGCCTCGCGCTGCGCTGACACCCTCTCTATTTGCTACCAGGAATTTTCATCGCATGGACTACGAGTTGCAGGAAGGCGGCATCGCACTGCCAGCAGGTTTCGAGGACCGCACGGTCAATATGTTCGTCCTCGGCGCGAGTGTCCCGGCACCGCTGAGCATCACCATCTCGCGTGACACCTTGCTGCCCGGTGAGGTATTGCAGGCCTATGTCGACCGCCAGATCAAGATGCTCACCTCCAAACTGCGCGGCTACACCCGCATGGGCAGCAAGGCCGTCTCGCTCTCGGCGACCGCGCCTGTCGCCGGCATCCAGATCGACGCCTATTACATGAACCAGGGCCGCCCGCTTTACCAGCGCCAGGCCGCCTTCATCATCAGCCCCGGACGTGCCCTGATCTTCTCCACCACCGCACAAGCTGACTTCAGTGCCCAGCAGAACCAGGACTGGGACAACCTGCTGGCCAGCTTCACCCCGCGCAACCCGGTCGATACAAGCGCCGAGTCCGGCGAGCGGGAGTAAACCTCATGTTCGAAGCGGCCAGGTTCGGCGACGAAATATCGCACACCAGTGCGCTGGGGGGCTTCCTGATCGGAGCCGCCCTGGGTATTGCGCTGGTGGCCACGGTGGCCATCGCCACCTTCACTTGCGGGTTCGGTGTGGCCTTGTTGGCCGGCCTTGCAGCCGGTATCGGAGGCAGCTTGCTGACCGCCGCCGGAGAGGCGATAGGCAGTATGTTCTCGTCCCCCTCAGGGACGATAATCACTGCCTCACCCAACGTCTTCATCAACAGCCGCAAGGCCGCCCGCGTCGAGAAAAGCATCGGCGCCTGCGACAAGCACCCGGGGCCGGTGCAGATCGCCGAAGGCTCGACCAACGTCTTCATCAACAGCGTCGCCGCTGCGCGCAAAGGCGATAAGCTGACCTGCGGCGCGACCATTTCCGGTGGCTCGGATAACGTCATCGTGGGTGGCGGTACCTATCGCTACTTGCCGGTGGACGACGAAATCCCGCAATGGCTGCGCACCACCGTGGACGTGCTGATGGCCATTGCCGGTGCCGCCGGCGGTATCGCGCAACTGATCAAGGCTGGCACCCAGGCCGGCATGAAAGCCGTCATGCCGTGCGCCCTGAAGTTCACCGCGGGCTTCGTTGCCGGTGAGGTCGCCAGCCGCTACGTAGTCGAACCGGTGGCGCGCAGGGCTATTGGTGGCCTGGTCGGCAACCCGGTCGACCTCACCACCGGCCGCAAACTGATCCCCGATGAAATCGACTTCAGCCTGCCCGGGCTGATGCCGATCGAATGGTCGCGCTTCTACGCCAGCGACCTCACCGTCGACAGCGTGCTCGGCCGCGGCTGGTTGCTGCCTTGGGAGCAGAGCCTGCGTCGACAGGGTTCGTTCATCTACCTCACCGACAACCAGGGGCGCGAAGTCCCGTTCGTGACCTTGCAACCCGGTGAGCGCATCTACAACCCGCACGAGCAGGTGTACTTGGTCTGCACCGAAGGCGGTCATTACCTGCTGCAGACGCTCGACAACCTGTTCTTCTACTTCGGCGAAGTGCCCGACAACAGCGCTGAAATCCCGCTGCAACGCATCGAAAACGCCCTCGGTCACTTCCTGCACTTCACCCGCACCCCCGACGGCACCCTGACCGACATCAGCGCCACCGGTGGCACCCGCGTACACCTGCACTACGATCACCCGCTGGGCCGCCTGACCGACATCAAGCGCGTGGTCGACAACCAGGCCGTCGAAACACTGACCCAGTACCGCTACGACGAACACGGCCAGCTCAGTGCGGTGATCAACCGCAACGGCGACACCGTGCGCAGCTTCAGCTACGCCGACGGCCTGATGGTGACCCACAGCAACGCCCTGGGCCTGGGCTGCCACTACCGCTGGGAAACCCTTGGCGGCCAGCCGCGCGTAGTCGAGCACTGGAC